>NZ_JBMWDO010000001.1:0-13943 GCF_049545475.1 Stenotrophomonas sp. NPDC077461
TTCACCAGCCGTGACTACACGCGCCTGGTGCGCAGTTACGGCCTGAAACAGGAATTCATCACACCGCACTGCCCGCAGCAGAACGGGATGGTGGAGCGCGTGATCCGGACGCTTAAGGAGCAGTGCGCGCATCGACACCGGTTTGAGAGCCAAGTCCATGCCCTGCGGATCATTGGCGACTGGATTGGCTTCTACAACCAACAGCGCCCACATCAGGCGCTGAAGATGATGACCCCAGACGCGGCTCATGCCGCCACATTAACCGCATGACCTGAGCAGAAAACGGTGGGTTATTACAGTTGTTGTCAGCTCGGCGGCGCCTCCTCTGACGCGGAGTAGTTCCAGCGATCGTGGTGCGCTTCACTCGATGTCCCTTTCCCCCAGTCCAATGCCATGCTAACCCTGTTACGCCCGCCCGCCTTGGTTCGGTAAAGCGCCTAATCGGCGCGCGCGATCAACTCGGCCAGCAGCGGCTGGTCACTCCCCGGCAGCGCCTCACCCAGCGCGGCGCCGATGCTCACCGTTACATTGATGCGGGTATCGCCGATCTCGATGGTCGTGGCGGCCCTCCCCACCAAAGCGCGCGAACAGGTCGCGCTCGCGCAGCGCCTCCCGGCAGCGCTTGGCGACTATCTTCAGCACCTCATCGCCCGCAGGGTGGCCGTGGCTGTCGTTGATCTTCTTGAGATCGTCGACGTCGACCATCAGCACGGCCACCAAATGACCGGTGGCTTCCCCTGCGGCGATGATCTGCGCCGAGCGTTCTTCAAAGTGGCGCCGGTTGGGAGGGATGCAGCGCTCTGCCAGGAGCTAAAATCGGAGAGAACGGCGTGTTCGGGCGCGACACCAAGAGTTCAGGTTGGAAGAGCATCGACATTCCCGCTAACGGAAATAAACCACATGAAACCCTTCACTACGATTGATTGTCTGGCTGATGGATCGCTCTACCTTCCAGCGCAGCTTGAGGGGCTGGATTCTTTCGTTCAACTTGATTTGTTGCGTGGGGCGGAAGTAACGCGTTGCTGCATTCCTGCTACTCAGTGCTCGGACCTTGCGTGGTGGGCCTGCCTGGAGTTCAGTTCTGGGTACTCACTTGAAATTACTTCATCGAGCACTCTGGTTCGTGGCTGGGATGAGTACGGGACGATCAATCTTGCTTTGGCACCAAGTGCCGTCAGCGATGGGAATCAGGTTGGCCTCTCAGAACTGGTGGGCTTTGTGGTAGGCCAGATCAGCATCCTTCGGTGGCAACGGGATGGCATCCTTGTCGATGCGGGAATAGAGTTCCGTTCAAAGGACGGCGGAGAGGTATTCAGTGCAGTAGCTGTCGACATTCCGGGTGCCTTTTCGATGTCGTTTCCTCGTGGCGCCCCCAAAAATTGGCAGTTCCCTGCGGACGAGTACGCGCGGGTAGATATATGAATGCGTAGGTCGTAGGTTCGATTCCTATTTCCGGCACCAGTTCAGCAGAAAGCCCCGGCGTTGGTCGGGGCTTTTTGTTTGGGGTGCCTTCGGAACTGATTGATAAGGAGGGTGTTCCTTCCTGGGCCGAGCTAACGGTGCTCAAGCAGTCCACAGTCGCGGACAATTCGCATCCAGTGCGGAACAACTGGGGTGAACCCCTTGGATGCTGCCGGGAGTCAAAGACCATCGCTACCGGTATGACGCCCGCAACCGGCTGACCAATGTGCGCGACGGAGCGGGCAACACGCTTATCGGTCTCAGCTACGACCCGCAGGGCAACCTGAAGCTGAAGAACGGCCTCAACCATAGTGTTGACTATGGCAACCGGCTGCGTGAAGTCAGCGGCAAGGAGAGCTATCGCTATGATGCGCTGGGGCGTCGCATCGTGGCTTCCGCCCCTGGAACCGGCGTCATTCTTTCGCAATACGCCCAGGACGAACGGCTGCTGTTCCAGAGGGATGGACGCAAGGGCCTGGGGCGGGAGTACGTCCATCTGGCGGGCAGCCTGATCGCTCGCCGCGATTACACGCCGTCCAGCGCGAACATCACCTATCTGCACACCGATGCGCTCGGCAGTCCGGTTGCCAGCACCAATCAATCCGGCCAGGTGATCGAGCGTACCCACTACGAGCCGTACGGTGCGCCGATAGGCAAAGTGGTGGATGGGCCGGGCTATACTGGGCATGTGATGGACGGCGAGACCGGGCTGAGCTACATGCAGCAACGGTACATGGATCCGCAGTTGGGGGTGTTCCTTTCGGTGGATCCGGTGACGGCTCACGAGAATCCTGTCGGAATGTTCAATCGCTATCGTTATGCTGCGAGCAACCCTTACAGGTTCACGGACCCTGACGGCCGCTGCTATACAAGCACGGGGGCGTGCATGACGGAGGCTGAGTTTGAACAGGCGTGGAAAGGGGAGCCAAGTTGGGTCCTGAACACGATAGGAAGCCCGTTGGGGACTGTCGCAGACGCCTTGAATGGCGATTTCAAGGGCATGATTGTGGGCGCGGTGATGTCCCGTGCCCCGGGTGGAAAGAGCGGGGTCAAGGCGGCAGGCTTCTTTGTCCGATTTGGAAAGGGGCGCAGAGAGCGCTGAGTCGCTTGCAGCTCAAGCCGTCAAGGCGGAGAAAGCCGGGTTTCCGCATGGGGTTTCGGTCAAAGCGCAGTAGAGGGTGAGTGCGGCTGATAAAGTCAAACACCGGGTTGCCGATCAGGCGAAACCCGCCACCCAGGCCTGATAGTTGGCGCGCATGCTCTCGAACAGATTCTCCAGGTCATCCGGCTGGAAGCCGCCGGTGTAGCCGTCGTCGTCGAGATGGTGGGGCGAGGCGCCGATGATGACCATGCGCTCGAACAGATCCGGTCGCGCCACCGAGGCGGCTGCGCCGATCATGCCGCTCATCGAATGCCCGATGTAGGTGCAGTTGCACAGGTCGAGCTCGTCGATGATGTCGAGCAGGTCGTCGGCGTAGCCGAACAGCGAGCCGTGCCGCTCGGTGTCATAAGCGTCAGCGCCCAATGGCCCGCAGCCGGCAAGATCAAAGGAGATCACGTCATAGCGTGCCTCGAACCAGGGCCGCAGTGCGGTCCAGGCGCTCTGGTCGGTGCCGAAGCCATGCGAGAGGATGGCGACGTCTTTTCCATTGCCGCTGCGGCGGCCGTTGAAGCTGCTGAAGCTGTTCAAGCACATCTGCCCATCGCGTCGCACAAGGGCCCGATGGTAGGGGAGAGGCGGGGGCGGGGTCTATCGGATGGTGCCGACGGGCCTATAATCGCCTCACATATTCCGCAGATCCAAGAGCACGGAGGCTCGACGCCATGTCCATTGCCGCAATCCCCGACGTTTCGCTGGTCGACAACAGTGAGCAGCGCACGCCGCTGATCCTGGTACTGGACTGCTCCGGCAGCATGGGCGGCGGCCCGATCGAACAGTTGAACGCAGGCCTGAAGCTGCTCGAGCAGGAATTGAAGGCCGACGTGATCGCGGCCAAGCGCGTGCGCGTGCTGCTGGTGGAGTACGGCGGCATGGACAACGCTGCGATCAGTGGCGACTGGTGCGATGCAATGGATTTCGCCGCGCCGCAGCTTGTGGCCAATGGCACCACGCCGACCGGCGCTGCCGTGGAGCTGGCGCTGCAGGAGATCGAGGACGAGAAGTCCCGCTTCCGGCAGGCGGGCGTGGCGTACACGCGGCCCTGGCTGTTCCTGATGTCCGATGGCCAGCCCACCGATGCGTGGGAAGAGGTGGCCGCGCAGTGCCGCGATGCGGAGCAGCAGAACAAGGTGGCGGTGTTCCCCATTGCCGTGGGCGACGCCGATATGGGGGTGCTTGGCCAGTTCAGCCGCAATGGCGAGCGCGGTGTGAAGCGCCTGCAGGGGCTGCAGTTCAAGGAACTGTTCCTGTGGCTCAGCGCGAGCATGCGCGTGGTGTCCAACTCGACGCCCGGCGGCCAGGTGCAGCTGCCGGCGACGGACAGCTGGTCGCAAGTACCGGTCTGACCATGTCCTGGCGCGTGATGGCCGCATCGGCCACGGGGCGTTCCCATCTCGATCGCGGGCAACCCTGCCAGGATGCCTTCGCATCGGCATGCGTGCGCGGGATGGTGGTGGCGGTGGTCTGCGATGGCGCGGGCTCGGCGGCGCACAGCGACGTCGGCGCGCGGCATTTTTCCGCCCGCGTGGTCGAGGCGGTGTGCCGGGCGCCGACGCTGGGCGATGAACCGCTGGCGATGACGGTGGATGTACTGCGGGCGATGCTGGAAGCCGCTGTGGACGACGCGCGCGAACAGCTGGCGGCAGTGGCGGCGGCGCAGCGGCTGACGCTCTCCGATCACGCCTGCACGCTGGTGGGGGCCATCGCCACTGCGCGCGGCGGCTGGTTCTTCCACGTCGGCGATGGCGTGGCGGCCTGCGCCTTCAATGGCGGCATGGCCGATGCGGTCTCGCTGCCGGCCAATGGCGAATACGCCAATGAGACCTGGTTCGTGACCGGTGCGAACTGGCGCGAGCAGTTGCGGCTGACCCGCTTCGAGGGCGATGTGCAGGCGCTGGTGCTGATGTCCGACGGCGTGCAGCCGTTTGCGATGACGCGCGCAGGGGACAGCCTGTTCCCGCCCTTCATTGCACCAGTACTCCGCTATCTCGCCGGCGTGGACAGCGAACACGGCAGCGACGCGTTGCACGCGACGCTGGCGGACCCGCGGACCGACCAGATCACCGGCGACGACAAGACGTTGCTCGTGGCGCTGCCGGCCTGAGCCGATGCCGACGCGCAGCGGCGACACGATTTACGACCAGCGCGGCACACCGCTGACGCTGGGGCGGCTGCTCAAAAGCGGTGGCGCCGGCAGCGTGTTCCTGCTGAAGGAGCGGCCGCAGGAAGTGGCCAAGCTGTACCACTCCAGCAAGGATGCGCCGGTGTACGAGCGCAAGCTGCGCGCGATGCTGGAGTTGCAGCCGGAATTGCCGGCGGTGGAAGAGAACGGTCAGCGGCTGGTGCAGATCGCCTGGCCGGTGAGCCTGCTGCGCGACCGCGCGCGGCAGTTCATAGGGTTCACCATGCCGATTCTGGACGTGTCGGCCACCAGCGACCTGGAGCATGTCCTGCAGGAACGCCAGGCGCGCGCGGAAGGCCTGCCGACCGGGCTTGGCGCGAAAATGACCCTGGCCGCCAATCTGGCGGCAATGCTGGCAACGCTGCACCGCCGCCAGCACTATGTCGTGGACCTCAAGCCGCTCAACGTGCGGTTCTACCGCGAGACGCTGTACATCGCGATGCTCGATTGCGATGGCTTCAGCATCCAGGGCAAGGGCGAGCGGTTTCCGGCCGGGCAGGTCACACCGGACTACCTGGCGGCCGAGTTCCAGCAGCGGGGCGTGAGCGCCGGTGCCGAAGAGGCGCAGGATCGCTTCGCGCTCGCGGTGATGGTGTTCCAGCTGCTCAACTCGGGGTTGCACCCCTATGCGGGGCGGCCCAAGGGGGCGGCGCTGCCCAGCGACCTGCCAGGGCGGATCGCCGCGAACCTGTACCCATACGGGCGCAAGGCGCATGCGCAGATGCTGCCGTCGCCGGTAAGCGGCCATGAGGCGTTTCCGGCAGCGTTGCGCGAGCTGTTCGACCGCGCGTTCTCGACCGAGGCGCGCCGCCGGCCGACGGCGCAGGAATGGGCCACGCTGCTGCTGGACTACGCGCGGCGCAGTGCAGGGCACCTGGTGAAATGCAGCCGGGATGCCGCGCATCAGCATTTCGCCGGCATGCCGTGCGCGGCTTGCGCACGTGCGGCGCTGCTGGCCGGTAGTGCGCGCGCGGCCAAGGCGAAGTCGCGGCGCAAAGACGGCAACGGTGGCAAGCGGCGGCAACCCGCCCGCCGCCCGACGGGTCACGTCGCTGCGGCTCCGAGGGCACCGCTCGGACACACGGCGCCGGCAGGTCAGGCTGGCACGGCCAGCACGCTGCCCGGCATCGGTACGCGGGCCGCGATGGCGGTGATCGGCACGCTGCTGCTGGGCTGGGTAATGGGGTGGGGCATGCCGGCCTTCCGGCGCTATGCGGACCTGGCGGTGCCGGCGATGGCCGACGGCCTGCCGCTGGGGATACATCTGGTCATGCTGGGCATCGCGATCCTGGCCTTCGTCCTGTTCGTGCCGGTGCTGATCCTGAGCAGACGGCCATGAAGGTCGTCGCGATCCTGATCATCGCTGTGGTGGTCTTCATCGGGCTGTCGCCGTTCTGGGGCTGGACGGGCGCGCTGGTGTACGGGGCCATCGCCTGGGTGGGCAACCTGCTGGCCACCGGCCCGCTCGGCGACAGCCGCGCGGCGTTCCGCACGGCGGTGCTGCTGGGCGGCACGGTGTCGGTGCTGTCGTTCCTGCGCGTGGCGTGGCAGGACCGCGCGTTGAGCTATCTGCTCGCCGGCGGTGGTCTGGGCTTCGTGTTCTTCCTGATCTTCTTTGTCACCGGCCTGTCGCCGGAACGGGCCGCCCGCAACGCCGCGCCGGTGGAACGGGCCGAGGACGCGCCGGAACAGCATGGCCGCGTGCCGCACTGGTACTCGCGCGCCCACTTCGAACGCGAGATGGTGGCCAAGGTGCAGGAGACCGCACGGGCCGCGGCGCGCGGTGATCGCCAGGGCGCCGATGCGCTGCTTGAGGAGCTGCACCGTTGGGCGCGCAACCCGCCCCGGGTGGCGGAGGATGCGGCCGCCTATGAGCGCCTGCGGCTGGCCTACAACGACACCGTGGAGGCGCTGGGCAAGCTGAACGTCGGCGGTCGGGATGCGCGCGGACGACGCGTGCCGGCCCCGGCCCCGGATCCGGCCTCCGCCGAGCAGATCCAGACGCTGGAAGCGCGGCAGGTGGAACTGCTGGAACAGATGTGGGACCAGTCTGCGTCGAACATCAACGTGCCGCTGCGGTTGATGGCGATCGATCTCAGGACGCTGGCGGTATCGCGGTGGTTGGGCCGTGACGCGGCCGTCGATGCCGAGTCCGATGCCGCGATGGAGCGACGGTTGTGGCGGGTCCATGCGCTGCAGGAGGTGCTGTTCGCCTATGCGCCGATGGACCGGCGGCTGTGGGAAGCCTACGCGGCAACGGTGGTGGACAAGGACGAAGAGCTGTCGCTGGGCGCGCTGGTGATCGCCGGCATGCTCGAAGGGCGCGAGCGCATGGTCGGCGCCGATGCCGGCGCATTCGACGTGAACACGCTGATGCTGGGCAGCGATGTCTTGACCATGTCCACGCTGGCCGGGAGCGGGTCGTCGACCCGACGGGACATTCTGGCGTCGCGTGCGGCCTTGTTGATCGGGACGCCCGCCGCCGATCCCGCGCGTGCACAGGGGCCGGATGCGGTGCCGCGCGCCGAGCGGGTGATCGAGGTGCCGACCGGGCGCACGCCGCGTCACGACGTGCATGCCGAGCGGGCGATGCCGCCGGCTGGATTATTGATCGAGCGTACGGGACTGGCACTGCGGCCGCCGCCCGAACCGCCGGCGCCGATGCCGCGCCGCGATCGTGGCGAGGTGCAGGTTGATCTGGCCGCCGCCGGATTCAAGGTGACGCCACCAGGCATCCCGTTGCGCCCGCCGGGTATCGTCACGGACACGCGTGCGGTGCTGGTGCTCGATGTCTGGGAGGACGGGCAGGTGACGTCGGTCTTGATCGAGACCGGCAGCGGCAGCCCGGACCTGGACCAGGCGGCGCGACATGGCGCGCGCGACTGGCGAAGCGCCACCAAGGTGCCCAAGGGCGGCGAGCGCAGGCGCGTCGAGGTCGTGTTCAAGGCGCCTGCCGCGGTCCAGGCGTCACCTCCCGGGGAGGATGTCGCGCCGTTCCCGGTCGGTACCACGCCGCCGCCGCCGCAGTTGAATCCGGCGCAGTCGCTCGGGGCGCAGCTGTCGGCGCAGGCGCGCCGCCATCCGCCGCGCTATCCCGCGATGCAGGGGGGCGAACGGCCCGAGGGACGGGTCGTGGTGGTGCTCAGGATGTCCGCCGGCGGGCGGGTGCTGGACGCGCGCGTAGCCGAGAGCAGTGGCCACCCCGAGCTCGACCGCGCGGCGTTGGAGGCCGCGCGCGGCTGGCATGTGACCCCGACGCGGACCGTGACGGACGTGGAGGAGATCACGCTGCGCATCCCGGTGACCTTCAACGCGGGAATCTGAGCGGCCCGGGCACGCGCTTCCGCGCTATCGTGGCAGGGGCCCACTCACCGAGCTCCCGATGAAGATCGCCGTTTTCAGCGCACGCCCCTACGACCGCCAGTCCCTGGATGCCGCCAACGTGCGCGACGATGCGCGGGCGGCCTTTGAGTTTCTGTATTTCGACGCGGTGCTGGATGCACACACGGTGGCGCTTGCGCAGGACTGCGAAGCGGTCTGCGTGTTCGTCAACGATCGTCTGGATGCGGCGGTACTGGAGGCGCTGCATGCCCAGGGCGTGCGCGCGCTGCTGCTGCGCTGCGCGGGATTCAACAACGTCGATGTGGCTGCGGCGCAGCGGCTGGGCCTGTTCGTGGCGCGCGTGCCGGCGTATTCCCCTGAGGCGGTGGCCGAACACACGCTGGCGCTGGTCATGACGCTCAATCGCCAGACGCATCGCGCGTACAACCGTGTGCGCGACGGCAATTTCATGCTCGATGGCCTGCTTGGCCGCACGTTGCATGGCAAAACGGTGGGTATCGTCGGCACCGGGCAGATCGGCCTGGCCACCGCGCGGATCTTCCACGGCATGGGGTGCACGGTGCTGGGCCACGACCCGTGTCCGTCCACCGCCTTCGAGGCGATCGGTGCGTCCGTGGCGCTGGAGGTGCTGCTGGCGCGCTCGGACATCGTGTCACTGCATTGCCCGCTGACGCCGCAGACCCATCATCTGATCGACACGGCCGCGCTGGCGGCGATGAAGCCTGGTGCGATGCTGGTCAACACCTCGCGCGGCGGGCTGGTCGATACCCACGCGGTGATCAATGCGCTGAAGTCGCGCCATCTCGGCCACTTGGCCATTGACGTATACGAGCAGGAAAGCGCGCTTTTCTTCCAGGATCGCTCCGGTGAGATCATTGACGATGAGGTGTTCCAGCGCCTGATGACCTTCCCGAACGTATTGGTGACCGGCCATCAGGGCTTCTTCACCGCCGAGGCGCTGCAGGAGATCGCGCAGATCACGCTGCGCAATCTGGGACATTTCGCGGCAGGCACGCCATGCCCGAACGCGGTTCCGCCGCCTGCCGGATAGCCCCGCAGAACGCACGCGGCCGCTCCAGTGACGGAGCGGCCGCGTGCGTCGGGACAACGGGTGCCTGTGCGTCAGGCGTCAGGGCGAGTCCTGCAGCAACTGCTTGGCGATCAGGTCTGCGGTGAAACGCGAGCCGGCCGGCGTGAGGTGCACGATATCCAGGTAGAACGTCTCACCACTCTTGGAGTCGGAGCGGGTCAGGCAGCCATCCTCGTTGCACAGCACCTCGGTCAGCGAGATGTACTCCACGCCGGTCTGCTTGGCGAGATCGCGCAGGAGCACTTCGGCCGTGGCGGTGCGGTAATCGGCCCCACCGGCAGCGGCATCCTGGCCCATGCCGTACTTGGTGTAATCCAGTCGCGGCGGCGGGGTGGCATGCAGCGGGTCATCGCGCCAGAGATTGAACACGATCCGCGACGGGGTGTCCTTCCAGGACGGCGGCGGCCCCAGCATGACCACGCGGCGCACACCAAGCGCCTTCAGGCGGGCGAGCGTGGCAGGCAGATTGGCCTTGTCATACTCATGCCACATGGCCGCCATCAGCACGGTGTCGGGCTTGAGCCGCGCGATCGACGCCAAGGCCCAGTCGTTGTTGTAGGTGCAGGCCGGATTGGGACCTGCGAAACCGGCCATCGGCGGACACGCCGACGAGGTGAACTGCGCCAGGCGCATCTTCCCGCTGCGCTGCTGCAGACCACGAATGCCGGTGTACAGCGATGCCGCAGACGAGTCACCCCACAGCACCCAGAGCGGCTGGGTGCCTTGATCCACGCATTCGGGCGCGTACTTGTCTGCGTTCTCGCCCATCTCCATGAAGCAGATGTGGTTGCGCAGGCCGGCGCGATACGCCTCCAGGTCGTACTCGGTGGCGCGCTGGATGATTTCCGGATAGCGCGACGGATACCCGGCGTTCTTCCAGGTCTTGTAGCCGAGGACGCCGATGATGGCCATGCCCACCAGCAGGGCGGCGACCTTGAGGCCGCCGCGCCGCGAGGAGCGCAGCGGCCGCTCGACCAGGCGCCAGGTGAGCCAGGCGAGGACAACGCTGGCCAGCAGCAGGCCGGCGCGGTCCAGCGTGCTCAGGTCGCCGTAGGCATTGCGGGCCAGCGTGAGCAGCGGCCAGTGCCAGAGATACAGCGGGTAGCTGATCAGGCCGATCCACACGAAGGGCCGGCTGGAGAGTATCCAGCGCGCTACCGGGGTGGACGGACCCGCGCCGATCAGCAGTGCGGTGCCCAAGGTCGGCAGCAGGGCGCGCACGCCCGGGAACGGCATGGTCGACCGGATGCTCAGCATCGCGATCACGAGCAGGGCCACGCCCACCCATGCAGCGCAGGCACGCACCCGCGCCGCGGTCTCGGCCGGCATCGCCACGCCGGAACGGCTCAGGCGGGCCGCCCACCACGTCCGCTCACGGGCACCCTGCGCCGAACTCCAGTGCGCCAGCATGCCGCCGATCATCAGTTCCCAGGCCCGCGACAGAGGGGAGTAGAACGCGGCGTTCGGATTGCCGTTCTGATAGTGCAGGTTCACCAGGAAGGAGGCGACGGCGGTGGCAATAATGACCGGCATCAGCGGCAGGCGCATCCGCCAGGCCGCCCACAGCAGCAGCGGCCAGGCCAGGTAGAACTGCTCTTCGATGCCCAGCGACCACAGATGCAGCAGCGGCTTGCTGGCCGACGCGATGTCGAAGTAGCCCGCTTCGCTCCAGAGCACGAGGTTGGCGATGAACCCGGCGCCCCCGGCGGTCTGCTTGCCGAGATGGGCCAGGTCCTCGGCCAGCATGGTCTTCCAGCCGAACGCGAAGCAGGCTGCCAGGACCAGCAGCAGGGCCGGGAAGATGCGGCGCACGCGACGGGCGTAGAAGTCGCCGATGCTGAAGCGGGACTGGTCCAGCCCATCCAGGATCACCCGGGTGATCAGGAAGCCGGAAATGACGAAGAAGACATCGACGCCGACGAAACCGCCGGGCAGGAGTGTCGGAAATGCGTGATACAGCAGCACGCCCACGACTGCGATCGCGCGCAGGCCGTCGATGTCTGCGCGGTATGGTCCATGCGCGTTGGCAGCAACGGAGGTTGCTGCATCCTGGTGGTGCATCGGGGTCCCCTGTTAACAAAGCGTCAAGATTGTAGCCGGGAGTCGGCGGAAGAATCGACTCCGTTCATAGGGGGCTGGACAACGTGTCTATACCTGAACGGAGTGGAGGTGCCGGCCCCCGATCCGGGCGCCCTGCGCGCGGTGCGACAACGTGTCGCAGCCCAAAACAGGGCTTTTCTGCGCTGGATCATTGTCAATGCCTTTCTTAAATGGTGCGTGACGGCCTAAAATTAGAGGGCTGACAAGAACGTCCCTGTGCCCGTCCCCCTGGACCGGCACAACCGGCTTTGGCCGGGGTGGGGCGGGCCTGACCTGCATTCCCTACGCAATTGGATCGACCGATGATTCCGTTGAAACCCCTTGGACGCTTTTTGCGTCCGGGCCTGCTGTTTGCGTTGTCCGTGTTCCTCACGGGCTGCAACTCGGCCATCCTCAACCCCAAGGGCCAGATCGGCCACGATGAGAAGACGCTGCTGATCACGGCTACCGTGCTGATGCTGCTGGTCGTCGTGCCGGTCATCGTCATGACCCTGGCCTTCGCGTGGAAGTACCGTGCGTCCAACACCAAGGCCCGCTATGAGCCGAAGTGGTCGCACTCCACCGCGATCGAAGTGGTGGTGTGGTCGATTCCGTGCATGATCGTGCTGGTGCTGGCGGTCCTTACCTGGCGTTCCTCGCACGCGCTGGATCCGTACCGTCCTCTTGTTTCCGACAAGAAGCCGGTGGTGATCGAGGCCATTTCGCTGGATTGGAAGTGGCTGTTCATCTATCCGGAAGAGAAGATCGCCACGGTCAACGAGATCACCTTCCCGGTCGATACCCCGCTGAACTTCAAGATCACGTCCGATTCGGTGATGAATGCATTCTTCATCCCGCACCTGGGCAGCATGATCTACTCGATGACGGCGATGGAGACCAAACTCCATCTGATCGCCAACGAGACCGGCGAATTCCCGGGCATGTCCTCGCACTACAGCGGCGCGGGCTTCAGCAAGATGCATTTCAGTGCCCACTCGGTGACCGACGCGCAGTATCAGGCGTGGCTGACCAAGGTGCGTGCCGAGCGTGGCAGCCTGGACAAGGCCGCGTTCAACGTGCTGGGCGCCGAGAAGAACCACGACTGGCACCCGGTGACCTACTACGGCACCGTCGAGGCTGGCCTGTTCGACTGGGTGATCGCCAAGCACATGGGCGACAACCAGCACTACGGCATGAAGCACGACCACAAGGCCATGAAGCATGACGGCGCCGAGGGCGAAAGCCACGAAGGCCACGCCATGCCGGGCATGGCCGAGGGTCATGACGCTGCCGACGCGCACGCCGGCCATGCGGCCGGCGCCGCCGACGCGCATGCCGAACACACTGCAGACGAGCACGCCGCCGCCGGTCACACCGGCCACGGCGGCTCGGGAGAATGAGCATGAATCTGTTGGGTAAACTGACATTTGCCGACATCCCGCACGACCCGATCATCATCACCACGCTGATCGGCGCGGGCATCGGTGGCCTGCTGCTGCTGGCCCTGATCACCAAGTTCAAGTTGTGGGGCTATCTCTGGAAAGAGTGGTTCACCTCGGTCGACCACAAGAAGATCGGCGTGATGTATCTCGTTGTCGCCTTCGTCATGCTGCTGCGCGGCTTTGCCGACGCGATCATGATGCGTGTGCAGCAGGCGATGGCGGCCGGCGGTGCCGAGGGCGTTCTGCCGCCGCATCACTACGACCAGATCTTCACCGCCCACGGCGTGATCATGATCTTCTTCGTGGCGATGCCGCTGATCACCGGCCTGATGAACGTCGTGGTGCCGCTGCAGATCGGCGCACGCGACGTCGCCTTCCCGTTCGTCAACTCGCTCAGCTTCTGGCTGTTCGTGGCGGGCGCGGGCCTGGTGATGATCTCGCTGGGCGTGGGTGAGTTCGCGCAGACCGGTTGGCTGGCCTTCCCGCCGTTGTCGGGCAAGGAATACAGTCCAGGGGTGGGTGTCGATTACTACATCTGGGGCCTGCAGGTCGCCGGCCTGGGTACCACGCTGAGCGGCATCAACTTCTTCATTACCATCCTGAAGATGCGCACCCCCGGCATGAAGCTGATGCAGATGCCGGTGTTCACCTGGACCGCGCTGGTCACCAACGTGCTGATCATCGCCGCCTTCCCGGTGCTGACCATCACCCTGGTGCTGCTGACCCTGGACCGTTACCTGGGCACGCACTTCTTCACCAATGACGGTGGCGGCAACGCCATGCTGTACATCAACCTGATCTGGATCTGGGGTCACCCGGAAGTCTATATTCTGGTTCTGCCGGCATTCGGCGTGTTCTCCGAAGTCATCGCCACGTTCTCGCGCAAGGCGCTGTTCGGCTACAAGGGCATGGTCTACGCGACGGCGTGCATCGGCGTCCTGTCGTTCATCGTGTGGCTGCACCACTTCTTCACGATGGGCTCGGGTGCCAACGTCAATGCCTTCTTCGGCATTACGACGATGATCATCTCCATTCCCACCGGCGTGAAGATCTTCAACTGGCTGTTCACCATGTTCCGCGGTCGCGTGCAGTTCACGACCCCGGTGCTGTGGACCATCGGCTTCATGGTCACCTTCACCATCGGCGGCATGACCGGCGTGATGCTGGCGATCCCGGCCCTCGACTTCG
>NZ_JBMWDO010000001.1:13953-838647 GCF_049545475.1 Stenotrophomonas sp. NPDC077461
CAGCCTGTTCCTGATCGCCCACTTCCACAACGTCATCATCGGCGGCGTGGTGTTCGGCATGTTCGCTGGCATCACCTACTGGTGGCCGAAGATGTTCGGCTTCCGTCTCAATGAAACCTGGGGCAAGCGCGCGTTCTGGTGCTGGTTCATCGGCTTCTATGTGGCGTTCATGCCGCTGTACATCCTGGGCTTCATGGGCATGACCCGCCGCATGCAGAGCTACCCGAACATGGAGTACCAGCCGCTGCTGATCATCGCCATGTTTGGTGCCTTCATCATCGGTGCCGGCATCCTGTGCCAGGTCATCCAGATCGCCGTGTCGATCCGCGACCGCAAGAAGACCGCCGACCTGACCGGCGACCCGTGGGATGCCCGTACGCTGGAGTGGGAAACCTCTTCGCCGCCGTCGTTCTACAACTTCGGCTCGCTGCCGCGCGTCAACGAATTGGACGAGTTCTGGGAGCGCAAGCAGCGTGGTGAGGCGTGGGAACGCCCGGCCAAGTACACCGACATCCACATGCCGCGCAACACCGGCACCGGTGTGGTGATCGGCGCCTTCAGCCTGGTGTTCGGCTTTGCGATGATCTGGCACATCTGGTGGCTGGCCATCGTGGGCATGATCGGCATGATCGGCACCTTCATCTGGCGCACCTTCGACAAGGACGTGGATTACTACGTGCCGGCCGCCGAAGTGGAGCGGATCGAGAATGAGCACCGTCGCCACCTGGTGGCGCAGGGCCTGGTGAAATCGGAGCTGAAGGCATGAGCAGCACTATCCCCAACACCATGAACCACGGGCACGCCGCGCATGCGGCGGCCCACGGCCATGATGACCACGAGCACCACGACACCGGCGGCAATACCGTCTTCGGTTTCTGGGTGTACCTGATGAGCGACTGCCTCATCTTCGCCACGCTGTTTGCCACCTACATCGTGCTGTCCGGCGGTACCAACGGCGGCCCGGGTCCGAAGGACCTGTTCGAACTGTCGTTCGTGGCGTGGGAAACCACGCTGCTGCTGGTGTCCTCGCTGACGTTCGGTCTGGGCATGATTGCCATGCACAAGCACAAGGTCGGCCAGATGTACCTGTGGCTGGCCATCACCTGGCTGCTGGGCTTCGGCTTCATGGTCATGGAAGTGTGGGAGTTCAACCACCTGATCCATCAGGGCTACGGTCCGGACCACAGTGCGTTCCTGTCGGCGTTCTTCGCGCTGGTCGGTACCCACGGTCTGCACGTGAGCGCGGGCCTGCTGTGGCTGCTGATCATGTTCATCCAGATCAAGCAGAACGGCCTGACCCCGACCAACAAGACCCGCATGGCGTGCCTGAGCCTGTTCTGGCACTTCCTGGATCTGATCTGGATCGGCGTGTTCTCCGTCGTCTATCTGAATGGAGCGCTGTAATGTCCGCACATGACAATCACGCACACGACCACGGCCACAGCGCCGGCGGTGAGAGCCACGGCAGCGTCAAGTCGTACCTGATCGGTTTCCTGCTGGCTGCAGTGCTGACCATCATCCCGTTCTGGGCCGTCATGCACGGCGACCTGCCGCGTCTGACCACCGGCATCATCATCGTGATCACCGCGGTGCTGCAGATTCTGGTGCACCTGGTGTTCTTCCTGCACCTGGACCGCTCCTCCGAACAGCGCTGGAACGTCAGCGCGGCGGCCTTCACCGTCGTGGTGATCGGCATCATCGTCGCCGGTTCGCTGTGGGTCATGCACAACATGAACGTGCATATGATGCATTGAGGTCTTCGGACCCCGGCATGCAGAAAGGCCGCCTCCGGGCGGCCTTTCTGTTTGTTGGGTGAGGGGGCGGTGCCGGTGCCGGAGCGAAGGGCAGCCGACCAACGGTCGGCTCTACCCCGGGTGTCGCATACGCCGAGGGAGGCCGGTGGCGGCTGTAGGTGCCGACCGCCGGTCGCCACAGCCCCTCACGCGGCGCGCGCCAACCGCAGGAACTCCTCGGCACCCACGGGTTTGCCGAGGTGGTAGCCCTGCAGCAGATCGCAGCCGAGATCGCTCAGGTACTGGCGCTGGCCGTCGGTTTCCACGCCTTCGGCGACGATCCGCAGCTGCAGCGAGCGGCCGAGGGCGATGATCGAGGAGACGATCGCCGCGTCTTCGGCGTTTTCTTCCAGGTCATGCACGAACGCCCGGTCGATCTTCAGCTCGGTGGCTGGCATGCGCTTGAGGTACAGCAGGCTGGAATAGCCGGTGCCGAAGTCGTCGATGGAAATGTTCACGCCCATTGCGGTCAGCCCGTGGAGGATCTGCAGGCTGGCCTCGACGTCCTTCATCGCTGTGGTTTCGGTCACTTCCAGGGTCAGCCAGCGCGGCGCCAGCGCATGGCGCTCCAGCGTGCCGCGCACGGTCTCGAGCAGGGTGCTGGAGCCAAACTGCAGGGGCGAGAGATTGACCGCCATCGACCAGTCCGCGTGGCCCGCGTCGTGCCATTGGCGCAGCTGCGCGCAGGCGCGGTCCAGCACCCAGTCGCCGATCTGCAGGATCAGCCCGCTGCGCTCGGCCAACGGAATGAAGGCATCCGGTGACAGCAGCCCCAGCTCCGGATGCTGCCAGCGCACCAGTGCCTCCGCACCGGTCAGGGCCTGGCCGTTGGCCGGGAACTTGGGCTGGTAGTGCAGCACCAGTTCGTTGCGGATCACGGCCTTGCGCAGCTCCTGCAGCAGCTTGAGCTGGCGGTTGGCGCTGACGTTGAGCGACTGCGTAAAGAACGTATAGCCGTTACGGCCGGATTCCTTGGTGTGGTACATGGCGGCATCGGCATGCGCCATCAGGTCGCGTTCGCTGGTGGCATCGGCCGGGTACAGCGCGATGCCCAGGCTGGCGCTGACCTGCAGCTCCAGCGCGTCGATCACGAAGGGTTCGGCGATGGTGGCGATGATGCGCTCGGCCACCACGGCGGCATCTTCCGGCGCGTCGACCTGGAACACGATGACAAACTCGTCGCCGCCCAGACGCGCGAAGGTGTCCTGGGCGCGCAGCAGCGCGGCCACGCGCTGGCTCATCTGGATCAGCAGCTTGTCGCCGAGTTGGTGGCCGTAGGCGTCATTGATGGTCTTGAAACCGTCCAGATCGCAGAACATCACCGCGAAGGTGAACTGGCGCCGACGCGCCTTCTCGATCGCCTGCTCGATACGGTCCTGCAGCAGCATCCGGTTCGGCAACTGGGTCAGCGGGTCATGCAGGGCAGCCTGGATCAGCTTTTCGTTGGCCTGCGCCAGCGAGTCCGCGAGCAGGCCGGTGCGGGTGCGCATCTGGCGATCAAACACGGACGCGATCAGGGCAATACCCAGTGTGGCCAGTGTGGTGACGATCACCAGCACCGCCAGCCATTTGCTGTCGATGCCCTCGCCATAGGCCGCGCCGCAGATGCTGCCGGGCGGGAAGCTGGCGGCCGCCATGCCGGTGTAGTGCATGCCCACGATCGCCAGGCCCATCACCAGCGAGGCGGCGCCGCGCAGCAGGAACGGGCGGCGCTGTTCGCCGCGCAGGCGGAAGGCGATCCACAATGCCGCGCCGGAGGCCGCGATGGCGATCACGATGGAGGCGGTGAACCAGAGGGGATCGTAGGTGATGCCTGGCTGCATCTGCAGTGCCGCCATGCCCAGGTAGTGCATCGCCGCGATGCCCAGGCCCATCAGAACCGCGCCGGCGCCCAGGCGCGCCCAGGGCAGGTGCGGGCGGGAGACCAGCCACAGCGCATAGGCCGAGGCGCCGACCGAGACGGCCAGCGAGTACAGGGTGATCGCCAGGTCGTAGCCGACCGGAATCGGCAGGTCGAAGGCGAGCATGCCGATGAAGTGCATCGACCAGATGCCCAGGCCCATCGCGACGGCGCCGCCGGCCAGCCACCAGCGTGCCACGCGCCCCTGCGTGCTGGCCAGACGGCCGGCCATGTCCAGCGCCGTGTAGGAGGCGAGGATGGCGACCAGCAGCGAGAACACGACAAGACTCTGGCTGTAGGTGCCGGACATGAAAGAAAACCTGGGGAGCGGAGGGGGTGCAGGAGTGCGCCGGGGTATCGGCACCGGCGCCGGATTCTTTAGGTCCGTGCGCGCCGCGTCTCGGATGCTGCGACGCGGCTCGGCTATCCTGACCGCCTGACGATGAAGTGGAAGTGGACATGGCCAAGAGGCTCACCGCCTACGTCTGCAGCGAATGCGGCGCGGAATACAGCAAGTGGCAGGGCCAGTGCACCGAATGCGGGGTCTGGAACGTGCTTGGCGAGGTGGTGCTGGAAAGCGCCGCCGCCGCCAAGTCGCCGGCGGCGCGACGCTCGGGCTGGGCCGGCAAGGTCGATGCCCCGCAGATCATGGCGCTCAAGGATGTGCAGCAGACCGAACACCTGCGGGTGAGCACCGGTATCGGCGAGTTCGACCGCGTGCTCGGCGGTGGTCTGGTGGAGGGCGCGGTGGTACTGGTCGGCGGCGATCCGGGCATCGGCAAATCCACCCTGCTGCTGCAGGCCGTGGCGAAGATGGCCGCGTCCTTGCCGGTGCTGTACATCACCGGTGAGGAGTCGCTGTCGCAGGTAGCCGGACGGGCGGTGCGTCTGGATCTGCCGCTGGACGGGGTCAATGCGCTGGCCGAGACCGGGATCGAGGCGATCCTCAGACATGCCAGCGTAGCCAAGCCGAAGCTGATGGTTGCCGACTCGGTGCAGACGCTGTGGACCGAATCGCTGACCGCCGCACCTGGCTCGGTCAGCCAGGTGCGCGAAAGCGCGGCCCGGCTGGTCAGATTTGCCAAGGAAACCGGCACCGCGGTGTTCCTGGTCGGGCACGTGACCAAGGAGGGCGGCATTGCCGGCCCGCGCGTGCTCGAGCACATGGTCGATGCGGTGCTGTATTTCGAAGGCGAGAGCGGCAGCCGCTTCCGCCTGCTGCGCGCGTTCAAGAACCGCTTTGGTGCGGTCAACGAACTGGGCGTGTTCGCGATGGGCGAGAAAGGGCTGAAGGAAGTCTCCAATCCCTCGGCGATCTTCCTGTCCGGTGGCAGTACGCGCCAGCCCGGCAGCTGCGTCATGGTCACCCGCGAGGGCACCCGGCCGTTGCTGGTGGAAGTGCAGGCGCTGGTCGACGCCTCGCCACTGTCCAACCCGCGCCGGGTGGCGGTGGGCCTGGAGCAGAACCGGCTGGCCATGTTGCTGGCCGTGCTGCACCGTCACGGCGGCGTCCTGGTCGGCGAACAGGACGTGTTCGTCAATGTGGTCGGCGGCATCCGCGTACAGGAGACCGCGGTCGACCTGCCGGTGCTGCTGGCGGTGTTGTCCTCGCTGCAGGACCGCCCGCTGGCCGAAAAGACCATCGCGTTCGGCGAGGTGGGTCTGTCCGGCGAGATCCGCCCGGTGCCCAATGGCGAAGACCGGCTGCGCGAGGCCGCCACGCATGGCTTCAAGCGCGCCATCGTGCCCAAAGCCAATGCGCCCAAGGCCGGAAGCGTGAAGGGCATGGAGGTGATCGCGGTGGAGCGGCTGTCCGAGGCCATCGACGCGATCTGAACGGGCTGTTTCCGACGCCCGCGCCGCGCAGGCAATGCGTGGCCGGGCTGTGCTAGGTTTCCTTTCCCGAAATCCTCGTTCCAGCGCGCATCCCGGCCGGGGTGCGCCCGCCAGAGAAAACGATTACATGCAAGAGACTCCCCTGGATGTACAGGGCGCCAGCGAGATCCGTCGCGCCGGTGTCGACCTCAACGGATTGATGACTGTCCTTGGCAAGCATCTGTATTCCACCCCGGTGGTGGCACTGCGCGAACTGGTGCAGAACGCGCACGATTCACTGGTGCGGCGGCGCCTGGAGCAGGCCGACTGGCAGGACCCGGGCCGGATTGAAGTGCATGGCGATGCCGTCAACGGCATCGTGCGCATCATCGATACCGGTGCCGGCCTGACCCAGCAGGAAATCCACGATTACCTGGCCACGGTCGGCGTGGGCTACACCCGTGGCCTGCGCCAGGCGGGTGAAGACGACGAGGGGCTGATCGGCATGTTCGGGCTGGGCTTCCTGTCCGCGTTCGTGCTGGCACGCCGGGTCACTGTGCGCACCACCTCCTACCAGCAGCCGACGCTGGGCCACTGCTACGTGTCCAGCAATGCCGAGCAGTACACGGTGTCACCGATGCCGGCCCGTGCGGTGGGGACCGAGGTGATCCTCGAGCTGCACAGCAGCTACGTGCATCTGGCGCAGGAGCAGAACCTGCGCGACATCCTCGGCCGGTACTGCGCGTTGCTGGGGGAGCCGATCCACATTGGCCAGGATGCGCGCGCGATCAATCCCGAGCCGCCGCCGTGGCGACCACAGGCCGGTGTGGTCATGCACCCGCTGCAGGCGCAGCGCCGTGGCCTGGAGTTTGCCGCGCACTTCGAACGCAGCTTCGAGCCGATCGCCTGCATGCCGTTGCGCGCCGATGGCGGCAGCGATGCGGTGGGCCTGCTCTGGGTACAGGACGGTGCCACTTACGGCACCAGTGACAACCGCAATCTCTCGGTGTTCGTGCGCGGCATGCTGCTCGACGACGACGCACGCGATCTGCTGCCACCGTGGGCCGGTTTCATCGGCGGGGTGATCGAATCGAGCCGGTTGACGCCCACCGCCAGCCGCGAAGATCTGCAGCGCGATGAAACCTACAGCGCCGTGCAGCATGCGCTGGGAGAGGCCCTGATCGATGGGCTGGTGGAGATCGCACGCCAGCAGCCCGAAGCATGGCGACGCATTCTGGTGCGGCACAACGAAGCGCTGCTCGGGGCGTCGCTTTGCGACGACCGCCTGTTCCAGCTGCTGCTCGAACACGTGCGCGTGCCCAGTTCGCAGGGCGACATCAAGGCCAGCGAACTGCCGTCGCGCGGTGCGGTCCACGTGATCCTGGACAGCGGCGGCGGGTTCGAGGAAATGCTGTTCCGTGCGATGGGCGTGCCGGTGGCGCATGGCAACCGTTACGCGGTGGTGCCGTTCCTTCGCCGCTGGACCCAGGCCAAGGGCATGCGCCTGGTGGAGCTGGGCACCGAGCAGGGCAACCGCGCGCTGTTCCGCACCGATACGCTGCCCGATGCCGAAATGGACTGGCTGCAGACCCATCTGGGTGACGGCGAGCAGTTGCTGCCGGCGCATTTCAGCCCGTCTGAACTGCCGGTGGTGGTGGTGCCCGATCGCGAGGCCGAGCTGAAACGCCGTCTGGAGGACGACGAGAACGACAAGCGCGTGTCGATGGCCGCGCTGCGGCTGGCGCGACAGTTCACTGCCCGGATCGTGGCGCGCGCCCCGTCGCGCCTGTACCTCAACCTGGACAACCCCGCTGTGCAGGCGCTGCTGGCGGCGATGCGCGCCGGCAACCCGCAGGCCGCGTCCGCTGCACGCCTGCTGCGCTCGCTGAAGGTGATCGTCAGCGCGCAGGGCCGCGCACAGGACGGCGGCGCGGCCAGCACCGATCTCAACCGCGCGTTCGGCGACATCGCCGATGCCCTGCAGCAGATGCTGCAGGCGCGCTGACCCTCCCTTTCTTCAACGTTACGCACCACAGGACGGCACGACCGCATGGATATCTGGAATTGGGTTGAAAAACTGCAGGACGATCTCGGCGAAGCCGGGCAGGCGCAGAGCGCGCAGCTGCTGACGCGCTTGACCGATGAGGTCTGCGAACTGCGCATGGACCGCGTGGATGCCCTGCTGCCCGAAGCGCGTGCGCTGGGCAAAACGCTGGGCAATCCGTGGCTGGAGGTGTTTGTCGGCCACTGGGACATGCGCAACCGTGTCGGCAACCGACTGGAAGGCGAGTCGGCGCTGGGCGACGCCGTGGCGCTGTTCGAACGCGCCCACCGTGCCGATACGGTGGAGTGCCCGCAGTCGATCTGCGTGACCCAGGACCTGGCGGCCTGTTACGGCAACATCGATGGCCCCGGCTGGGTGCCCGAGCGCATCGAGGTCTGCGAGGAAACGCTGGCGCGGATCAATCCGAGCTGGGCGTGCTTCCAGTGCCTGAGCTGCGAGAAGGCCGATGCACTGCTCGATGACGGCAACAGCCAGGGCGCGCTGGATTATCTGGATGTGCAGGCCGGTACCGTGCTGGCGCACGGCGGCAAGGTATACGACAGCTTTCCGGAGATGCGCATCAAGATCCTGCTCGCCAGCGGCCGCGCGGCCGAGGCGCTGGCGTTGATCGATGTGCGACAGGCCGAAGTGGACGCCGAAGGTGACTACGAGCCTGCCAACTGCACTGTTCCGCGCAAGCTGTCGCGCGCGTGGGCACTGGCGCAGCTGGGCCGCGACGAGGAGGCGCTGGCATCGCTGGTACCGTTCAACCAGCTGTCGCCCAATTACCGTCGCATGTGGGCGCACACCGTGGCGCTGCTGGTGCGCAATGCGCCCGAGCGCAACAGTTGGGATCTGGGGCGCCGCCTCAACGCGACCCTGGCGCATTACGCCGAGGTCGGTGCACATCGCTTCGTGATCGAAATCGCCGGGCTGTGCGTGGACATGGCGCTGCAGCGCGGTGCGGTGTGGACCGCGCGCCGTCACCTGGCACTGGCCCGCCAGCACGTGGGCCAACTGCGCCAGAACCGCGGCGCCAGCGATGCGATCGCCGCGATGGCCGCACGGATCGATGCCGCTCCCAGCACCGCCGCGTTGCCTGTTCCTGCCGAAGGCCTGCTTGACTGGCTGGTTGAACAGGGCGAGCAGGGCGATGGGCGTGATCCGGAGCGCGAGGCGCAATGGCTGCTGCAGGGCGTGGAGCAGCGTCCCGACGACGCAGCCATGCTGGATGTCGCCGCCTCGGCGCTGAACGCCTGTGGTGCGGAGGAAGAGGCCATCGCGTTGCTGTGGGCGTTTGTCGAGCGCCACCCGCATGAGGATGCCGCCCCGGCGTACTCGCTCCTGCGCCTGCTGGTGCAGCGTGGCGACCAGGCCGGGCTGGACCGCCTGATGCAGCATTACCAGGCGCAGGTGCCGGTGTTCGCACTGTGGTGCCAGGCGCAGATGGCACACAAGCTGTCCGACTGGGCCACGCTGGAGCAGGCGTGCAGCGCGCTGCTGGCGCTGTCGCCGCAGTCGCATGGTGCGCGCAACCTGCTGGGCGTGGCCTTGATGGCGATGCAGCGCTTCCAGGATGCCGCCGTGCAGTACCGCCACCTCACCGAGGTGCTGGAGGAACCGCGCAGCGCGCATTGGGATCACATGACCGCCGCCAGTGCCGCCCGCGATTGGGCGGCCGTGCGTGGCTCGGCAGCGGCCATCGGCATGGAGCTGGACAGCACCGACGGCCCGGTCGAGGAATCCTTCGGCTGGGTGATCATCCGCTGCACCGACGGTGGCGAGCCGATCGAATACTATGCGCGCCGCACCGGCCCGGTCACCGCGCGGATTGTCGAGAACGCGCCGGCCAACCGCCGCCAGCGCGTGGACGACTGGGTGGTGTTCGACGCCGAGCTGGTGCATCCGGCGCCGGAGGACGAGCAGGAGCGCGAGCGCTTCATGCCCACCTATGCCGAGGTCCATCTGCTTGAAAGTGGTGGCTATGCGGGCAGCTGGCTGGTGGATGGCGTGCATCCGGGCGAAGACGCGTGGAGTGCCTTCGCCGAGGCGGTCGAGGCCCGTGGCTGGAAGCTGTGGACGCACAGTCCGGACGACTACCAGCTCACCGATGCCGAAGGCGACGATGTGCCACTGCCGGGCGTGCTGTTCACCGTCGCGCAGCCGCAGGAACAGCCGCCGCTGGACCTGCACCGGTTCCTGCTCGACGCGACCGCGCAGTGGCCGCACCAGCTGTGCTGGCTGCGCCTGGCCGAAGCCTGCGACCAGGACGCGCAGCGCCACCTGGACGTGATCGAGCGTTACGGTCTGTGATGGCCGGGCCGGGCGCGCCAACGGGGCGCCCGGCCCATCGACAGGGAAGGAGACGAGGTATGCGGATGCCACAGTGGACGCGGGTGTGTGGTGGCCTGGCAGTGGCGCTGCTCTGCGCGCCGACAGCGCAGGCCGGGCAGGCGTGCGA
The DNA here is from genome assembly GCF_049545475.1 of Stenotrophomonas sp. NPDC077461. Taxonomy (NCBI): domain Bacteria; kingdom Pseudomonadati; phylum Pseudomonadota; class Gammaproteobacteria; order Lysobacterales; family Lysobacteraceae; genus Stenotrophomonas; species Stenotrophomonas sp. NPDC077461. Next base: position 23,967 of record NZ_JBMWDO010000001.1, read on the forward strand.
CGACCCGGTGGTGGTGGCGCGCCGATTCCAGCAGGCCAGCATGGACGGCCTGCTGGCGACGCCGGCGGAGGTGCTGACGCCCGCGCTGGGCAGGTTGTTCGCCGAGGAGCGCGACTGCCAGGAGCGCGAGCAGGGCATCTGCCATCTGGACAGCGATCCGTGGCTGGACGGCCAGGATGGCGAGATCGACGCGCCGTTCGCGTTCGCGCGCGTGGCGGGCAGCGCCGCCGACGTCGCCACGGTGGAGGTGCGTTATGCGGTATGGGGTGAGCCGTACCGCGTCCTGCTGTCGCTACGCCAGCGCGGCGATGGGTGCTGGGGCGTGGACGACATGACCACCCAGCGCGGCAGCCGCCTGCGCGATCAACTGACCGAACCGCTGTAGGCGACTAGCGCGCGTGGCCGAACACCAGTTCGATCACGAACTGGCTGCCGAAGAACGCCAGCAGCAGCAGGCCCATCGCGGTCAGGGTCCAGTGCACAGCCTTGGCGCCGCGCCAGCCATAGCGGCGGCGGCCGATCAGCAGCGTGCCGAACACGATCCACGACAGGATGCTGAGCACGGTCTTGTGCACCAGCTTCTGCGCCAGCAGATCGTCGACGAACAGCACGCCGGTGACCAGGGTCAGGGTGAGCAGGGCGAATCCGACGGTGATCACCCGGAACAGCAGCGCTTCCAGGTCGGCCAGCGGCGGCAGCGCACGCAGCCAGGGCCGGAAGTCGCGCCGGCGCAGGGCGCGTTCCTGCAGCCACAGCATGATCGCCAGCAGCGCGGCCACGCTCAGCGTGGCGTAGGCCAGCAGCGCCATCCAGGCATGGGTGGCGAGCTGCCAGCCCAGCGGGCGGCTCGGCTCATGGCCGTAGCCGTGGTAGATGCACAGCACCGCCGCGGCCATCGGGAACACCAGCACGCCCAGTGCGGCCATCCGGCCCCGGGCGGCCACCAGCGAGGTCAGCCAGGCCATGCCCAGCCCGACCAGCGACAGCGCCGCGAAGAAGTGCATGTCCGGTCCGCCGCTGGTGCGCATGGCCACCAGAACGTGGTAACTGCCATGCAGCAGCATCGCCGGCAGGGCCGGCCACAACCAGGCCGGCGAGCGCGGGCCGTCATCGCGGCTCACCGCGCGCACCAGCAGGCCGGTCGCGGTCAGGTAGAGCAGGGTGGCGATGAGAACGATTGTCATCGTGTCAGTTTCGCATACCCCCTGGATGCTGGCGATGCCTGCGGCGACAGGCCGCAGCGGCGATCCGGCGGCCGCAGCGGACCCGCTATACTGTCGGTCTCTTTGTCTTTCGTTCTGAACAGGTTGCCTCCATGTTCGAGTCCCTGACCCAGCGCCTCTCCGGCACCATCGAGCGGCTGCGCGGCCGCGGTCGCCTCACCGAGGAAAACATCCGCGAGGCCACCCGCGAAGTCCGCATCGCCCTGCTCGAGGCCGACGTCGCGCTGCCGGTCGTACAGGCCCTGATCGAGCGCATCAAGGTGCGCGCGGTCGGCCAGGAAGTGCTCAAGTCGCTGACCCCGGGCCAGGCCCTGATCAAGGTGGTGCGCGACGAGCTCACCACGGTGATGGGTTCGGCCGCCTCCGACCTCAACCTCAACGTGCCGGCCCCGGCGATCATCCTGATGGCCGGCCTGCAGGGCGCGGGCAAGACCACCACGGTGGGCAAGCTTGCCAAGCACCTGAAGGAAAAGCGCAAGAAGAAGGTGATGGTGGTGTCGGCCGACGTCTACCGTCCGGCCGCGATCGAGCAGCTCAAGACCCTGGCCGACCAGGTCGGCGTGCTGTTCTTCCCGTCCACCGCCGACCAGAAGCCGGAGGCCATCGTCCGTGCCGCCATCGACGATGCGCGCAAGTCCTTCGTGGACGTGCTGCTGGTCGATACCGCCGGTCGCCTGGCCATCGACGACGCGATGATGGCCGAGATCAAGGCCCTGCACGCAGCGGTCAACCCGGCTGAAACGCTGTTCGTGGTCGATGCCATGACCGGCCAGGACGCGGCCAACACCGCCAAGGCCTTCGGCGAAGCGCTGCCGCTGACCGGCGTGGTGCTGACCAAAACCGATGGCGATGCCCGCGGCGGTGCCGCGCTGAGCGTGCGCTACATCACCGGCAAGCCGATCAAGTTCGTCGGCGTCAGCGAAAAGCCCGACGGCCTGGACGTGTTCCACCCCGATCGTCTGGCCAGCCGCATCCTGGACATGGGCGATGTGCTGTCGCTGGTGGAACAGGTCGAGCAGCAGGTCGACAAGGACAAGGCGGCCAAGCTGGCCGAGAAGGTCGCCAAGGGCAAGAAGTTCGACCTCAACGACATGCGCGACCAGCTCGAGCAGATGCAGAACATGGGCGGCATCGGCGGGCTGATGGACAAGCTGCCGGGCCTGGGCCAGATCCCCGAGCACCTCAAGCAGCAGGTCAGCCAGGGCAAGGAAGTGCCGCGCATGATCGCCATCATCAACTCGATGACCAAGAAGGAACGGCGCAATCCGGGCCTGCTCAACGGCTCGCGCCGCGCCCGCATCGCCCGCGGTTCCGGCCTGACCCCGGCCGACGTCAACAAGCTCATGAAGCAGTTCCAGCAGATGGAAAAGATGATGAGCAAGATGGCCGGCGGCGGCATGAAGGGCATGATGCGCAGCATGAAGGGGATGATGGGCGCGATGGGCGGCCGCGGCGGCCTGCCGTTCCGCTGAGTGCCCTGTGCGCGGCCGGCCTTCGGGCCCCGCGCCGCCTCTGCTTCTACGAAATGGCCGCACGCGTCACCCGCGTGCGCTTTTGCCTCTTGCCAGCGTCTGGGCCGGGGTGCTTGACTAGCCCGCTGTTGGATCACTCAAAGGAATGCCCGTGAACAAGTCGATCGTGGTGGTGGCGCTGGTCCTGGCGCTGACCGCCTGCAAGGACGACACGTCGATGTCGCAGAAGGCAGGCAGTGCGATCAGCGGCACCGCCGCCGATTTCGTCGCCGGCCTGGGTGAGGGCGTGGACAAGCGCATGAGCGTGACGCTGCAGACCGACCCGGGTCTGGCCACACGCGGCCTGACCGTGACCCAGGGCAAGAGCCGTGGCATGGGCTCCAAGGACGCAGCGGTGTACGTGGTGGCCGACAAGCCGTTCAAGGGCAGGCTGGTGGCGCGCGCGCTGGATGCCGATGGCACCGAGATCGGCCGGGCCGTGGTCGACGAAGAATTCGCCGCCGACGACGCGCGCTATGTGACCTTCACGTTCAACGAAGAAATGGACAGTCAGCTGGTCCGCACCTACGCGGTGTCGGCGCGCTGACTCCTGCCGGCGTGCATGCCGGGCAGGGCGGTGCGGCGTATGCTGGCCGGGTCTGACCCTACAGGTGCGCCGCGCGTGAGTCTTTCGCCGATCCTCGAACGCGCCGACAGTTTCTGTCGGCGTTTTGCCTTGCAGGCGCCGATCCTGCTCGCCCCGATGGCCGGCGCCTGCCCGGTGCCGTTGTCGGCGGCGCTGGCCACGGCCGGCAGCATGGGCGCGATGGGCGCGGTGCTGTCCCAGCCGCAGGACATCGTGGCGTGGATGGACGACTTCCGCGCTCGGTCCAGCGGGCCTGCGCAGGTCAACGTCTGGATTCCCGATCCGCTGCCGGCGCGCGATGCGGACGGCGAGGCGGCGACCCGGGCGTTTCTGTCGCAATGGGGCCCGGAGGTGCCGGCCAGTGCCGGTGACGCCAGCCCGGCCGATATCGATGCCCAGTTCGACGCGCTGATCCAGGCGCGGCCGGCGGTTGCCTCCACCATCATGGGGGTGTTCTCCGCCGCCCAGGTGCAGCGGCTGAAGGACGTGGGCATTGCCTGGTTCGCCTGTGCGACGACGCTGGCCGAGGCGCTGGCGGCGCAGGCCGCCGGTGCCGATGCGGTGGTCGCGCAGGGATGTGAAGCCGGTGGCCATCGCGGTGCGTTCGATCCCGCTGCGGCCGAACGCCAGCAGGTGGGACTGTTCGCGCTGCTGCCGCGGCTGGTTGACCACCTGCAGGTGCCGGTGATCGCGGCCGGCGGCATCGCCGATGGCCGGGGCGTTGCCGCCGCGCTGATGCTGGGCGCCAGCGCGGTCCAGGTAGGCACCGCCTTCCTGCGCACGCCCGAATGCGCGCTCGATCCGGCCTGGTCGCAGGCGCTGGCCGCCGCCGAACCGGAAGACACCTGGCCGACGCGCGCCTTCAGCGGCCGCCTCGGCCGGGGTCTGGCCACTGCCTATGTTCGCGCGGCGGCGGCCCCCGGCGCGCCCCCGCCGCGGCCATATCCGGTGCAGCGCGGCCTCACCGCGCCGATGCGCGCGCAGGCCAGCCGGGAGCACCGCCTCGACGCGATGCAGGCCTGGGCCGGGCAGTCGGCGTGGATGGCGCCGGCCCGCCCCGCAGCCGAGGTGCTCACGCAGATGTGGGCGCAGGCCCGGGCGCTGCTGGCATGAAGCTGTACTGCAACGGCCTGTCTGCCAGTGCCGACGACCTGGCCGGCGCACTGACCAATTACGGCCATTTCACCTCGCTGCAGGTACGCGACGGGGCCGTACAGGGGCTGGACCTGCACCTGCAGCGGCTGCAGCAGGGGACGCAGGAACTGTTCGCCAGCACGCTCGATACCGCCCAGGTCCAGGCCTGGATGTGGCACGCGCTGCACGCTGCGGGCGTGCGCGATGCATCGCTGCGGGTGACGGTGTATTCGCACTGCTTCGATTTCCGTCAGCCGCTGCAGGCGGTACCGGTGGACGTGCTGATCGCGGTTGCCGCGCCGGTGACGCTGCCGGCGGCCTCGCGCTGTCTGCGCACGGTGCGCTACCAGCGCGACCTGCCGCACCTCAAGCACGTGGGCACGTTTCCACTGTTCGAGCATCGCCGTGCGGCCCTGCAGGCCGGAGCCGACGATGCACTGTTCGTCGGCGACGGGGGTGTCATCAGCGAGGGCACCACCTGGAACATCGGCCTGTCCGCCGGCGACACCCTGGTGTGGCCGCAGGCGCCGGCGTTGCGCGGCACCCATGAGCGCCTGCTGCAGGCGGGATGGAACGGGGACCAGCAGCGCCGGCCGGTCGAGCTGGCGGCGCTGCCCGGGTTCAGCGGCGCGTTCGCCTGCAACTCGGTCGGGGTCTGGCCGATTTCACGGATCGATGGGCGGGTGCTGCCGGACTCCGAGGCGCTGTGCGCGCGGGCGCGGGCCGTCCTGGCGGCGGTGCCGTGGCAGCCGTTGGGCGGGTAACCGCCGGGTAAAGGGGCTGTTCAGCTTTTCCGGCCGGGGCAGGCTTGGAATGGCCCGGGTGCGCCGCTATAATCGCCGGCTTACCGCGCCATCCTGGCGACTGGGCAATTGAGGAAGCAACATCATGGTCAAGATTCGACTGACCCGCGGCGGCGCCAAGAAGCGTCCGTTCTACCACATCATCGTGACCGACTCGCGCAGCGCCCGTGACGGCCGCAACATCGAGCGCGTCGGCTACTACAACCCGGTGGCCCAGGGTGCGGAATCCCGCATCGTGCTGGACCTGCCGCTGGTCGACAAGTGGGTCGCCAACGGCGCCCAGATGACCGACAAGGTCCGCAACCTGTACAAGGAAGCGACCAAGGCCCAGGCCTCCGCGGCCTGATCCTGAAGGGCCGCGCCTGCCGCGGCCCATCGGTCTATTCAGATGAAAGATACCGAGCGCCGCATCCTGCTGGGCAGGATTGTCGGCGCTTTTGGTGTGCGAGGCGAGATCAAGCTCGAGTCCTGGACCGAGCCGCGTACCGCCATCTTCAACTATCAACCCTGGATCCTGCGGTCGCCCGCCGGCCAGGAACGCACCCTGACCGGGGCGCGCGGACGTCAGTCCGGCAAGCATCTGGTCGCGGTGTTCCCCGATGTCACCGATCGCGATGTGGTCGAGTCGATGTACGGGACCGAAGTCTATGTGCCGCGCAGCGCGCTGCCGCCCCCGAAGGCCGACGAGTATTACTGGGTCGATCTGGAAGGGCTGCAGGTGCGCACCGTCGAGGGCGTCGAGCTGGGCCGGGTCTCGCACCTGTTCTCGACCGGCTCCAACGATGTGGTGGTGGTGCAGGGCGACCGTGAGCGGATGATTCCGTTCGTGCAGCCGGACTTCGTGGTGTCGGTGGATTTCGAGGCCAATCTGGTCATCGTCGACTGGGATCCGGAGTTCTGACGCCGGTGCGTATCGACGTCATCACGTTGTTCCCCGAGTTCATGGCGCAGTCGGCCGCGCTGGGCGTGGTCGGCCGTGCCGCCGAACGCGGCCTGCTCGACCTGCATGGCTGGAATCCGCGCGATTACGCCGAGGGCAACTACCGCCGGGTGGACGACCGTCCGTTCGGCGGCGGCCCCGGCATGGTCATGCTGATCGAGCCGCTGCGCGCCTGCCTGGCGGCCGCCAAGGCGGCCGACCCGGCGCCGGCGCCGGTGATCTATCTGAGCCCGCAGGGCCAGCCGCTGACCCAGGCCAAGGTGCGGGAACTGGCGGCACTGCCGCGCATGATCCTGCTGTGCGGGCGCTATGAAGGCGTGGACGAGCGTTTCCTGGCGGCCGAGGTCACCGAGGAAATCTCGATCGGCGACTACGTGCTGTCCGGCGGCGAGCTGGGCGCGGCGGTGATCGTCGATGCCGTCACCCGGTTGCAGGAGGGTGCCCTCGGCGATGCCGAATCGGCGGCCCAGGACAGTTTCGAAGGCCCGCAGGGGCTGCTGGACTGCCCGCACTACAGTCATCCGGCACAGCATGAATGGGGCACGGTCCCCGATGTGCTGCGCTCGGGCAACCATGCCGCCATCGCCCGCTGGCGCCGCCAGCAGTCGCTGCTGCGGACCTGGTTGCGTCGCCCGGACCTGCTGGACGAAAGCCGGTTGTCCAAGGCCGACCGGCTCCTGCTCGAGCAGGCCCGGCAGGCCCACAGCGGAGATGCCGCCCCCTAGCGTGGCGGCGTTTCCTGGATTAGAATGCGGGATTGCCATCGCCCCTATTGGGGGCTGGTTGGCGGAATCCCTACAAAAAACGTGCAGCACAGTCCGGTGACTGCATGAGCCCACGTTGTCGAACGACACGACCACCCGAACACTATCGGTGCACCCATGAGCAAGCTGAACAAGACCATTCTTTCGGATTTCGAATCCGCCCAGATTACCCGTGAACTGCCGAAGTTCAGCCAGGGTGACACCGTCGTCGTCAACGTGAAGGTGAAGGAAGGCAACCGTGAGCGCGTGCAGGCTTACGAAGGCGTCGTGATCGGCACCAAGAACGCCGGCCTGAACTCGGCCTTCACCGTCCGCAAGATCTCGCACGGCTACGGCGTCGAGCGCGTCTTCCAGACCCACAGCGCCATCATCGACTCGGTCGAAGTGAAGCGTCGCGGCAAGGTCCGCGCCGGCAAGCTGTACTACCTGCGTGGCCTGGAAGGCAAGGCTGCCCGCATCAAGGAAGATCTGGCTGCCGCTGCGCAGGCCAAGGCTGCCCGCCTGGCTGCGAAGGCCGCCCAGTAATTCCGGCGTGGTGTACCGGCCTCCAGGTCGGTACCTGCCCAACAGACGGCCACCTTCGGGTGGCCGTCTGCGTTTCGCGATCCAGTTACGGGCGGGTGGGGGCGGCCGGGTCCGGATCGGCCACCGGCGACGGCGGCATCGAGGGGACTTCCGACGGGGCGGCCAGCTCCCCGCGATGGGCGGGCAGCATGCGCGCCTTGCGCCAGCCGCCCCAGCGGTAGTAGGCCAGCGACAGCAGCATCGCGAAGAACGAACTGACCGGGAAGCTCCACCACACCGCGTCAGCGCCCAGGTACGGCTGCATGCCCTCGGCGAACGGCACGCGGATGCCCCACAGCGACACCGCCAGGATCAGCAGCGGCGGAATCACCGCACCGGTGGAGCGCACCACGCCGGAGATCACGAAGTTCACGCCGAAGAACAGGAACGACCACACCGCGATGTGGTTGAGGTGGCGGGCCACGTCGAGCGCTTCGCTGCCGCTGGGCAGGAACAGCGCCAGGGTGTAGCGGTCGAGCAGGATCAGCGGCAGGATCAGCGCGCCGGTCAGCAGGAAGTTGTAGAGCACGCCGCTGCGCGCGGTGCCGCGCACGCGGCTCCAGTTGCCGGCGCCCACGTTCTGCGCGGCCATCGACGAACAGGCCGCGCCGATCGCCATTGCCGGCATCTGCACGTACGTCCACAACTGCAGCGACGCGCCGTAGGCAGCGGCGGTATCGGTGCCGTAGCCGTTGACGATGCTCACGGTGACGATCATCGACAGGGAGATGAGCACCATCTGCAGGCCCATCGGGATGCCCTTGACCACCAGTGCGCGCAGGATCTCCGGGTCGATCCTGAACAGCGCCATGTCCTTGCGGCCCAACCACAGCACGTGGCGCTTGTTGCGCATGTACAGCAACAGGCCAAGCAGCGACACGGTCTGGGCGATCAGCGTGGCCCACGCGGCACCGGCGATGCCCAGTGCCGGGAATGGGCCGATGCCGAAGATCAGCAGCGGGTTGAAGCCGATGTCCAGCACCACCGACAGCAGCAGGAAACGGAAGGGCGTGCGCGAGTCGCCGACGCCGCGCAGCGCCGAGCTGAGGAAAGCGAACGCGTACAGCGTGGGCATGGCCAGGAAAATGATGCGCAGATAGGCCTCGGCCAGCGGCAGCGACGTGGCGGGCGTGCCCATCGCGGCCAGCAGGGGGTGCGACAGCCACCAGCCGGCGATGGCGATGACCACCGAGAGCCCGATGAAGAACGTGGCACTGGTGCCCATCACCCGGCGCGCCTGCGGCAGGTCGCGCGCGCCCATCGCCTGGCCGATCAGGATGGTGGCGGCCATGCCGATGCCGAACACCGAGCCGATCAGGAAGAACATGATGCTGTTGGCGTTCGCGGTGGCGGTCAGCGCCGCCTCGCCAAGGAAGCGCCCGACCCAGATCGCGTTCACCGAGCCGTTCAGCGACTGGGCGATGTTGCCGGCCAGGATCGGCAGGGCGAACAGGAACAGGTTGCGCCCGATCGGGCCGGTGGTCAGGTCAAGCGGCGCTTTGGCCATGTGCTCTGGAGATCAGGCTCTGGGAGCGGCACACTAGCACCACGCCCGTCAGCGGGATATCGCCATGCCAGACCCGTTTCATCCGCGCCTTCGGACCCTTCCCACCGTGCCTGTATGGGCGCGCTCCTGCACTGCGCTCTTGATTGCCGGTGCACTGGCCGCATGTTCGAGTACGGACCGCCTGGGGGATGCCCAGGTACGGCCGATGGACCGACCCGAGTGCCAGGTTGGCAGCCAGCGCCGCGATCTGGACGCCGGGGTACCGGTACTGATCGGTGGCACCGGTTGCCGTGGCAATCCGGACGCACCGCAACCGCTGAATCGACGACCGGCCAACGCCGTGGAGCTGGGCAAGCAGAATGACTGACGCAACACCCGTGGCCGCCGTGCGGCTGGATGTCTGGTTGTGGGCCGCGCGCTTCTACAGGACCCGCAGCCTGGCCAAGCAGGCGGTGGAGACCGGCAAGGTCGACGTCGCCGGACAACGCCCCAAGTCCTCGCGCGCGGTGCGCGTGGGCGAGCAGCTGCAGATCAGCCGAGGCGATGAAACCTATGAGGTGCAGGTCCGCGGCCTGAGCGACCTGCGTGGGCCGGCGCCGGTGGCGCAGCAGCTGTACGAAGAAAGCGAGGCCTCGCGCGCGCGTCGGGCGGAACTGCGTGCGCAGCGTGCCGCCGCAAAGAATGGCTACCAGCCGCCGGAGCACAAGCCGGACAAGCGTGCGCGCCGGTTGATCCGGGCGTTGGGGGATATTGACGCGATCTGAGTGCCGACCCACGGTCGGCACCCAGCGCGTCGCATCAGCTGTGCAGGTCGTAGCGGTCCAGTTCCATCACCCTCACCCAGGCGGCGACGAAGTCCTGCACGAACTTTTTCTCGCCATCGGCGCTGGCATAGACCTCGGCGAGGGCTCGCAGGACCGAGTTGGACCCGAACACCAGATCGGCGCGACTGCCGGTCCAGCGCGCGGCACCGCTGCTTTCGTAGCCGTTGCCGTTGGCCTTCCACTGCGTGCGCATGTCCAGCAGGTTGACGAAGAAGTCGTTGCTCAACGTGCCGGGGCGGTCGGTCAGCACGCCCTGCGTATTGCCGTCCGTGTTGGCGCCCAGCACGCGCAGGCCGCCGACCAGCACGGTCAACTCCGGAGCCGTCAGGGTGAGCAGCTGCGCCTTGTCGATCAGCAGTACCTCGGCCGGCACGCTGTAGCGGCCCTTGAGGTAATTGCGGAAGCCGTCGGCGTACGGCTCGAGCACCGCGAACGATTCAACGTCGGTCTGTTCCTGGCTGGCATCGGTGCGGCCGGGGGTGAAGGGCACCTGGATGTCATGGCCGCCGGCCTTGGCCGCCTGTTCGATGCCCACACCGCCGGCCAGCACGATCAGGTCGGCCAGCGATACCTGCCTGCCGCCGCCGTTGCCATTGAAGCCGGTCTGGATCTTCTCCAGCGCGGCCAGCACCTTGGCCAGCTGCTGCGGCTGGTTGACCGCCCAGTCCTTCTGCGGCGCCAGGCGGATGCGCGCACCGTTGGCACCGCCGCGCTTGTCCGAGCCGCGGAAGGTGGAGGCCGACGCCCACGCGGTGGCGACCAGCTCGGACACGCTCAAGCCGCTGGCGGCAATCTGCTGCTTCAGCGTGGCGATGTCGGCCGCGTCGATGCCCGGCTGCGTCGCTGCCGGCACCGGGTCCTGCCAGAGGAATTCCTCGGCCGGCACTTCCGGGCCCAGATAGCGCGAGCGGGGGCCCATGTCGCGATGGGTGAGCTTGAACCACGCACGCGCGAAGGCATCGGCGAAGGCCTGCGGGTCGGCCAGGAAGCGGCGCGAGATCTTTTCGTAGGCCGGATCGACGCGCAGCGACAGGTCGGTGGTGAGCATGCTCGGGCGATGCTTCTTTGACGGATCGTGCGCGTCGGGAATGACCGCCTCGCTGTCCTTGGCCACCCATTGGTGCGCGCCGGCCGGGCTCTTGGTCAGCTCCCACTCGTGCTTGAAGAGCAGCTCGAAGAAGTCGTGGCTCCACTGCGCCGGGGTACGCGTCCAGGTCACTTCCAGCCCGCTGGTGATGGTGTCGCCGCCCTTGCCGCTGCGGAACCTGTTCGCCCAGCCCAGGCCCTGGTGTTCCAGGCCGGCGGCTTCCGGTTCCACGTCCACGTTGTCGGCCGGGCCGGCGCCGTGGGTCTTGCCGAAGCTGTGGCCACCGGCGATCAGCGCCACGGTCTCCTCATCGTTCATCGCCATGCGGCCGAAGGTGTCGCGGATGTCGTAGGCGGCCTTGAGCGGGTCGGGGTTGCCATCCGGGCCCTCCGGATTGACGTAGATCAGGCCCATCTGCACCGCGGCCAGCGGGTTCTCCAGCGTGCGCGAGTGGATGTCGCCATCGGCGTCGTCATCGGACACCAGCACGCCGTGGTCTTCCACCACGCCTTCGGACCCGTGCGCATAGCGGACGTCACCGCCGAGCCAGGTGGTCTCGCGACCCCAGTACACATCCTGGTCCGGTTCCCAGGTATCCGGGCGCCCGCCGGCGAAGCCCAGCGTCTTGAAGCCCATCGATTCCAGCGCGACGTTGCCGGTGAGGATCAGCAGGTCGGCCCAGGAGATCGCCTGGCCGTACTTCTGCTTGATTGGCCACAGCAGGCGCCGCGCCTTGTCCAGGCTGACGTTGTCCGGCCAGCTGTTGAGCGGGGCGAACCGCTGCTGCCCGCGGCCGCCGCCACCGCGCCCGTCGCCGATGCGGTACGTGCCGGCGCTGTGCCAGGCCATGCGGACGAACAGGCCGCCGTAGTGGCCGAAGTCGGCCGGCCACCAGTCCTGCGAATCGGTCATCAGCGCGGCAAGGTCGGCCTTGAGCGCCGCGTAGTCGAGCTGCGCGAACGCCTTGGCGTACTCGAAGCCCTCATCCAGCGGATGGGAGCGGTTGGAATGCTGGTTGAGCAGGTCCACGCGCAGCTGCTTGGGCCACCAGTCGCGGTTGGTGGTGGCGTCGCCGACGAGGGCGTGGTTGAAGGGGCACTTTGCTTCGCTTTTCATGGGCATCTACCTGTGTACCAGCGAATGGGACGCCTCCGCGCCGGAGCGTGGAGGGCGATGTCGGTGGGCGCGCGTTCCCGCAGGAGCCGCGTCGCCGCCAGGCCCTGGCGGCTGCCGGGGCGTGCCGTGACGGCATGCAGACACGGTAAGCACGCCCGTTCATTCGGTAAATTCGAATGAATCAACCAAAGCGATAGCTACAGCCTATTTCTATCCCGCACTCAGCGTTTGCCCCCCAGCAGGCCGCCACCCAGCTTGAGCAGGTCGCCGATGCCCAGCTGCCCGTCGCCGTCCTGGTCCAGCACCGAGGTCAGCAGCCCGCCGCTGCTGGCGGCCTGCGCTTCCTGCCCGAGCGCCTGGCCGAGCTGGGCCGGGTTGCCGCCGTTGGCGAAGCGCTGGGCCAGGTAGGCCATCACGATCGGCGCGAGGATGGCCAGCAGCTGGCTGGTCTTGCTGCTGTCCAGGCCGGTAGCCTGGCTCAGGCCCTGGGCGGCCCGGTCGCTGTTGCCGCCGAACACGTGGCCGAGGATGCCTGCGCCATCGGTGGCGCTGCCGCCGCCACCGCCGAGCACGTTGCCGAGCAGACCACCCAGATCGAAACCACCGCTCCCGCCGCCGGCGTGGTCGCGCTGCAGCGCCCCCAGCAGGGCTTCGGCACCCTGCGGTTGCTGGGCATTGCGGCCCATTGCGCCCATCAGCAGCGGCAGTGCCGCACCGATGGCGCTACTGGCCTGGTCGGAGTCGATGCCCAGTTGCCGGGAGACCTGCTGCAGGCCTTGGCCCTGCTGCAGTTGCTGGAAGAGGGAAGCGGCGAGCGATGCGTTGTTCACGGCGGACTCCGGAGCAGGGATGGGAACCGGCCGAGCATAACGCCGCCTCCACGACGGGAATGCGAAGGCGTCACGCCGAGTGCGCCGGGTGTGGGGGGCGGACAGCGCCGGCTCCCCGGCCGGCACTGCGGGATGGCCTCAGATCAACGTCTTCAGGCGGTACAGCGCTTCCAGTGCCTGTCTGGGGGTCAGCTCGTCCGGGTCGATGGCCGCCAGCGCATCCTGTGCGGCGGTGTTGGGCGCGTTGAACAGCCCGAACTGCTGCGGTGCATCCAGAGCCTGGGGCGCCACCGTGGCGGCCTGGCTCTCGCCGCCGCGCTGCTCCAGCTCGGCCAGTCGGCGCCGCGCCTGCGCGACGGTCGACTTCGGCAGGCCGGCCAGCGCGGCCACCTGCAGGCCGAAGCTGCGGTTGGCCGGGCCGTCCTTCACCGCGTGCATGAACACCAGTGCATCGCCGTGTTCGACCGCGTCCAGGTGCACGTTGGCGATGCCACTGGCACCACCTTCATGCTGCTCGTCGGCCAGCGCGGTCAGTTCGAAGTAGTGGGTGGCAAACAGTGTGTAACCGCGGTTCTGGTAGGCCAGGTGGCGCGCCACGGCATCGGCCAGCGCCAGGCCGTCGTAGGTCGAGGTGCCACGGCCGATCTCATCCATCAGGACCAGCGAGTGCGCGCTGGCGTGATGCAGGATGTAGCTGGTTTCGGCCATTTCGACCATGAAGGTCGACTGGCCGCGGGCGAGATCGTCGCCCGCGCCGATGCGGGTCAGGATGCGGTCGATCGGGCCGATCACGGCGCGGCTGGCCGGCACGAAGCTGCCGATGTGGGCCAGCAGCACGATCAGCGCGTTCTGGCGCATATAGGTGGATTTACCGCCCATGTTGGGGCCGGTGATCACCAGCATGCGGCGGTCCGGGTGCAGGTCCAGGTCGTTGGGTTCGAAGGGCTGCTCGCGCACCGCCTCGACCACCGGGTGGCGGCCGCGCTCGATGCGCAGGCACGGCGCGGTGTCCAGCTCGGGCCGCGACCAGTCCAGCGCCTGCGCGCGCTCGGCGAAGCCGGCCAGCACGTCCAGCTCGCTCAATGCGGCGGCACACTGCTTGAGCGGTTCCAGCTGGCCGCCCAGCGTATCGAGCAGCTGTTCGTACAGCAGCTTCTCGCGCGACAGCGACCGCTCGCGTGCGGACAGCACCTTGTCCTCGAAGGACTTCAGTTCTTCGGTGATGTAGCGCTCGGCATTGGTCAGGGTCTGGCGGCGGGTGTAGTGCACCGGCGCCTTGTCGCTCTGTCCCTTGCTGATTTCGATGTAGTAGCCATGCACGCGGTTGTAGCCGACCTTGAGCGTGGCGATGCCGCTGCTGGCGCGTTCGCGCTGTTCAAGGTCGATCAGGAACTGGTCGGCGTGGGTGGACAGGCGGCGCAGCTCGTCCAGCTCCGCATCGAACCCTTCGGCGATGACGCCGCCATCGCTGAGCTTGAGCGGCGGCGTCGGTGCGATCGCCGAGGCCAGCAGGTGCGCGCATTCGTCGTGCGAGCCCAGTGCGTCGCGCAGCGCGACCAGACGCGGCGAATCCAGCGGCGCCAGCACCGCGCGCACCTCGGGCAGCAGGCCCAGGCCATCACGCAGGGTGGAGAAGTCGCGCGGACGCGCCGAGCGCAGCGCCACGCGCGTGAGGATGCGTTCGAGATCGCCCAGCGCCCGGAACGCGTCGCGGACATCGCCGTCGGCACCACGATCGATCAGGGTGGCCACCGCATCGTGGCGCTGTACCAGCACCTCGCGCAGTCGCAGCGGGCGGTGCAGCCAGCGCCGCAGCAAGCGCCCGCCCATCGGCGTGACCGTGGTGTCGAGCACGCCCAGCAGCGTATGGCGGGTGTCGCCATCGACGCGCGTGTCCAGTTCCAGGTGGCGGCGCGTGGCCGCGTTCATCGCGATGGCCTCGCTCGCCGTTTCGGTGGCGATCGCGGTCAGGTGCGGCAGGCGCTGCTTCTGGGTTTCTTCGACATAGCCCAGCAGTGCGCCGGCTGCGGCGGTGGCGCGCGGCTTGTCGTCGATGCCGAAGCCGCTCAGATCATGCAGCTTGAAGAAGGCCAGCAGCTGGCGGCGGCCGCTGTCGGCATCGAACAGCCACGGCGCGCGGCGGCGGATGCCGGTACGGTGGCGCAGGAAGTCGGGCCAGTTTTCTTCGTCGGGCACCAGCAGCTCGGCCGGTTCCAGCCGGGCCAGCTCGGCTTCCAGGGCGTCGTCGGAATCGACCTCGTTGACCAGGAAGCGGCCGCCGGCCAGGTCGGCCCAGGCCAGACCGTAGCCCTGCTTGCCGCGCGACAGCGCCATCAGCAGGGTGTCGCGGCGCTCGTCCAGCAGCGCCTCGTCGGTGACGGTGCCGGGAGTGACGATGCGCACCACCTTGCGCTCGACCAGGCCTTTGGCCAACGCCGGATCGCCGATCTGCTCGCAGATCGCCACCGATTCGCCCAGCGCCACCAGACGCGCCAGATACCCCTCGTACGCGTGCACCGGCACGCCCGCCATCGGGATCGGCGCGCCGCCTGAGCTGCCGCGCTGGGTCAGGGTGATGTCCAGCAGCCGCGCCGCTTTGCGCGCGTCGTCGTAGAACAGCTCGTAGAAGTCGCCCATGCGGAAGAACAGCAGCAGGTCCGGATAGTCGGACTTGGCGGCGAAGAACTGCTTCATAAGAGGGGTATGCTCTTGACCACCCTTGGATTCGCTGCGTTTTTCTTTTAAGTCAGTGGCTTGCAATGGAGTCCGTCTCGGTCAGTGAAGGCGGGTTGCCGTCCAAAACGGCAAGTAACGGGATTTTTTGTTGCGATGGTGTTGCGATGGTCGGTTGCTTGGGCAAAGATCGTGTTGCGACGCTAATCGGGACACGGACGATCATGCCAAAAAATGTTGCGACGGACCGCGCCACCCGGCGCCAGGTCACCAAGTTTAGTCTGACCCACCAACAGGTGATGGAGCTTTCGGTTCGGCGCATCCCTGCGTCCGGAGGCGTGGGCAAGCGCGCCAAGCTGGTGGAGCGGCCGCCGGAGCAGGGTGACAAGGCCTATCGCGTGCTGGATGGAAACCAAGGGGCACCGGTCGGCTTTGGCTTCTACGTGGGGAAGACCCGCACCACCTATGAAGTGGTTCGGCGCGGAGCACAGGGCGTTCGTCGCTTCGCGTTGGGAAATGTCACGGACATGGGGCTGGAAGAGGCCTACTCCGTGGCCCGGGAGCTTATTCAGGAGCTCAAGGCGTCAGGCGAGAACCCGAAGACTCGAGCAGCCCGGGCGAGCCAGCAGCAGCAAGAGGTCGGGCGATTGGCCCGGCTCACAGTGTCCGATTGTTTCGACGTCTATATTGCGGACATGAGGGACCGGGTGGCCAAGCGCCTGGTGAAGCAGTCCAGCCTGACGGCGCTGGAGGACAGCCTTGCTCGATTGTCCCGTCCGGAAGTGGGGTTCGCTCAGCGGGCCGTGGCCGATGTGACCGACGACGACGTGGAAGCCGCGTTCGAGGCGTTGCGCAAGAGCGCCATGGTCCGATCCAACCGCATTCCGACCCCGATGCGAGAAGCCTTGGCTGGCTACGACGACTGGGCGGAGCTGGATACGCGGACACTGGAGAGCCTGGGGATCACAGGAAAGTATGTCCAGCGGGTCCGGGCCAGTGGCCTGGCCGCCACCGAACACAGCTTCACGGATGCCCACCGCGCGGTGGCCATGGTGCTGAAGCGTGAGAGCGTTCTGGCGGGGCGGGAGGGGCGAGAGTCTAGGCTGAGGCACAACCCCCTGCAGGCCATCTTTGATAGGCACCTGCTGAGAGGCGCGCGGAACCTCCGCAAGCATTATGAGAAGGCGGCCGTCCGCAATCCGCTGACCGACAACACGCTCCCGAAGGTGTTGCAGTCGATTGTGGGGCGCCGGGACGAGCAGGGTGGCCACAACGCCGGCGCGTCCGATTACCTGCTGCTGACCTTGCTTTGGGGCACGCGTCGAAGCGAGGCCGCGCAACTGCGCTGGATGGATCGCTGTTCCCACAGCGAGTTGATCCAAGAAGAAGTGTCATGGGTCTGGCTGGGCCAGCCCGGGGAGATCAACCGCTACACGAAGCGGGAGGGGCCGCAGGTCTTCATGTTTGACACCAAATCCGGGGAGGAGCGTTTTCTGCCGATCAGCTACTTCGCGGAGAGGGTGCTGCGACTGCGCTTTGAAACCCGGCTGGACGACGAAGACGCCCGGCGCGAGCTGGCTGCAGCAGAGTCGTTGCTGAAGTCAGCAAAGGCCAAGGGAGCGGCACGAACGGTCCTTGCTGCACTGGAGGCAGGGGTCCAGGACGCGTTGCGCAAGGTGGACCGGACACGCTTCGTGTTCCCCGCCCGCTCTAGCCGCAGCAAGTCGGGCCATTACCTCGATAGCAAATCGATCCTCGCCAATGTGCGTCGCGACGCGGGCTTGGTTGGGCAGCAGGGAGATACGGGGGACATTCGGGATGACGTCGACCAGGGCCTGACCACGCACGATTTGCGGCGGACCCTTGGGCGCTACGCGGCCCTGAAGTTTGGCGAGAGCCGCATCGTCTCGCAGATGCTCCATCACCACGTCCGCACGGCCGGCGGCGATGGCATGTCCCCGGTCTCCGAACGCTACACGCAGCAGGAGTGGGCACGCCTTCGCGATGCCTTTGGCGAGGTTGAGGAGATGATGGTGGCCCGCAGTCCCCGGGTCTGGAACCGGCTCAAGGGGCTGGACAAGCCCCGCCTCGACGAGGCCGGCGAGGAGCCGGTTAAACTGTTCGCTCCAAGGAATCGGAAAGTGGCGTTGGCCAATGCAGACGATTGAGACGGTTCGCAGCGAAGAGGACTTCCGGGCCAAGTTACAACGCGCGCTGGACCAAGAACTGTCGCGAGCGGCGGCCGGTCTGACGCCCACCGTTTCCACCAAAGCCGCAGCCCAGTATCTGGGCGTGCACTTCGATACGCTGGGCGAGTGGCGCCGCCGGTCGCCCCCGCTGGGGCCGCCCTTTCAAAAAGGCGCGGGCAGCCTCCACGGCGGGGCCAATCAGCACGTCCGCTACTTGTACGAGGATCTCGTCGAGTGGCAGCGCGCTCGATTGGGTCGCTCAGCCAAGGAGCGCCGGCTGGTGGCAGAGGAAGACGCACTGCGCCAGCAGATCCGCGAGCTCGAGCGGGAGCTCGCGGTAAAGACGGGCCGGGCGGAGTTGGAGAAGCTCAAGAAGGCGGTCGGCAAGGGCGTGTCCTTCCTATCGTTGCGAGACTGCGTGTCGATCAGCCATGGCTGGGTCATGAGCGACGGCCGTATCGCCGGTCACGTTCTCTCGGTCTCGGAAGAGCTACTGGACCAGGCCCTGGACGAAGGAAACGTGTGGGATGCGTCGCTGTCCGAGGCGCTGCTGGAGGCTTGGATCAGCGTAAACGCAAGAGACCCCTACGACGCCGCCATGAGCGCTGCGTTGGACGAGGTGGAAAAGGTCTTGCGGGTGGCGCGTTCTTCTGCCCGCCAAGACGCATTGGACGAATCTCTGCCTGAGCCTGCCCGACCCGCAGAAGATGTGGGTGGCGGCCGATTCCGCTTCTGAGGCCGCGCAGTGAGAGAACGCCAGCCAGCAGCTAAAGGCCGAGACCCAGGGATTCTGGGAGGCAAGCGCCGTGGCCGGCCGCGAAAAGATCCGACGGCACCGCTCGTTACATTGAGCAAGCAACATCAGGACGAGCTGTCGCGAGCAAGAAGAGGCTTGGAGCCCAATGTAAGCGGTGCCGTCGCGGCTTACACGATGGGCATCAGCCTAGACTCGTTGAACAGCCGTCGCCGGGCGGGGAAGGGGCTCTTCCCTGATTTCACGAGGGCGAAGAGCAACAAAAGTGGCACCCGTTACAACTGGAGATCCGTCCTGGATTGCAGCGAGGCGGAGGTGAACGGGCGATGGATATCGGCTGGCCGCCAACGTATCGAAGAGGATGAGGCATGTGCGCTGTCGGCAGCATTGGCCGCCGCCAAGGTCAGGCGTGCTGAGGCCGATGCCGAGATTGAATCCCTTACAAGGGAGCTGAAGCGGCTTGGCATTAATGCGCTTGAACGCATGTTGCCTTGGGCCGTGGATGATCGAGGACGGGTGCTTGGGACTGCCGCGGCTTACCCGACCCGCTTTGCAAAGCCTCACACGACACTGGAGGCACTCCAGATGCCCTGGGTCGAGCGGCGTCTGCACGACGTGCTGATAGACGCTGTCGACTCGATCCTGAGCGATGCTCGCCAAGCGCTGAGCCGCCCGCGTGAGGCAAGCCTCGGCTAAGGCAAAAACTTATCGCGAAATGGGATGCCCGAATGCCGGGTCCTCCCGCACTTTGTCGTGAAAGTGATTGATTGCAAGTCATTGAAAAACGGTCACTTTCAGTGATTCTTTCTTTCATGCTGGGTGGCAATGTGCGTTGACATGATGGGCGCATCGGAAACGGAGACGCCCTTGAACACTTCACTCACCTCCCAAGTCCGCCGGGCTGCCATTGCCCTCAGCACGCACTCCGCGTGGGTGGAAACCTCAGCCCGCAACCTGGGCGCGACCGCTTCCGAGTAAGAGCGTCAGCCCACGCGCCGACCTACTTCGATCACTTCTACCACCCGAAAACCCAACCCCATGAAGCAACCGTTCAACGCGGCCAGATCGCCGTGCTGGCGAAGCTTTGCCAAAAGATCAAGGAATAGCCAATGAAACAGCGATACACCATCAGCGTTACCGGCCCGGTCTGGGTCGACTACAGCATCGCCACGGACGCCACGTGTGTGTCCGATGCGATCAACCATCTTGAGTCGCTCGATCCTGAGATCGCCGCACAGCGGCTGATTGAGTCTTCGGCCTACTCTCTGGAGAGAATCGAGCGGGAGGTATACGGAGGCGTGGGGAACGCGGTGTACGACGCGATCCCGAACTACGTGTTCAACCGAGCCGGTGAGATGAAGTTCGGATCGGAGGAGGAGGAGGGTCACGATGGTGTCGCCGGTCCTGCCGCACAGGTGTTGCCGCCGCAACGCGTTTTGCTGACAGGGACGGGGCTCGCCAGCCGCCGCTACACCTTCGAAGCCGAGTCTTGGGAAGACGCATTGAGCCAGTTTGACCGGCTCAGCACCGAAGAGCTCAATGCGCCGACGTGGAGCATCTGGGGAATCGATCTGGAGGCGAACGTCAGCCTTGTCGCGGCGGCCTCAGTCGAAGAGGGCGAAGCCGACGAAGACGCACTGGGGAACATTGCCATGCACCTGGACGTGCAGCTGCCGCAGATGCCCTCGCTGTACTTCGGACCGGCTACGCAGGTCTGAACCCCTCGAACTTACGACCACTCCCTATCAGCCATTAGGTGCACGCATTGAACATCCTCTCCGCTTCATCCGACCAGACCAACCTGTTCATGCCGAAGCAGCGCAAGAACACCTCGGCCCCTCGCGCCACCAAGCTCGCGTCCGCCATGGTCGGTTACGACCGCCTGCCCGCAGCACAAAGCACGGACACCTGGCTCACCCCGCCGGAGCTCATTTGGGGCAGCCCGAAGGAAGGCTACACGGGCCTGGGGCCCTTCGACCTGGATCCGGCAACGCCCGAGAACGGGATGCCGTGGCCCACCGCGGCTCGGATGCTCAAGCCCAGCGATGACGGCCTGGCGTCGGAATGGCCGGCGGATGCCTTCCTTTTCATGAACCCGCCGTTCGGCCGGGGGCAAGAGGCCTGGATGGAGAAGATGGCCAACCACCCGGGCGGTGGCATCGCCCTGGTGTTTGCGCGAACCGAGACCCGCTGGTTCCAACGTTTCGTGCTGAGCCACCCCAATGTCAGCGCGGTGGTCTTCCAGGAGGGCCGCTTGAAGTTCCACCGGGCCAACGGAGACGTAGGTGACGCGCCCCCTGCTGGCCCTGCGTGGATTGCCTACGGCGAGGAGGGCGCCCGTCGCTTGAAGCGGGCGGTCAGGGAGGGGCAGATCCGCGGGTGTTTCCTGGAGCTGGACTTTGCCCGGGTGAGTTTTGGGCTGGGCGAGGGCGTGGGGGCGGCCAACGATGAATGAGGTCGCCAACCTGGTGAAGGCCATCCGCGCCATTCCTTCCACCGATGGCAAGCCGTGGAATCCGCGGGTTGCAGTCGAAACGTTTGTTCAGCACGCGCTGATGTCACTCGGGATTTATCACGTGAAGCTGGTGGCTCACATCGACCCCAAAGTGCTTGCATTTACCCCCTTGCAGGAAAGAGCCGTCGCAGTGCCCGAGGTGGGGGCGGCCATCACCGCTTACTTCGACGCAGTCGCTGCAAGCAGGCCGTTTGAAGACATTCTTGGGCAGGTCCATGCCGAGCTGCTGGCCAGGAAGGGCGGGGAAGGGCTGGGGCAGTCTTTCACGCCAGGCGATCTTTTGGACCTGGTTCAAGCCCTTGCCACCAACCTCACCTGGCGGCACCCCAGTGCCAGCGTGAGTAACGTCTATGACTGTTGTTGTGGTGCCGGCTCACTGGCCCTGGCCGCGATCCGGAGTCGCCTCAACCTCATTTCAAGCAATGAAATCCGGGTTCGCGCGGGAGACATTGATCCCTTGTGCGCAGCGATGACAGCTTTGCAGATTCACATGAACCAGACCTTTCATTCCCTGCCGCTTAGGGAAGTCAAAGTGACGGTGGGAAACGAGCTGGTCCGAGGAAAAAAGCAGACGGAAGGAGAGGGGCAGGCAGAAGGGGACGAGTTGGCCGACCCTAGGCGATGCGGGTTCTGGTCCCACTCCTTCAACTACGAGTAGGCCGGAGGCCCGCCTTTCCCTTTCCCAGACTCGGCGGCGAGCAGCCGCCGGCTCTTGCTTCAAGCCGCTTTTGCTCTGGCTCTTCAACCCGCAGAAACCGGGTGGCAAGCACTTGTTACCCCGCTTTCCTGAAAGCCATTCCATACGAAAAATAATCCAGCCGTATCGGTTTGTTAGGAAAGACTGCTGGTTAACGCTCCTGCTGGTTAACGCCAAAACCGTTAACCAGCAGCCAAACCAGCAGCAAAACCCTTGCCACGTAAGGCTTTGAAGGCTCCTGCTGGTTTGCTGGTTAATTTTTTCACTTTTTCTCTGCAACTGTAAAATGTTAAGAATAAGTGAAAATCTCTCGACCAAATGAGACGTTGGCGCGTAGCGTAAACCTGTTTTTTTAACCAGCAAACCAGCAGTTAGCTTATTTTTTGAACAAAAACGAGATAAAACAATCGCCTGGAAGGTTTTTAGTTGCTGGTTTGGCTGCTGGTTTAAGAAAAAACAGACAACCAGCAGGAAGGTTAACCAGCAGCTAAAAATATTTCTGGGGAAGGGGCTTGACGGTTTCAAGAAACCTGCTTTCTTGAATGTATTACGGATGCAACACGGAGAACCCATGAGCACGCAGCAGAACCAAACCCCACGAAAAGACCCTTTCAATGCCCGCATGGAAAGGGCGTTGATTGAGCGGCTGAAAGCCGAAGCCAAGCGGTCGGGGATTTCTCCCAGCGAGAAGCTGCGCCGGATCCTCGACAACGCGTTGCCGCACGTCGCCTAACCCCACAAACGCGAAACCCCGCCTTGCCGGGCGGGGAGTCGTTGGAGCCAACTACAATGTCTACGAACAATCTCCCTCAAGATCCGTCGGTCGTCAACCCCCCTGAGATTGCTTTTCTCATCGAAAAGCACTGGGAGAAAAACCGGCGGGATTACGCCAGCAATCTCAAGGTCGAACAACGCGCCCTGGATCGCCACAAGCAAGCCAAGCTCAACAAAGGCGAACTGCGCCCGGAAAGCCTGGACTTCCTGTTCGCTCGCCACCTCCAGTTGGGGCTCGACGGCCACCTCTGGGCCAGCGTCCGCGACGAATCCGCGACGCAATCGACGCTGGTCTACCGTTGGAGTGCAAATCACTGGGCGCTGGTTCACCGCGGCCTCGGCGACGGCCTGGCGTCCGACTGGCTCGATGCCAACATCCCCGCAAAGGCCAGCGACAAGCTCGCTTCCAGTTGCTGGGCCTACGCCCGCACCCGCCTAGGCCAGCAAAGCGCGTTGCCGAAGTTGGAACCCAAGCGGGCGGTGGTCCCCTGCGCTGACGCTTACCTGGAAATCACCGCCGACAGCATCCAGGCGTTGGAACCCCAGCCGCGCTACGGCATGACCCACGCCCTGAACATCGCCACGGGCGCCACGCCCGGCCAGCGCTACATCCCCAGCTCCGTGCCGGCCGATAGCCTTCTGGGCAAGTTCCTGGCCCATGCGTTGCCGGACGAAGGCGTGCGCGCCTTGGTGCAGGAGCAATGCGGCATGACCTTGTTGCCCGGGTCTTATCAGATTGCGGCGTGGTGGCATGGCGCTGCCGGCAGCGGCAAGTCCACGCTCGCCGAATGCGTGGAAGGCGTCCACAACAAAGTGGCCCGCCTGGACCTGGGCACGTTGAGCGACACGTTCGCGCTGGAGGGAATCCTTGGAAGCCAGCTCATCTTGGTGGACGAGGTGGAGTGCGAAAAATGGAAGGAGGGCACGTTCAAGACCCTGGTCAGCGGCAATGGCATCGCGATCAATCGCAAGCACCTCTCGGTTCTGAACTACCAGTCCAAGGCCAAGTGGATCATCAGCTCCAACTCCGCGCCGTTCTTCCGCGACAAGTCCGGCGGCGTGGCCCGCCGCCTCTCTATCGTGGAGTGGGCGAACGTGATTCCGGAGAGTGACCGCATTCCTGACTTCAGCAAGAAGCTGCTTGCAGAAGAAGGCCAGTTGTTCCTCGACTGGATGCTGGAAGGCGCCCGCCGAGTCGTGGCCCGAGGCCGGTTCATGGCCGACCACGAACTCCCGGAAGCCGCGCAGGCCTACAAGCAGGCCGTCATCCACGGCGCTGATTCTATCGCCGCCTGGGCCCACGCCGACCGGGTGCTGTTCGGTGCCGCCGCTGGCAGTGAGCAATGGCAAAGCGTCAAGGCCATCCATGCCCGCTATGTGGCCTGGTGCGAGAAGAAGGGCTTTGAACCGGATGAAATCCTCTCGCAGCGCCAGTTCACCCGTGGTCTGAAGACCGCCGGGCACCTGCGTGGGCGGCCGTCGAATCGGCGCGTGGAGGGCGAGCAGTTGGACTGTTACCTCTGCAGCTGGAAGGGCGAGCAGACCGACGCCGAACGCGCACAAGAGCTGGAGCTCAAGCGGCTGGAGGCCCTGACCCCAGAAGCCCGTCAAGCCGAAACTGAGCAGGTCAAGGCCGCCAACGACGCCCAGAACGCAGCACTGGCCGCCGCCGCCGAACGGCAAGATGAGCAGGATTTTGCCGAGCTGCCCGAGGCGATCCAGCACCTGTTCGGCTTTGCCAACACGCCCTACGAGCAGGTCCAGGCCGAACGCCGCGCAGAGCGGGAGCGCCAAGCCAAGAGCGCCGCGGCATGGGAGAGGCAGGATCGCCGGGAGCGACAGGCGCGCGAGCAACGCAAGGCCGAGGCGGCAAAGAAGAAGGTGGGCTAACTCAGCAATGCCCGGCATTTCCGGGGCAGGCCTTTACATCCCCCGCAGTTGCGCTATTGCAAAGGGGTATCCAAACCAAAACGGAGCCCCCATGCCATCGCCCAACCATATCCCCGGCGACGCTTTTCCCGAAGAGGCCATCGGCCCGGCCGATCTGGAGAGCCCAGAGACGCCGGAAGCGGACCCGCAATACTTGCTCGTGCAGAGCGGGTTTGGTCTCCATGTCCGTCTTGGCAAAGACGGCGACCAGGGCCTGCGCAGCGAAGACGACATCGCCGAGCTACTGCGGCGAGCGTTGTATCACCGCAAAACTTTGACCCTTCATATCGAGTTCTGACCCCATCCACCCACAACCACCTGTTGAGAGGCGCAGGAGGCTGAAAAAGATTTGAGGCAACCACCCATGTCCAAGTATTCGGATCTCATCCAAACCACCGCCGAGCGAATGCTCCAACTCATGCAGCAAGGCACCGTCCCCTGGCGCCGGCCCTGGAACGACCCCGACGCCCCGCAGAACGGCTCGATCAACGGGCCGTGGAATCCAACCTCGGGCAAGTCCTATAGGGGCTCGAACACACTGATCCTTCTCGGGGCGCAGATGGCCCATGGCTACAACGACAATCGCTGGCTGACCTACCGGCAGGCAGAAAGCATTGGGGCCCAAGTCAGGCGCGGCGAGAAGGGCCAGCAGATCGCTTACTGGGATTTCAGCAAGACGGGCAAGGCCAAAGACGGGGCCGAGCCGTTGACCGAGGGCGAAGAGAAGAACGGATACCAAGGGCCATCGGTGTTCGTCGCCACGGTGTTCAATGCCAGCCAAATGGACGGCATGCCCGAGCCCCCGCCGCGCTTCGTCATGCCCGAGTCGATCCGCAACCTGCGTGTCCGGGAGTTGTTGGACAAACACCAACCAAAACTTCATCACGACGGTGGCAACCGAGCGTTCTACTCCATCGCCGCGGATTCGATTCACCTGCCGAAGCACCACACTTTCAGCGATGACGTGAGCTACCAGGCCACGCTGCTCCACGAACTGGCCCATTGGACCGGGGCCAAGCACCGGCTCGGCCGCGATCTAACCGGGCGATTCGGGACGGAGGGGTATGCCAAGGAAGAGCTTTGTGCAGAAATCTCAAGTTTGTTCATTTTAGAGCGCCTCGGGATCGGGCTGGGGAAAGAACACGAAAAACAGCACGCAGCATACTTGCAGAGTTGGATGAAGGCCCTCGCCGATGACCCCAGGACCCTGTTCCGTGCAGCCAGCCAAGCGGAGAAGGTCATGACCTTTTTGGACATCCCGGCGTTTGAACGCGAGCCGCTGCCCCAGGTCAAGAAGGAGCAGGGCATGGAGCAGGGGCGAAAGGCGGAAGCCGGCCGAAGGTCCCCATCGCGACGCAAGGAACGCCAGGTTGCTTGACGCAGGTGGGGGATTGACCTTTTGAGGTTTTGAGTTAGAAATAAATGTGTCGGGGGAAGTCCTGGCCGTGCTTCGATTCCTATCCTTCTAAGTGATAACTTTTGCAGGGTGAGCAGTTAGGAGGTGATTGGGTGGTTATCCTTGCTGTATTGGTGGTTTCCGGTGGTTGCTGTCGCCGGGGTGGAAAGAATGCTTAGTTAACCGACCTCAGAAATCACTAACTAGGCGCCATGTTTTTTCTTGAGCTTCTTACGCTGGGTTGAGAGGGGTGGCGAAAGCCACCCCTTTTCTCTTTGCGGCCCCTTGCGCATCCCCCTTTCTTTGTTAAGACATGAGTATCACTCACCAAGCGGAGGAACCATGGCTGGCAACGTCTTTTCAAATCTACTTCGACCCTTCATCCGTCAAAAGGACACGGAACTACCAGGCGTGGCTTCTTCTGAGCCGCCTGAACCCCCGGTCCGGGAGCGCTTGGATGATTCAAGCCAGCGGCCAGTGGCTTCAGCGGAGCCGGCAACCCTTTCGCCCGTTGAGGGCCCTCAAAGTGTGCCCCCATCGTTCAACGATGAGGCAACGGATCGGTTGGGGAACACTTTGGCCTTCGCTGGTCTGAAGACGAAGGGTCGCTTCGAGGACGAGGTAAGGCAGGCCATCGAAGACGGCGCCGATGTGAAAGGGTATCGCGACGCGCGCGGCGATTCCGCCTTGCATAAATGTCAGGAGCCGTGGCAGATGGAACTGCTTATCTCGGCTGGGGCGGATGTTCACGCGTTGGACAAACAAGGGCGTTCGCCTTTTGATCGCCTGTTGAGCACATACCAAAGGGAACCCGCTTGGTCCGAAAAACCTACTGCGGAAGGTTTGGCGCTGTTGGCGAAGGCCGGAGCGGATGTCAATGCCCTAAGCCAAGGGCAATCCGCTCTGCATGTTGCTGCGAAGCGAGGGCTTGAAGGCGATTGCCACATGCTTATCGATGCCGGCGCCGACGTGAATCTGCGGACGGACGGGGGAGACACCCCGCTCCACCTGGCCAGCGACCCAGGCGTTGTGCTGCGCTTGCTGGATGCCAAGGCCGATCCCTCCCTGCTGAACTCGAATGGCGAGCCAGCGCTAAAACATGATCCTGTGCTTTATCGAGAAAGTGTTCGGAACCACCGAGACGATTTTTCGCCGCGTGAGCGCGTCGATGCGGCGACCGACCCGATTTTCATGGCCGAGACGCCCAGCGAGCTTGTCGCTGCGTTGGGGCAGGGCGGTAGTGTGAGGGACACCGATGCGCTGGGCCGAACCGCGCTTCATTACGTCAAAACGGGGGAGATGGTGCAGGCGTTGGTGTTGGCCGGGGCCCAGGTTGACGCAAAAGACATGGAGGGAAACATTCCTGCCCATACCGCGGACGAGCGCGCGATGGAAGAGTTGGTCGATGGGGTGGGGCGAGGCGTTTCGCAACACCATGTGGAGAACGACAGGGGGGAAACCCCTTATGCGACCCGGGATTACTACCACGAGGCTCGGTATTGGGATGCCGAAGCGGAAGAGCAGGCCGCGGAAAAGGCAGAGCAGACGAAGGAGGAGCAAGACCGCGTGCTCAACATTGTGGCCCTCGTTGAGGCCGGCGACGCCAAACGTCTGCTGGAGCAGGTGGATCCCAACGAAGAACTGGTCAGTCGGAACCGAACGTTCAACATCGACGGAGACGAGGGCTGGGCCTACAACAACTATGCCGGCTACAGCGTCCTCCATGAAGCGGCGAAGCAGGGAAAGACGGAACTCTGCCGAGAACTGGTGTTCGCAGGGGCGGACTGGGACAAGGGGTGTAAGCTCGTCGGCGAGCAAGGCTTTGACAACCATGTCAACGGCTTTCGAAACGAGCCTGGCATGAAGCCCATCGATTTTGCGAGCAACCGAGAGACCAAGTCGTTCTTGAACAACGCTGAGAACGAGCTGCGAGCCCACAACCGATCCAAGCTCTTGGACGAGCTTCTTCCCGCTGCCAATGCTTGGAAGCCACCGGAAGGCGGGTTTGGGGCCGACGCCCAACGGCAGGTCGGTGCGGCCATGAAGGCCCACGGGCAGGACGGCCAAACCCAGGAGGCGCCTCGCTTACGAGCGCGCTTCTAAGGCCAAGGGAAAGGGCGGCGAAAGCCGCCCTTTTCTTTTCCAGATCCCCTTGCGCATCTCCTTTTCTTTGTTATGGGTTTTTCTACCTACACAAAAAAGGAGGATCTGTGCGCAATCTTTGTTTGTCGGCCATCGCCGGTGCGTTGCTGCTCGCTGCGGGGTGTTCCAGTCAACCCAGCGTCGCTGCACTTGAAAGAGAAGCTGCGCCCACTGCGGTGATTCTGTTGGGCGAGGTAGACCTGCCCAAGGACGCGACCCTGGATGATTTCCCCAGCCTTCTCAATGCCGGGGGCATCCCTTGGGAGAAGGTTCAAGAAAGAAAGGTTCAGCTCGAAGGCTCCGTCGACCGTCCTTGGAGCGACGGCCGTTCGTTGGCCGTGACCGCTGACGTTCTCGGCCGAACCACCCGGTTGATCGTGCGGGCTGGCGACCAGCCACGGCTTTCATCGCCGGCCATTTGTGTTCGCGGTGTTGGGTGGGATGCCGTCGCGTCGGATATTTCGGAAGCGCATCCCTGTAAGTAACGACAAAGGCGGCGAAAGCCGCCTTTTTCTTTTCCCGATCCCCTTGCGCAAACCAAACCTTTTGTTATGGGTAGTGCAACCCATTCGGAAAAGGAGGCCTCATGCGCGTTTTGGTTCTTTCTCTGGCCCTTGCCGGCCTGCTCCCCTTGACGGCCTCCGCTGCGGACAACAGTTCCGCCCGTCGTTACGGCACCAGTGAAACCTTGAGTGTTCAGAACGCCCGCCTGGGCGAGGTCCTCATGGTCCGCGAGGTCGTCCTCCAATCGGACAAGAAGGTCAACGCCGGCAGCGCCATCGGCGCGGCCGTGGGTTATGGGGCCGCTCGCGAGGTCAAAGGCGATTACCGCAGCGCCGCCAGGGTGGCGGGAGGGGTGATTGGGGGCGTCGCCGGCACGGCCATCCAAAACGGAGTCAGCAAGCGCAAGGGCGTGGAGGTGTATGTCCGCGATCTGGAGAGCGGAAAAGTCATTGCCATTGTTCAGGCTGATGACCTGCCGATCCGCGCCGGGGACAAGGTGTTCTTGACCGGGAAGGGCAGCAAGACCCGCGTCGTTCCGATTGAGGGCCAGCGCTGATGAAGTGGCACGCATTTTTTCGTAAGCGCTCCACTTCCTCTTTGACCTTCGAAGACTTCAAACAATGCGGGAATCTAGGCTTGGATGGCATGGACTGCTCGCCTGCGCAAACGCATGAGGTGCCTCACCTGTCAATGGCTTGGAATCTGAAGCCCAGCCAGCGGGGCCAACCTCTCACCTTCCAGGCGCGGCCAGTGAGGAGCCACGCGGGAGGCCGCCCATGGTGAGCGCGATCCTTCTGCTGACCCTGCTTGGCCTCATGGTCCTGGTCCCGCTCTGGACGTTCAAGCGCTTTGGCGACGCCAAGGCAGCTTGGCAACGGGTGAGGGGCGGTGAGCGAGGCGCTCGCACGCACGGCCGCTTCGTGATTCATGGCGGGCTGTTTGGAGTTGGGATGGTGGTCATCGCCGCATTCCTGGCCCAAGCCACCTTCAGCATCTGGCACCAGGTCGCCAACGTGGGAGGCCTTTTTGCACTCGGCACGGTCGCGGTGCTCTATCTGCTGGCCTTTTTCTGGGGCAAGGGGAGGTCGCGCGGATGAGTGCGTTGACGATGCTGGTCCTTTCCATGCTGGTCCTTGCTGTGTTTCTCTGCTCGGCGGCGTTTCTCTCTTTTATGATCGCGTTGACTTACCCGACCGTAAAGCAATCGCTGGCCCTATTCTGCGACGGGAAGCGCGACGCATCGCTCTACGTGGATTTCGCGATTTTTGGGGGGATCTTCGCGGGTTGCGTCCTCGCGCTCGCATTCGGGGCGGTGGTAATGGCCCTCAACGTTTCCAGCGCTGAGGACGCCGTTCTATACGCGGCCACCTTGACTAGCGCGGGACTGGGCTACTGGGTGGGCCGATGAACCGCGAGCCTTCCACCTTGTTTGCGCCAGGCGTTCTTCCCGGGCCTGACGGCATCGAGCTGCTCCCCATGCCTGCGGAGATCCAAGCCATCTACGACGCTGCCCAACGCAACACGCCTTTCAGCATGGACGTGGACGACGCCCTGGCCGCGCACCGCCAAACGTGTGGTGAGCGGGATCAAATCGAGCACGCCCGACGGGTAGACCCGTCCGATGCCATGCCCATCGAGCCGGAGGCGCGTCGCCAAGCCTATGCACGTCAGCGGCGGTATGCGATTCGCGCCGGAATGACCGCAGGCCTGACGCTTGGGGCCATCGCCCAGGCGCTTGGTGTGTCACCCTCCGAGATTCAGGGCGACTTGGCGGCGATGGATCGATGAGTCCACGCAAAGGCTTCCTCGGCGGCCGCTCCCCGACTGAAATCCAATCCTTGCTGGACGAAGGGGTGACCCAGCGCGCCTTGGCCCAACGCCTGGGCGTCACCCACCAAGCCGTGAACCGATTTGTCCGGCGGCACCGCCTGGCGGGTTCCGGACGGCAGGCCTTCCGGGACCGCCAAGCCCGCGAGCTCGCCGAGCGTCGTCAGCAGGTGCGACAACTGATCCAAGCCGGGCTCACATCGGCCGAGGTGGCCCAGCGCTTGGGCGTATCGCCGGCCACCATCGGCTTGGACCGCCGAGCCCTTCGCTTGGGGCGTGTCCTGAAAGGGCCGGAGCAGCGCAGCTTGCGGGGGCTGGGCCTGGACCAGGTTCGGACTCGGTTGAAGGTGGTCAGCCGGGCTCAGTTGGCGCGGGAGCTTGGGGTGAGCAGCTCGGCTGTCTATCGATACTGCAGGAAGGTGGGCCTCAGCCGTCCGTAGCCTAGTTGCCTCTTGGCCCGGCGGTCGTTAAGTGGCCCAGCATATAGTTCGCGATCAGGCTCCGATCACGGGAAGGTCATTTCGATCAAAGGCTTAGCCGCCGTTAGGCTCTGGAGCATTGGCCGAAATGCACCCTCTGAACGATACTTGGTGCCTGTTCGATGGGATGTATTCGATGCCGCTGCTCAACTGGTCTAACCGTGATGAAGACCTGACCCGTTCCGCCCTGACGCCCTACCGCCTTCTGGAGCCGGTCGCCAGCTTGTCCTATGGGGAGGTCGACTCTCCGAACATGCTGATCGAAGGCGACAACTTGGACGCTCTGAAGGCCCTGCTGCCTTACTACGCAGGGCAGGTGAAGTGCATCTTCATCGATCCGCCTTACAACACTCGCAGCGCCTTTGATCATTACGACGACAACCTTGAGCACGCCAAGTGGCTGTCGATGATGTATCCGCGCCTAGAGCTGTTGCGAGATCTGTTGGCTGAAGATGGATCGATTTGGATAACCCTGGATGACAATGAGGCCCATTACTTCAAAGTCATTGCTGATGAGGTGTTCGGCCGTAAGAACTTCATTGCAAACGCGATTTGGCAGAAGGTCTTCTCTCCGAAGAACAGTGCTCGACATCTTTCCGTCGACCATGATCATCTGTTTGTCTATGCAAAAGACGCAGATATTTGGCGTCCGAACGACATGCCTCGGTCTGAGAGGCAAACTGCCACATACAAGAACCCCGATGAAGATCCGCGTGGTCCGTGGACCTCAGGCGACCTTTCAGCGCGCAACTTCTATGGCGCTGGAACATATCCGATTACTTGCCCCAGTGGCAGGGTAATACCTGGCCCTCCAAACGGAATGTATTGGCGTGTGTCGAAGGAGAAGTTTCAGGAAATGGATTCCGATGGGCGGATCTGGTGGGGCGCTGCAGGGAACAACGCTCCTCGAATAAAAAGATTTCTTTCGGAAGTCAAGCAAGGTGTAGTTCCTCAGACGATCTGGATGAACTCAGATGTCGGAAATACGCAGGAAGCGAAAAAAGAGGTCGTCGCACTTTTTGGTAGTGAAAACTTCATGACGCCGAAGCCTGAACGTCTCCTTCAACGTGTCATTCACATAGCGTCTGAAGAGGGGGATCTTGTTTTGGATAGCTTCCTAGGCTCTGCGACTACTTCTGCGGTTGCTCACAAGATGCGCCGGAAATGGATTGGGATAGAAGTCGGTGAGCACGCTCGGTTGCTTGGTCAACCCAGGATGAAAAAGGTTGTTGATGGTGAGCAAGGAGGCATCTCAAAAAGTGCCGACTGGAGGGGCGGTGGCGGCTTCCGCTTCTACAAGCTCGGTGTGCCCGTGTTCGATGATGCGGGCCACATCCGCGAGGGCATCAAGTTCGAACACTTGGCCGCCCACGTCTGGTTTGCCGAAACAGGCACCGCACGCTCCACACGTGCCCCCAAGCAACCGTTTCTGGGTGAGCACCATGGGATCGGCTACTACCTGCTGTTCAACGGCATTCTCGGGGATGAAAGCAAGAGTGGCGGTAACGTGCTGACCAAGCGGATCTTGAAGGGCTTGCAGCCCTTTGAGGGGCCCAAGGTGATCTACGGGGAGTCCTGCGACTTGCCAAAGGAGCGTCTGGAAGAACTCCAGATCACCTTCAAACAGACCCCCTACGACATCAAGGCACGCTAAGCATGGCTCTTTCCCTCAAGGTGTATCAGCAACGGGCCTTGTCCAGCCTGGCCCAGTTCCTCGAAGACGCCCGGCTGACCGGCCCGGCATCCGCGTTTGAGAAGAACGCGGATGCCGGTCTGGTCACCCAATACAAACCCATGCCTCATCTCGAGGCCTCGCCCTACGTGTGCCTACGCATTCCGACGGGCGGCGGTAAAACGGTCATGGGCGCGCACATCATCCAGGCGGCGGGCGACGCCTACCTCGAGCGCGAGTTCCCGCTGGTCATGTGGATGGTCCCCACCACCCAGATCAAGACCCAGACGCTGGAAGCCTTCAAGAATCCCCGACACCCCTACCGCCAAGAACTGGACGAGGCGTTCGGGGGCAAGGTCGCTGTGTTCGATGTGGAGGACTTCACCCACATCCGCCCCGCTGACTTGGGCACCAAGGTGTGCGTGGTCATTTCGACCATGGCGGCCCTGCGCGTGGAGAACCAGGAAGGCCGCAAGGTTTACGAGCACCACGAAGATCTGGAGCCTCACTTCGCCGGCAGCGTGTCCGACTTGCCCTACTTGGAGCAGAACAAGGCGGGAAAGGCCATCGCGTCCTTCGCCAATCTGCTGAAACTTCACGGCCCGTTGGTCATCACCGACGAAGCCCACAATGCCAACACGCCCCTGTCCTATCAGGTCTACGAGCGGCTTGGTGCCAAGGTCGTGGTGGAGCTCACGGCCACGCCGGAAGCCAGCAAAAGCAATGTGCTGGTGAGCGTCAGCGCGTTTGAGCTCAAAGTTGCCAATATGATTAAGTTCCCAGTCGTGCTCAAGGAGCACGTCGGGCAATGGGAAGTCGCAGTGGGTAGCGCCGTGGCTCGCCGTAACGAGTTGGGCAAGACCGCGCTGGGCGAGCCGGACTATATCCGTCCCATCCTGCTGATTCAGGCTGAGAACGCCAAGGGCACTGCCACGGTCGAGGAGGTCAAGAAGCACCTCATCGACAACGAGAAGGTGCCCGAGAAGGCGATTGCCATCGCCACGGGCGATCAGCGCGAGATCGACGGGGTGGACCTGTTCGCCAAGGACTGCCCCATCGAGGTCATCATTACCAAGCAAGCGCTCAAGGAAGGGTGGGATTGCTCCTTTGCCTACGTCTTCTGCTCGGTGGCCCAGGTCAAGAGCGACAAGGACATCCAGCAGCTGCTGGGGCGCGTTCTGCGCATGCCGTATGCCACCCGCCGCAAGCAGGAGGCCATGAACAAGGCCTACGCGCACGTCACCACTG
Organism: Stenotrophomonas sp. NPDC077461; assembly: GCF_049545475.1. Lineage (NCBI taxonomy): Bacteria > Pseudomonadati > Pseudomonadota > Gammaproteobacteria > Lysobacterales > Lysobacteraceae > Stenotrophomonas > Stenotrophomonas sp. NPDC077461. Next base: position 57,655 of record NZ_JBMWDO010000001.1, read on the forward strand.
CGGCGTTCAATCTGGCTGCCGCAGAGCTCACCAAGTCGCTCATCGACATCGGGTTCAACCCTCTGGAGGCCGTGGGGGCGGTGCTGCCGGATCCCACACCTGGGCCCGGCTTGGACTTGCAAGGCGGCAAGGTCAATCCGGTGCCCGTGACGCCCAGGGCCACCATTGCTGTGAGCAAACAGCCTGATCTTACCGGCATCCCTGCTCGGGACCAGGCCAGCGTTGTATTCACTCCGAACGAAGAGGGTAAGGGGGGCTTGGTAGAGATCACGGGCGAGGTTGACGATTCCACGGTGGAAGCCATCACCAAGGTTGTGCCAACCAAGGAGCGCGAGGAGGCCACGGCTACGATCCGGCGGCACCAGATCGCCGCCAAGGCCGTCAAAGCACCCAGCCAGAATGGCTCGGTGTTCAGCGTGCCGCGGCTGGGGGTCATGGAGCAGGGCGAGCTGGAGTTCGTGGAGAGCGGCGCCACGCCGCCGGGCTTCACCTGGGACTTGCTGGCCTATCCCCCGGACCTGACCAGCCTCAAGTTCAACGCGGACAGCAAAACCTTTGAAGTCGATTTGGTGGACGAGAAGGTCAGCTACACGCCGATTGACGACGACGTAAATACCTACCTGCCTGGCTTCGCCAAGGACCGCACTCAAGCGGACTTGGTTGGCTGGCTGGACCAGAAGATCCGCGATCCGGCGGTCAAGCAGCCCGTGCTGCGGGAGTGGTTGCGCCGGTCCATCAGCGGGCTGTCCGAAGATCGGGGCTTCTCGCTATCGCAACTGCTTAATGGCCAGTTCGTGCTCCGACGGAAGCTCGGCGAACAGCTCCAGATCGCCAAGGCAGAAGCACTCAAGGATGGCTTCCAGCAGGCCCTGTTTGGTGCCGACGCAGAGATCGTGGTCAGCGACGAGCCCGATGCCATGTTCACCTATCCGGCGGACATGACCCAGTATCCAGCGCATTCTTACTACCAAGGCGGCACATATCGCTTCCGCAAGCACTACTACCCCTTCGTGGGCGATCTTCAATGGAAGACCGCCGGGGGCAAGGTGGGCGAGGAGTTCCTCTGCGCCCAGGCCATCGATCAGCTGGACGAGGTGCAGTTTTGGGTCCGCAACCTGGTGGACAAGAGCCAGTTCTGGATGCCGACGTCCAAGCAGCGGACCTACCCTGACTTTGTAGCAAAGCTCAAGGACGGTCGCCTGCTGGTCGTCGAATACAAGGGCGGCGACCGATACACGGCGGACTCCGAGAGGGAGAAGCGCATGATCGGTGAGCTTTGGGCCACCAAGAGCAAGGGCAGGGGGATTTACCTCATGGCCCAGCTGAGGGACGAGAAGGGCCACAGCGTGACCGAACAGCTCAGGGACGTAATCAACGGCTAAGGGGGCGAAGCATGCAAGACGCAAACAAGGTGCATAGGATTGTCAGGAAGGCAGCCAGCAGTGGGAAGCTGGACTATGCGCCTCCCGTCGTCTTGAACGAGACCACAAAGAGCAAGCTCCAGGCGCTTGCGTGGTTCATTCCGCATAGCGATCGCACCGAGTTCTCGCTCAAGCTTGAGGGCTTCGTTAAGTCGAAAAATCAGCCCTGGGTTGAGGACAAGGCGAAGACGCTCACATTGACGGAGGCGTCATCTCTGCAGCTTCTGAAATACCTTCAGACCCACCTGCCGGTTGCAGCACAATCAGGAACGGGTGAGTTCATTCTCATCAAGGTCTCCAACGGCGAAGCCAACCTTTCCGAACACGATCCGGAGGAGTTGGTGGGGGCGCTGACCAAGGTGCTTTCTCAACCAGAACTCGTTCAGCATCTATCGACCGCCGAGCTTACACACGAGTTGAGCGCCGCGCTTCGTGGTTCGATTCGCTTAAGTGAGATGCGTTCGGCTGTCGCAGAACTACGCTCAAACCTAGGGCGTGAAGTTGGCGAGCAGGTGTATCAGGCTTGGTGCGAAAAGCATTGCTGGGCGTTCGGGAATGCCTACGTCATGCGGGACGAGGTGCGAAACATTTCATCGGGCGACAGTCTTGACTTGCTGTTGCCAAACGTCATTGCTGGCTACAGAGACATCGTTGAACTGAAGCGGCCCGACAAAGACGTGCTTGTCTATGACTCGGCACATCGGAACTACTACTTCTCCGCTGATGTTTCTAAGGCCATTGGGCAGTGCCATCGATACCTGGACATCTTGCACGAACATGCGAAGCACGGCTTGCTGGACCACAAGGAGGTCGTCGCTTACCACCCGCGAGCAACCATCGTTATTGGGCGGTCGCACGATTGGAGCGACGTGCAGCAGCGTTCGCTGCATGGCTTGAATCGCCGCTTGCACGGAATATCGGTGATGACCTACGACCACCTACTGGCCCAGGGAGAGCGGCTGCTGGAGATGATGTCGCCATCAGTCCCATATCTGGTCAATCCGAGTAGCGATGAAGACGACGACATTCCTTGGTAGGACTTATCGAGACTTGAGGAGTTGATCCCATCGAGTCGTGTAAGCCGGTGACAAGGCCGCCTGGTTCATCGCCCAGACCTGGCGGCGCTGCGCTCCACTACGCACTAGCTCGGCCGACGAGGCGAACGCCATCGACCCGCGGCCAAACTTCGCGTAGGCCCGTTCCATCACTTCCATGAGGGCCTTCGAACGAGGTTGCATCGGCCTGGAGCGCGCGAGGATTTCCCCGCAGGCGCGCTGGGCGGCATGACCATCGTTAGTCTGGCAGAGCGAATGTGAGTTTAGCCCGCCCGTGCCGGCATGGCTTGGAGCGTGGCGTTCAGTTCGTTGCCGAACGCCACGATGAACTTGCTTTGACGGTTATGTTCTTTTCGCAGCGTCTCCAGCACCCAGCGGGCGGGATAGGATCTGTCTCTGAAGGTGAACTCGCCGAACTGCAAGCCATGTTCCTTTACCTGATCTATCTCAAACTTCGTTTGATAGGAAACTTTGATCAAGGATCGATGCTTGGAATGGTTGTTGAGGTCATCGATGTAGACGAAACTTTCGTCCGCAACGAGTTGGCTATAAACCTCTTTCAGTGGGTCAGGAAGGCGTTTGTTCACCTCCGTTCGGGTGATGTCTCGCAAGCGCTGGATACGAGTTTTTTCATCCAAGTCCATTCCTAATGCCCAGTAGGCGAAGTAGGCCAAGTGGTCGGGGAGAGAGTGAAGGTTCTGGACGCAAGCAAATGCATGGGCGTGGGAAAAGCGAAAGTGTTCCCAGGCCCCGGGCTCGTCGTCTTCGTCAAATACGCCCAAAAAAACCAACATGGCCTCATCGCTGGTTCGGCCTTCCATCGGCTTCTTGATGAAATAGTTGGCTTGCCTGTAGTGGTATTCGCTGAAGTAAATGCGCTCATTGAGTGCCTGTAGGCAAGAACGCACCTTCTCTAACTGATCGCGGCCAAAGATTCGTTCGACCTGTCCACGCGTTTCGTCGTTATTCCATCGCTTCCTAACCTGGTTCATCCATTCACCCTAACTAGCTGGTCACACCTCGTAGTTTATGCCGGACACAATGCATCCTGCTTGACCGACCAAGCCGGTTTCCGGATGGGCTTGCTTGCCCTTTGGCCGCCATGCCGCGCCCGCGAACTCTTCCTTGGCGAGCCAAAGTCGGCGGGAGAGTGCTGCGGCCTGGTTTCGCGCGCGAGCGTCAATGCTGTGGGCTAGGGCACCGCTGGTGGCACCACGACATCAAGGAGCGTGAAGTCCAGGCCCAATGGGACGGCGAAGGTTTGGGCAATGACTTTCTGACTCTTGCCCAGCGAGTCGCCAGGAGCTTTGACCTCCACGAAGCGGAGCTGCCGTTCCCTCCACATCGTGATGTCCGGCCAGCCGCGGCGGTATTCGTAGGGGTTAGAGGCGAAAATGGTGGCAATGCGGTGAAGCAAATCAGAGCCGGCAACTTCAAACAGTTCCAATAGCATCCAGCGCTCCAGGCCGGGAAACACATCGAGAACTGACGAGGTGTCGGACGAATGCCCCCACGCCGTTTGCTCTATGTGTGGACCCCGAGACGCCATTTGGTCAAAGTTAGCCGCCACTTGACCGGCGGTTGCGCGGGCCAGATTCGTGAGCAACTCGGCAACGGTGTAGGATCGTCCGTAGGATGGTTCTGCGGCCAGCGTATAGAGCGCCTCGACGTAGCGCGTGCGCTCGTCGTATCCAAGGTTCTGGAACGACATGGCTTTGATGAGGGTCAGCAAAAGGCCGCCTTCGCCGCTGAACCCTCGCCATCCTTGCTGGGCGAAGTGGGACAGGGCCGCCTTTTCGACCGAAAGCGGCTGGCTCATTTGTGGGCACATCCACTGTTTCGGGCCGGGGCCGCATTTCAGGCGGACCTTCTCGTATCCAAACCCCGCCTTTTCGGCATTTCGCTGTCGGACCGTGATCATGTCTCATCTTAGCTCAGGGGTGACGATTGGAAATGCCTATCCCGACCAGCGCTGAAGGTGTGAGCGCCGCCGGGCGACGGTTAGCAGGGGGATTGATCATGAGATTGAAAGAAGTTTTGGCTCGTCGCTGCACTATTCGCCGTATGCCCACCCGTTATCGCCAAATATGAGGAGGTGAATAAGGCATCCGTCCAAGTCGGCACCGCGACGCCGCGGGGCAACTCGACGAGTCTCGAATGCAAGGCAGGCAGCCTGGCGATCGCCCAGCGCTACGGGAGGGGCTCGATGGCCGTTTCGATGACCAGCTAACACGCCTGAATCCAGTCCACCCGACCGCTAGGGGTCTTCTTCTAAAGCTTTTTGACCAAGAGCGTCGAGGCCGGACGCACGCTGATCTGCCGCACGAGGCTGGTTTCGGTGGATGGAAGTTGGCCGAAGGGCGCGTCCTGCGTTGGCCCTGGCTCCGCCGATGGGCTATAACCCTTGCTTGCCCTCAACGGAGTATTTGCCTTGGCCTTGACCACTCTTCAGTCGATCAACGCAGAAATCAAGCACCTCGAAGCCCAAAAGCGGCTGGTTGAGAAGCGCGATGGTGAGGTGCCCAAGGCGATTGCGGTGCTTCAGAAGTATGCGAAGGTTCTCAGCCCCGCCCAGCGTCGCCAGGTTGCCAAGCTCATTGGCGAGGCCATTGACGTCAAGCCGGCGCGTTCCCCGAAACCTTCTGTGGGGCCGCTGAAGGGCCGAAAGCTCGGCAAAGTCGCCCCCAAGTATCGACTCCCGACGGGAGAGACCTGGGCAGGCCGAGGGCTGGCACCCAAGGCTTTCACGGCATGGGCCAAGTCGGCCGAAGGCAAGGCGTGGGCGCAGGCCAACCCTGGGGCCAAGTTCCCGCCCGCCGCTGGCAAGGTGAAGAAGGCCGCGGCTAAGGGAGCTGCGAAGGTGGGCAAGGTCGCCAAGAAGGCAAAGCCGATTCGGAAACCTGCCAAGAAGGCCAAGGCGAAGCCGGCAGCTTAATCCCTGCACAAAGACCCTGCGAATGCCCGTGCCAAGGCGTTGGCCGCTGCACACGTGTTGCTCGAAATGGCCGACGGGACGCTCTTGCAAGGGGAGGCTGGAACGCGACTGCGCACCGAGTTTGGGCTTCACTGGTCCGCCTTGACGTGCGTCCAATACTTGTCAGGGAAGGACGCGGTCGCTGCATTGACCGCCCTTCCGAGCGATGGGAGCGAGCAGGGGCGGACGAAATCGGATCTCCTCCAAGCCGTGGTCATGGCCCTGGCGGTTGTCCGCGAGGCGCGAGGGAGTGGTTGAGGGAAGGTGTCTGCCAGCAAGCTGTCCCTGCGCCTTCAAGAGGTGCGAGCCGGCTCAAACGAGGGTTCGTAGAGCTTGATGAGGTCATACAGGAGCATGCGCAATCCCAGGCGGCAGTCTGGACCACCATCTTCCCACTGCCAGCCGCTTCTGAACCAAGGCCCGGAACGCTTCAGGGGAGGGAGCTGGTCCCGTTCGCTTGTGCCTGCACTGGTTGCATCGGGCATGCGCGGCCACCACATTCCCGGATACGTCTCGGCCCCCATCCTGCTGGGCGACCAGGTGCTCCGCGGTGCATTGAAAGGCTCGAGCCTTGCTGGGCTTCAGCCCGAGCTCTGAAGGAGCTGCGAGCCACATCGGCAGGCCGCAGTAGTAGCAGCGGCCGAACTGGGCATGGAAGGCAGACGTGCGGAGGGATTTGCGGCGTTTGGTCGTCATGGATGGCTCCGGAATCGAAAAAAGATTCCCGCGCCCCCATTGGGTGGACCTCGGGCACCCGGAGCCTATTGGCTATGCGGGCACAACACCGACGCTTCTGCGACCGGCGATTGCTTTTTAGCTCACTCGTGCCCTCGGTGCAAGCGCTTGGGTTGGCCCCTGCAACTCTTGTTGCCCGATCCTCTTGCGGAAATAGATTTATCGAGTATTGGTGAAGCAAGCCCAATCCGGGCCACTTTCCCTTTCCCTAAATCCGAGGAGGATTTTTCATGCGCAAGACCCTTTCTTTTTCTCTGGCCTTGATGGCCGCGTTTTCTGCCGCTTCGGCCTCCGCCGCCGACGTCACCGAAGACTTGATGATTTCTGCGACCGTGAACAACGAGTGCAGCCTGCTCGTGACCCAGCTGGGCGGCGGTGAATACAACGGTTTGGCGTCCGGCACGCAGGGTTATTCCAACGGCGCGTTGCTGGTTCGCTGCAACCAAGGCACCGCCTTCAGCATCGTGCCCGGCGACGGGTTGAACTACGGCGCCGCGATTGCTCGTCCCAATCACCGCGCCGTGTCCGATGGGGCCGGAAACTTCGTCGCCTACGGCCTCTTCAAAGATCCCGGTGCCAGCCAAGTGTGGGGCAGTGGGGCCGATGCTTGGGAGGGCGTGGGAACCGGTGAGCAGCAGATGATCGGCATCGGTTATGCCTTCTACGATTTGAACAAGGTGCCCGGTGGAACCTTCTCCGACACCATCGCCGTAACCCTGACTTATTGATCCTCAACCGTTTCCCTTAAAGCCCCCGGAAATCCTCGGGGGTTTTCTTTTGGGGGTGGGTTGACAACTTTGAATGTTTTGGTTGGATCAAAGGAGGTGATCGGTTTGGAGGAGTGATGTTGAAGCGTTTGTTGGCCGTTTCGTTGTGCTCATTGTTCGCCGTGCCTGCGTGGGCGGGCAACGTGTCGCTATTTCCCACAAGCATCGTGGCCCCGGCTGGAGAAAAGGCAGGGGCGTTGACCTTGGAAAACCATGGGGAAACCCCCGAGCGCTTTCAGGTGACGGTGCTGGACTGGTTCCAAGATCCCAGCGGGCAGGACGTGACCGGCCCCGCCAAGGCGGTGATCGCGGCACCGTCCATTGTCGAAATCCCGCCTGGGTCCCGCCGGGCCGTGCGGTTGGTGCGCACCCAAGGCATCGGCACGCCGGGCTACTACCGCGTGCTGCTGCGCCAGTTGCCCCAGCCGTCCACGGCGGGCCAGGTGCAGTTGTTGATCCACCAGAACCTGCCGGTGGGGTTTGAAGACGCCAAGGCCGGTCCTCCGGTGCTCACGGCCCGCTTCACCGCCGACGGCCTTCTGCTGACCAACACCGGTTCGACCGCCGCGCGCCTGATCGCCGTCGGTCCTCAAGGCATGCCGGCATGGCGCGAAGGGGCGTTGGGATGGGTATTGCCGGGGCAGAGCAAGCACGTGGAGCTCAAGCCTGGTCTCAAGGCGTCCACGCTCTCAATCACGGTCAACGGGGCTCCCGTCGTCGTCCCCGTGAACTGAGGGCGACACGTGCGGCGGGGAAGCGTCCTGGGCCTCGCGCTGGCCCTGTCCATTGGCAGCGCGCACGCGGCCATCCCAGACGGGGTGGAGCCGGTGCTGGCCGCGCCGATCCAGGCCAACGGGCTGCCCGCGAAGGACCCCGTGTTGCTCTGGCAGCAAAGTGGGGCCTGGGTGGCCGAATCCACGACCTGGCAGCAGCTCGGCGTGACCCTTCGCCCGGGCGAGGAGGGCCAGGACCTGACCGACCAAGCCTTGGGCGTGACCGTGGCTTACACCCCCGAGAACGCCACCGTCCAGCTCACCATTCCGGCTGACCGCAAGCCGGCGCAGCAGCTCAGCCAGCACGGCACTCCGGTTTCTCAGGTGTCGCCCGCCATCGGGGGCGTCTTGGTCAACTACAACCTCGCCACCCAGATTGCAGGCGGCCAACAAGCCACGTCCTTGGCACTGGACGCGCGCACCGGAGGGCGTTGGGGCGCGGTCTCCACCACCGGGCAGCTCAACCAATCCCCCAACGGGTTTGGCATGCGCCGCGGCATGACCGCTTGGCAGAAAGACGACCTGCCGCGCCAACGGACTTGGCAAGCCGGCGATGTCTACGCCACGCCCCGCATCGGCCCCGTGGCGCTGGGCGGCATTCGACTCGCGAAGGACCCGGCAGCACTGGATCCGCTCACGCCGACGTGGCCCGTCCCGACCTTGGGGGGCATCGCGTTGGATCCGGGGCAGGTCAAGGTCCTGTCCAACCAGGCCGAAATCACACGCCAAGACGTCAAGGCCGGCCCCTTCACCGTGGACGGTCGAAACGTGGCCCTGGGGGCCAGCCAAACGGATGTAGTGGTGCGTGACGCCTACGGCCGGGAAACTGCCGTTTCCACTGCACGGCTCTACGTGGCCCCAACCCTGCTGCGTCCCGGGCTCTCCGCGTGGGAAATCGCGGCGGGACAAGTCCGCGAAGACGAAAACCGCTACGGCACGGCCGGCGTCAGCGCGTCGTGGGCCAAGGGCGTCAACGACCGCTGGACCATCCGAGCCGGTGGTCAGGTGGACGAGAACGGCAAGGGCAACGTCACCGTGGGTTCCACCTGGGCCCCGGGCACTTGGGGCGTTTTCGATGGCGAGGTGGGCCGCTCAAGCCAAGGTGGAACGCGCTGGGCGGCCAGCTACGACTACCGCGGCCCCAAGCTGGGCGTTCGATTGGAACACGAAGAGAACGAAGGCTTCTGGCGCCTGCAGAGCACCTACGCCACACCCATTGCCTCGCGCACCCAAGCCTCCGTGTTCTACCGCCCGGATCGCCGCTTCACTGTGCGTGGCATCTACAGTGCCATCGACACGGGGCGCTCCAGCCTGGCCTTCGCTTCCTTGGGCGTGAGCGCGAACCTGGGCACTGCAGGCCAGGTGTCCGCCAACGTGCTCCGAGACCTCCAAGGCGACGATCTTCAAGTGTCCGCCAGCTACACCTACCGCTTCGGCAGCAAGGCCAGCGTGGGCGTTCGGGCCCGCCAGGCCCCAGGCCAGGATGCCCTGACCACCCGAGCGACCTACCGCACCGAGGGCGGCCTTCGCTTGGCGGCAGAGCACACCGAGGGCGATCAGGGCAGCACCCGGGCCACGGCGGATGCCATGACGCGTTACGGCGACGCCCGGATCATGGTGGACCACTACGACGGGCAAACCCAGGTGGCGGCCAACTTCTCCGGCGCCGTGTTCCTGGACCACCGCGGCGTGGCCTTCGGGCGACCCGCCTACGCCAGCTTCGCCGTGGTGGATGTGCCGGGCCAGGCGGGCTTGCCGGTGCGGGTCAACGGAGCGCCGGTCGGCCAGACCAACAAGCAAGGCCGCGTGTTGGTGACCGACGTTCCCTCCCTGCTACCCACCACCGTCAGCCTCAAGGACAAGGAGCTGCCGGTGGGCGTGGAGATCGGGGAGACCGAAAAGCAATCCGTGGCGCCCCGCCAAGGCGGTGTGCGGGTGACCTTCCCCGTGCTGACGCAGAACGCCCGGGCCTTCACCCTGACAGGGGCCCGCATCGCGCCGGGCACCCTGGCATCTACGCTGAACGAACAAGCCATGGTGGGCTACGACGGAGCGCTCTACTTGGAGCACCCCGAGCCGGGGATGGCCGTCGAGGTGTCCGGCGTGTGCAAAGCCGTGTTGCCGTCGCCACTGCCGGGCATTGGGGTTGTGGCGGAGGTGAGGTGCGACTAAGCGTCCGGATCCCCTTCGCGGGTGGGCGGACCAGACGATCCCCGTCCTTACCAGCAATCACTTGGAAAACCTTCGACCTCTAGTCTGCGCCATTGCCTAAACGCCGAGGCACGACTACATTCCGTGGAAGGGGGGACGGCCAGACCAGTTGAGAAGGAGCGCCCAATGCCCATCAGGGCTGTGGTGTATGTCAGCGAGGCGTCCGACGCGTTGCGCGGCGATCTGCTTGGCCTCCGGAGCGGCAAGCTCCAGGAGCTGGTCGACGACGCAACTCGTTTTAACCGGGATGCCGGCGTGAGTGGGGTGCTCTTGTTCGACGGGACGCGCTTTCTCCAATACCTGGAAGGCCCCCCGGACGGGTTGGACGTGGCGTTCTCTAGGGTGCTCGGAGCCTCGAGCCATCACGATCTGATCGAGCTGCAAAGAGGGACGATCACGGATCGCCGCTTGCCTTACTGGCCCATGCGCTGGTTGCCAGTGGAAGTCAAGGAGCTGAGCGAGGTCGCGGTGGGCGATTGGGCCGGCTTCAAGGTGCGGGGCGACGGAGAAGCATTGAACGCAACCGCGATCGACCGTTTGATGTTTCTGGTGAGCAGGCGCGCACTGGTGGGGAAGTGAGTTGTTGGCGACCGCCAGGCCGCGCAAGGACTCCGACCTCTACGTGCAGCCCAAGTCTTCGTGGATCGCCGTAACAAGCTGTCGGAAGCGGTAAGGCTTCGGGAGAAATCGAACCTTCTCGGGCAGCGGGGGCAGCTGCGAGCGTTGAAGGCCAGACGCGAGCATGACGCGGGCCTGGGGTTGAGCAACCGCGGCTTCCGCCGCGACCTCCAGCCCGTCGGCGCTGTCCGGCATGTTGAAGTCGGTCACTACCACCGCGAACTTGGCGCTGCCGCGCAGGAGGACGAGGGCCTCGTCCCCGTTGCTGGCGGGAGTGACTTGGAAGCCCTGAGAGGTCAGGGCCTCGACGACGACGCTGCGGAGATCGTCTTCGTCTTCAACAAACAACACGTGGATCGGCATCTCAATGCTCTGGTGCGGGGAAGCAAAGGCTGACGCGGGTTCCCTTCCCAAGCTCGCTCTGGAGCTCGGTGAACCCGCCGGACTGGGCCGTGAAGCCAAACACTTGGCTCAAGCCCAGCCCGCTGCCCCTTCCAATGGGTTTGGTAGTGAAAAACGGTTCAAATACCCTGGCCTGCTGGTCCGCCTCAATCCCTGCACCGTCGTCTCGGACGCTCAAGCAGATGTAAGGGCTTTCACTGGCGTTGGGCAACGTAGGATCGCGGGTTTGCCGCGCAGAGGCCGTGATGAGGATCGTTCCGCCCTTCGGCATGGCATCGCGGCTGTTGCACACCAGGTTAAGGATTGCGGCCTCCAGCTGTGCTTTGTCCAGCGACAAGGTCGGAAGGCCTCGAGAAACCTCGACCGTCAATGCGATCGCGTCGCCGGCAGAGCGGCGCAGCAGCGCTTCGCATTCGGCCATCAAGGCGGCCAAATCGACGGCCTCTGGCACCAGGGTTTGGCCCTTGCCAAAGGTCAGCAACTGCCGAGTCAGAAGGGCCCCGCGCTCAGCGGCTCGCTGCGCCGTGTCAATGAGCTTGGCCACGCCCCCGTCTTTGACCCGCAGGCTGATGAGGTCCAGGCAGTTGGCCACGATCGTCAACAGGTTGTTGAAATCATGGGCCAAGCCCAGCGTGAACTTACCGATGGCCTCCATCTTCTGCGCCTGCAGGAGATCGCGCTGGGCTTGGAGCAGCTGCTCCTGCGCTTCGTGGCGCTCGGTGATGTCGCGGGTGATTTTGGCAAACCCCACCAGTTCCCCGTCTTCCCAGATGGGGTCTATCACCACACTGGCGCGAAAGCGCGTTCCGTCTTGGCGCAACCGCCAGCCTTCGGCGACATAGCGCCCCTCCAAGGCCGCGGTCCGCAGGTTTCGCTCTGGTAGGCCGGCTTGGGCCTCCTCGGGCAGGTAGAAGCGGGAAAAGTTGGTGCCGACCACGTCGGCAGCCTGGTAGCCCTTGATTCGTTGCCCACCCGGGTTCCAGGTCTGGATCACCCCGCTGGGGTCGAGCATGTATAGGGCGTAGTCGGTGACGGAGTTCACCAGCAGGGCAAACTGCCGGCTCTCGTCCCTCAAATCGGTTTTCGCTTTCGCTGGTTGGTTCATAGGTCATCCTCTCGGCAGGGCCACCGAAGGGCGACAGAGTGCGCAGTGTAGAAGAGCGACGGTCGTCATCCTTTTACATTTTCTTCACAAATCGGGCGAGCCCTCGGGCCACACTGTTCAATCGTGGCACAACCACGCAGAGCGCTGGTAGGGAGAAAGTCATGGGATTGGACGGCAAAGCAGTAAGGGTTCTTCTTGTAGAGGACGAACCCACCCTCATGATGGTCTTGGAGCAGGCCATTGCCCAAGTCGGCTACGACGTCTCCAAGACGGCGGAAGACTTGCCCACAGCCTTGGCATGCGCCGAGGAAGCCGCTTTCGATGTGGCGGTGCTGGACGTCAACTTGAACGGGGTCGAGTCTTACCCCGTGGCCGATCGCTTGGTCGAGTTGGGGGTGCCGTTCCTGTTTACGACCGGTCTTGGGGCCAACCGGCTGCCCGAACGCTTCAAAGGCACGCCCTTCCTTGAAAAGCCTTTTCGCCTGAAAGAGATCGCCGCCGCCCTCCAGTCCCTTCGCCAGGAACTGGAGGTTCACTGAGTTTCCGGACCTAGCACCGGTCGGGACCTTCGGGTCCCTTTTTTTATTTCAGCGGGGCGGCGGTCTGCTGGTAGGTGCCCACGGTCTCGCTCACGCCCAGGATGTGGTCCTTCGCGGCCTTCAGCACCTCGTCCCGCGTCGCGCCAGCCTTTAAATCAAGCACGGTGTCCAAGGCCAACAGCTGGAAATGGTAATGGTGCGGTGGATCCTCGACCGGCGGTTTAGGGCCAAAGTAGCCTACCGAGCCTCGGCTGTTGGCCCCCTGCAGCATTCCCTCCGGTTTCAGCAGCCGTGGATCGACGGGCAGGCCCTCCCGCAGTGATTGTGTGGTGGCTGGGATGTTGTAGGCCACCCAGTGAACAAAGGGCTTGACGTTGGCCGCGTCCGGGTCCTCCATGATCAGCGCATAAGACTTGGCACCAGGCACCGGGCTCCACGAAAGAGCGGGCGATGCATCGTCGTGATACGCGCTGAAGCGGGGAGGCAACGCTTGGCCCGAGGAGAACGACGGGGAGCGGAACTGGAACGCGGCGGCGTTGCCGATTCGATCCTTGGCCAACGGGACCCCCGAGCCTTGATTGACTTGGGCCATCAAGGGCCCGCTAGGCACTGCCGCCGCGGGGGAGGCGGACGCTTGGCCCTGGCCGTAAGTCACACGGTAGATGACGCCGTTGGCATCGTCGCCAACCAGCAGGGCCCCCCCCTTGGTCATCGCCAGACCGACGGACCGTGCGATGTGCGCTTGGCCGTTGTCGACCAGGAAGCCGGTCAAGAAGGGCTCAAACCCGACCGGCTCGCCGGCGTCGAAACGAACCCGCACCACCTCGTAGCCCGACGCAGGCTTGCGGTTCCAGGAACCGCGCATCGTCACGAAGGCGTCCCCCCGGTAAGCTGCCGGAAACTGCTGGCCGGTGTAGAACAGCATCTGCATGGGGGCCGCGTGGGCTGTGTAGCCGAGCACCATGGGCTCGCTTGTCGCCGCCCATTGCTGTTTGCTGATCTGCCCTGGCGGTGTGCTCTGGGGATTCACCCCGTCCTTGCCCCAGATGTGGGGCCAACCATACTTCTTTCCTTTCTGAATGCGGTTGAGCTCCTCGGGCTGCTCATCGTTGCCCAAGTAGTCAATGCCGTGATCCATCCCCCACAGCTCCCCCGTTTTGGGGTCCCAAGCAAAGCCGATGGTGTTCCGCAAGCCACTGGCGAAGATGGAACGGCTCTTGCCATCCGGCGAGGACCTCAGCAGCGCCGCATGCTCGGGATTGGTCTCGTTGCACGCGTTACAGGACGAGCCCACGCTGATGTAGAGCATCCCATCGGGGCCAAAGGCCAGCGTGCGGTTGGGGTGCTGACCGCCATCGGGCAGGTCGTTGATGATCCGTCCCTCGGGACCCAACGTGCCGTCCGGGTGTATGGGGGCGCGATACACGTCGTTGGCCGTGGCGACATACAGCTGCCCGTTGGCGATGGCCAGCCCGTGCGCTCCTGGACGTGAGAAGACCACCTTCGGTTCGGCGTCCAAGGCTCCGTCTTCATTGGCATCCTCCAGCAACAGCACGTCGCCTTGATCTCGACGTGAGACATAAATCCGCCCGTCTGGTGCCACGGCGATGATCCGGGGATTCTGAAGGCCTTGCGCAAGGGGACGCACTTGGAAGCCGCTGGGCACCTTCAGGGCCTGAACGCGCTCGGGCGTCGCATCTACCTTGGCGGGTTTGAACGTATGGACGTTGGCTTGGACGTCGGTTCCGTCCCCCTGCTGAGCCAAGGCGAGGGAGGGGGCCAAGAAGACGAGCAAAAGCGCGGAACGGGTCATGAGGATGGCCTGGCGCTGAGGAGCGTTCAGCATCGGGCGGGAGCGGTCAATGGGCTGCGAATGCGTTGCATGCGCGCCGTTCACCACGAAGGCCATCGATCGCCAGGCCCACACATCGCCGGTCTCGGACGCTCCGGCGTTCGCCAAGCCTTCACTCGGGGATCGCTTGATCCGCATCCCAGCCTCGATACGGTAAGGCTTCGCCCGACACGAGAGGAGGACATCCATGGCAGAGCTCAAAGAGAACCTGTTGGACTGGCTGCGCGACGCACACGCGATGGAACAGCAAGCCGAAACCATGCTGAAGGGGCAGGCTTCGCGGATCGAGCACTACCCAGTGCTGAAGGCGCGCATTGAAGAGCACATTCAGGAAACCATTGGCCAGCGCGAACGGCTGGAAGGGTGCATCAAGCGCTTGGGCGGCTCGCCGTCGACCCTCAAGGACGTGATGGGCAAGATGGCAGCCTTCGGTCAGGCCGTCGGCGGCATGACGGCCTCCGACGAGATCGTCAAAGGCGCGATGGCCGGTTACGTCTTCGAGCATTTCGAGATCGCCTCCTACACGGCCCTGATCGCCGCAGCGAAGACGGTGGGCGATACAGAAACGGCCCGGATCTGCGAAGAAATCCTCGTGCAGGAAGAGGCGATGGCCGACTGGCTGGCGGCCCACCTGCCCGAGGTGACCGAGGAGTTCATGGTGCGCGATGCCACCCCGGGCGTCGAAGCCAAAAAGTAACCGCTGCGCCGCGCCGGCCGGGTTCACGCCCGGCCGACGCGGGCGGGCCTACAACGAAAGGCCCTAGGATTGGAGGCGGCTGGCATGCCCAGGCCCATCTGGAGTGGTTCGTTGTCCTTCGGGCTGCTCAACGTTCCTGTGTCCCTCATGTCCGGCGAGCGTCGCATGGATCTGAGCTTTCGCATGTTGGACGCACGAAACAAAAAGCCCATTCGCTACGAGCGGGTCAACGCCGAAACCGGCGAAGAAGTGCCTTGGAAGGACATCGTCAAAGCCTTCGAATACGACAAGGGCAGCTACGTCGTCATAGAGAAAGAAGACATCGCCGCGGCCGCCCCCGAGACGCACGAATCCATCGACGTGGAGGCGTTTGTCGACGCCGAGAGCATCGGGCTGAGGTTCTTCGAAAAACCCTACATTTTGGTGCCCGGCAAGAAGGCCGAAAAAGGCTATGTCCTGCTCCGAGAGACCCTGAAGGAAACCGGCAAGGTGGGCATCGCCAGGGTGGTCATCCGCACGCGCGAATACATTTGCGCGGTGATGCCCGAAGGCGATGCGTTGATCATGATCCTGCTTCGCTACCCGCAGGAGTTGGTGGCTCCGGACGAATACAAACTGCCGCAGGGTGGGGCGTCGGACTACCGGGTTGCGCCCAAAGAGCTCGAAATGGCCAAGCAGCTGATTGAGAGCATGACCTCTGACTGGGAGCCGGACAGCTACCAGGACGAGTTCCGCGAGCGCCTGTCCGACATCATCAAGAAGCGGGTCAAGCAGGCCGGTGCCACGACGACGTTTGAGGAACCGGAGCACCGCGAGGACTCGGCGACCAACGTGGTGGATTTTATGGCCTTGCTCCAAAAGAGCTTGGAGACCAACAAGCGCACCCCGGCGAAGGCAACGCCGGTGAAGACCGCCTCCAAGCCCTCCACCAAAGACAGCAAGCCTGCCAAGAAGGCCGCCGTTAAGAAGGCCCCAGCAAAGAAAGCCGCAAAGAAGTCCCCCGCCAGGAAGGCTCGAAAGAGCGCCTGATCACCCAAGGAGAATCCCATGAGCGACGACAAGAAGAACACCGGCAGCCCGGACCGCGACCGCATCAACGTCAACGAAGACTACGAGCTCCAGTATTGGACCAAGGCGCTGGGCGTGTCCGCCGACGAGCTCCGGGCCGCCGTCAAAGCCGTGGGCCCCACCGCTGCGGCCGTTCGCAAGCACCTGGGCAAGTAACGAGGAGCCGTCATGTCCTTGGTCGAATACCGCCGTAAGCGCCGCTTTGACCAGACCAAGGAGCCCGAACCCGGCAAAGCGCTGCCAAAAGGGCAGCGCGCCATTTTCGTGGTGCAGCTCCACCACGCCAGCCGCCGACACTACGACTTCCGCTTGCAAGTCGGCGACGCCCTGAAGAGTTGGGCGGTGCCGAAGGGGCCCAGCTACGACCCCAAGGTCAAACGAATGGCGGTGGAAGTGGAAGACCATCCCGTCGACTACGCCAGCTTCGAAGGCGAGATCCCCAAGGGGCAATACGGCGGTGGGCACGTGGCCCAGTTTGATCACGGCGTTTGGGCCACCCAAGGAGACCCAGAGGCACAACTTGCCAAGGGTCACCTGCGATTCGAGCTTTTCGGCACCAAGCTCAAAGGCGGCTGGCATTTGGTCCGGTCCGGCAAACCGGCCCGTCAGCCGCAGTGGCTGTTGTTCAAGGACGACGATGCGTATGCGAGCGATCTGGAAGCGGACGATATGCTCGCCGATGTGTCGGCGGCCCCAACGACAGACATCAAGAGAGCCGGCGGCGGTAAAGCCGACAAGAAGAAGCTCAAAGCCCTCCCTGCAAAGCGTGCGCGACGGAAGAACTGGGCCAAGAAGGCGTTGGTCCTCCCCAAAGCGAAAGAGGCGGCTCCGCCTTCCGGCCCCTTCGAGCCCCAGTTGGCCAAGCTGGGGGACGCCCCACCGCAGGGCGACCAATGGGTCCATGAGATCAAGTGGGACGGGTATCGGATCCTGGCAACGGTCGCCGATGGGGCCGTCCGGCTCTGGTCCCGCAACGCGTTGGAGTGGACCGACAAGATCCCCGAGATACGCGACGCCGTGGCGGCGTTGGGCCTTACCTCTGCTGCCTTGGATGGCGAGCTCATCGCCGGATCGGGCACCAAGGAGGACTTCAACCTGCTCCAGGCGACATTGTCCGGGGAGCGGCAAGGCGCGCTGGCCTACGCGCTCTTCGACCTGCTGCACCTCGATGGCGTGGACGTGGCCGCAGCACCTCTGTTGGAGCGCAAGGCGCTCCTGCAGGAGCTGCTGGAGGGCCAAGCCGGCCATTTGGCCTTCAGCTCTCACGTCCAAGGCGACGGCAACGAGGCCTACCGCCTGGCTGGCGAACAGCACTTCGAAGGTATCATTTCCAAGCGCGCCGATCGCGGCTACCACACCGGCCGCAGCGACGACTGGCGCAAGACGAAGCAGCTGGCCAGCGATGAGTTCGCCGTGGTGGGCTATACGGCCCCCAAAGGAAGCCGCAGCGGCTTTGGCTCGCTCCTTCTGGCCAAACCTGATCCCGAACACGGTTGGCTCTACGTGGGCCGGGTGGGCACCGGGTTCTCCGACGCGTTGATCAAGGACGTGAGCAAGAGGATCCAAGGGGGAGGCAAGAAGCCGACGGCCTACGTGCCCACCGAGGACACCGATCTTCGCTCTGCCACGTGGTTCGAGCCGCGCTTCGTGGTGGAGGTGTTCTATCGCGGCATCGGGGGGCAGCAACTGCTGCGCCAAGCCTCCTTGAAAGCCGTGCGGGCCGACAAGGAAGTGAATGATTTGGCGGATTCGGATCGCGCCGCCCCGGCGAAACCGGCCCGTGGCAAACGGGCATCGGCGGCGTCTTCTGCCCGCAAGACCGCCGCAACGCCTCAAGTCGAACGCGTGCCCCCCAAACTGTCCTCCCCGAGCAAGGTCCTTTTCCCCGGCGACGGCTATACGAAGCAAGACGTTTGGGATTACTACTCGGCAGTGATGGATCACCTGCTGCCCGAGGTGATCAACCGGCCCTTGTCGATCATTCGCTGTCCCGCCGGCACTGGCAAGCCTTGCTTCTTCCAAAAGCACCACACCGCCGGGCTGGAGCTGGTGGACTCGGTCAAGCTGAAGGAGGACAGCGGCATCAACGCCCACTACCTCGTAGTGCGCGACGCGGCCAGCTTGCTGGAGCTGGTCCAGTTCAATGCCCTGGAGTTCCATCCGTGGGGAAGCCACGCGGAGGAGCCTGACCGTGCCGACCGGGTGGTATTCGATCTAGACCCCGGCCCAGATGTGCCTTTCGCGGAGGTAAAAAAGGCTGCCACTGATATCCGGAAGCTTCTGGCCCAACTAGAGCTGGAGTCCTTCCTGCGGGTATCCGGAGGCAAGGGCCTTCATGTCGTGGTGCCCTTGAATCCCGGGTGCGACTGGGACCTGACCAAGCGCTTCGCCAAAGGCTTCGCCGACGCGTTGGCGCAGTCCGAACCGCAGCGCTTCCTGGCCACCGCCACCAAAGCCCTTCGAAACAAGCGGATCTTTGTCGACTACCTGCGTAACGGTCGAGGTGCCACCGCAGTGGCGTCGTATTCCCTGCGGGGTAGACCGGGCGCGCCTGTCGCGATGCCTCTGGCGTGGAGCGAGCTGCCAAACCTCAAACGGGCTGACGCGTTCACGATCAAGGACGTGCCGGGCAAGCTGAAACGTCGCCGCAAGGATCCCTGGGAGGGCATCGATGCGTTGAAGCAGAACTTGTCGAAATGGGCCCGAAACGACTAGCCCTATCCCCGCAGTCGTGTCCGAGCGCAGAGAGGCAGACGTGAACCTCGTTGGCAGCTGCCGAGCACGTGATGAGCACGCGGGCTTGATGCCGGCTCCTGTCCAATGAGCGTCATGCAGTGCCATGCTCCCGCTCCGACCCCGGTGACCGTCTGGACCATCGGGCATTCCACTCGATCTTGGGACGAGTTCTTACAACTGCTGTCCGCACAAGGCATCTCGGCGGTCGCGGACGTGCGTCGCTTCCCAGGATCGCGTCGTTACCCTTGGTTTTCGTCCGAGCAGATGGCTGAAACGTTGCCAGCGCACGGCGTGGAGTATCTCTGGATTCCTGAACTGGGCGGGCGACGCAAGGTGCAGCCGGATTCGCCCAATGGCGCGTGGGACAACGCCGCGTTTCAGGGCTACGCAGATCACATGGCGACCGCCGAGTTCGCCGGCGGGCTATCGAAGGTGCTTGCACTGGGGGGCAAACATCGGACCGCGCTGATGTGCGCGGAGGCACCCTGGTGGCGCTGCCACCGACGTCTCATCTCCGACCTGCTGACGCACCGGGGCCATGAGGTGCTGCACATCGTGTCCCACGCCGAACCCAAGCCGCATCCGCTGAACCCGATGGCGCAGGCCGCCGGGCCAGCGCTTGTCTACCCACCGGCTCAGACGGAGCTGTTCTGAACCAACCAGTAGGGCGATCGCGTGTCGCGCTCGCCCGGCGCATTTCCCCCATCGAGCAAGCGAAGATGACCAGTCCAAGCCTACCAACCTCGCAGGACCTGCCTGCCTTCGACGCCATCGTGATCGGCGGAAGCTATGCGGGCATGTCGGCTGCCTTGCAGTTGGCGCGCGCTTGCCGCACGGTGTTGGTGATAGACCACGGGCAGCCCCGCAACCAACGCGCTGGGAAGGCGCACGGGTGTTTGGGGTGGGATGGGGTGAGCCCCGCAGCCATGCTTGAGACCGGTCGCCGGCAGTTGCTCGCCTACGAGCGAGTGCAATGGGCGACCGATGAGGCCACCGACGCCGCCGGTTCACTCGAGGCAGGGTTCCGTGTCGATTGTGCATCCGGCGATTACTACCACGCCCAGCGACTGATACTTGCGCACGGCGTGGAGGATCGGTTGCCCGACGTCCCGGGGCTCGCGGAGCGATGGGGAAAAACCGTCCTCCATTGCCCCTACTGCCACGGCTATGAAATCTGCGGAACAGCCATCGGCGTGCTTATTGCGTCCAGATCCGAAGCGATGGACCAAGTCAGGGCGCTTTCTCAGTGGGGACAGATCACGGCGTTCCACGACGGCGCGCTTTCTGCGTCGGAGGTGGAAGAGCTTTCTCTGCAGCTGAGGGGCATCGGTGCGACCCTGGAGAAGGAGGCCCTGGTTGGCATGACCGGCAAAGCGTCCTTGACTCTCGCAGACGGCAGCTCCCGCGAAGTGGAAGCCTTGTTCGTCCACCCGGAAACCACGTTGGCCTCCGGCTTGGCCAAATGCTTGGGTTGCGCAACCGAGGACGCGGGATGCATCACGACCGATTCGGCCAAGCAATCCACCATCCCAGGGGTGTTCGCGTGCGGCGATGCAGCCCGGTTTGCAGGGAACATCGCCCTGGCGGTGGGGGAGGGAGCCTTGGCGGGCGTGGCCGCACACCGATCTTTGCTTGGCTTGCTCCCCTAACGCAGGCCCCGAAGGGCTCAAGAATGTCTCTATTTCCGTCCAATAGGATCAATCGCTGAACGGCGAGGGCCGCTCTCGATTGACTGAAGCAGCGCTCCGGTCGTGCGCACTTGGACGCTCCCGGTGGATCGCAGCAGCGTCAGCGCGGCGGACCGGCGCTTTGGCAGGCACGCCGTGGCGTCGGAGATGACAACGGTAGAGAACTCCCGCGAGTGTGCGTCGATAGCGGTGGCGTGAATACAGGAATCCAAGGCCATGCCTACAAGCACCAGGGTGCGAACGTCCAGCTTTGCGAGAAGCACGGCCAGCGGGGTCGCCAGGAACGCCGAGTGCTTCGGCTTGAGCACCGTGTAATGATCCGGGCCAGGGAAAAGGAGTCGGGCAATGTCACCGGCCGGACCGCCCTCATGGCGACACACCTCCGCCAGCTGGTGAAAGCCGCACTTCCAGTCGCCAAAGTTGTCGTTGGCATAGATGACGGGCCAGCCCCTTTCGTCAAACGCCGTTCGAATCTGACCGGCTTTTTTCGCGGCCCGGAGGGCCAGCGGTGCGAGTTGCTGCCCATCGGGAAAGTCGAACTTGCTGAACAGGTCGATGATCAGGAGGGCGGGCGTGCGCACCTCAGTCCCCCGTCTGTGAATGCGGCGCTTCCACCGCCTTGGATTGTGGCGAATCCTTCTGCCGCAGGAAGATGGTCAGCACAACCAGCGCCAAGACCGCTAGAAACTCGCTTTGCCAGTTCTGCATGGACTCAAACCAAAAGTCGCTGCTGAACAGGTGATCGGTGAACGATGGAGGCAGCAACCCGTCCAGTCGATTTTCCTGAGACTTGGCCCTCCAACTTCCCACTGCATGGAGCGAGAAGGAGAGGAAGAACAGGAGAAAGAAAACAATGGCCAAAGAGTGGCCGTAGAGGCTCTTCCAGACGCCCCCCTTGCGCACCGGCCAAGGGACCGGCCCTGATTCTACACGGGGCTCTTCTTCTGCTGGGTCGAGGGGGCGCGACTCAGCAGAGCCGGCTTGACGCAGCCGGACGGTGAGCAGCACATACATGCCCATCTGGAGGAACTCGCTTTCCCAGTTCTCAAACGTGGCACTGCTGAAGTGCCCGCTGGCCAAGTAGTCCCAGAAGCCAATGGCCGCCACGCCGTGCTGGGCCAGTTCCTCGTTATGGACCTGCCATCCGGTCAGCGCTTGAGCCACCAGGAAGACAGCCATCAGCGCGAACAACACGATCGACAGGCCATTGCGACGCCACATGTTGTTGCCCTCCCGTAAGAAAGCGGGCCCGCAGGCCCGCTCCGACGTTACTTTTTGCTGGCAGCGCTCTGATTGCCGCCTTGCTCGGCCAGCATGGTCAGCTTTTCGTCCGTCGCCTTTTCCTCCTCCAACGTCTCCAGAAGGTAGGGCAAGGCGTCCTTGTAGCCCAGCTGTTTGGCCAACGCCGCGATGGTGCCGTAGGAGGCGATCTCGTAGTGCTCCACCTTTTGGGCACCGCCAATCAGGGCGGCGTCGCGCACCGGGCCCTTCTCAATGGAATCGATCACTTCCTTGCCTTCCTCCACCAAGCCTTCCATCGCTGCGCATTTGATGCGCTTCAGGCGGATCCCCAGCACCTCCACGACCTGATCGATGCGTTCGATCTGCCCTTGGGTCTCTTCCAAGTGGGTCTCGAAGGCGGCGGCCAGGTCCGGGTTCTCCGCAGCGCGGGCCAGGCGGGGCAGGGCCTTGGTCAGCTGCTTTTCAGCGCTGTAAATGTCAGAGAGCTCGTGCACAAACAGTTCTTCAGCGGTCTTGATAGCCATGTGGGCATCCGAGTTAGGGGGAGCCATTACCATGC
This sequence comes from Stenotrophomonas sp. NPDC077461, assembly GCF_049545475.1. Lineage (NCBI taxonomy): Bacteria > Pseudomonadati > Pseudomonadota > Gammaproteobacteria > Lysobacterales > Lysobacteraceae > Stenotrophomonas > Stenotrophomonas sp. NPDC077461. The sequence goes on from NZ_JBMWDO010000001.1 coordinate 80,097, forward strand.
CCCGCTGGTCGGCGACGATGCGTGAAGGACCGGTGCAATCAAGGTTATGACACGCGCGTAGCGGAGGAAACGGAGAAATCTGCACCATCAGACGTGCCCAGAAAGGGAAGCGGTCAGGGCCGGAGCCCTGCGCCCTGTCAATGAGGAACTCCCCGGGCCGGTCGCCGACATGGGAGTTATGATGAACGTCCCTCCCACGGCGTGGTCCCATGCGCTTGAGCAAACTGGACATCGCCATCGGCCACTTGGAAGCCGCGTGCGTGCTTTATCTGGCGCGACTTCACCCCGCCACCGTCGTGCTTCTGGCCGGGACGGCAGAGGACATGCTCCGCGCGCTGCCCCCGGCCAACGACACCCCCACCATTGGCGAGCACATGCTCCAGGTGGCTAGGCAGATGAGCGCTCGCCAAGATCTGATCTACCGTGACATCAAAGAGGACATGGTGGGGCTGCGGAATGCAGTGAAACACGCGACTCGAGAGGGCGAGCACCACGTGGATCTGTTCCCCGTCGACGAGCACCGCTACCTCTTGGGCGCGTTGCTGAATGCGTTTCGCTGCGGCGCTCACTTCTCTGCGGCGATGACAGAAGCGTATGTGCGGATCGCCGATGCCGAAGGATGAATAGCCTTGCGAAGCGAGTGAGCGCAGTTAGACCTTGGACTGTCGAACCCTAAGGGTCTTCGCTTTCGCCCCGAGGACCGCAACGATCGTCCGGGCGGCGTAGCGCAGTTTCAAGGCCATTCTTGCTGCGGGGCAAGCGCAGTGTTGGATCTTCACGTGTGGCTCAACTGGCGCTCGGCAAGATTCCCGCATGGATACCCCCGACGTTCCTGAAAGTGGCTTGACCATCAAGCTTTATCGCGAGAAGGGCAGTTGCACGCTTCGATTGGAGGATCTTCCTAGCAATCCTCCGAGCGACGACGAACTTCTTTGGGTGGATCTATGCGGGGCTCCCAATCAGCAAGCCGAACAGGTGTGGCGCGCGCTGAGGTTGAATCCCGCATCCCTGCCGAGCAGTCCCATCGCCACCAATCCCCGGCTTGAAAAGTTCGCCGACCATTTCATGGCGCGTGTAGTGGCAGTGTTGCGTGGGAAGGGGCTGAAGTTCCAAGGCGCGGTGTTGACCGTCGTGGCTGGGGCGAACTTTGTGGTGACCCACCACGACGAAGACATTGCCTTCTTGGCCGATCTGCGGGAGCGGGAACCCGAGAGCGCCCGCGACATCGGCTGCTTGGGCGAGGCGAGCTTCGTGGCCGCATTGTTGGATTGGCATCTTTCCACGTATTTCTCCGCCGTCGCGCTGTTTGAGGTGGAGATCGAACGGTTGGAGAGTCGGATCTTGTCTGATCAGCCCCCTGGGCGCTCGGCCCTGCCCGAGCTCGCCGCGCTCCGAGCCGCGGCCTCTCGGCTCCGACGGATGCTGGCACCGCACCGAACTGTCTTCGACGGCCTCTCGCGGCCGGACTTCGTGCCTGACGGGGCCGAAGAGGTGGCGCGGCACTTGCGCGATCTGGACGACAGGTTTGAGCGAGCGTTGGACGTGGTTGAGAACGCCCGAGAGCTCGTTGTTGGCAGCTTCCAGCTCTTCAGCACCCAGACCGAGCTCCAAACCAACGAACGCATGAAGCTGCTGACCTTCGTGACGGTGGTGACCGGCTTGCTGGCCGTCATCGCGGGCGCGTTGGGCATGAACTTCGATGCCAACTTCTTCGGCATGAAGACCGAAGGCTTCTGGATTGCGGTGGGCATCATGGCGGGGTTGGGCGCGACCTCAATTTTCGTCGGGCGAAAGCGCGGGTGGCTGTAATCCTGCCCCGGTCCGTGGCAGATAGGGTTTCTGCGAGGCACAGGCGGAAACCTGCCTGAATCCGCTGCGTGTCGTCCCTGGTCCCAGCTTCAGGTAATGGATCGGAGGCTGCCCCGTCAGAAAGTTGGCGTTCTCCTGAGGGATTCAGACTGGCTTTCGATCTTCATGTCTGCCATGAAGTAGTCTGGGATGGATGGTGAAGCGCAGGTTAGAAAACGATGCAAGGGGGAGTGAGGAGTGCTCAGTATGATTCGCTTTGCAGCGCGCTCGATGGGATTCATGGAAGGCAGGAGCTGACGGAGTTCGCCTCGGATTGGGGCCTCCACCGCACTCCCAGCGGGGACAGCGCCGTGGAGCTATGGAAAGGCGCGGCGATGGGGGCCGGCGTTGAGATCTTGTTGCTTCCGCCCGTGTCCGCTTCCAGCGACTGGGCCATCTCGACGCTGGTCACGGTCGGAGGCCGGGTCGAACATGTCAGGCGACGCGCGTTTCGGATCTGATGAGAGCGGCTGCTCAAGGCCTACGACGGCCTTTCTTGGTGCGGCAAATACTGGGTCAGCAGGGAGGCGGTGCGTCGGTTCGTCGACGTCGACGCCAAGCCAGGATCTGTCCCGCCACGGCCGTGAGCAGCAGCAGGGCATTGGTCACCACAAACAACGTTGACCCCAAAAGTGCACTGTAGACGGTGAAAAGGGTGGACGCGGTCATCTGACCGACGAACAGCCACTTGGAGACCGTTTCGGGGTGGGGAGACTGCCACTGTTTGATCATTTGCCGGACCAGCGTGGCTATCAACACGGCGGTTGCAGTCCAGCCAAGAACATCAGGATGCATGGCCGCTCACCCGTCCTTTGGGTCGTGGACAGTTGAACCGTCTTGGCCGTGCGCCGGGCGCTTATGAGGCTCCTCAATGATTTCCTTGTTGAGGATGCGAACCTCGCCCACCATCAGCAGGCGCATGTCGCGCACGATGTAGTCGGCCAACGCCTCATCGGTGATGTCATCACCGGCGATGTCCAGCCGGAAGCCTTGGCCCTGAATCCCGCCCCCGTTGCTGAAATCAATCTCGAAATCAAAGCACACCCGCTTCTCCATGTTGCCCTCTCCATCGGTGAGACTGGGCGGCACTGAAAGGCCGCTTACTACGCTTAGAAGGCGATCATCGGCGTAAGGAGGGCAGCCCACAACTGGCCCCATGCCCGGATCTGAGGGCAGGCTCACTGCCGTTCCCGCTTTCGGCGGTCGTAGAGTTTCATGTCGGCGCGATTGATGGTATCTGCCACCGATTCCGAGGGCCGACCAATGGCGCATCCGCCGGAAAAGCGGATCGGTGCCTCGCCGGCGCGCTCGTGGTAGGTGTCCTCCAGCACCTGCAGCCGATCCAGGGTTGCGCCGGGCACGAACACCAGGAACTCATCGCCCCCCAGCCGAACCACGACTTCTTCGCCTTGGAGCGGGGCGGACAGGAAGGCCACGAAGTCCACCAGCACCTTGTCGCCTTGTGCATGGCCTTGGGTGTCGTTGACCTCTTTGAAATGGTCCAGGTCGAACACCAGGCAGCCCCACCCATCGAACTGCTGGTGGGCAAGATCGGCCAGGTAGCGGCGATTGAACGCTCGGGTGAGCGGATCGCGGGTCGCCAAGTCGTGCAGCTGCTGCTCTTGGATGTGTTGAGTCGTGATGTCTTGCGCGTGGCCCAACACGTAGGGCGGTTGGGCTTCTGTGTCCAGCACGTTGTGATACGCCCAGAAGCGGCGCGATCCGTCGCGGGCCACCAGCTCCATCATGCCCGAGTCGCTCTCGTTTTCCCGGATGCGATCCAAGTAAGCCTTGAACGCCTCCTGCTTGCTCTTGGGGATGAGGTCCGCCAGCGACCGACCAATGACGTCACTCTCCGACAGGCCCAGCGAGTGCGAGGCCGCGGGGTTGACCGACGTGACCGTCCCGGCCAAGGAATGCGTGCAGATGAGGCCGAGGCTGTGTTGAAAAAGCCGGCGGTAACGCGCTTCGCTGTGCGCCAAGGCCTCGACCGCCGCCCGTTGCTCCGTCACGTCTTGAATCGCGCCGATCAATCGGGCACCGGTTTCGGTCTCTTCCCGCTGGCCCACCACGTGGACCCACGTGCGCTCCCCCGAAAGCTTGCTGGACGGAAGGGTCAAATCGATGGGCACACCCGATGAGATACAGTCTTCCAGGGCGGCCTCCAGCCGCTGCCGTGCGCCTTCCGGATACAGGGCAATCGCCGCGTCCAGGCCGGGCACCGCGTCGTCAGAGACGCCATGGATCCTCCGGGTCTCCTTGGTCCATTTGACTTCTCCAGTTCCCAGCACCAGTTCCCACCCGCCGACCTTGGCCAGTGCATTGGTGCGCTCCAGAAATAACTGGCTTCTCTGAAAACGCCGTTGCAAGGCCTGGGACTCGGTGACCCGCTCAAGAAGGCGAGCGCGCTGCTGCATGCCGACTGCGGCGGCCTGGGCCAAGCAGGACAGGGCTGCTCCCTGCTCCGCTGAGATCGTTCCCGGGTTTGGGCTGAGCAGGCAGAGCGTTCCCACGTTCTGGCCATTGGCGCTGATGGGCGCGCCGACATAGTGGCGGACGAAAGGAGGACCCAAGACCAACGGGTTGGTCGAAAAGCGGGCATCCTGGGCGGCGTCTGCCACCTCAAACAGCTCATCGGACTGGATGGCCCAGGTGCAGAAGGAAATGTCGCGGGGCGTCTCGTCCACACCGGGAAGGCCTATCTGGGCCTTGAACCATTGGCGGTCCCCGTCCACCAAGGAGATCAGGGCGACCGGCATGCCCGTCATGTTTCTCGCGGCCCGCGTCAGCGCATCGAAAAAGGGCTCGGGGTCGGAATCCAGGATCCGCAACGACTCCAGAGCAAACTGACGGGCGGCCTCAGCCATCGGTCACCTCTATCACGGTAGGCTACCGCTCTAGCTTAGTCAGGGAATGCGTGTTGGGCCGGTGAACCGTACAGTATGGCCCTCCGCCATCGCGCCTCCGCTCCGCACCACGCTAAGCATTGCTCCCGCTGTCCAAAGCTTTGCCGGCGCCCGGTAGCCCTTGGACATTGCGGCATTGCATGGTGGAAGGTGGGGGTGGGCACGGTCAGTCCCCCGCAACCGCCGAGGCCTGCTCCAGTGGTCGGCGTACGGCATCCCCTCAGTGACTCTTGAGGGTCAACCTCCGTGGCAGTTGCCACGGGAGAGCCGGGGTTGGGCCGTCGAGGGTTTACAGTAATCTCGCAAAACGGCAGGATCGGGGTTTGACCAATCCAAGGGAAAACCGTGGCACTGACGCTCGAAGAAATCCGCAAGAAAAAGGCTGAAGCGGAGGCCTTGGTGGCCGAAATGGAAAAGGCAGAAGGCGACGCGCTGGCGGCCGAAGCCGGGGCCAGCTTTGCAGGAGTCTACGAGACCTTGCAGCAGTTTGGGCAGCATTACACGACGAAGCAGAGGAACGATCTGAAGGCGCTGCTTGAGCCACGCAAGGTGGTTTCCGCGAGCGCCGGCATCAGTCGCGCCCCGAAGTTCCAGATCCCGGACGGGACCACGTGGGCTGGCACTGGACGTCAGCCGAAGGCATTCCTTGCGTGGGCCGAAACCGCTGAAGGCAAGGCGTGGAAAAAGAAACACCCAGACCAGGAATGGCCGGCGCACCCGTTCAAGGCCTGATTGCCATTGAGCGTTGCAGACAGAGCCCTGGGAAACCGGGGCTTTTTTTTTGGGGCGTTGAACCAAAGACAGCCACGCTCAGGCTGGGGCGGAAGCCCCGGCCCCGAGCCTTTCTTCCCCAAAAGGGGGCTTTTCGGACGCGGCCCTGGCCGCGTTCTTTTGAGCTCTTGAAGACAAAAAGCAACGGCAAAAGCAGCATGGAGCAACAGCGCTCTGGGAAAAAGGCAGGTGGGGCCTCGGCTTCCGCCGGGCCCGGTGCTTGGCTGGAAAATGTGAGGCGTTTCAGGGTTCTTCAGCGATTCGCGGCCCTTCCGGCAGTTTTGATATTTAGTCGATAAAACGTAGGGTGAAAGTATTGCGATTTTTTGGAGGCAGCTTAGTTTGAGTGGGTAGCGAGGGAATGCCCCCTCTTCAAAGGTTTTCGCATGATTGCTTGCGTTATTGACCAGTCAGGCTTTGTTGCCCTTGGTTATCGGGGGGTCTTCTAATGGCTAACCACCACGCCAGCCCCATCCAACTCAAGACGGGCGAGTGGGGCGCCCGGGTGCCCGCCCCGAACGTTCGGAACGGCGACAGGCTCACCGTGGTGGCCCGGAGCGGCAGCTCCTGGGAAGCCGTCGTTGTCGGCGTGGTTTGGCAAGGCCCGGAGGCCGCGATTTGCCAAACCGCCCGGGGGCTCATGCAGTGTGGGTGCTGCGGGGAAGTGGGGCAGAAAGGGGCCTACCCCTTCTCAACGTATCCGGCAGAGATGCAGCGTTGCGACGATTGCGGGGGGTCGGCATGAAACCCCCAGCAACGAGTCGCCGCCGCCGCTATTTCGCCTATCAACGCCGCTCGGGTGGTCAGTGTTACTTAGACAAAGCCATGCACGCCCACCTCCAGCGGTATCCCCACACCATCGGCCATTACCAGCTCACGCGCTTCCTGGGCACTTCCGCGCTGCTGACCAGCGAGGAGGCGGCCGCACAGGCGTGGCTTCCTATGTCCAGGAAGCGGGCGATATGACCACCCCTTACCGCCTGCACCAGAGGCAGAAAGATCAGCCTTTGGTCGACACGATTCATGAGGTGCGGATCGACTCGCCGAGCAAGAAGGCGTTTCAGTCGTTGGCCAAGGCGCAGCGATTGAGCATGCGAGCAGCGCTGACGCAGCTCATCGAGCAGCACGCGGAGATTCGCGAGTGTTTTTCGCCTCGCCGTCCGCGACCTTGGGCGGGCATTGCATCCACTCAGCGTTGTCCTTACGACGCCGCTCTTCCCGAAGTGGAGGTATCTACGTCCGCCAGCATGGCCCTGCTGATCGACGCCAATCGCGCCAGAATAAGGCTGACCGAAGCCGTCCGGCAGTTGGTCTGGCGGTGCGTGCAGGCGAGCGAGTGAGCAAGACGGCGTTTGCGAAACTTGGGCAGCTAAGGCTGTCTTTTTTGCCACCAGAGATCTAAAGCGACCAGGGGGCCTACCCGATGTAGCTGCGCACTGGGGAGCTTGCTGCGCCACACGCCAGGTGCGGCCGTTCTATCTCATATCGCCGCTTTTTGGGCGGAGCAGCGACCGTGTGCGGCCTTCTCCCGAGACTCATTATTCAATAGTGTGAGCTAGCTCTATGAAGCTGAAAATCTGCTTTAACTCGAGCAGAAAAACGCTTTAGTCAAAAAATGATCGGATAAATGTGTTGTCAAAAGTTTGCGGCGCCGTATTCTGAAATCAGAGGGAAGCAGCGTTCTTTTCGCAAAACTCCAGGAGGTTGTTTCATGTTCATCGTCACCCTTGCCGTCTACGCCGCCAGCGTGCTGTTCGGCCTTGCTGCTGGCTCCGTCATCGCCGACCGGATTGAAGCCAGTCCCCACTTTATCTAAGGAAGCATCCAATGAAACTTCAGTTCCTACACGAAGAAGGCGTCGCTGCGGCCGCCGCCTACGAAGCAGAGCGCAACCGGCGCAACGAAGATCTGGAAGCCCAAGTGAACACGTGCAGGCGCGCCCACGGTGCCGCTGGCGATGAGGCCTGCAGCAAGGTCCGCCATTCGCTCTCTCACTTGGAAGAGCATTTCGCTCAGAAGATCGAGGAGGCGAGCAAGCGGCGAGACGAGTTCGGCTTTGCGGACTACCAGCTCTACAACTTTGCCTACAGTGAGCTGCGCGAGCAGGTGTTGACCCTCCAGTTGGAGGCATTAATGGAGCTGGAAGCCGCCGGAGGCCATGCATGAGCACTCAACGCGACCGCTTGTCCATGATCCCCGCGCTCAAGCCGCTGACGACTCGCGACCACTTGGCGTTGCTGCACTTCCTTTGGTTGGGCGTTTCAGGCCTTGGAGCGGCCAAGCTGGGATGGGGGATGGTCAGCGGTCCCCGAGCCACGCTCTCCGATTTCTCCGTTGGCGTGCTGCTCTGCCTAGCCCCTCTAGCGATTACCGGTGTCTGGGTGCTTTGCCTGATTGGCGTTGCCCAACACCATCAGATCTTTTGAAACCCGCACCCCTGACAAGAATGGAGGACATCACCCGTGCGAAAACTCTTCAACAAACTGCTTAACATCGCCCTGCTTGGCATGGTCCTGTTTGCCTTGGACCAAGTGCCCGAACGCCTGGATCGCATGTCGCAAACCGCCCAGAACCTCGTTCAGCAGGTGGGCTACTCGGGCCCCATGCAGGGCATCCCCTCGGGCGTGCCAGACGGTTACGAGTTCTGATGACCCCCGCACCCCGGCCATCGTCGGAGCTCGTTCGCCTCGCATGGGCGGCACGCCGGTATCCTCTTGCCCGGCAGCACCTGCTTCAGGCGTTCCAAGAGGGGGCCGATTTCCATACCCCTCTGTCCAGCAGCGATCTGAACGACGACCTGTTTGCCGTCCCTGGGGATTGCTTGGCCGGGGTGGTGATTCGGGAAATGACGGGCGTCAAGGACGCCGAAGAGTGGCTGCACGCGTTTCTTCGCGCGCACGAGTTGCATCAAGCGCTGCCACCTGCTGTGGGAAGCGCTGGCAAGCGGCGCTTCTGATGAACGTGAGCACGCAGTAACGGGTGGTCAGGGCTACGCCTTGGGTTTCGCCGCGGTTTCCGCTCGCTTACCGAACTCCTTGCACCATTCGAGCATGTCTTGAACGTCCTTTAGCAGTTCGTCCGGACCCGGAAGCCAACTGGGGGTGTCGGTGGGTTGGGAGTGCTCGAATGCCGAATACTTCGTCATCATCCCGTCGATCAGTGCGCAGTCTGTTGGCGTGATTGCACTGAGCCGCTGTAGCTTGTTGAGCGTGTTGATCTCGCGCCGGTAGCGGTTGATGACGCCAGAACAAAGCTCGTCCTCTACAGAGCGCTCAACCAAGATTCGGAAGTTGCTGCAGGCGGCCTTCAGGGCAAGTTCTTTTAGTGGCGGATCAAGCTTCTTAAGCTGTCCGATGCTGCTGATCATTTGGTTCAAGCCGGATTGTGGCTTCAGAGAGAACGTATTGATCTGCGCCGGCATGCCGGTCCTGCTTCCATCGCGGGCGATCGATTCAACCGCGACCTTGACCGTAGGCTGATCGAGGTTGGCCCGCTGCTTGGCGGCACTCTGCAGTAGGACCATCAGTGACAATCGATGTGTGAACACGATCACCTGGCGATGCTCGGCCAGATCTACGAGGCGTTTGGCGACCGCCTCCTCAAAGCGCTGATCCAGGGAGGAGATGGGGTCGTCGAAGATCACGGGCATGCCCCGTTCAAGGCCCGTCGCGTCGGCCAGGAAGGCCGCCAACGCCACGATGCGTTGCTCCCCCTCGCTCAGGATTTCACGATTCTTCTGGGCACCTTGCGCGTCCTTCAGCTCCACGTAGAAGGTGAATGCGCCTTTGCCTTGGGAACGATACGACATGCGGACAGGAAGCGAATGGCCCCCAAGCGCCCGCAACTCGGCATTGAAGCGGTCGCAATAGCCCTTGGCCAACTCCGACTCGCCAATGTCATTGCTTTTGGTCGTCAACTGGCTGGTTGAGGTAGACCGAACAGCAGCCTCCACCGTTCCCACGCGTTTGAGGCGGATCACGTCGGCCCATACCGCATCGCGCTGCTCCGACAGCCACTGTTGTGCTTTCAGCTCTGCTAGGCGGGTTTCTTTCTCTTTCCGCCCCGTCGGGTCCAGCAAGCCCGCCAGCGCATCGCGATCAGCGCTAGTGGTCTTGACCTTCTGATCGTAGGCGTTGGTCCACACCGACCACTGCACTGCCGGAGCCGCCGTGGCCTCGGCCATGGCTTTCAACCTCGCATGGATGGCCTCAAACAGCTCAGTGGCTTGGGGGGCTTCCAAGCCAATAGCAGCGCACTGGGCCTGCCAGGCGACATCGGTGAGAGGACTGGGCAACGCTTTCTTCAGCGCCGTCAGCGCGTCTTCCGCGCTCTTAGCTTCTGTCTGCAGGGTGTCGTTGAGGTAACTCTCAAAGCTGGCCAGACGGGCCTTTCCCTCGTCTCCCAACGGTTGCTGGCAGAGGACACAACAAGCCTCGTCTCCAACGTGGGGGAACGGGAGATCACGGTAGGCAAGACCGGTCGAATACGCCTTTGCAGCGTCCCAAAGGGTTTGCCACACGGCGTCTCCGACGCCTTTGAGCGGCAGCCCATTGAGGAAGGCCGTGGCATAGGCGGTGGCGGCCTGGCGCTTGACCTCTGCATTGCTGCGGGCCTCCAGGAGGGCTTGGGCCTTCTCGTCGCTCAAGCTCTCCCTCAACGCCGAGACGCTTGTGGCCATCTGCGACAAGCGTTCCAGCTCTCCGACGGCCTTGGCGTGGGCCACTTCAGGGTTCGCCTGGGCCAGTGCGGTCTCCAGCGCCAAACGCTCATCGTTCAGTGCAGCGGGGAAGGCGCAACGCTCGTTGACCTCGCCTTCGGTCAGTTTCGCCGTCAACTTCCGGAGGACCGTTGCAGCGCTGCTCTGCGCGTGGTCTTCCGGGATGATGGGCAGCTTGCTGGTGAGCTTGGCTGCGCGGGCCTTCAGCTGGGTGGCCAGGTCATCGGAGATCTTGATGAGCATCCCGACGAACCGCATCGCCCGGGGAAGATGAGTGGCGGTGGTGGCGCTGTCTCCGAACTCCAGCGCTGTGGCTGAGTCGAAGACCGGCACCGCTTTCAATGTCGCGTGGGGGCCGTCGGATGCTTGCCAAGTGAGATCAGCAGACGATGTCGTGCCGTCGGATCGGGTCGCCGTGACTTTGATTAGAGCAGAGGCAGCATCGGGGTTCTGCTTGAACACGTTGCCGTGGATGGATCCCTTGGCCCGCGCGCCGCAGACGTGCTTCATCAAACGAGCATAGCCCGATTTGCCGGCCCCGTTGGGTCCGTAGACCACGGTCATGTGGCCTTGGCTGAGATCCAATGCCGCGTCCTCGCCAAGGGCATTGACGCCGCGGATGGAGGAGACCGAGTCGATGCGAAGCTCAGCGGCGGTGGGGGTCCCCAAGATGGTTCCCGGTGCCAACGCCGGGTGGGGAGCATCGAGCTTCTTGGCTGCCTCGGCCAGGCAGTGATCCGCCAGCGCCTCCATCTCCTCTTCGTTCGGCATGCGGCGGTGCTGGATCACCGTGGAAGCGGCCATGCGCAGCCAGCTTGGGCGGCCATTCAACCACTCTTCCAGAGTCGTAGGCGCAGCAGCCCCATTCTTGTTCGCCATCGGTCACTTCCCCTGTGAATGGCCAGAGCCAGGAAAGCTCCGTCCCCTTCCTCAATAGTGACGCGGGTCACATTTAGAGGCAAGTCGGTGATGGTCGTAGGGGATGGGGAAATGGTTTTCGCGAACGATAGGGATCAGGCCTCTGAGGGGGCGTCGATCTGTGCAGCGGCGAGGAGAGCTGCCAACTCACGGTTCAGTGCTCGGGCCTCTGCCCGCAGTTCGCCCCAGGCCGGCGTTTTGCTCCCGTCTAGGCCCGTAATCAATGAGAGGCATGCATGGGCACGCAGTCTGGCCGCCTCCGCGGCTGGCGACGAGGGCTTGAGGGCGTCCAGTGCGGCCAGTTGGATTTCCAGCAGGTTGATATCCACCAATGCCTGCATCTGCTCCGGTGCCATCGGGCACGGAGCATGCCGCCGCAGCCACCACCGTCGAAGTCGTTTCAGCACGTTCTCTCTCCCTGAGATCGTTGACGTTACTCGGGAGGATCGATGTCCACGCCACGGCTCTGGGCGTAATCCCTCACCTTCGTCAGCAGCTCTCGCTGCTGCTCGGGTTCCAGCCGCGACATCACCAGCAACGTCTCTGCCACTAGATCATTTGTGGCATGGAAATAGGCGACCGGCATGCCAAGTGCTCGGGCCAGCTTTTCCATCGTTGCAGGATCCGGCACGCGTTCTCCTCTCTCGTATCGAGAAATCCTGGGAGCGGCGGAGTTTTCCTCGTCCAACCCAAGCACGGCCCCCAACTGTGCTTGCGTCAGGCCCTTGGCCAGCCGGGCCTCGCGCAAGCGGCGGCCAAACGTGTGAGCTGGGGCGAGAGGGGCAGGCATGGGCGATCACGAACCGGGAGCAATCCCCAAGTCTGCCGCTTCCCATGCTGCACCGCATTTGCCAAAATGGCAAATAAGGCCATGGTGGCCGGGATCAGGGGGATGCATGAAGCAAGCGATTGCAGCCGTGGCCGTGTGCTTGGCGTTGGCCAGCGGCACCGCCACTGCTCAGGACGGCATTTTGGGAAGGATTGGCAAGGGGCTGATGCAGGCGGGCAAGGACGCTGCCTCGGCCCCGGCGACCAAGCGTTACCTGGAGCCGGCAGGCACTTACTGGGACGACGGCGACCCTCCGATGCTCGACGGCTACACCCGTATCCGTTGGGGCTTGGCGGCCACCGCGTCGGGTGGCTCCAAGATGTGCGAGGAAGACCTCTTCGCCGAGGCCAAGGCTGGCAAGGCCATGACGCCCGCCACGCGAACCCGCTGCATTGGCTCGTGGGGGCACCAGTTCAAACGCGTCGGCTTGCGGGGCGATCCGGCGTCTGCGTTTGAGGCCAAAGCGAGGCAGATCGTCTCGACCGACGCGTTCTATCTGCGCCCCTATATCGATGTGGAGCTTGACCCCAAGACCAACATCCTCCACGCCTACGTGTTGGTCATGAACCATGAGTGGTATCCCCGTTCGCCTGGGTTTCTTCCGACGGCCGTTATCGGCCCTTCTCCGTTGGGCAAGGGCAGTGCGGTGGTCGGGGTCGAGCACGGCGGGCGCTACCACGCCGCGCTGCGGCTGAAGCCCGAGGATGCAGCCGAGCTGCGAAGGGTGGGGCGCGACGCCACGGGGGACCGAATCTTTTTCAAGGTCGTGGAGGGCAGGTTGAAGCCCAACGGCCTGCCCGACATCGTTCTGCAAATCGACCGGTTGGAGATCGGCTACAAGAACCAGATCATCGGCATCACCCCTTCCAAAGACAAGGACGCATGACATGAAGCACGCAATGATCGTGGCCGCAGCAGCGGCACTCTTGACCCTGACGGCCTGCTCTGGGGACAAGGGCCCCACCAAGGAGGACGGGGTGAAGGTCGTGGAAGGCTTTTTCACCGAGCAGGGGAGGCAGGCAACCCTCCAGCGCTCTTGGCGGTTTGAAGTGACCGACGCGGGCGGCTTGGATCTCGACTGCGAGAAGAAGCCCAATGGAGACCAAGAATGCATGGTGGGCGGGTCGGTAAAAGCGCAGGGGTCCATCGGTGGCCAGCCCACTAAGCCCGAGCCGAGCACCCTCAAGCCAAAGCTCCGTGCACTGTTCCGCCCACAGGGCGAGGGCTGGCAGATTGTGGAAGTGAAGGACGAAGGGACGTCTGCAGGCTAAACAGGCCGCAGTCCACCGCTTGACTGCACGCCGGTCTCGATCAAGCGTGCAGCCATTCAATAGGGGAGGACCACATGAACCAATATCCGCCATACCAGCCGTTGCATCCGCCCACCGGGCCGGCCGCCATGATTCTGCCCAGCGTGATCCTGGGTCCGCTCGGTCTGCTCGCCCTGGGCGGGGGCCAGGAGGCCATGCGGTCCAGTGTGTTGCTGGGCTCGCTCTATTGCGCCGGGGGTATGGCGATCTTCGCGTTCCTGGCCTTCTGCCTGGCGCTCCACATCCGCGCTCAGCGACTCTGGGACTGGCACGTCCGCACGGGGCGGATGCCCTATTTCCGGAAGCACGGCTTCCTGAAAGGGGCGCTGCTCGGGGGAGGGCTGGGCTTGGTGACGGTGATCGCGGCCGTCGTTCTGGGGTTCAAGTATGCGGAGCATCCTCAGCTTGGGGACATCGCTACCGCAGCGTTTTACTTGGCTTGGCTCTGGGGCGTGTTCTTGATCGGCGTGCTGGCCGTGGTGTTCGGGTGGGCCAAGCGGGCGTGGGATAGAACGGCCCTGCCATCTGCCTGATGACCCAGCGCATGGACTGACATCCTAAGCGGGATGAGAGGTGAGCACTGAACCGTGTCCTTCATGCCCCCCTCCCCATGCGAAGCGACAACTTGAGCCAGGGAGGCTTGTTGGCCTGCGAGATTCCCTGTCCATCGGAACATGGCTTAAAATGAAAACGCCTGCCGCTGCTCAGCAATGGTAGGCGTCTTTTTTCACGTTGGATGACAGGGGGAGTTAATGTTAGGGAAAACACCAGCGCTGCTTTGCGTCGCTACTCTCATGCTTGCTGGCTGCGCGACGCAGAAGGAAATGCTCGTCACCGGTGCTAGCCGAGCGGACGGAACCATCACTCTCTCTTACGAGAGCAATGAGTTTCAGCGAGTCTCCGTAGACGGAGAAAAGGCTGAGAGCATGGCGGCGCAACGCTGCAAAGCATGGGGCTACAGCGGTGCTGAGTCCTTCGGCTCTCAGGAGACTCAGTGCCTGTCGCGCCGGGGGTTTGGCAACTGCGGCAGCCGCCGTGTATCGGTTGTCTATCAATGCACTGGCTCGCCAGGGCAAGGTCGATCAGAGTGAAGAAGCCTCCCTCGTTGTTGGCCGTATTCCCACTTGCGCTTGCCTTCTGTGCTTCGGCGGAAGACAGTAAGATGGACTTCTTGCCATCGCAGAGCGTTGTGAACGATGTTGCCCGGTGCTCGGCCGCAGCAAGCTACGTCATGGCGGCGGCAGCCGTTTTGCCCAATGACTCTTCCCGTTGGATGGAGTTCGCGACTGACATCAGCAAAACGATGTCCGAAGACCAGAGCCGTTCGCCGGAGCACCGAGCGCAGCTCACCCCCACGACCGCTGAGATTTTTGTGGCTGCTGCGCACGTCCGGGGGCTGGTTGAAGAAGGCTGGGATCTCAAAAAGCCGTCGGGCAGGGACTACGTCGTTGCCAACGCTGCCGCCCATTGCACGGCCTCGCTTCTGGGGCCCAAAGGGAAGTAGCTTTTGATTGGTTCGAGGGGCTGAAGGCGTTTTGGTTCCGACGCGGGCTAAACGACGTTCTGGCTTCGGCAATGCAGGCACCGAGCAGATGCGGAACGCGAGTCGCCGGTGTCAGCGACAATCACAAGGGGTGTGGTGTGTTCGGAATATTCAAGAAGCGCGAATCTCAAACGGATCAGGCGCAGAAGCAAGTCGATGAAGCCCTTGCTCGGCTGGGCGCCTCTGTTCTCCTCATCACTCAAGCGGGAAAGATTGTGATGACCTCGGAGGCCTTGAAAAACCGCCCGAAGGACTGGATGGGAGGGCAGGCTATTGAGGTGATGATTCATCATCCCAGCCAGGAGCCCTACTTCATCTATTACGAGAACGAGCAATACTACTTCAGCATGGCCGGTGCTGGGGGCAGGCAGTCCCTTTCCGATGCTCAGAGCTTTGAGGGCTACCGAAGCAGCGTTTCCCAGGTGCTGTGCATGTTCCTTGTCCTTCATCTCATCAAGAAGGAAGGAAAGGACATTCGGCATCCCGAGATGTCCTTCACTCATAACCGCATACACACCAACGTCGTCGCTTACGTTGAGCGCCTGAACAACTGGTATCCAATCCAGCACGGCTCCGAAGAGTCTGATTCCGCAACCGATAGGAAGCTGGTGTTGGTCAATCGCGGCTCCATCGACATCTCTGAAGTGATCGCCATCAACGCGCCATCGCCCGCGTAGGTTGGCAGTTCGCTCACGCTATGGCTGGATCATGGCGCTGCTAGGTTCGGTGGCTTTGTTATGCCTGTCGCAAGGCCGTCATCCTTGAACACATCGCGATAAATCTTCGTTGATCAGCCTACCTGAAGGCGTCACGCGGTGGGTCCCCTGCACGTCAGCGTCAGCACCTGGTAGTCCACCCGCACGGGGTTGTAGAACTGGCGATACCAGTTGAACGCGATGGTCTGACCCACGTTGTGCTCGGTGCACGCCGGCAGGCCTTGCTGGGTGCCAAACCCACCGTTGGGCGTGCATCCGGGCTGGCCCGTGCAGGTGGTGTAGGGCGTCGAAGCCACCACGGACGACTCGGGCCACTCCCAGCGATAGGGATTGTTGCTCTTGCCCACCAAATCGGACGCGCACGCTTGCCGGCACACGGCCAAGGAGGTGCCGCCGCTGGTCCAGTTGTAGTCGCAGTAGTGCATGCCCATGTTGGAGACGCATTCGAAGTCGTAGGAATAGGCGTAGCGGATGTTCCCGCCGTCCGAAAGCGCGTTGCATTGCTCTTCATAGAAAGCCGACTCGCTCACGTTGGCGGGCCAGTTGCCGGGCATCGGTGCGGGCGTCTCCACTCGGTGGATGGGCACGTTGGCGATGGCCCAGTCTAGCTTTGCTTTCTCCGCTGGCGTCAGGCGCACCACCGCATCGGGATACCAGTAAGAAATGCCACTCGAACCCGAGGGGGGCGGAACGTCCTGCCCATCGGCGGAGTGCCATGCCACAACCTGCAAGCTCCCATCGCTGCAGCGAGCGGCCGTGGGCTTGCACGTGTTGACCTCGTTGCGACGAGCCCCGGTATCCACCCAGTTGGACCAGCCGCCGTAAGTGGGCCCGGGCAGGGGCGTGGTGCCGAACGGGCAATGGGTGAATACGTCCCTCGACCGCACCTGCTGCCGTTCCCAGGTGTGCGTGCCGGTTTGACCCGACGGGCAGGCTTGCGACGTGGGGAGCCATTGATCGCGTTCCTCCTGGGAGCTTCCAGGGCAGGCCTGGCAATGCCTCGCCGTCACGGCCGCCACCGTCTGGGCTTGAACCCACGCCTCGGGATGCTCCCACGCGGCGTCTGAGTTTGGATCCACGTCGCCGGGAGCGCAGACCTGGCGCGTGCGCACCGTCTCCGTGCCCCAAGTGCCCGCCGGGCAGCTGGCCCGAGCCACCGAGCTTTCCGATTGCCGGCACGGCACCAAGGCCGGCGGAGCCGGGCTGGGGACTGGCGTTGGGATCGGCTGAGGCGCCGGAACGCTGGGCGCAACGGGAAGCGGTGGAAGCGGCGGGGAAGGATCAACCCCAGGGCCTGACGACACGCTCCCAGGAACGCCCGGCACCGCATCGCTCACGCTGGGCGCGCTGGCCACGGGCCCCGCCGGGGTCGGCGTTGAAGGGCCAGGGACGGCGGGCGTGGAGGGCAGGGGAAGCGTGGGCACCACGGCCACCGACGCACCTGCCACGAGGCCGGAGTAATAGACGACCTCGACCAAGGCTCCATCGACACCGCATGCCAATCCCAAGCTTGGAACGTCCAAGCTCCCTCGGTTGCTCAGCAAAACACTGGTGTTGCCCACGATCACGTCCCGCACGTTCGCGTCGCCCGCAAGGGCGGAGACGAACGGCACGCAGGCCCGCGCAGGAAGCCCGGACAGCCCCACGGAGAAGGCATCCCCCGCCAAGCGCACCGTGGCCGGGGCCACGGTCACCGCGCCGCCCCACGCGTTGCTCATGGTCGCTGCGCTGCCTTGGCGGAAGTCTGTGGGGGCCAGCCCATCTTCAAGCACGTTCAACGTGCTGACGCCGCGGAACGAGCCGACGATGCCATGGGACCGATCAACGCGGCTGGCCAGGTCTCGAACGTTCTCGACGTCCGACGCCACATTGACCCGCGTGGTGACGCGGGGGTAGACCCAAAACGCGGCGGCCCCCATTGCGGTGGCAACTCCCAATGCGAGCAGCAACTCGACTAGGCCAAAGCCTAGAGCGGAAGAACGGCGGGAAGGGCGGGCATGCAGTGTCATGCACTTCAGCATGCGACACAACCGCGTTTTGACAAGCCCTGAAAGCAGTTCTTGATTTTAGTCAGAAATCTTTCAAATCAATGGGTTGACAAAGGTTGGGGAAGTGGTTGGATCGTGGTGTAGGAGCGGTTTAATGGGTAAGCCGACCTACTTACAAAAAGAGAGTGAAGCCATGAAGATTCATCCCGTCGAGCCTGCCAGCACCGACCTGGCGCATTTCCAACTCCACACCGCCGCGCGGTTCCTGGACCGCACCAATGGCCTCAATCAGCTGGCCGACAAGCACCGCAGGATCCAGCGCTTGGCCACCCGCGCCCGCCATGAGCGGCGTTGGAAGAAGGAAGAGGAGCGCTTCGTATGAG
This sequence comes from Stenotrophomonas sp. NPDC077461, assembly GCF_049545475.1. Lineage (NCBI taxonomy): Bacteria > Pseudomonadati > Pseudomonadota > Gammaproteobacteria > Lysobacterales > Lysobacteraceae > Stenotrophomonas > Stenotrophomonas sp. NPDC077461. Next base: position 98,026 of record NZ_JBMWDO010000001.1, read on the forward strand.
CATTTTGAACATGGCCCTGCTGTTTGTCGGTGTCCTGAGCACCGCGGTGTTCTACCGGGACCTGGTCGCCAACCCCATCTCCGCCGGGCGCGCCCTGGTGCGCTTCTATCAACTGCCGGCGGAGCATCGCCAAGGAAGCGTGCTGCAAGAGGTTTCCAAGGCATGGTGGAACATCGTGCTGGTGCCGTTCTACGTGCTGGTGGCCCTGGTGCTCATCGGGGTTCTGGGAGGTGGGCAATGAGTGCCGAGACCGAAAGCCTCATCAGGGCCATCCAAACCAACGACCCGCTGGCCTTCTATGGGTGGCTCCACACACTCAAGGGGACGCCCGACCTGGACGCTGGAGTGGCCGGCGATCTTGGTATCACCGCGTTGGCCGTCGCCTCCCTCATGTATTCCAAGGCCATCCAGTCGGACTCGGTCCTGGCGACGCGTTATGCGGCAATGGTGGAGGCGCTCATGGACGCCGGGGCCAATCCGCTGGTTCAGATCGGGGAGCGGTTCGTGGTGCGACGGGGGCACACGGGGAAGCTGGAGCAGCGCCGGGTGGACGAAGGCCGAACGCTGGCGGAGGTTTGTGGGGGCGTTCTTTGCCCGGCCATGCAGGCATGGTTTCGACGCCAACGGGCAGGCGAATGGTCCAACACTGCGCTTCATCGCCCTCATCCCGCCTACGCCCACCTCCGTCGCAACCATAAAGCCGTGGCCTGACGCCCAGGCCGGCGGCTTCTCGCCGCCGAAAAGCGGGGTGGAGACAACGGCAGGGTGGGCCACGGCTCCCGCCGGGCCCCGGGGGGGCTGAACCTAAGACGTCTGCACCGCTGAAACCCCCTAGCTGCATGGCTCTTGCGGGAATAGGTTTGCGTCGTAATGTGTTGCACGACTTACCCATAAAAGGAGCCCATCTCATGCGTCTCGTTGTCTGTTGCTTCAAGGGGGGCGTGGGGCGCACCACGCTTTCGCTCAACCTCGCCGCCGCGTTTGCCGGCCAATCCCGCGTGCTCGTCAACGACCGCGACCCTCAGTGCGGTTCCGTGGCGTGGTCAGCGATGAGCGACGGGGAAACCCCGTTCACCGTGAGCCGTGCCTCATCCCCAGGCTTCGACCTGGAGATTCAAGACCTGCCGCCCAGCGCCCCAGTGAAAGACCAGCTGCCGGACGCGGACCTCTACATCGTCCCAACGCTGCTCGACGGGGGCAGTTACGTCGTCTACCTGCGGACCATCGACACGCTGCGACGTCAGGGCAAGCCCTTCCTGCCGGTCGCCAACCGGGTCAACGTGAAGCGGGCGGAGCACCGCCGCCGTCTGGAAGATCCCAGCCTGGCAGGTGCCATCGTTATTCCCGAGCGTGCGGCGTTGGCGAGCTACTACGAGCTCGGCGAGACCGTGTTCTCCATGCGCGGGGCGGGGGTGGACAAGGCGAGAGAGGATATTTTGCGGGTAGGTCAGGCTATCCAAAAAAGGTTGGCCAACCCGGGTCGGGTGAATGCATGATGGAGCTTTCAATGCTGCCCCTGCCGGACCTCATGGCTGCCAAGAAGACCCCCGCCAAGAACGCCGTTGCCAAGAAGGCACCGGCCCGCAAAGACCTGTCCACCGCCGCGAAAGTGGTCCACGCCAAGCCGCAACGCACGTATGCGCCGCTCATTGATCTGGACCAGTTTTCCGAAGAGCAGCTGGCAGAGCTGATGGTGGCTGCAGGGGACGCGCCTGGGCGGAGAACCTATTTCGACTACTCCGAGGAGCGGCCCTACACCCGGGACGGCCAGAGGGTTCATCTGGACGTGGGACGCGACTCCACCATGTTCGACTACCGCGACGAGAACGGGGCGCGTGTGGAGCGAACGATGGTCACCGTGCCGCCCAAGCTCCGGGAGCAGATTCAGGACGTCACCGGGGAGGAGAATCCAATCCTCACCACCGCGCTCATCGCGCTGGCGTCCTGGGCCTGCCAGGAGCTCAAGAAGTCGAAGAGGCGCTTGGTGGTCACCACGGCAACCGACGACCTGGATCCGGTGCGGAAACAGGTTCGGAAAGCCATCGTGGGGCGGGCCCGGAAGAAGAGGTAGGGCCGATGCGGCTTGACGAGAGAGAGGCGGCCCTGGGCCGCCTTTTTTATGGCTGGCGGCGGGTGGAAAGAGCAACGGCAAAAGCGGCTAGAGCAACAGCGTTGTGGAGGAAAGGCGGGAGGGGCCTCGGCTTCCGCCGGGCCCGTGCTTGGCTAGAAGTGTGAGGCGTTTCAGGGTTTTTGTGTCTTTTGCGGTTGCCCTTCAGTTCTGCACTTTAGTCAAACAAATGTGTTGTTTTTGGGTTTACATTTTTATGCCCTGTCGTAACCTGGATTTGTAGGGAGGCAATACCGCTGACCTGAAAGCCAAACAAGGATTCATCATGAAAACCCCTCGCCGCCAAACCCTCGAAAACCGCGCCGCCCGTTTGGGCCTGGAACTCTCCGAAGCTGGGCTACACGTCAAAATGGAAGCCGCCAACAACTGCGAAGCCATGCCGCGCTGGGAACTCTCGGAGGGGAAACACCAATCCAGTCTCCGCGGGTATGCCACCCTGGCCGAGGTTTCCGAAGCGTTGGATCACAAGGAAATCATGGCAGAGCTATGAGCAGGTCCTACGCCATCCCTGGGGTGGTAGTGAAAGACAGGCGGCCATGGGCCGCCTTTTTTATGGCTGGCGGCGGGTGGAAAGAGCAACGGCAAAAGCGGCTAGAGCAAAAGCGTGTTGGGGAAAGGCGGGTGGGGCCTCGGCTTCCGCCGGGCCCGTGCTTGGCTGTAAGTGTGAGGTGTTGCAGTGTTTTTGTGTCTTTTGCGGTTGCCCGTCAGTTTTGCACTTTAGTCAAATAAATGTGTTGTTTTTGAGTTTACATTTTACGGGCCTGTCGTAACCTGGATTTATTGGAAAGCAATACCGCTGACCGAAAAAGCCAAAAAGGTAACCGCCATGCAAAACAACACTTTCACCATCGAAGCCGACTACTCCACCAACAGCTGGAGCAGCAACTGGGAGCCCATCGACAACGCGGAATACTCGACACTCGCCGAAGCCGAAGCCGGCATGGAAGATCTGGAGCAGAAACTGGGCTGGCGCAACATGCGCATCGTGGATGAAACGCGTTTTGTTTGGGCCTACGGACAGGAGGGCGAGGATGAAGATGCCTAAGCTCTATGCCATCCAGTCCAAGCAACCGGCCTCACGCCGGTTGCTTGGGCCGCACAAAGAACTGATCTACGTCGATGAATGCAACGTTCTGATTGAAAGCGATGCGCATGTCTTTGACTTCCGCGAGCTTCTCAGGCTCTACAAAGAAGATTTGGAAAGGCGGAAGAGCAACCTATTTCCGGACACACCCTATGGCGGGTAACCTCTACGCCATCCAACCCAAGCAACCGGCCTCGCGCCGGTTGCCTACGGTTCGCATTGCCCCGGACAAGGTCGCTCAGTTCCGGGCTCTAGCTCGCCAGAAGGGGCTTACTCCCACCGCCGCCCTTGCTGCCCTGGTGGCCGCCCATGCCGACATCCGCCAGCCGTTCGGGCCCCGAGTCCGTGCCCAGCATGGGCCTGATGGGATGCGCTACGGAGCGATTTTGCCGGACCCAAAGGTGAGCGAAGAGGTGGCCGAGGGCCTGGTGCGGGATGCCCGAACGGCGGGGATCTCGCTGGGCGAGGCGATGCGGCAACTGGTGGACCGGTGCCTGGAGCAGAGCCGGTGAAACGGGGAACAAACGGGGGAAGGGAAACGGCGGCCTGAGGGTCGCCTTTTTTATGCCTGGGGTTCGGCAAGCGGGGGGGGGAAGGGGTAGGTGCCCCTTTGGGTGGTGGCTGGGTTTTTGGGATGTGGGAGAGTTGAGCGGTGGCTGGGGCGGAAGCCCCGGCCCATGTCCTAACCTCCCCGGAGGGGGCTTTTCAGGCGCGGCCCCGGGCCGCGTTCTTTTGAGCTCTAGGAGAGAGAAGGCAACGGCAAACGCGGCTCAAAGCAAAAGCGTGGTGGAGAAAAGGCAGGTGGGGCCTCGGCTTCCGCCGGGCCCGGTGCTTGGCTGAAAACGTGAGGTGTTTTAGGGTTTTGTGTTTTCTGCGGTTGCCCGTCAGTTCTGCACTTTAGCCAAATAAATGTGTTGTTTTCGGGTTTACATTTTTACGCCCTGTCGTAACCTGGATTTGTAGGGAGGCAATACCGCTGACCTGAAAACAAACAAGGATATTTATGAAGATTCACACTCTTGCGACCGACGGAAGCCAAGTTATCGCTATCACCCAAGCTGCTTCCAGCGGCGGGAAGTATGGGCATCCTGTTATGCTTTCTGCGATTCGTTTTGACTTGACTTCATTCGATCAAGTGATGGAAGAGTTGAATAAGATCGGCCATCGCCACGAAAAGAGCTTCGAAGTGATTGAGCGCTGGAGGGTGGACGCCAGGAATCAGGGACCTCGCTCCCGCTTCGGCGAAACCTTGGCTGCTCTGCGTGAAGAGGTCGGTGACAATCTGAAGGGCAACGTGCTCTTCGCGACAGAGGACGAAGCAGAAGATGCGGTGGAATCGTTCAAGCCCATGACTCGCGCTATCGGCCTCGATATCGCTTTGCCTGCCGCAAACGCCGCAGCCCGCCAGCCGGTGCGCTTTTGACGGCACACTACGAAGCCAAGCCCACGAAGCTTAAGAAGAGCCCCGGTAAGCCGGGGCTTTTTGTTGGGCGGGGGCTAGGGAGGCATAGAAGCAAGAGCGGCCAGGGTGCCGCCTTTCTTTTGTCTGCTCCCTCGTCACCGCTCACCCCATACGCTCCCCAGCATGGATCCCCTCATCACACCAGACGGCCGTTACCTCATCGTCCGCGGGCGCCTCTGGCGCACCACCAACCCAGGCCTCAGTGAGCCGGAGAGGGCGCGCCTGGTCCACGAGCTGATGGACGCGCGGCGTGCCGTGAAGTCAGCGAAGGCCAACGGGAACGAGGAGGCGCTGGCCGCCGCCCGGCACGCCGTGGACAGCGCAAAGAGGGGCCTGGGCGAACGAGGCCCGGTGTGGTGGACGGATGGGACGCCGGACTGGAACCGGCACCTGGTGAAGGACTCCCCCTATGCGGGGTGGTTCGGTAGTTGTATCTCAAAGAGTGAAGGCTAGGATTCCTTCATGAGATCGCAACGGCAAAAGTAGTCCAAAGACAAATGGAATACCACGATGACGGTGATGATGTTTGCGACCAGTTCGCCGAAATAATCTTTGAGTGCCTGCGAAAGGCTTAATGCCAGGGCAGCTGTTCGAAGGTGAAGTTTTTTGCAAGCCTCGAAGTCATCGCAAATGATCTCTCTAACCTTTTTGCCTAGTGAGGCAGTTTTCTTAAGTTGATCGGAGACAACTTTGATGACGCTTTTCCGAAACTTATTGAAATCTATCCACTCCATCTGCGGAATGAAGTTCGGATCCAGGATAGCTTGTTCCCATGTTGCGTTCTGGAGTGGTCTGGGGATGCCTTTCTCTTTGCTCGACTCCCTGATTAGCATGAGGGACAGCTCGAACTTGCTGAGTCGATATAGATCTTCTAAGGGCATATGCAATCCGTTGCGTCGTTGTGATTCGCTGTTGTCGCCTTTTTTCTACCCGCTCGTCAAGCTCTCGTTCACCAACCGAGCCCATGTCACCCCAAGCGCCCGCACCTCATCGGCCCACGCCCGGTATTCGTCTAACGGCATCGGGGCCTCCAGCCCACGCTTCACTCGCTCCAGATATTTTCCCTTCCGGGCGAGGGCTTCCTGATACGCCAGCTCCGCCGATTCCAATAGGTCCGCCCGCTTGGCGGCCTGCAGTTGGGCCAGCCGGCGAACCGAATCCGGGTTCGTGGACAGCACGCGGGGGGCATGAGGCAGGGCCGGACCGCCGGTCATCGGGACGCGCTTGTGGTTGCTCACCGGGTCCATCACACGGTGGTGCCAGCACTCCCGCCAGTCGTCATCGTCCACCTGGCCACCGCCCGGCACCTCAAGCGGCACGACGATCCCATGGGCCTCAATGAGCGCCCACACGGCCCCCAGGAACCCGTTTGCCGGAAGCCGCAGAAGGGCCACTTGGCCCTCTGCCAGCACCTCGCCCCCGTCCCTCAGTCGTAACGCCAGCAGGGCCTCGCTCAGTGCCAGGGCATCGCCTGACCGGGTGCTCCAGCCCACCAAGCACACGCGCTCCCCATCTACCTCACCCGACCAGGCATAGACCCTGAAGCGGGGCTTGTCGAAACGGGCGGACAGGTGTGCTAGCAGCCGCTCACGCTTCGAGTGACGGCTCAACGGGGTGAAATGGTTCTCCGCGTAGAGCAACGCAGAGCGCCGACGCTCCAGCAGCAAAGCCACCCGGTCAGGGGTCGCCGACGCCTGCCAGTCCGACCAGCTCACGACATCGCGCAGGCCCTTGGCAGCCGCGCAGGAACGGCAGGCAGGCACCCAGTTTTCGACCACGGAAGTTGGCCCTCCCAGTTGCGCGGGCACCAGCGACGTAGCCGTCCAAGACTTGGGAGAGGCCAGGTCCAGCGGAGTGGAGCAGAAGGCGCAGGCGTTGCCGAAGTCGGCCAAAGCAGCTTTGCGTTGCCAGCCGTTGGCCTTGCCTTCCAGCGGGGCATCGGCTCGGGCAATGGCATCCAAGAAGGGGGGCAGGTCAAGCACGGAACACCCCCCAGCCGTTCAGCGTAAGCCGAGCGCCTGGATCGCTGAACGGGGGCAGTGGGGCGTTGCAGGAGCCTGAAAAAGATTTGACTAAAACGCTTTGCCGAGCCTGTCGAACCACCCCAGCAACCGCCGATCCAAAACCCAGAGCCCGCTTGCCTGACCCATTCCCAGCCCAGCACTGAACCCCCAACCGCTGATCGAATACCGGGGCGCAGTGAACAGAAGCGAGGGCATCACGCTTGACTAAAACGGATTGACTCAAGGCTTTCAGGGCAACCGAACCGAAGCCAGGAACCCCCGCACTCGCCCTCCAGAACCCCCAAGCAGAGTTGACTAAAACGGATGGAGGCAGGGCTTTCCGAACACCCCCGCAGCGTGACTGAACCCAACCACTTACGCGATCCCATGCTGACCATCGCTTGACTAAAACGAACAGGGGCAGGGCGCGGGAGTGGGGGGAACGGCGGTCCCCGATTTCTGAGACAGGGGGGGCGGAGTCGGTGGGGAGGTGGGGAGCTGGCTGGGTGGGGAGGAAGGCTGCGGGGGCTGGCGAAAACTTTTTCGAGCGGCTGAGCGTGGCGGGGGCGGGGGGCATTGGGGTCTCCGGGTTGTGGCGAGTGAAGGGCTTTCTCATACAACTACCGGGGAAAAGCGGAAGCGCAAGATCGGTGGAGCGAAAACTGGGGAAGGACTGCGGGGAAAGAGGTTGGCTGCCCATTCACCGTTCAAGGTTTTCCGAGGGGTGAAGGGAGTAGGCCATACACAAGTCGCACTGAAGTGTTTTTCCGGCTTGGCTAGAAACGCTGCGCCTTTCCACCCGCCCAGGCCTTGCTGCGCCTTGTTTTCAGTCTTCGCTAACAACTTGGCCAACCGTTCGGCTGAAAAATGGCCGGAACCCCAGAAAAACAGAAGAAAAACGGCTTAGCCCACTTGCGCTTCTTAAATCCTTTGCTAATCCATGGGTGTGGATTTTCATTGCAGGGGGTTAAGTGGGTCGTCCGTCGCTTCTAACCAAATCTTTCAGCATCGCTCCCGATGAGTTGGAGAGCGCGCGGTATTGCGCGAAAGAACAAGGCGTTTCCTTGAACAAGTATTTGCGCCTGGCGGTCCTGGAGAAAAACCGGGGCGTGGTTCAGGGGCTTGAAGCGTCCGATGCGTTGGGCGACATCCGAGCCACGGTCCGCGAATCCGAAACGCGGAATGCCCTTGCCCTAGAAAGCGCGCTGGCGGACTTGCGAGCAGAGCAGAGCGCGGCGCTCCAGGCCAATGAAGAACTAGTGGTGAAAACCCTTCAAGCGTTTTCCCAGTTCCTGGCGCAGCAAGAACCCGACGCCGAAACCCTCTCCAAGCAACCGGCTGCCGAACCCAGTCGAGCTTCTGCTGCTACCTCGGCGTTCCTGCCTCCAAAACTCTAACCCTTTCCCCACTACCTCATAAGGAGGCATACCCATGAAGCGTTTCATCCTCACTCTCACCATCGCCGCGTTGCTGGCTCCGGGGCTTTCGTTTGCCCAGGACAGCACCCGGCCCGAACCCCAAAAGACCAACAAGCTGCGCCTGTTCAAGGCCGGCGGGATTGGCTGCGCTGCCGGTGCAGGCATCGCCCTGCTGACCGGCAAGAAAGACAAGGCCCTGACGGTGTGCGCTGCTGGGGCGATTGTCGGAGGCATTGCGTCCTATCAAGCCCAGCTCAAGGAGTTCCGCGAACTGGAAGCCGAAGCCAAGGCAGCTGGCCTGGATGCTCAGGTGCATACCAAGACCGTCGAAACCAAGGACGGCCAGGCCGAAGCCCTGGACAAGCTGGTCATCCGTTACCCGGCCGCTGACATGCAGCCGGTGAGTGCCAAGACCGGCGCCACGCTGGACAAGCTGGCCGCGTTGCTCAAGGCGAGCAAAGAAAAGCTGACGGTTGGCTTCAGTGGTGCCGATGCCGCCGTGTGCCAGGTGCCGGTCGTTGAGCTGGCAAAGCGCGGCGCGCTTCAGAACGCCACGGTCGATGACCAGTGCGGCCGGGGCGATTACGCCATCACGGTTTCGCCGATCCCCGACGTTCGCTAAGCCAACCGAGAGCTGGGGGGCGAAAGCCCCCTGGCTCAAATCTTTTTCAAGCGCCTGGGAGGAACCATGACACCCGAAGAACTCATCAAACAACGCAAGCAGCGCGAGCTGCTCGCCAAAGCAGCACAAGCCAAGACCACCGCGCCCACGGACGCGGAGAAGCTCGTCAGCGATGCGACAAAAGAAAACTTGAAAACCGCAGGCCGGCTGGCTGCAAGTTTTGGCAAAGCCTTGGCAGACAAAACCAAGCAAGCGGCCTCGGTCGCCGCTGAGAAGGGGCGAGAGGCGCAAGAAGCGTTGGCCCGGCGTGCGGAAGAGGCCAAGTCGCGCAGGGAAGCCGAAGCCGCCGAGAACGCGCGCTTGGAGGCCGAGCGCGCCCAAGCGTTGGTCGAGCAAGAAGCGACTGCCCAGCCCGAGCCGGTTGTTGAGGAGGTGGTTCCCGAGCCGACACCAGAACCAGAAGCAGGCCCCGCGCCTGTCATCAAAGAGCCGGTCAGCGCTCCTGCGCCTGCCGTCAGTGAAGCCGTGGACGCAACGCCTACCGCTCCAGCACCTGTCGAGCGGGTGGTCCCGTCTGTTCCGGCCTCTGCTCCGAGCAAGCCGGCTCAAGCCCCGGTAGCGGCCCCCAAGGCGACGGTGACCCGGGCCCCGGTGAAACCGGAAGCCCCCAAGGCCAGCCCCGCCAAGCCGTCCGGTGAGGCGGCTGCGAAGGACAGTAACAAGAAGGGTTGGCAACTTCTGGCTGGGTCGGGCGTGGCCGTCCTTGTGCTGGGTGGGGCGTTGGCGTGGTGGACCACTCACCGCTCCAGCGAAACCGTTCCGCTCCAAGACAAACCGGCTGCAGCAGTGACTGCCCCGGCCCCCGTCACCGTGCCAGTTGCTCCGGTTGTATCCGCGCCGCCCCAGGTCGAGGAGCCCAAGCCCGTGACTGCCCCGGTGGAAGAGAAGGCCGCGGTCGCTGCCCCGGTTGTGGAAGCCCCGGTGCTGGCAGAGCCACCTAAGGCCCAGACCCCGGCAACTGCCCCGGCGTCAAAGCCGGTGCCAGTTTCGAAATCGGCTGCAAAGCCCAAACCGGCCCCCAAGCCGGTTGCCAAACCCGAACCGAAAAACGATTGGCAGGACCAAGCCAACAGCGATATCGACGCGTGGGCAGAAAAGGTCAGGTGAAGAGCTTGCGCTTATCGAAAGCCTTGCTAGAAAGAATGTGTATCCATGAAAGATGGGAGGAAAAATGTTTGGGTGGTTGTTTACGCAGTATCGAAAGCCCGGAAAGCTCCACTTCGGATCGAAGTGGCTCAACCTGCATGGGCGCTTCTTCATTGGTAACCCAGAAAGCTTTGGGCTCTCCGATTGCAGGGAAAACGTCCTGACCTCGTATTACTACCTGCGGGCGGACCGGAAGATGCCGGTGGCAAACGATGAGGACTTTGATGCCTGGAGGATGGACGCCCTGCGCGCCAGCCAGGTTCGGCACGCCAGCGAAAAACATGTGTCCAAAGCCGGCTTCCTTGTCACCTCCGCCGCGTGCGTGGCCCTTTGCTTTGGGGCATTGGTCGTCAACAAAGCGAAAGGGACACGCCCTTCGCCGGCGGCAATCCAACTTGCGCCCTCGTTGTCGTTGAACGAGTGCAAAAAGAAATGGACGAGCGGCACCATCACGCCTCAGGAAATCGTGGCGTGTGAGGCGCTATCTCAAACCAACAACAACAACGGGAGGCACTGAGCATGTTGCTATCGCTGATGGATTGGACGGTCGGTATTGGCCGCAAGCTGTTCAAGAAGGACGATCAAGCGTCGAGCACGCTGGAGCAAATCATTCTGGACGGCAATGACCGCTACGAAAACTTGGTCGGGCGCTTTGACGTGAGCGACCGCGTGAAGAGCCGCGTGCTGGACGTTCCCCCAGAGGATGTAGATATGGCGGTCCAAGCGGGCGCGGTTTTCGACGAGAAAGAGATGGCACTGGTTGTGCCCGAAGAACTGGATCTGGACCAGTTCCATCCGTGGTGGCCGAAGGTTCCGGAGGATCTGCGCAACACCCAGGCCCGCATGATCATCACCAAGGAAGGACGTCGTGCCGAAGGCTTCGTGCTGGGGGACGACATGGCGCTGGGCGGCGACAGCACTGCAACCTCGCTGATGTATCTGGCCTTCCCGCTGATTGGTGCGGTTCAATACTTCTTGGGCTCGCTCATTGGCGCTTTTAGTTACGTGGTGCTGCTGGCTGCCATTCCTTACTTTGTTGCGTTGAAGCAAGCGGAAGGGATGAAGGAAGCCTTCAAGGGCCTGGCCCTGATGGTGCTGCCCGTGCTGATTGCAACCGCTTCGGCGGCGTTGTCGTCCGCGCTCCACGTGGACGCGGCCAGCATGGGGCAAGCAGCGGTTGACCCGATGAACACGGGAGCGGGGATGATGGCGGTCGCTGCGGGCTTTGCCAAAATGGCGGGCATCGTTCTTCTGATCTTGACCATTCCTGGCCTGCTGTTGTTTGCGGCCTTCCTGAGTGCGGCCTCGCATCCCCACCGGGGCGTGCTGGGGGGGACCGCCGAGCGCTTCATTCAGATGATGAAGTGGATGGTGGTGATCTTGGCCCTTGTTGGGGTTGGCTCCCTTCTCCCGGACGGAATGGGCGTGGCCGTGGCGTTTGTGATTGCGGCCATGTATGCCTTGCAGTTCACGGAAGGCAACTTCGTTCAAACGGCCGCTCGCCTCTACCTGCAGAACATGGATAACAACCTGGCGACCCAGGGTGCCCTGTCCAAGTCCCACGTGAAGGCCCGCGAGCAGCAGGCTGCCGAAGCGTTGCGCGACAAGACCCCGCTTTTGAAGGTGGGTCGAGCGTCTGGTCACCTGAACGACCGCGGCCATGGCTTTGCGCCGGACAAGGGCACGGTGATGATGCTGTCCTGGCGCGACCTGACCCAAGGCCTGATCGTCTACGGGCGTATCGGTTCGGGCAAGTCCTTCAGCGTGCTGCGGCCGTTGGCCCGTCGCTATCGCGAGTCCGCATTGGCCGTAGGACTGCGGAATGAACTGAAGGGGCGCGCCGCGGGCGAGACCGTTCTTGATGCGAAGCGCAGCGGGGGTGGAGCACTCATCCTCGACGCGAAGGACGGCGCGATCATCTCCGATTTGGGCAAGGACGCGTTTGATATCGTCGTGCGCGCAGGCATGTCGGTGGCCCCCTACGAGGGCCTGGAGCCGGATCAAATCACCAAGGCCCTTCGCGGCGCGACCGGTGGCAAGGTCGATGAGAAGTCCAAGCTCTGGAGCGATGGCGGCGACGCTTTCCTCTTCCACACCGGCATCGTCCTGAAGGCCGCGTGCGAGCACGAGCAGGCCTACCGAGACTTCTGCATCGCCAAGCTGGAAGGGTTGGAGCACGCCCGGTTGATGATGCTGCTGGAGCGGGAGGAGCTGGAGAAGCGTGGCTTGGGGTTGGAAGACCTGGAAGCGGCGCTGGCTCGCGTGGAAGAGCAAATGGGCACTTACGCGATTGTGGCGGAGGCTTCCCGGAACTGGTTCTACACCCCATTCCACCATGCCAAGCTGTTGGCGATGGTCGAGCAGGTGGTGCCGACGCCGCGTGGCGGGGAGATCGCCAGCGCTCGCGTGCTGGAGTTGGTGAACTGGTTGGGGTTGGAGCGTCCGGACACGTCTAGCACGGACGAAGAGCGGGAGGCCTATGCCGCCTACTCCCGGGACTACCAAAACCGCTTGGCCACCCGGTCCGAGACCGTCCATCCCGACTTGCTGCGTCCCATGTCTCAGCTGCAAAGCTCGCTGGAATGGGCATTGCTGGGCGTTCCCGCAATGCACAAGGAGCAGCGCCAGTCCTTCACGTTGAACTCGCGGGGGCTCATCGAAAAACTGCTTCGGGGTGAAAAGCTCCGGACGGCGGATGACATCCCGTGGCATTCCGTTGAACGTGGGGAAGTGGACGTCTCCCAAGCGCTTTACGGAAAGTTCGTGGGCTTGTTCCTGCCCCCCACCCAGTTCGGCGAAGCGGGCGACATGATGCAGCGGTTGCTCAAGCAGCGTGTCATGAACGGCATTCGGGCACGCGGGGCGCACGGCGACAAGTGGCGCGAAATGCTGCCGGGCCAAACCGACGTGCTGCTGATGATGGACGAGGCGCATTTGCTGCTGACTTCGGACGACGTGCTGCTCTTCAGCACCTCCCGAAGCCTGGGGTTGATGCCGGTGATCGCGGTGCAGGGCCACGACAGCCTTATCAACGCCTACGGGTCGGAGAACGAAGCCGATTTGTTGGCCAACACCATGCAATCGGTCATCGCGCTCAACCACTCGTTTGTCACACGCAACTATTTGATGAAGCGGCTGGGCAAGGCTCAGTTGACCACCTTCAAGGAGCCGACGCGGGGCATCGATTTCTCGGGTGGCTTGACCAACTTCCGCCACAGCGTTCTCAACGACCCGAACCACCCCTACGCAGCGGCCTACGAGCAAATGCTGATGCAGGGCGCAGGCCGCTTGAGCGCGCTTCGCGTGGATCCGGCGACGGGGCGCAAATGGCGCGTCGGGGCTGAAGACACGGTGGGCCAAGAGGAGCTGGCACGGGACATCGACATGCCCACAGGGGGCAAGCGGGAGGTCCTGCCGCTCTTCCTGGAAGAGGAATACCCGGCCCTGACCGCTGCACGCGGCAATGCGATTGTCTCGCTCTGCCGGGCAGGCGTGAGCCGCACGGACTTGGCCGAGATGATGCCCAACGACTGAGCCCAAAAAGGGCAAGGCAACCCTTGCCCTTTCCCAAAATCGATCAATGCTGACCTAACCACCCATTTCCTTGAAGGAGGACTTTATGAGCAATGCCCACCTCGATGCCTTGAACGACCTGCTGGGCGCTCGCGATAAACGGCGAGCCAAGCTGGCCGGAGAGCGTCCAAACGACCACCAACCGCAGAAGAAAGCAGCCTTCGACCAGTCGCTGGCGAAGGACCAGGCCGATATCCAGGAGAAGCAGCAAGCCGTGTTGGACTGGGCCAAGCAAGCCAAGCCCGACGAGATCACCGACGCGCGTGAGCGGTTGCACGCACAGGTGCAGCAGCGCGCTGAAGACGCGCCCAAAGACAAGCACGCCCAAGTGGTGTTCAGCACCGTGGACGAATGGCGACAGAAGCGCCAGCAGAAGGACGGAGGGCAATCCTTGGGGGAAAACATCCCCATGCTGACTGCGGCCCAGCGGCAGCAAACCATGGGGCCTGGTAAGTTGGGCTACGCGCACTACGCCGCCAGCGCGAAGAAGGAAGCGGACTTCATGAAGCGCTATGAGGCCAACTTCGACTGGGGTAAGCACGAGGCCCAAGTCCAGAAGAACATCTACCGTCAATGACGGTCCATTCCCCGTGTCGCATCCAGGGCCCTTCGGGGCCCTTTTTGTTGGGCACGTTCCCTTGTTTGTGAGTGGATCGATCTACCCATAAAAGCAAGCGTCAAACGCGGCTCAAAGCAAGAGGCGGGATGGGGGTTGGAAAAGAGAAGAAAGGTTTTGACTAAACATCAAAAGTGTCGATCAATCGAGATTTTTAGGGTTGCCAGTTTTGTGAGATGTGGTTGACTGTAATCAGTCAAACACAACCGGGGGAGGCCCCTATGTATATTTTTGCCGATGCTTACGAGTTCGCCGTGGACAACGTGGGGAACCTGCTGTTGACGTTGGGTGCGTTTTCGGTGGTGAGCTACGTGGCCGCCAACGTGGCAGGGTTGCTGGCATGATGGCCTGGTTGAGGGAGGATTTGGAGCAGATGGATCTGCACGCCGTCTCACTTTTCCTACAAACCGGGGTTTTGGTCGGCGCGGCTTTCATCCTCAAGATCGCTTGCTGATTGCCAAAACCGAAAAAGACGGTATGCAAAGGGGATGGAACCCCAACACGACAACCCAGTAGGCAACCCAGGTGGGGGCGATTTCTTGAATCGCCCCCACGAGCCGTTGCTTCATCCCATTCTCCACCCCCTGACGCTGGCCCAGTTCTACGGGAAGCATCACGAGGCCGCCGCTGCCGCCGATGCGCGGGAAGTGTTGGACCTGGCCACGCGGTTTTGCCGAGAGGCCCAGGTTTGCGGGTTGGACACCCAGACCGACGCTGGTTTTGACTGGGTGATGACCCCCAGTCGTTTCTCCAACCGCATTTCCCTGGAGCTGGGGCAGGGCGGCCACGCCGCGTTGCTTCAGGTCGATCCGGACCTGTCCGCTCACCCGCTCAACGCAGCCATCCATGCAGGCGTGCTGGGCGACAAGCCCCTGGCCTCCGCTTACGCCTTGCTCCCGGCCGAGCAGCGGGATGGGCTGTTGAGAGAACTGAGGGAATCCATCGACCAGGTTCAGTTAAACCGTGCCGCAGCGAAGCAGCTCGAGGCCCTCCGAGTCCTGCCTGAACTGCCGTTGCCGTCTCAGCCGCCTCTGGACATCGCCCAACTGCTCCGGCGGTTTGAGGTCCCCGATGCCCAAGCCCGGTTGGCGGCGGACCACGTCAAGGCAACCTATGGAGGAGCGCTGACCACGATGCATGGTAGCCAGGTGCTGGCAGCAGCCCATGCGCACGCCCCGCACTTGGGGCTATACGGAGCCCCTTGGCAGACGTGGCTTTGCGAGAACGCAACGACCGGGAACCTCGACGGGGTGGAGGCCTGTTTGCGCATGCAGGCCGAGCCCAATGTGCCCGACGCCAACGGCGAGACGCCGCTACACCTCGCCGCGTGCCACGGCCACCCCAGCATCGTTCGTCGGTTGATTGAGGCCGGCGCGGATCCAGCGTTGGGGAACCCCCGTGGGGAGACTCCCCTACATTTGGCGGCCAAGCACAAACGCGCGCAATGCTGCTTGGAGCTCATGGCCGCAGGCGCGGACCCCGGGCGGCTCGACAACGCCGGCCGCAAGCCGGGGGACGTGCATCGGGTGAGGGAGCATGGGCAAGCCCTCGGTCTATGACTGCTGGAGCTGGACGGTCCCGTCGAGCATCGAGCCTTCGCGGGAGGTTCGCCACTGGCCCCAAGCGTTGCTCTTCGGTTCGGTCATCGCTGCCCTGACGTATCCGGCCGCGCTCTGGCTGGGCTGGCAAATCCCATCCTCACACTCACTGATGAACTTCGGTCAGGCACTGACTGGCAGCCTGGCAGCGCTGGGGAACCTTGCCACCGGCACCATCTCATTCCGAGAGCCTGCCGCTGCATTCTGGGAGGTGGCCAAGGAGCAGGCCACGTTTGGCACGTTGGCACGGGTCGGAGTTGCGGCGGGCTTGGCAGGGTGGGCGTCGGCTTGGGTGACACGACGGGGACTCATCCCGCGCTCAAATACTTGGCATGTGTCCGGCGCTCAACTGCTGCAGGGGAAAGAAGCCCTGACTGAAGCCCGTCGCCGTTCGCTGACGAAGAAAGAGCAAGAGGACGAGCTGCATGCGTTGTCGCTACATCCGGCTTGGGTGGTCAGCAAGAAGCTGCTGGCCCGGCACATGTTCATCTACGGCAGCGTGGGCAGCGGTAAGAGCGTCATCCTCAAGCACCTGCTGGAGCAAACGGTCCGTCTCAAAAAGAAAAGTTTCATCTACGACATCAAAGGGGACTTTACGTCCATTTTTAAGCACCCGGTCATCGTCTGCCCCTTCGACAAACGCAGTTGGATCTGGGACGTTGGCCGGGACGTAGCGACGCAAACCCAAGCCGCCGCGTTCTCCCAAAGCATCATCCCCCCGGAGGAGGGCAGCGGCGCATTCTGGGCGTCTGCGGCGCAAGCCTTGCTGGAAGGGTGCGTGCGCGAACTCCAGGCCACGAAGGGCAAGAGCTGGGGGTGGGCAGAGTTGGCCGCGTTGGTTGCCCGCCCAGCCGGACCCATGTCCCAAGCGCTTTCAATCCACTATCCCCGCGCCGCCGCGCTCATCTCCAATCCCGACAGCAACACCACATCGAGCTGCATGGCCGTGCTCGCCAACGGAACAGCGGTCATCGAGCGCCTGGCCTTGGCGTGGCCGGAGCGCAAGCCGGACCGCATGTTCTCGATGCTCGACTGGATCAAAGATTCCTATGAGGGCCGGAAGCAGGTCATCGTTCAATCGGGCCCGGACGAGGTGCTGGCGCGCAGTTACATCTCGGCCATGATCAACTGCGCGGTGCCGGAAATCATCGGCCCCTCGCTGCCAGATGACGAAGCAGGGCGCTTCCTGGGCTTCTTCTTCGACGAACTCACTTCCGCCGGCAAGCTCAACATCGAGCCGTTGCTGGCCCTGGGCAGGTCGAAAGGCGTGGTGGCCTGCATGGCCGTGCAGGACTGGTCACAGGTCGAGAAGGTCTACGGAGACAAGACCGCGCAGGCGTTTTCTGGGTTGGTTGGCACACACATCATTTGCCAGCTTCAGGTCGGCGAGACCCGAGAGAAGATCTCCCGGAACCTGGGCAAGCGGACGGTGGCTTGGCGCACGCACGACGACAAGGCGACTGTCCACGAGGAGTCGAAATCCGTTGTTCCGCCAGGGCGCCTCACCGACGATCTAGGCTTCCGCAGAGGGAAGGCCTACGGCCCCGAGCGCTGGGGCATCCGAGCCATCGTCCAGACCACGGGCGATTTGTTGTTGCTGGACTGGCCGGGTGTGAGCTATCCGAAGGTTCGAGAGGGGCAGAAGCGGGCACGGTGGACGAAGCAGGGGGCGCGCCCGGTGGAGCAGAAACCCATGCCGCAGAGCGACGCGCAAAGCGCCGCAGAGGTCCAGCGCGTGCTCAAGATGACCGCAAACCAAGCCGCCGCAGAGCTGGAGAAGCGGGGTGCCACTCCGCCGAAACTTCGCGCCGTTTCTGACGACGAGCTGGAAGCCATCTTCCGCAAGTAGTGGGGTTGTGGAGTCGCAGGGTTTTGGTAGATCTAAAGGGATAGCCAGGACCTGGAGAACTCATGATCAACACCACACTGCTGAAGCGAAACGCCGGGGGAACCAAGGGTGGTTCTGCGTCGATTTACTACCTCTTGGCCCAGGAAAAGCTCTCTGAAGAAGCCGAGCAGGCAAGCATGGCCGTTGGCTACTACAGCCGCTCCGCGCCGAGCAAAGAGGCGCAATCGAAGTTCTATGGCGGCTTGGCCCAGCACCTGGGTCTGGCAGGCGTCCGCGCCACGGAAGAGCTGATGATTCCGCTGACGGATGGATTTGACCCCAAGACCGGGCGAGCGCTATGCCACGGAGCCGGGGATCGCGGCCAGGTCAAAGTCCGCTTTGATAAGACCGGCAAGGCCCCGTTGCGCGACAAAGACGGCAAGGTAGTCACGTATCTGGCCGGTGGGCATCGCATCGGCTACGACATGACGATCAGCGCGCCGCTGGATATCAGCGTGGCGTTTGCACTGGCGTCCGATCCGGCAGAGCAAGAGGCCATCCATGCCGCGCACCGCAATGCGGTCCAGCGGGCGATGGAAGCCTTTGAAGCCATGTCCGAAACCCGGCGCAACAAGGCCGGGAAAGACGTCATTGGGGTGGATGGGTTGATCTGGAGCAGCCATCACCACTACGCATCCCGAGCCGATGAAGCGACCGGGGAGATGGGCCCGAACCTCCACACCCACAACCTGCTCTACAACCTTTCCTTGGGCAACGACGGCAAAGAGGCCAGCCTCTCTGCTGAAGAAATCTACCGTTACCGCAAAGCCATGGATGAGGTCTACAAGACCGAGCTCTACCAGGGCATGAAGGCGCTGGGCTATGGGGTGGACCGAATCCGTGAACTGGACGACGACGGGCAGGAAACCGGGCGCGTCTACGCGCGGATCGCGGGCCTGGACGAGGGGGTGACGGATCGCTATGGCAACCGCCGCAAGGAAATCCTCGCTTACGCGGCCAAGCACAACGTGTCTAATCAGCAGGCCACGTTGGCCACGCGCAAAGACAAGGACGAGCCGCCTTACCAGGAGCTCATCGCGCACTGGCAGGACACGCTGAAAGGCTTCGACGTATCCACGGAAAGCCTGAAGCAGGCCAAGGGCAACGAGCACGAAATGGAGCAAAAATCCCCGGCAGAACTGTTGGAGCGGCTCCACGAGACGGACGCCATTTTCTGCGACCACAACCTCTTGGAGGTCCTGGGCCAGGAATACGCCGGCAGCGTCACCGTGCCAGAACTCTACGACCTGGTGGAGGCGTTCAAGCAGGAGAACAACCTGGTGCATGTGAACCCCATGCGCCTGCACGACGACGACAAAGGCGACTCGCTGGCGCGGCGGCACACGCAGGAGCGCTACTGTGCCCCGTGGATGCTTCAGATCGAGCAGGAAGTGGTGGGTTTCGCGATTGACCGAGCCAAGGAATCCCATCACCACGTGCCCCAAGCCGACGTGGACCGGGTGGTGGAAGACTACGAGAAGGCCAAGGGCTTCCAACTCTCCAAAGAGCAGCGCCACGCGCTGGACCACATCACCCAGGGCAGCGGGGGCGTTTGCAATCTCTCGGGGCTCGCCGGAACCGGGAAAACGACGATCAGTGAGTGTTTTCGGGCAGCTTACGAAAGCCAAGGATTTGAGCTGCTGGGCGTCTGCGTCTCCAACGCCGCGGCAGAGAAGCTGCAGGAGGAAAGCGGGATGTCCAGCGTGAGCATGGCGCAGATGCTCCATGATCTGGACGAAGGCAAGATGCAGTTCCGCAAGACCGATGTCATCGTGGTGGACGAGGCGGGCATGGTCGATGCGCGCAACACCCACAAGCTTTTCAGCTACGCCGCCAAAGCTGGGGCGAAGGTCATCATGCAGGGGGACGTGGAACAGCTTCAGCCCATCGGGGCTGGGTCCGGCTTTCAGTTGACCAAGAGCGCCGTGGGCGATGCCAAGCTCACGGAGATCCGACGCCAGGGCAAACAGGGAGACCGAGACACCGCTCTGTCGTTCTACGCCACCGACGAGCACGGCCAGGTTATCGACTTGAAGAAGGCCAGCCGTTCCCGGGCCCAGACCCTCGACAAGGGCAACGAAATCAAGGCCCGGTTGCTCGACACCATCCGCGAAACGGCTACGGAGAAGGACGCCCGCGAGCGCTTGCTGCACGAATACTTCGAAGACCCAACCCCGATGCAGGAGAAGTTGGTCATCGCCCACACCCGTGCAGACGTGGCCGCGCTCAATGCGGGCATCCGGGCTGGGTTGAAAGAACGGGGAGAGCTGGGCCAGGACGAAGTGGTGATCGAGGCCCGGGACAAGGGGCGCAAGTTCGACCTGGCGTTGTCCAAGGGCGATCAGATCGTCTTCACCGCGAAGAACAAGGACCTGGGGGTCATCAATGGCACCCAGGCCGTGGTGGACAACATCAAGCCCTCAAGGGCGGGCGGCTACGACATCAGCGTGTCCATTCGCTCGGAGACCAAGGGCGACGGGCGGCGGCTGACGTTCAACAGTTTTGAGATGAAGAGTTTTCAGCATTCCTACGCAGGGACAGTGCATAAGAGCCAAGGCCAGGGCAAGCGGGAGGTCTACCACCTGGCGAACCTGGGCATGCTCGACGCCCACAGCGCCCTGGTGGCCTTTACCCGTCTCACGAAGGGTTCCTACCGCATGTATGCGACGTCCGATGACGTGGAGCGGTTGAACGAGCGGCTCGGGTTGGAGCGCTTGAAGGAGACCGTGCTGGACGCTGGCTTGGTCAAGGACACCAAAGCCGCGCAGCGCAGCGGGGCCAAGGTGACGTTGGACGACTTGCTGAAAAAGCAGGTCGGGGAAGTAGAGCAGAAGGCATCCAACCGCCCGGGGCAGCAGCGCAGCGGCGCGGAGGTCAAGTTGGATGCCCTGCTGAAGGAGCACCAGGAGCAGAAGCAAGCGAAGCTGGCCGTGGCGAAGATGAGCGAATCCGAGCGCAAGGCCCGCCAACTGCTGGAGGTGTTCGAGCTGGCACGAGGACAGAAGGCCAAGCCCGTGTTGCCGGTCGCACAGCCCGTCCAGCGCGAGCGGGTGCGCCGGGGCATGGATCGGTGAGTAACGCAGGGTTGCGGCGGAAGCCGCAGCCCATGGCTTTTCCCTCTCAAGACGCTTTTCAGGCGCGGCCCTCTGGCCGCGTTCTTTTCAAGAGCCGGCGGCTACTCGCCGCCGCAGTCTGAAAGAGGAAAGGCGGGTGGGCGTCGGCTTCCGCCGGGCCCCTGCTCCCGTATCAAGCTCGGTTCTTCACGATTCGGTGGTTATGAAGCGGGCGGATAAAGTTGGCAGGTGACGACTTGTCCAAAGGTTGCGCCCTGACTTGGTAGAGGCCGCTTTCGCACTTGCGAAGGAGGTCTGCCTCGTCAGTGACTTCAACCGTTCCATCCTTTGTATTCCCTTGCTTTGCCAGGCGGAAAGCCACGCGTCCCGTGTCTTTGTTCTTCATCATGACAGGAACGACCTTCTTCCCATCTCCGCGGACCAGGTGGAAGGTCTGGGCAAAGCGGCCATTGGTGGTGCTGGTCATCGGAATGCTGTCCTTGGCGACTGGGGCCTGGGTTGGAGTGCTTGATGCAGTGGGGCGTGGGGGCTTTGTAACGGCAACGGTCGGTGCGATTGCAGATGGCACCACAGGGGCTGAGCCAAGGGCCTTAAGAGCCAGCTGCAGCTTTCGCCCTGACGCGGATCCCATGTCCCCGCCCAGCCAGTGCTTGAACTCACCGTTGGCGGGGCTCGGGTGCGCAGCGAAGACCCAGGTCCGGCCCTGCGCAGTGAATGCCACCTCGTTGATGTTCCGGTAGTCGGAGAACCGGTCTGCCATCAGGGCCTTGACCCCTTTGATGTAGGCATCCGTGGTTCCCAGCATCACCACCTTTTCGACGCTGGCAGGCAGCGGGCTCAAGTGCTGCTCCACACAGGAGCGCATGACCTGCCGGGTGAACGTCGCCGAAGCCGCCTTGGGCATGATGGTGCCGCTGGTGGTCAGCTTGCCGTCGATGTCCAGCGAGAGGCCGCAGCGAATCAGCGACGCGGCACCCAGCCAACGGCTTGACGCCGAGAGGGCTTGATCGACTGTCTCCGTTCCCAGGTCGATGCCCAGCGCATCCAGAACCTGGCGTAGGCGAGGGCGCATGCCGGCGAAGGCAACCCCGTCGAAGTTGCCTGACTGAGAGGCGGAAATCTGAGTGGCGCCCTTGGAGAATCCCAGCACAAGAACCGTGGGCTCGCTGGTGCCCCAGTAGCCTGGATTGGCGCGTAGATGCCATGGCCCCTCAACGCGCAAATCGCTGTTGGAAGCGTGGCAGTTTCGGCAAGCCTGCCATCCGTGTTGCAGTGTCATTCAAGCCCCTGTTGTTTGTGAGGGCAACATATTTAGGACACGTTCCGTAGGCGCGCAACAGATTTCTTTAGGCAGTTTGTAGGCGATACGAGCGATTCCTATTTGAGCCCTCGCTTCACCGACCAATCCCAAAGGCC
The DNA here is from genome assembly GCF_049545475.1 of Stenotrophomonas sp. NPDC077461. Lineage (NCBI taxonomy): Bacteria > Pseudomonadati > Pseudomonadota > Gammaproteobacteria > Lysobacterales > Lysobacteraceae > Stenotrophomonas > Stenotrophomonas sp. NPDC077461. The sequence goes on from NZ_JBMWDO010000001.1 coordinate 120,114, forward strand.
AGCAGCACCAGCAGCAGGACACCGGGGTAGACGAAACACCACTTGAACACCGTCCACCCAATCCCGCTGCTCCCCATGCTCCCACCCCCAGCCGGCGTTGGCGCAGCACCAGGCCACGTATAGCCCCCAGCCAATGACTTCATGTGCCCCGTGGTGCGGCGACGCGGATTGCGGATGATGAGGCCCGGCGGCTTGCTATAGATTCGCCAGCCATGCTGAAAGGCCTTGTAGCGCCACGCGTATTCGTGAGCCTCGGCATCGGCCTGGGTGCCCGTCATGCTCGACAGCGGCACGAACGAGAATCGGCGTCCCTGCCAGCCCGCACGAGCACTGCGGTGCTGCTGCTCGCGTTGCTTTAAATCGACGGTCTGCCCCACGTAGCAGCACCCGTTGTCAAAGAACAATCCGTAGAGATGGCGTGGGCGAGGCAGGTATTTCTGATTGCGTTTCCAGTTCAAGTTTCCTCCATTGATGGGTATATCTACATACCCATAAAAGAAAGAACCGATTCGTCAAGCACTGGCACGAACAAGGGCCCCGAAGGGCCCTTGCCGAGATACGATCACCTCCTTTTCCACCACGCAATCGTTTAGCGCCCCAAGTTGATGCTCAACCCGAAGCCGGCCACCGGCTTGTTGCCAGAGCCGAAGGACAGGCCCGCCGAGACGCTGACCTTTTCAGACACCCGAGCACCCCAGCCCACGGCCATTGCAGCACTGCCCCCCGAGAACCCCACGCCCACGTTCAGGTTCACCTGGCCAACGGCCGTGCCCCCGTTCTGGGCCGCAGCGGTGGCCATCTGGCTCATCGCTCCCAGTTGGGCGCTCAAACCGTTGATCCGGCGATCCTGGTGCCGCAAACGGCGGTCGGTGTCGGTCCAGCGGTCATCCCAGACCTGCTGCATTTCATAGACCTGCCCACCGTTCACGGCGTCCGTGGAGCCCTGTTCGATGCGCCCCGGAGCCACGCTGGTCACGCGCTGATTGCCCGCGTTGACGCCCGCGGTGGTCACCGAAGGGCCGCCTTGGACGGTCACGCCCTGGGCGTTGACCGTGGTCTTGCCGACCTGGACAGAGCCTTGGTCGGACAACTGCACGTTGTCGCTGACCGCCACGGCTTGGGTGCCGTCTTCGTCGGTAGTGACTACGACGTTGGCACCTGCCTTTACATCAGAGCCGCCCACACCATCCTTTCCTGCGGGGCCTTGAGGCCCCTGAGGGCCCTGCGGACCAGCGGTGCCACCCGGATTTTGCGAGAGATTGGCGATCCTGCCATCCAGGTCATACATGGCCTCAGCGACGTTGGTGTAGGTTGCGCCGCTGAGGAACTGGAAGAGGGGTTCCACGAGTTGACCGCTGACGATGTCAGCACCCGCGCCCAGCGTCCTCACGGCGGCGGCGACCTGCCTCACGTTCGCTGCATCGGTGTAGTTGCGCCCGTCGCCAACATTGGTCACACGGCGCTCGTTGTTCGTTATTCCGACGCTGAACTCGTCTGATTCGAAGCACTGGGAACCAGCGCCGAGTGCAACGCACCCGTCCGCAAAGCCACGTGCCGAGGTGCCGCCAACGACCTGGTTGTTTCCCGTGACTTCAACGCTGTTGCCCATGGTCACGTTGTTGTTGCCACTGATACTGCCACCGGTGCCCATGTGTGCGTTGTTGTCACCAATAACCTGTCCTCCCCACCCCGTGATGGCGTTTCCGCTCCCTTTCGTGGTGACCAGGATCCCCGTGAGCAGGTTCTGGTTGCCCTCGATTTCGTTGCCCGTCCCGATGGTCGCGTTTGTGGAGCCCGTCGTCGTGTTGTTCTGGCCAAGCTGGGTGTTGCTCTCGCCCTCAACCGTATTGCCGCGTCCGACTTGCAGTGATCCTGAGGCAAGGCCGGGGGTGGGGGAGGACTGAGAGTTGTTGTTTCCGAAAACGATACCTGCCGTATCAATCGCATTGTTGCTGCCCATCACAGTGAAAGCCGAAAGGAGCTCTGCGGCCGAATGCGTGGTGTTGTTCGTTCCCACCAGAACACCATTCAACAAATGCTTGTTGGTGATGGACTCGTTTCCGTCACCGGCGATATAAGTATTCTGAGCCGTTTGAGCAGCCGCTGGGGTGCTGGGGATTGCAACGACAGCGAGACCGACCAGTGCCGTTAAGATGGATGCGCGAAGTGAAGACATGAAAACCCTCCCGAGTATGGATTGATACTTCATCCATAGCAGGCGATTTCATTTCCGCAAGTCGATCAGGTGATCTTTTTCAAGGTGTTAGGGAAAGTTGCAAAACAAACCCGCGCCGGGAGCGTCCAGTTCCAGGCCATCCGGTTTTCATTGCCCCAAGCCAAGCACGCCGTTTCCATTCCCGCAGGGCACCAAGCCGGCGCCAGCGCCCGGGCCAGCACTTCCGAAGAGGGCTCCCCGGTCACCGAAGGAAACGCGCCCGGTTTGCGCCCCTGGCGGTAGGCCCACTTGGCCTGGCCACACTCTTGCTTGAGCTCCACGTGGGGATAGTCTCTCGGGCTGGTCCACCGGCCGCCCCAGTTCAGCCCCACGATCTCCGCCAGCTCTCCAAAGCGCTGATAGCCGGCCATCACATGGGCATCGTCCAGGTTCCAGCTAGGCTCCCCGTTGACGAACACGGCGGCATCCAAGGCCAGCCCGAAGTTGTGGCAGCTGGAGAACGCCCCAACGCTGGTCACGCCAGACCCGGAGGCAAGCAGGGCAGCTTGGCGCTCAGGGGAGCGGTAGCCTTCCACTGGGCGCACATCGAATCCTTCCGCGGCCAGCTGGACCTGGACCGCTTCCACTTTTTCTCGCAGCGCTGGGGAAACCCCCTTCCACATCCTCTCGCTTTTCGGGTGGAAGAAACGGTAAATGTTTCCGTGCGGCTTTGGGGCTTGGTAAACCCAGGACGGGGTGGGTTTGGGCTTGGGTTGAACGGTCGAACACCCGGCCAAGGCCAGACAAGTCAGAACGACGGCAATGGTAAAGCGGGCATGCATGCTTTCCTCCCAGAAAGATCGATGGATGCTTTCAGGGGTAGCGGGTTTTTAGGAAAGCGCAAGCGGGCTAAAACCAAAAAGCCCCCGAACAACCGGGGGAGGAGGCCTGCAGCTCGGGGGCTTAATGAGGCACGGAAAAAAGAGTAAGAAACCCCGCCTCGTTGCAAGCCATAGCATGCAAGGGCGGGAAGTCAAGCCGATTGCCGTTCGAGTGACTGGAGAAGAAGGCGCGTGGCATTGAGCGGTCACGGCAGATGAGGCTGACGGGGCCCCGGAAGGACAGATGACCGCACCGACCGCATCAGAGAAGAGTTGTTGCGATGGTGTTGCGACGGCCAGGGGTGTGTAATGTGTCGACTAGTCAGGCCTTGCCCAGTAAGGCTTTCGGGGCAAAAAATGAACGGACGCTAATGATGCTTCATGAGCGGGGTGTGCTCTGAAGAGGCCTTGAGGCTGCTGCCCTTTTGTTTTGAATCAATGGCTTGCAATGGAGTCCGTCTCGATGAGTGAGGGCGGGTTGCCGTCAGAAACGGCAAGTAACGGGGTTTTTCTGTTGTGATGGTGTTGCGACGCCAATCAGGACACCGACGATCATGCCGAAAGTCGTTGCGACGGGCCGCGCGACACGGCGCGAGATCGCCAAGTTTAGTCTGACCTACCTGCAAATGATGGAGCTTTCCGTGTGCCGCAGCCCTGCTTCAGGGGGCAGTGTGCCAAGCTCGTCGAGCGGCTGGCGGATCAGACCGTCGATGGTCCGGCGTTCCCCGAGATTGAGCAGCAAAGCGCTTTGGAGTCCAATTCTCAACCACAAGGCGATTGGACGTGAAGAAGCGTTCTTCCGAAGCGCAGATCATCGGCTTTCTGCGCGAGGCCCAGGCGGGCATGCCGATCAGGGACGCATGCCGCCAACATGGCTTTCAGTGAGGCCGCCTACTGCCTGTGGCGCAGCAGGGTCGGTGGCATGACCATGCCTGACGCCAAGCGGCTCAAGGACCTGGAGGCGGAGAACACGCGCCTGAAGACGCTGCTGGCCGGGCAGGTTCTCGAGAACGACGTCATCGAGGGGGCGTTGCGGAAAACGGGGTTACGGCCTAGGCATGATCCATCTGAAACTCGGGCAGCAGGAGCTGGTAGTGAACTACAAGCCGGTGGAGCGCCTGTATCAGGAAGCGGGCTTGCAGGTGCGTCGCAGGAAGCGCAGGAAGGTCCCCGTTGGTGCGCGGCAACCTTTGCTGCGTCCCTCGGCCGCCAATCAGGTGTGGTCGATGGATGTTGTGTTCGACCGCACCGCGGAAGGCCGGGCAATCAAGTGACTGACCATCGTAGACGACGCCACCCACGGGGCTGTGGCCATCCAGGTGGAACGGGCCATCCCCGGCCAAGGCGTTGCCAGAGGCTGGACAGACTGGCCGTTCAGCGCGGTTTGCCGCAGGTGATCAGGGCAGACAACGGCAAGCCGTTTTACGGCAGGGAAGAGCGCGCCGGACGCCGCTTGGATGGGCTTGACAATGCTAGGATCGGTGCTTTGGTGGTGAGTGACCCATACAAAAAGGAGGGCCTATGGACTTGGTGAAGATTGCGGGGCAAGTCAGTCGCGACGCGGACCAGAGTACAAGCGATTTGTTGAAGAAGAACGTTCAGTTCGCGGAAGGGCAGGCCGAGCTTCGCAAGATTGAGTTGGATCAGCAGGATGAAAAACGCGAACGCAGGAGCCTGCGTAGCGAACTTGAAGCCATTCAGTACGGTCAGGAAAAATCCCGCGAAGTGGATGCGCTGAAAAGTGAGTTGCGCATGCTGAAACATAGCAATGAGGTTTTGCGCGACATTGCGGCGGATGTCATTCTGGACCGTTCCAGCATCCGGAAAGCAATCGAGGCGCTCAAGAGCAAGTGGGTCGAACCCTCGCGCTTTGATGAATTCAACGCCGACTACGTGCGCATGCGCGCAGACGAAAAGCAGAAGATCGAAGGCGACGACGAGCAGCAGGCCAGCGCTTACAGGCTGGTGGATGATGTGCTCAGTGGATGGTCACATCCATCATCAACCCGCCGTCGTCGTCCACCGGGATCAACGCCGTAACGTGATGACTGTGTTGTTCAGAACAGCCCCCGATTGGGGGCTGTTTTGTTCCTGTCATTGCTTGATTGCCTGTGAGGGGCGGTGTGTACGTTCAACGATGGGAATATGAATCAGCCTGCGGGAACGACCCGTCGCCGGCAGGAGGTCCCGTTCAATCGCTGTCGGGTGCCGCCAGGCTGTCGAATGGGGCGGGGAGGGGGCGTTCCGGGGGCCGCTATGGGCGCGGTGCGCGCTGCGGGCCGAGCCGCCAGATCGCCAGCCCGCCATACAGCACGGCCAGCCCGACCAGCGTCCACAGCTCGCGGGCGACGTCGGCCACGCTGGCCTCCATCTGGTTCATGCGGACCACCACGTTGATCCCCGATGTGGTAGGCAGCAACTGCGACAGGGCGACCAGTGCGCGTGGCGATGCGATCGCCGGCCACGACAGGTTGGCCAGGAAGAACAATGGGATGGAACACGCGATGACGTATTGGAACGCGCGCTCGCGGGTACGGAAGAAGCTGCCGATGAACATCCCGAAGGCGACGGTCGCGGCGATGAACAGCGCACCGCCCACGAGTACACCGACGGGATTGCCGCCGCGCGGATAGTCCTGCACCCAGGCGGTGAAGCCGACGTAGTAGAGCAGGCCGAGCATGCCGATCAACCAGAACCCCACGGCCATGCCGGACAACGTCGGCAGATCGAAGCGCAGGCGCCGGCCCAGGGCCAGGCGGCGGGTACCCAGCAGCACGCCGATGCCCATCAGCAGGGTCTGGTGGACGATCAGTTCGGCCACCCCGGCGACGATGGCGCTGCCGTAGCCCTCGTGGGTGTTGTACAGCGGGCGCTGCACCAGGCGGATCGGCGGCGGCTGCGGTGGGCCCATGAACGCGGCCTGCGCGACGGCAGCGTCGCGGCCGAACGCACCCAGTGCCTCGGCCACGCCGGCCATTACCCAGCTGGCACGGCCCAGGTAGGCACCGTTGCCGATCAGCACCAGATCGCCGCTGCCCCCGCGCAGGATGTCGCGCTCCAACCGGTCCGGGATGAGCAGGATGCCTTCGGCATGGCCAGCCTCCATCACGCGGCGCGCCTGGTCCAGGCTGGCCGGCTGGCCCACGATGCGCACCGCATTGAGCGCGTCCACGCGGCGCAGCAGTTCGCGGCTGGTGGCGCTCTGGTCCAGGTCGACCACCACGATCGGCAGGTTGCCGGCGACCTGGTGCCGGTACGCGGCCGGATAGAAGAACGAATACAGCACCACCGCACCGATCATCACCACCAGTGCGTAGCGGTCGGTAAGCACCGCGCGCAGGGTCTGGCGCAGGCTGTCCCAGACCCGGCTCATGGCGACGCTCCCTGCGCCGACGCTGCGGGTCGCAGGGCGCGCGCGGTGGCGATCAGCCGCCAGCCGCCGATGCCGCCGGCGACCAGGATCATCAGCGCCAGCGTGGCCAGCGGCCACAGCGATACCGCTCCTGCAGCGCCGACGAACTGCTGTTGGGTCTGCAGCTTCACATAGGCGGTCAGCGGCAGCAGCAGGTTCCAGATGCGGGTGAACAGCGGCGCGTCGATCACCGGGAAGGTGGCGCCGGAGAACGCCAGCGCGGTGCCCAGCGACAGACCCACCACCGACAATGCCGTGCCCATGTCGCGGGTGACGCCGACGAACAGCACCGCATAGGCCGCACAGGCCAGGTAGAACAGCGGCTGTGCCAGCAGCAGGAGCAGCAGGCTGCCGGCCACGCCATCGCCGCGCAGATAGGCCAGGTACAGCACGCCGGCGGCGCCATACACGGCGAACAGCAGGACATACGGCAGCAGCTTGCCGGCCAGCGCTGCCCACGGTGCGTCGCCCAGCCAGGCGGCCAGCGCGCCGTCGCGCACTTCGCGGCCTACGCTGCTGGCCGCCGCCAGCGCGAGCACCAGCGACAGGATCGCCGGGAAAACAAGCGGCAGCAGAAACAGCTCATAGCTGCGGGCCGGGTTGTAGAGGATCTCCGACTGCACCCGGATCGGCGCGGCGCGCAGCTTGCCCGGGCCCACCTGCAGCCCGATCCGCTCCGTCAGCAGGCGCGCGTTCCAGGCCCCGACGGCGTCGGTGATATCGCGTGCGGCCGATTGCCCGGTGGTCAGGTAGCTGGCGTTGTAATACGCCAGGACCGTGCCTTCGCCGCCGCGCAGCGCCTGACGGGTGGCATCGCGCGGCACCAGCACGACGGCGAACACCTCCAGGCGGCGCAGTTGGGTCTGCGCCTGCGCCAACGTGGGCGGCTGGCTGGCCACCGCCACGCCGGGGCTGGCATCGAGCATGCGCGTGAGCAGGCGGCTTTCGGCGCTGTGGTCCAGGTCGACCACGGCAATCGGCACCGCGCGCATCACCGACGCGGAGAACAGCCAGGCCATTGCCAGCAGCATCAGCAGCGGCAGCACGGTGACCAGCGCCAGGTCGGCGCGATCGGCGCGCAGGTGCCGCAGTTCGCGTTGCAGCGAGGCGGAGAATCCCGCCCGCAGCGGCGGCTTCATCCCTGTGGCCACGCGAACAGCACGCTCATGCCCGGGCGGAAGCCCTCGATGCGGTCCACCGCGCGCACCCGGATCTCGAAGCTGCGCACGTCGTAGCCGGAAGACTGGCGCGTGCTGCGCCAGGTGGCGTAGTCACCGGCCGGATTGATGAAGTAGACCTCGAAGTCGGCATCGCGGCCGAGCGCGGGAATGCTGCCACGCAGAGGGCTGCCGATCTTCAGCCCCTGCATCTGCGATTCGCGCAGGTTGATCGACACCCACATGCGGTCGATGTCCACCAGCGTGAACACCGGATACCCGGCGGGGACCAGTTCGCCGATGTCGGCCATGCGTTTATTGATCTCGCCGGCCACTGGTGCACGGCCGTTGACCTCATCGCGCGCGGCATCGACTTCGGCCACCGCGCCCCGGGCCTGGCGCACCTGGCCCTGCGCGGCGCGCTTGTCCTGTTCGCGTGCGCCGGCCAGCGCCTGGTCGTACTGGGCGCGTGCGGCATTGGCCAGTTCGCGCGAGCTGCGCGACTGGGCCAGCGCCTCATCCCGCTTCTGACGGCTCATCACGCCTTCGTTGAACAGGTTCTGCACGCGCCGGTAAGTCGCATCGGCCAGGGTGGCGCCGGCCTCGGCGCGTTTCCAGTTGGCCTGGGCAGCGCGGATGTCCTCGCTGCGCGCACCGGCATCGGCTTTGTCGGCGACGGCCCGGGCGGCGTCCAGGGCGCCGTGCGCCTGTTCCTCCTTGGCCGACACTTCGGGACTGTCGAGCACGAACAGGACCTGGCCCGCCGCGACCCGATCGCCCTCGCGGACGTTCAGCTCGGCCAGCCGTGCAGTAATCTTGGCGGCCACGTTCAGCGTATCGGCGTCGGCCATGCCCTGCAGCTGGTCGGCCGGTGTGCGCCATGCCAGCCACAGGCCCAGCAGTACCACCAGCGCAAGCGCCACCAGTATCACCACGCCGGCACGGCGCTTGTTCGGGGGCGGGGCGTCGGCCGGCGCCTGCAATGTGTCATTCATGGTCGATCACCTCGTCCGCACGGCGTCGGAATTCGTCATAGCGGTCCATCTGTCCACTGATCTCCAGCAGCTGCGCCAGCGCCACGTCGTACTGATAGGCGGCCTGCGCGCGTTCCACGCGGGCGCCACCCAGACCGAGCCGGGCGTCGATGACATCCAGCGAGGTGGCCTGGCCTTCGCGATAGGCCAGTTCCTGCAGGCGCAGGTTCTCGCGCGACTGTTCGATGCTGCTGTCGAGCAGCGCGTACTGGTGGCGCGCGGTCTCCAGCTCGTTCCAGGCCTTGCGTACCCCCAGCGCCACCTGGTTTTCGGCCTCGCGCAGGCCGGCCTCGGCCTGCTCCTGCTGTGCGCGTGCAGCGCGGATCTGCGCCGGGCGCGAGCTGGGCGACAGGAAGGTGTACTTCAGGCCGATGCCGAACGCCCAATCGGGGTCGGTGATCATTTCATCGCGGCGGCGGAAGTCGTACTGGCCGAACAGATACACGGTCGGCTTGAGCTTGGCCTGCTGCACACGTACGCCCTGTTCGGCCTGCGCCACCACGGCGCGCAGACGCGCAATCTGCGGCTGCCGCGCCTGCGCCACGCGCTCGAAGCTGGCCACGTCGCCAAGTGGCGCGCGGTGCACGAACAACGGCGAGATGGGCCGCACCTCGCCGCCGCTGCGCAGCAGCGTGGACAACGCGGCCTTGAGTGTCTGCAGGTCGTTCAACGCCTTCTGGTACTCGCGCTCGGCCTTGTCGCGGGCGACGTTGGCCTGCAGCCGCTGGGCGCGGGTGGCAAAGCCCTCGCGCTCCAGCTTGAGCGCATCGTCGAGGTGGCGCTGCATGCCATCGCGCACGTCCCGGCGGACGTTCACCGCCTGCTCGGCCAGCTGCTGCCCGAAGTAGGCCTGGGCCAGCTGCACGCTCAACGACTGGCGTTGCGCGTCGCGCTCGGCGTTGGCCTGCTCGGTGGCACCGGCCGCGGCCTGCTGGGCTGCCGGAATGAGGCCGCCGGTATACAGCGGCAGCACCGCGGTCACCACCGGCCGGGTACGCCAGTCGCGCTCGGTGAACTGCAACGGGGAGTCGATGCCGAACGCTTCGGCCACCGGGGTCAACGAGCCCAGCGGCAGGGTCAGGGTCTTCTGGAACTGCAGCCGGCGCACTTCGCCGGTGATCTCCGGCAGCCGCAGCAGCCGGGTGGCGTCCTGCAGGTCTTCCTTGTTGCGCACCGATGCATCGGCGGCGGCGAGCGCGTCGGAGACCTGCTCAAGCCGCTGCTGCGATTGCACCCAGTCCAGCGCAGGACTGTCCTGGGCGACGGCGGTGAGCGGCAGGGCGGCGGCCAGCAGTGCCGCGCCAATCCCCCAGGCGATCCTGCGTCGCGCGTTCGTAGCGCGCGCCTGCGTTGCATGCCGGCTCACGTGCTGGCGGCTCCCTGCGTAAAAAGTCTGGCAAAAGATAGTGCGCGCCGCGTGAAGCCGGGGTCTTTGATGCGGATCAAGGCGTGGCCGACGCCGCTGCGTAACATGGACGGTGCACGCTATTTCCATCCCTACAGGAGCAGTGCCATGAGCCAGCCCACCGCACCGGGACGCAACGCAGGGGCCACGCCGGCCTTCGAGCACGAGCCGGACAGCACCGGCGGCTACTGGTCCAACCGGCCGGAGAACACACTGCCACCGCCGGACATGATGGGGGCCTACATGCGCAACCGGCCGCTGCCGCCGGAGGACGTGGCGCAGCGCAAGGCCTACATCATCGGCACCGGCATCGCCGGGTTGGCGGCGGCGTTCTACCTGATCCGCGACGGCGGCATGCCGCCGGCCAACATCACGCTGCTGGACAGCCTGGAGATCGAAGGCGGTTCGCTGGATGGCGCGGGGGATGCCGAGCAGGGCTACCTGATCCGCGGCGGCCGCGAGATGAACTGGAACTACGACAATTTCTGGGACCTGTTCCAGGATGTGCCGGCACTCGAACTGCCGGCCGGCTTCAGCGTGCTCGACGAGTACCGCGCCGTCAACGACAACGATCCGAACTGGTCCAAGGCGCGGCTGCTGCACCAGCAGGGCAAGGTCAAGGATTTCGCCACGTTCGGGTTGAGCCGCGGCCAGCAATGGGAGCTGGTCAAGCTGCTGCTCAAGCGCAAGGAAGACCTGGACGACGTCACCATCGAGGACTACTTCAGCGAAGGCTTTCTGCAGAGCAACTTCTGGTTCTTCTGGCGCTCGATGTTCGCCTTCGAGAACTGGCAGAGCCTGCTCGAGATGAAGCTGTACATGCATCGGTTCCTGGATGCCATCGACGGTCTGAACGACATGTCCGCGCTGGTGTTCCCCAAGTACAACCAATACGAGAGTTTTGTGGTGCCGCTGTCGCGGATGCTGCGCGCGCAGGGCGTCAACGTGCAGTTCGATACCCGCGTCCACGACCTGGAGATGGCGGTGGACGGGCAGTCACGCACCGTCACCGCGCTGCGCTGCCGGGTGGCCGGCAACGAGACCACGCTGCCGGTTGCGGCGGGCGACCTGGTGTTCGCGCTCACCGGTTCGATGACCGAAGGCACGGCGTACGGCGACATGGACACCGTGCCGCCGCTGGCGCGCGACCGCCGGGACCCGGGCGAGGACAGTGACTGGGCGCTGTGGCGCAATCTCGCGCGGCAGTCGCCGATCTTCGGCAAGCCGGAGAAGTTCTACGGCGACGTGGACCGCTCGATGTGGGAGTCGGCCACGTTGACCTGCCGCCCCTCGCCGCTGGTGGACAAGATCCGCACGTTGTCGGTCAACGATCCGTACTCCGGGCGCACCGTGACCGGTGGGGTCATCACCATCACCGATTCCAACTGGGTGCTCAGCTTCACCGTCAACCGCCAGCCGCATTTCGTGGACCAGCCCAAGGACGTGCTGGTGGTATGGGTCTATGCCCTGTTGATGGATCAGGACGGCAACCACATCAAAAAGCCGATGCCGGCGTGTACCGGACGCGAGGTGCTGGCCGAACTGTGCCACCACCTGGGCATCGGCGACCAGATCGATGCGGTGGCCGCCGCGACCAGGGTGCGGCTGGCGTTGATGCCGTACATCACCGCGCAGTTCATGCCGCGTGCCGCTGGCGACCGTCCGCACGTGGTACCGGCCGGCTGCACCAACCTGGGCCTGCTCGGCCAGTTCGTGGAAACGCGCAACGATGTGATCTTCACGATGGAAAGCTCGATCCGCACCGCGCGTGTGGCGGTGTACACCCTGCTCGGGCTGCGCAAGCAGGTACCGGACCTGAGCCCGACCCAGTACGACATCCGCAATCTGATCAAAGCGGCACGGGCGTTGAACAACAACGCGCCGTTCCCCGGCGAACGGCTGCTGCACCGTCTGCTCGGCAACAGTTATTACGCCCACATCCTGCCGCCGCTGCCACAGCCTGAAAAGGGCCGGGAGGCCTTCCTTGAAGAGGAGCTGTCTTGGTTGTCAGGCAAGGGCAGCGTGGTGCTGAAGGACCTGTCTGCACGGCTGGATCGGCTTGGCGAAACGCTGGGCAGGCGGCGCGCGCCCTGAGCGCGGGGCGGCGTGCGGCAGGGCGGCGTGGCGTCGCCGCCGCCCCGCTGCAGGCTGAACCAACGGCAGCGCCTTGACGCCGCATCCACACCATTTCACGGCCTGCAGCCGTCCCGACGCGGACACTGGCGCCACGAGCTGACACAAGGAGCCGACATGAAACCGACCCTCTCCCATCTGTTGTGCGTAGGCGCGCTGCTGGCATCGTCCTTTGCCGCCACGGCTCAGACCTACGGACCGAAGGACGAAGGACGCCGTTTCAATGACGGCAGCAAGGTGGTGTGCAAGAACGTGGAAGTCCAGCGCAACGCGAAGGACCCCAACCGGATCACCGGTACCGCCACCGGCGCCATTGTCGGCGGCCTGCTGGGCAACCAGGTCGGCGGCGGCAATGGCAAGAAGGTGGCGACGGTGGCAGGCGCGGTGGCTGGCGGTGCGGTTGGCCGCAACGTGCAGGGCCGGCATCAGCAGGAGTCCGGCAACCGCGTGGTCGAACGTCGCTGCGAGCGCGTCTACCGCTGATCCCCGCAGCCTCCGTATCGTTCACGAGCAGCAATGCGACGCCGGCCCCGGGCCGGCGTCGTCGTGTCCGGACCTTGCCGAATGTGGCGGCAGCCCCCGTATACTCCGCCAAACCGCATGGACGATCCGCCTGTGAGCGACGCGCTCGACCCTGGCAGTACCCCCGACGTACCCGGTGCAGACGCCGATTCCCACGGTCGTTTTGCCCGCCTGCGCGAGCGGACCGACGAACTGGAAATGTTCATCTCCGGCCTGCTCGCCTTCGCACTGCTGGCGGTGCCGGGGCGCATTTTCGATGCCTGGGCGGTCAGCGAGGTGCACACCGACGGCATCTACTGGCAGGCGCTCTGGTTCGGCTTCAGCACCAGCGTTGGCCTGTGCTACGTGCTGGCGATAGCCCTGATCGCGCACCTGGCCATCCGTGGTTACTGGGTCGGCCTGATCGGGCTGAAAAGCAATTTCCCCGACGGTATCCGTTGGGATCACATTCCCTTTCTGGGTCGTACCGCGCGCGGGTTCTACCAGGCACGGGTAGTCGGCCTGGACCAGGCCATCACCAATGCCGACCGCGCCGCGTCGACGCTGTTCTCGACCACGCTCCTGTTCGCCCTGACGATGGCCGTCATCGGGCTGATGTCGATACTGGCGATCACGGTCTCGGCGGGTATCGGTGCGCTGTTCCCCCATTCGGATGAGGTGGCATTGGCGATCCTCGCTGTGCTCACGGGCGTACCGGTGATGCTGGGCCTCGGCGCAGGAATAATGGACAAAGCGGTCGCCAGGCGGCACGCGCGCGGCGAAGCGAGCCCGCGACTGGAGCGGGCAACACACCGTGTATTGGCGCTCAATCAGTGGTTTGTGCCGATGCGGATGCTGCTGCCGGTACAGTTGATGCTGCAGAGCAACCAGCGCGCCCGGCACTTCATGTGGCTGTATATGGGCGCGGTGATGGTCGCGATGGTGATCGGCGGGGTGCAGGCCGTGGGGTCGATGCGCTTTTCGCTGCTGGACCGCTATTCGCTGGTCACCGAAGCGGCGGTCGAGCAGGGCATGCTCAGTGCCCACTACGAATCGCTGCGTACCGAGCACGATCGCCTGCTGCGCTATCCGATGATCCCGGCCGACGTGATCCAGGGCAGCCGGCTGCGGCTGTTCATTCCGCACCAGCCAAAACGCGAGAACGCACTGGCGCAGCGCCTGTGTACGCTGCCCGATGGCGGCAATACGGCTGCCGGCCCGGAGGCGGCGAGCCGTGCCGTTGCCTGCCTGGCGAAGGTCTGGCAGGTGAGCCTGGACGGCACGCCGGTGCCGCTCGACGGCTTCCTGCCCATCGAGCGGCGTGATCTGGAGATGCGCGGCCTGGCCGGCTACCTGCCGCTGGAGGGGTTGTCGCCGGGACGCCATGACCTGCTGCTGGTCTGGAATGCGGACGGCGGGAAGCGTGGACGCGAGCGTCGCCGCGAGTACCGCATTCCGTTCTGGTATGCGCCCGACGACAAGCGCTGACGGCTGGCGGTACTCAGCGCGTCGGCGGATTGCCGGCGATGGTGCGGGCACCGGTGATGATCATCCGCACCATCTGCGCCAGTTGTTCGATCAGCTCGGGGTCCTTCTCCGGAGGCTGGTCCACCGCCGTGGCCCCCATCGCGAACACCAGGCGGGTAATCGCCTTGGACGCCAGCGCCGGCTCATGCAGCACCGCGCCGTCGGCGGCGGCCAGCCGGATCAGGTCGACCCGGAGTTCGTCTTCAAAATAGTTCAGCTCGCGGTCCACCGCCTGCTTGAACGCATCCGAGCCGGCGCTGCCTTCGCGCAGCAGCACATGCAGCAGCTTGTCGTCGGCGCGCAGCTGTTCGATGAAGGTCTCCACCGACAGCCGGATCACGCTGCGTTCGGATGAGGCCGCGCGCTGGCGCGCCTCGCCGATGATGGTGCGCAGTGATCGCCCGGCCAGGTCGATCAGGGCGACGGTCAGTTCGTCCATGTCGCGGAACTGGCGGTAGAACGAATTCGGTGCGATCCCGGCTTCGCGCGCCACTTCGCGCAGGCTCAACGTGGAGACGCTGCGATGCGGGCCGATCAGGGCCAGGGCGGCGGCCAGCAGGTCGTCGCGGGTGATCGAGGATTTGCGCCCGTGGTGGGCATCGTCGACCACGGTCGGGGGCAGGTCTGGGGAGGTCATCGGGGGCAGGGTGGTCACGTCGCTGAATCATAGCCGGTCCCACGGATATACAAGTGTATACACAGGCGTATGCTCGGCCGTATAGTGCCTGTATGAGCGCACGCCTTCGTCCTGATTCCCGCCGCCGCACCCCGCTGTCGCCCCGCCACTGGGTGCCCGAGGCGTTGTTTGACTTCTGGGCCGGTGGCCTGCATCCGCTGTGGACGCTGCGCCGCCCGCGCGCCCGGCTGGTCGCCCGTGAGGCGGCCAGTGCCGACGCGGTCACCCTGATCCTGAAGCCGAACCGCCATTTCCGCGGGATGGCCGCCGGCCAGCACGTCAATCTGGGCGTGGAGGTCGACGGCCGCCGCCTGACCCGCAGCTACAGCCCCACGCGGCTGGCCGATGGCACGCTGGCGATCACCGTAAAGGCGATCGACGGTGGCCGTGTCAGCCAGCACCTGGCGAGCGGCGCGCCCCTGGGCGAGGTGTTCGAGCTGGGCCAGGCGTTCGGCGGGATGACCCTGCCTCCGCAGGCCGATCAACGCCTGCTGCTGCTGGCCGCCGGCAGCGGCATCACACCGATGCGCGCGCTGCTGCGCCAGCTCGATGCGGCCGGCATGCCTGCGCAGGTGGACCTGCTGTACTGGGCACGCCAGCGCGAGGCGCTGTGTTTCGTCGACGAACTGGACGCGATGGCCGCGCGCCATCCCCGCCTGCGCGTGCACTACCTGCCCACCCGCGATGCGCAGGCCCCGGCCCCGCGCGTGGATGCCTACGCGTTCGATGCGCTGGGCGATCTGGCCAGCGCCCGCGTGCTGGTGTGCGGACCCGGTGGCTTCGTCGACACCGCGCGTGCACGCCTGCAATCGCAGGTCGCCGCGCTGCAGGTGGAAGCGTTCAGTCCGCCGGTCCTGCCCGATGCCGAAACCGGTCTGGTACAGGTCGAACTGCGACGCAGCGGACGCACCCTGGCGCTGCCGCGCGGCACGTCGCTGCTGCAGGCGCTGGAAGCGGAGGGGCTGCGCCCGGCCAGCGGCTGCCGCATGGGCATCTGCAATACCTGCGTATGCGGCAAGGCGTCCGGCGTGACCCGGCACACCCTCACCGGCGAGTACGCGGCCGAACCGGCCACGCAAGTGAAGCTGTGCGTGAACAGCGCCAGCACCGACCTGATCCTGGAGCTGTAAGCATGTCATCCGTCAACAACCGCGTACTCTCCGCCGCCGAACTGCAGTCTTTCGGCGCTGAACTCGACGCGCTGCGCGCGCGCCAGCTGGCGACGCTGGGCGCTGCCGATGCGCGCTACATCCGCCGCGTGGTGGCCGGGGTGCGCTGGACCGGCGTGGCCGGCCGCGCCCTGCTGTTCCTGGGCGCCTTCGTGCACAGCGTGCTGATTCCGGCGTGGATCGCCGGCGTGGTGCTGCTGGCACTGTCCAAGATCCTGGAGAACATGGAGCTGGCGCACAACGTCATCCACGGCCAGTACGACTGGATGGGTGATCCGCAGCTGCAGGGCAGCACCTACGAATGGGACATCGTCGGCACCGCCGACAACTGGCGCAAGACCCACAACTTCCGCCACCACACCTATACCAACGTGCGCGGGCTTGACGACGACATCGGCTACGGCCTGCTGCGCATCTTCCCCGAGCAGCGCTGGCGCCCGTTCTTCCTGCTCCAGCCAGTGGTGGCGGTGGTGTTCGCGCTGCTGTTCGAATGGGGCATCGCCATCCAGGACCTGCGACTGGGCCGCTGGTTCGCCGGCAAGATGACCTTCAAGCAGCTGCGTGCACAGTTCCGTCCGGTCGGCCGCAAGATGGGCCGGCAGATGTTCAAGGACTACCTGCTGTTCCCGGCACTGGCTGGCCCGTTCTTCCTGCCGGTGCTGCTCGGCAATGTGGCGGCCAACCTGATCCGCAACGTGTGGACGTACGTGATCATCTTCTGCGGCCACTTCACCGCCGATGCCGAAACCTTCCCGAAGGAATGCGTGCGCGATGAGACGCGCGGCCACTGGTACCTGCGCCAGCTCCGCGGCTCGTCCAACCTGACCGGCGGCAAGCTGATGAACCTGATGTCGGGCAATCTCAGCCACCAGATCGAGCACCACTTCTACCCGGATATCCCGGCCAACCGTTATGCCGCCATTGCCGTGGAGGTGAAGCGGATCTGCGCGCGCTACGGCCAGCACTACAACACCGGCTCGCTGCCCCGGCAGTTCGGCCAGGTGATGTGGCGGATCGTGCGCCACGCCTTCCCGAGCCGACCGTCGCGCGCGCCGGCACTGGCGCCGGTAGGGCAGGGCAGCACGCAGCCCGGCTGAGCGGCGCGGCCGGTCAGAGCTGCCGTTCCCACTGCACCCGCCACAGCGGGACACCGCTGCGCCGCCGTTCCAGCGTTTGCCGGCCCAGCGCGTCCCGCAGCTCCTGCCCGGACACCAGGTCGCGCTGCAGCAGATTGTTGGCGCTCAGACGCAGCTTGCTGCGCGTCGACAGCGTCCACAGCACGTACAGGTCCAGTTCGCGTCCATCAGCGGTCGTGTCGATCTGCCCGGCGGTGATCCGCGTGGGGCCGCCATTGCGCCAGGTGTAGGTGATCCCGGTGGTCCAGCGCGTGTTGAGCCGGTAGTCGGCGCCCACCGTGCCGGTGAAGCGCAGTTGTTTGTCCAGCCGGTTGTCCGGCCCTGGCACGTCCTGCACCTGCGACCAGTTGCGGGTGGCATTGGCGCGCAGCGTGACCTCCGGTGCGGCGTCGATCCAGCGTGCCAGTGCGAGCTGCGCATCCATCTCCAGGCCCGTGCTGGTGGCATTGCCGCCATTGCGGGGCGATGCGACCCAGCGTCCATCGATCAACGTCGTCTCGGTGCGCACCACGTTGCTGATGCGGCGCGCATAGGCGCCCAGACTTAGCTGGGTGCCCTCCCTGCCCTGGATCTCGTAGGCGATGTCCACCCCGGTGGCCAGCTCCGGACGCAGGGCGGGGTTGCCCTGCTCGTCCGGATTCAACGGGCGGTTGTTGGTCGAGGTGTACGGGCGTGGAATCAATGAGGCGAGCGTCGGCGACTTGTAGGTGCGGCTCACTGCCACCCGCAGCTGGTCGTCCCGGCCCGGCACCTTCCACAGGGACTGCAGCACGGGCGACAGCACGTGGTCGCGTTGCTGGACCGCGGCAAAGCCACTGCCGACGCTGCGCGTGTCGATATGCTCCCAGCGCAGGCCGAGGTACAGCGACCAGCGGGGGCTGAGCTGCATCTCGTCCTGGCCGTAGAGTGCAAGCCGGCGTACCCGGGCATCGAAGGCAAGGTCACTGGCGCTGCCGGGGGTGCCGCCGATCGGCAGCAGCCGCTGCAGGCGCGTTTCATCACGTCCGTCCACGCTGGCTTCCCACCCGAGTTCCACAGTGTGCCGTCCGTGGGCGGGCAGCGCGTACTTGCCGGTGCTGTTGATGTTGTGCACGCGCAGACGGGCGTCGGTGTGGTCGTCCAGGTTCTGTGTACCCACCGTGTCGTAGCCCTGCTCGCGATAGCGGTAGCGCTCGCGATTGCCGCCCACGGCCAGTTTGCCGACGAAGCTGCCGCCAGCAGCCAGGCCGTGCGTCCAGGTGGCGCTGC
This sequence comes from Stenotrophomonas sp. NPDC077461, assembly GCF_049545475.1. NCBI lineage: Bacteria > Pseudomonadati > Pseudomonadota > Gammaproteobacteria > Lysobacterales > Lysobacteraceae > Stenotrophomonas > Stenotrophomonas sp. NPDC077461. The sequence goes on from NZ_JBMWDO010000001.1 coordinate 138,548, forward strand.
CGCCGAGCTGGGCAACGTCGATCTCCGTCCGCTGCCGGTAATGGTCGTGCTGCAGGGGAGGGCCCAACAGGGTGTTCCAGTCGATGTCGACCGCGCGGTGGAAGCGGCTGGCGTCGGCCAGTGCCTGCAGCGTCAGTGAATCCCCGTTGCCCAGGCGCAGGTCCAGGCTCGGTGCCAGCGACACGGCTTCGCGTGCGCCACGGGCCTGCAACCGGCTGTCGCGCAGCATCGTGGTGCCACCGGCATTGTCGTGACCGGTTTCGGTGGTGCGTTCGTCAACCTGGAACGCCCGGCGCGATGCGGTGGCGGTCACCGTGCTGCTGCGATCACGGCCATTGCGGCTGCGCTGCCAGGTCAACGAGGGCGTGCTGCGGCCGTTGGACACGCCCCACGCGGCGGTCAGCGATGCGGCGTCCTTGCGTGCGTCGGCCACCAGCACAATGTTGAGCGTGCCGGCGATCGCTTCGCCGCGCAGGTCGGCAGTGGGAGCGCGGAGGATCTCGATGCGTTCGACCATCGCCGGAGTGAGTGCGTCCAGATCGAATCCCAATGGCGCGCGCTGGCCGTTGATCAGGATCTGGGTGTAGCCGTTGCCCAGTCCGCGCAGGGAAACCGTGCCCGCACGCCCCGGTGCGCCCGGCACGACGCTGATGCCCGGCAGGCGCTTGAGCGCATCGATCAGCGCAGGGTCGCCGTACTGCCGCAGCTCCTGCGCACCGATCACGATGCGCGTGACGGTATCGTCGCGGCGTGCGTCGTAGGACGCGGCCTGCACCTGCACGGTGTCCAGCGTGGTGGGTGGGGACGTGGACGGCGCGGGCTGTGCAGCGGCGGGAACGACGGCGTACAGCGGCAGCATCAGGGCGAGCGGGTACAGGGCGGAACGGGGCATGCGCGAGGTCCGTGCAGTGGGCTGGCGCAGGCATGCGATGGGCAATACCCACCCCTCCTGCGGCCAGGAAGGCGAAAACGAACGGCAACGGTGGATCGAACGGCGAGGTGTGGCGGGCGGTCAGTTCAAGTGGTGCTGGGGGTCGACGCGTTCGCCGTGACGCAGCATCTCCATATGCAGGTGCGGACCGGTGACCCGTCCGCTGCTGCCGCTGCGGGCAATCTGCTGGCCGCCGCGCACCCGTTGGCCAGCCTGCACGTCAGTGGCATCGAGGTGGGCGAACAGCGTCTGCCAACCGTTGCCGTGATCGAGTACCACGACCGTGCCGTACTGCGGTCCCTCGGGATACGCATCGGTGGCGATGAGCACGGTGCCGTCAGCGGGCGCCAGCACGGGCGTTCCGACGCGGGCGCTGAAGTCGGTGCCGCGATGCGCGCGCTGGCGGATACCGCCGGTATCGCCGAACTGGCCGGTGATCCTGGCCTGGGCCAATGGCGCGGCAAACCGCAGCGGCGGTGGAATGCGCAGTGCACCGCCTGTTGCCGTGGTGGTGCGAATCCCGGCCACGGCGACGATCTGTGCCGGTGTGGTGGCTGCAACGGCCTGGGCCAGGGTGAGCATGGCACCCGCCGCGAGCGCGCCGGCACCGAGCAGGGCGCATGCAGCGCGCGGCAACCGGCGCGCACCATCGCCCTGCAGCATGTGCAGGATGCGCAGGCGGTGGCCGGCCACCTCACGGTGGGTCAGCGCGTTGAGCGCAGTGGGCGCGCCGCCATGCCCGGCCATGCGCAGTGCCTGGAGGTAGGCGCTGGCGAAATCGCGTCGGGCGTCGTCGTCGCCCTGCAGCGCCTCGGCATCGCAGTGCAGTTCGACGGCCATCTGCACGCGCGCGGCGATCAGCCGCACGAAGGGGTTGAACCACAACAGCGCGCCGGTCACCGCCATGACAGCGGCCCGCTGCGGGTCGCGACGCGACAGGTGCGCGGCCTCGTGGCGCAGGACCAGGCGCAGCTGGCGGTCGTTGAAGCGCAGCAGCGCATCGGCGGGCATGACCACGGTGGGATGCGGCCAGCGCACGGCGAAGGGGGTCATGGCCTGACCGGTGACCCGCAGTGCAATCCCCTTGTCGGCCAACTGCCGTGCCGTGTCGCCACTGAGCCTGCCGGGCCATGCACTGTCTGCGACCGGCGTGGCAAGGCGCACGATCCGTGCGGCGCTGCGCATGCCGCCGAGCAGGCGCAGCAGCAGCACGGTGGCCACGCCAAGATAGGCGGCCAAGGCCACGTGGGTCAGCGACGGCCATCCGAGCCCGGCCATCGGCGCCGGGATCGTGGTGCCGCCAGCGGCTCCTTCGTCCAGCGCAATCGGCAGGGACAGCGGCGCGGGCAGGGCGGCGAGCTGCATGGGGGCGGCAGTGGCCAGCGCGACGGCCAGCAACGGTGGCACCACCGCAAGCAGCCAGATCCCGAGCCAATAGCGCGGCGTGGCAGTGGAGAGCCGCAGCAGGCGGTGCAGCGCGATGCCCAGTGCCCAGGCCAGACCGGCTCCGAGCAGGCTGCCGGACAGGTGCAGAACCCACGGCGACAGCGCAGACAGACTCATGGCTGCAGATCCTGGTCGGGATCGCGCAGCAGTGCCTCCAACTGGGTCAGTTCGGCGTCGCTGAGCAGGCGGCTGTCGGCGAACGCCTGCACCGGGAGTGCGCCGTCGATCTCAAGCACACGTCGGGCGAAGTCGGCGCTGAGCGCCGCCAGGGTGGCGACCTTGCTGGCCCTGGCCCGATAGACGTTCAGGCCATGCTCGGCGACTTCGGCGACCAGGCCCTTGTCGACCATGCGCTCCAGCGTTTTGCGCGTGGACGAATAGGACCACGCCAGGGTGGCGGAGACGCCGTTGTGCAGTTCACGGGCACTGCAGGCGCCACTGCGCCACAGGCACTTGAGCAGTTCCAGCTCGGCATTGGACGGCGTTGGCAGTCGGGACATGTCGGTCACGGCATCCGGGAGTGATGTCGCAAGTGTGCGACAACTGTCGCACGCCATGCAAGGCCCGCTGCCGACGCTCAGTCGTCCACGGCAAGGGTGCCTTCAGCCAGCGGCACCCGGCGGCCGTCGAGCAGGCCCCGGCTGAGCACCCCCTTCTCGATGAACAGCAGTTCGCCGTTCTCGCCGTCCTTGATGCTGCTGTCGATGGCGATGATGCGGTCGCCGTGGAAGCTGCTCACGTGCGGCATCGATGTGTGGCCCACCACGATGCGCGCCAGGTCCAGCTGCGTGAGCAGCGCCTGGACCTGATCGGTATCCAGGCGGCCATCGAAGTAGCCGCGGTACCAGATCGGACTGGTCTTGCCATCAAACAGGCGCGCGCTGTCCGGCGCGGCTTTGACCTGGTCGCGGGGCAGGCCGAGCGACGCCTGGTAGGTGGCATTGGTGGTGGCCATGTCGCGCACCAGGTCCAGATTCTCCGGCGCGATGCCACCGTGCAGGAACAGGGTGTCGCCGATCTGCAGCAGCGCCGGGCGGGTGCGCAGCCACTGGCCGAGCGTGCTGTCGGCCCCGTACAGCGCGGGATAGGATCGACCAAGCAGCGCGGCGCTGCGCAGGTATTTCGGGTTGACGTAGCGCAGGTCGTCGTAGAGCACCATCGTCTCGTGGTTGCCGAGCACGAAATGCACGGCACCGCCGGCCTCGCGTGCCTGCTCCTGCAGGCTGTAGAGCAGCCAGAAGGCTTCCGTCACCTGCGGCCCGCGATCGAAGACGTCGCCGGCGACCACCAGCGTGGCATCGCCGAGCGACCAGCGGTCTGCCGCATCGATCACACGATGGGCGTGCAGCAGCCTGACCAGCAGGTCGTACTGGCCGTGGATGTCCGACAGCGCGACGATGCGCGGCGTGGCCGGCAGCCGCGCCGCAGCGGCGGTCTGCGCGGGTACCACGGTGAGGGGATGGGCGTAACCGCATTCCGGTGCGATCACGGTACCCGCGCGGCGGGCGGGCAGGGTGCGGCGCACCACGTGGTCGTTGCACACCCACTGCGCCTCCAGGCCCGTTGCGGTGGTGAACACGTACGGGCCATCGGCGTCCACGTGGTCGGCGGGCGGCGGTACCTCGCGCGCGGTCGCAGCGAGCGGCACCAGCAGCAGCATGACGCGCAGTCCGCGCAGGACGCCGCAGGACAGGACGGAACGGGTGGACATCGGGGACTCCTTGCAGGTGCGGGCAGACGCGCCGCGCCCGGCGATGCTACGCCGCCCCGCCGCCGCGGACCACGCATCATGCGGCGGCATGCCTTGCCGCACGCCACGATCGGCTGGCTTGCCTGCTGCACGCAGCGCAGGCTAAATATCGGTCTGCTGCTGCCGATAGCAATGCGGTGACCTGCGCACGGCAGTGGGCGGTGGTCAGGGCGAGATGGCAGCTGTGGTCGATGGGCCACGGATCTTCAGGATGAAGCGGAGCAGATGTTGAGAAAGGACGCGAAGGGAACGTTGGCCCGCCAGTGGGCCCTGCTGAACATGCTGCCGCCCGCACCCCAGCGGATTACCGCCGGCGAACTCGCCGACCGCCTGGCGTCGGACTACCCGATCACCAAACGGTCGGTCGAACGTGACCTGCAGGCACTGTCGGCGGTGTTCCCGCTGGAATGCGACGAGCGCGAGCGGCCCTTCGGCTGGAGCTGGCAGCGCGATGCAAAGGCGTTCTCGCTGCCGGGCATGTCGGCCATCCAGGCGGTGGTGCTGCTCACTGCCCGCGGCCACCTGCGTGATCTGTTGCCGCTGCACCAGTGGCGCGAGCTGGAGCCACTGTTCCAGCAGGCCGAGCGCACCCTCGCCAAGGGACTCGGCCGCAGCGCGACTGCGCGCTGGGATGCCCGTGTGGCGCGCGTGGATGCCAACCAGCCGTTGATTCCGCCGCGCATCGACGATCAGGTCCTGCTCGCGGTTCACCAGGCGCTGTACGGCGGGCAACAGCTGCAGGTGGACTACCTCGCGCGTGGCCGCGCCCAGGCCCGCACGCATGTACTGCATCCGCTGGGCATCGTGCTGCGCGGCCCGATCACGTACCTGGTCGCGCGCATCGACGGCAGATCCACGCGCAGCATGCTGGCGCTGCATCGCATCGCTGCCGCCGTGCGGCTGGACGCCGATGCCGACAGTGGCGACGCTGCCGCCCTGGCGTCCGCGCTGCCGCAGGTGGCGGCGGGCTTCGAACGGCACGGGCGGATCGCGTTGTCGCTGTGGGTCGATGCCGCGCTCGGCCAGCACCTCGGCGAGGCAGCCCTGGCGATCGACCAGGAACTGGCCCATGACGCCGCCACCGGCGGATTCCACCTGCATGCCGACGTTGAAGACACCTCGCAGCTGCGCTGGTGGTTGATGGGCCTGGGGCCTTCCGTGCGCGTGCTGGCCCCGACCGCGCTCGCCGATGCGCTGCGCCTGCAGCACCTGCGCAGCGCCTTGCAGGGGCTGTCGCCCGACGCTGCGGCGCAGCTTGTCGCAGCCGCGTGTTCGGATGACGTCCCCGGCTGATCCGGCGGTTGCCGCGCATGTCCGCGCCCTGCCACTTCTTTCCCGATTCTTCAGCAACGCATGAAAATGGACAGTCACGTGACCACCGACCTGAACTCGCCGACGGATATCTACCGGCATGTTGCGCGCGACGTCGAAGACATTCTCACCCGCTTCGATGTCCCGTCCGCCCACCCGCAGCTTGAGGCGCATACCCGCGCCGCCGTGGCGCTGCTGGCCGATTTCCGCCAGCGCATCGATGAGCAGGTGCAGGCGCTGGACCGCAATGCGGAATGGGATGCCTTCACCATCGCCTTCTACGGCGAGACCAACGCCGGCAAGTCCACGCTCATCGAAGCGCTGCGCATCGCGCTCGGCGAAACCAGCAAACGCGATGCACAGCAGGCGTTCGAGCAGCTCCAGCGCGAGCACGGGCTGGGTGAGGCGGACATCGCCGCACTGGAGGGACGCATCGACGAGGCGCGCGATGCACTCGCGGCGCTGCAGGCCGGGCAGGAGACGGCCATGATCCAGTACGATTCGCGCCAGACCGCGCTGCTGGATGACATCGCCACCTTGCAGGCCGAAGCGACCTCGGCGCCTGCGTCGTCGTGGTGGATACGCCTGCTGGCGGTCCTTCGTCGGACCCCGAAGGACACCCGGCTGCACGACGCCCAGCGTCGGCTGGCAGATGTGAACGCCGAGCGCGAGGCGGCGCGCCAGTCGCAGCAGGCGCGGATGGCCCAGGTGCGGCAGCAGCTGCTGGAAGACGAGCAGCGGCAGATGCGCCAGCGCGAAGCGCTGCAGCAACTGACCGACTACGCGGACGGCGGCATCATCGGCGATGGGCGCTCGGACTTCACCGTCGCCACCGGGCGCTTCGCCTTCGAAGCCAACGGCCACTCGTTCGTGCTGCTGGACGTGCCAGGCATCGAAGGCGACGAGGCCAAGGTGCACGACCACATCGACAGTGCGGTACAGACCGCCCACGCCGTGTTCTACGTCACCGGCAAGCCGACCGCACCGCAGAAGGGCGAGGCCGGGCGGCCGGGTACGCTGGAGAAGATCGCACGCCATCTGGGGCCGCAGACCGAAGTCTGGACGCTGTACAACAAGCGCGTGACCAACCCGATGCAGCTGCAGGCCGCCCGGCTCACCAGCGAGGACGAGGCGGCCAGCCTGGCCGACCTCGACGGGCGCGTGGCCAGCGTGCTGGTTGACCAGTACCGCGGCAGCCGCACGGTCAGCGCGCATCCTGCCTTCCTGGCAAACGCACGGCACCTGGTGCCCGGCTCGGACATCGCACGCACCCAACGCAAGTTCCTGGACCGGATGACGGCCGATGAACTGCTGCTGCGCAGCGGTTTCACCGCGTTCCAGACCTTCCTGACCACGGAGCTGGTGGACGACTGCAAGGCCAAGATCCAGCGTTCCAATTTCAACAAAGCGCGCGAGGTGGTGGACACGGTTGCGGCGAGCATCGCCACGCTGCAGCAGGAGCGGTTCCAGCCGCTGTCCAGCAGTCTGGCCGAGGACGCCGACGGCGCCGTGCGCCAGATCGGCCTTGCGGTGAAGTCGATGCGGGCGCGGCTGCGCGACAAGGGGCGGTCCTGCATTGCCCGCTACACCGTGCGCGTACGCGAGCATATGTACGCCTACATCGAGGGCGACCACGGCAATGAGGCGTTCACCCGTACGCTGGAGGACTGCATGGCGCGCGAAGCCCAGCAGCTCGTGGAAGATGTCGGCGTTGCGATGGCCGCACAGCGCGACCGCCTCGAACAGGAGATCGCCTCGATCATCGAGACGTTCCGGCAGCAGGCGGAGGAGCTGCTCGACGCGTGCCGCGGCATGGCCGTGGGCGGCCTGGACAGCCGCATCAACCTGAAGATCAACATCGATCATGGGATCCAGATCGGCAGCCTCATCGCCACGCTGATCGGCGGTGCTGTGCTGCTCTGGACCCCGGCGGGCTGGCTGCTGATGATCCCGTCCGCGCTGACGCTGGCGTTCTCGGCTTACAAGGCGATCCGTGGGTTCCTGAGCAGCGAGTTCCGCCAGACGCAGCAGCGCAAGACGGTCGACGAGAACATCGCCAGCGCGGCCGATCAGCTCAAACGTCGTCTTGAGGACGGGCTGAACGAGGCCTTCGCCGAGCTGGATGCCGTGGTTGCCGGTATCCAGGCATCCCTGCGCGCGCCGGTCGAGCAGGTCGATCATCTCAACCAGGTGCTGATCACATCCACCCGCAACCTGCAGCAGCTCTCCTCCCGGATCCACGCACAAGGAACCCTTTGATGGAAACCACATTGAGCGCCTTCAAGGCGCAGCAGTCCCAGGCCAGTGATGTGTTGGGCAAGTTGATCCAGTTCCTCGAGCGCGGCAGCGCGCTGGGCATCACGCTGGAGCCGTCGTTGATCGACAAGCTCGTGGCCGTGCGCGACGGCATCGCGGGCGAGAAGCTCAAGGTCGCCCTGATCGGTGGGTTCTCCGAAGGCAAGACCTCCATCGCGGCGGCGTGGCTGGAGCAGCTCGACGAGGCGAGCATGAAGATCAGCCACCAGGAGTCCTCCAACGAGGTGAAGGTCTATGACGTGGGCGACGACTTCACGCTGATCGACACGCCGGGGCTGTTCGGCTTCAAGGACCGGATCAGTGCCGACACCCACGAGGTCGAGAAGTACAAGGACATCACCCGGCGCTACGTCAGCCAGGCGCATCTGGTGCTGTACGTGATGAACCCGGTCAATCCGGTCAAGGAAAGCCACCGCGACGAGCTGATATGGCTGTTCCGCACCCTCGACCTGTTGCCGCGCACGGTGTTCGTGCTGAGTCGCTTCGATGACGTGGCCGACGTGGAGGACGAGCAGAGCTACCAGGCGGCATTGGCGATCAAACGCGACAACGTCGCCGGACGCCTGACCGACCTGCTCGCACTGGACGCGGCCGAGCGAGCCGACCTGTCGATTGTGGCAGTGGCGGCCAACCCCTTCGACATGGGATTGCCGCATTGGCTGTCACAGCTGGACACCTACCATCGGCTGTCGCGCATCGGGGTGCTGCAGCAGGAAACCCGGCAGCGCATCGCACGCAGTGGCGGGGCGGTGGCGCTGGTGGAAGAGGCCCGCCGCAGCGTGATCCGCGATGTGCTGGACAAGCAGCTTCCGGTTGCCCGGCAGAACGATGCGCGCATCGCCGAGAAGCTGCAGCGCGCCGAAGCGCTGTCCGAGCGCATGAACCAGCAGCTTGTCCAGGCCAGGGGCGATGTCACCGAGACGCTGGTCGAGCTGCGGGGTTTCGTTGCCGACTTTTTCGCCGGGCTGATCCTGCAGGCCAAGGGCGTGGACCGCCAGACCTTCACCGACTTCTACGAGCGCGAGATCGGCGCCGACGGCATCATGCTGTCCACCCGCCTGCAGAACGAGTTCGAGCAGCGCGTGAAGGGTGTCAACCTGCAGATGGCCAAGGTCCAGCTCGACGTGGATACCGAGGTCAACCACATCAATGCGGTGATGCGCGACATGGGCAAGCAGGGCCTGCAGTACGTCCTGAAGGGCAATCTGATCAACAACGGCTCGGTACTGGCCGCCCGCGATGGCATCGTGGGGGCAGCCAAAGCGCTGGGCATGGACGGCGTGGGCAAGGCGCTCAAGTTCAAGCCCTGGGGAGCGGTCAAGTTCGCCAAGGCGGCCAACGGCGCGCTGGTGTTCGTGGGCGCCGCGATGGAAATCTGGGACAGCTGGAACGAAGCCCAGCGCGAGAAAGCCTTCCAGACGCTCATCGCAACGATGGTGACCTCGTTCGAGGACCAGCGCGCGGACCTGCTGACGATGCTGCAGAGCGAGCAGGCCGTGCCCAGTCTGTTCCCGGACTACCAGGCGCTGGAGGCCCGCGCACAGGCCATGCAGGCCGAAACGGCCGTGGTGAAGGAGCGTCGCCAGCAGTTCCAGGCCTGGAACGAGGAAGCGCTCGCGCTCGACGCCGAGCTCAAGCGGCTGCCCCACTGAGGCGTCAAGCGGGCCGGTGGCGCTGCGACGCAGATCGTCGCGCCACCGGGCCACGATACAGGCTCCTCCAACGCTGTAAAGGAAGTGCCATGCTGAAGAATGCCCTTGCCCTGGTCGGTTTGTGGGTGGTGATCGCAAAGACCCAGGCGTTGATCGAGCGGGTGCGCGATGAAGCGGCGGCCGACTGACCGCCCCACAGCGGCACTCACATGATCCGTCCTCCCGCCCGCATGTACCTCTGCCCCGCGTGCCGCTGGTTCCGCTGGGTCCGCCCGCGCAGTGACTGCCTGCTGGGAGGCGTGGACGTTGTCCGCCGCTGTCCCCGCTGCGCGTCGGCCGTCATTTCCTTCGGCGGCGACTGGCGCAGCCTGCTGTCGCGCTGGCTGCGCCGTCGAGCGCAGTGATGCCCCCTCAGCCGCGCTGCAGACCGCGTCTGCCGGGCGGCTCGGGCAGGTCGTCGCTGGCCAGCACGACCTGGTTGCGGCCGCGCTTCTTGGCCTGGTACATGGCGGCGTCGGCGCGGGCCATCAACCGTTCGTAGTCCGGGTGACCCTCATGCGCGGCCACGCCGATGCTGGCCGTGAGTGCCAGCGGCTGCCCGTTGGCGAGCTGCGCCGGCGTCTGTGCGATGTGCTTGCGCAGGTTTTCTGCGATCACCTCGGCCTGTGCCGCCGTGGCAGCCACCAGCACCACCACGAACTCCTCGCCGCCGTAGCGGAACAGGTAGTCGCTGCCGCGGGTGAGCTGGCCGAGCAGGGCGGCGACGTGCTGCAGGGCGCGGTCGCCGCCGTCATGGCCATGCGCGTCGTCGATCGCCTTGAAATGGTCCAGATCCAGCAGCAGTACCGAGAACGGCGTGTGGGTGCTGTTGGCCAGCTCGATTTCCCGGCGCAGCACGGTCGGCAGGAAGCGCCGGTTGAGCAGGTTGGTCAACGCATCGCTGCCCGCATCCAGCTCGCCGATGCGTTCGAAGAGCATGCTCATCAGCGTCCGTATGCGCGCCAGCTGCTCGCGGATGCCCTGCAGGGCGGCGAAGCGCGCGCCCACGTCGGCATGCGCCTGGGCGGCACGCAACTGCGCATCCACCGTGGCGATCAGGGCACCGACCTGCGCGGTCTCGCTGCTTTCGCCGAAGCTGGGAATGCCCTTGTGGGTGAACCACAGGCCGAACTCGGAGTGCGCCAGGTCGACGGTGTCGGCGTCGCTGGCCTGGCTGGCAATCGCGTAGAGCAGCGCGTTTTCCCAGTCGAGCAGCAGCGCACGCTGGCGCTCGCGTTCGGTGCTGACGTTCTGTACCAGTGAGAACAGGCGGTAGGCTGCATCGGTGCGCGAGGAGCGCTCGCGCGCATGCGTGTACGCCAGCGTCATGCCTTCCAGCGCGATGTCGACCGAGGCGCTCAGACAGGCGATTGCCTCGAACGCCACCGCACTGCTGGGTGCCTGCGCCACGATGCGCTCGAACAGGCGCTGTTTGAGCACCCGCGCGCCGCGCGTGACCAGATCCACCGGAATGCCCACGCGCGCGTGCACATCGCCGATCACGCGCTGCGCCGCCACCAGCGCCGGGATACTGGCCGGGGTCGCGGTGAGCAGCTGGCACAGCCAGCGCTGCATGGCCGGTTTCAGGCGCAGGCGGACCTGGTCGTGCGACAGGAAGCGGCTGGCGCGCGGGTCCTCCAGCAGTACGTCGTAGAAGTGGTGGGCCAGCTCCGGCGGCGAATCGGCGGCCAGGGCGCACAGCAGCGACGCGGCCGCCGCGCCGGTGGACTGCAGGGTATGTTGCCAGGCATCGGCCAGCGGTCGGCTGGCCTCGTCCAGGTTTGGAACGTTATCCACGATGATTGCTCTTCCCGCCACACAGGCCGTCGAACGTTAGCGGCCGTGCGCGGCTGTAATGAAGTTACAGAATGAACGCCGGCACAAGTGTAATAGTCTCCGCCGCACGCCCTGCTTAACCTGCGCTCCTTGTTCCGGAGGTACTGTCATGGCCCACGATCACGATCACCTGCCCAGCGAGATCCGCCACGAGAAACCGTTGTGGTGGGCGCTCGGGTTGACCACCACCTTCCTGCTGGTCGAGGTGGCGGGCGCCTTCTGGACCAACAGCCTGGCACTGCTGTCCGATGCGGCGCACATGGCCACCGATACCCTGGCGCTGATGATCGCGCTGGTGGCCGTGCGGCTCAGCCGGCGCCCGCCCGATGCCAAGCGCACCTATGGCTATGCGCGGCTGGAAGCGCTGGGCGCGATGATCAACGGCGGCATGCTGTTCGTGGTGGCCGGCTACATCCTGTACGAGGCGATCGAGCGGTTCCGCGCGCCACAGGAGATCGCCTCCACCGGCATGCTGGTGATCGCCGCGTTCGGCCTGGTCATCAACCTGATTTCGATGCGCCTGCTGCGTGCCGGCAGCGGCGAGAGTCTCAATGTGAAGGGAGCCTACCTGGAAGTCTGGGCCGATATGCTCGGCTCGGTGGCGGTGATCCTGGGGGCGCTGCTGATCCAGTGGACCGGCTGGAGGCCGATCGATCCGATCCTGGCGGTACTGATCGGGCTGTGGGTGCTGCCACGCACCTGGGTGCTGATGCGCGAGGCGATCAACGTGCTGCTGGAAGGCGTGCCCAAGGGCATGGACGTGGCAGCGGTGCGCACCGCGCTGTGCAGCCACGACGGTGTGGTGGATGTGCACGACCTGCATGTGTGGGCGCTGGCCTCAAGCACGCCGGCGCTGACCGCGCACGTGGTGATGGGCACCGGCGTGGACCCGGACCGGCTGCGGCGCGACCTGGGCGCGACGCTGCACGAACGCTTCGGCATCGACCATGTGACGCTGCAGATCGAGGCCGACCACTGCGGCGATGCCTGCAGTGTGGGCGCGCCGCGGCCGGCCCATGCAGACGATCATGTCGGCCACGGCCACGGCCACGGCCACGATCACGACCACGACCACGACCACGACCACGACCACGACCACGGTACGCATGTTCACGGCGGCACGGGCGAGCGCCGCCGCAGCGGCCCGGACGCGCAGGGCCATCACGGCCATCCGCACCCCTGACCGTGGCGTACGCAGGCGGGCCGGGCGGGCTTGCCGCTACAATGCCCGCCTGCCTTGCCATCTGTCGGAGATACTGCAGTGACCCGGAAACTCGTACTGTTGCGCCACGGCCAGAGCCAGTGGAACCTGGACAACCGCTTCACCGGCTGGGTGGACGTGGAGCTGACCGAGCAGGGGCGCCGTGAGGCCGCCGCCGCCGGTCGTCTGATGCGCGAGGAAGGCCTGCAGTTCGATGTGGCGCACACCTCGGTGCTCAAGCGCGCCATCCACACCCTGCAGGGGGCACTGGCCGAGCTGGACCAGGACTGGCTGCCGGTCAGCAAGAGCTGGCGCCTGAACGAGCGTCACTACGGCGGCCTGCAGGGCCTGGACAAGGCCGAGACCGCCGCGAAGCATGGCGAGGACCAGGTCAAGATCTGGCGCCGTTCCTACGACATCCCCCCGCCGGCAATGGACCGCGAAGACCCGGGCCACCCGATCCACGACCGCCGTTACGCCGGTCTGGACCGCAATGCGCTGCCGGGCACTGAATCGCTGGCGACCACGCTGGACCGCGTGCTGCCGTACTGGTTCGATTCGATCGCTCCGCAGCTCAAGGATGGCAAGACCGTGCTGGTCACCGCGCATGGCAACTCGCTGCGCGCGCTGTACAAGTACCTCAACAATGTGTCGCAGGAAGCCATCCTGGAACTCAACATCCCGACCGGTATCCCGCTGCTGTTCGAGCTCAACGACGACCTCACCGTGCAGTCGTTCCGCTACCTGGGCGACCCGGAAGCGGCACGCAGGGCCGCCGAGGCCGTGGCCAATCAGGGCAAGGCGAAGTAGCGCCCCTCCACCCGCGGCAGGTCGCGCCAGGCAAAGCCGGGCGCTGCCCGGCTGCCGTTGGCGCCCCATGTGGGCAGACCCGTGCGGACCGACGCCCCGCACCCACCGCCAGGGGGAGGCTGCCCCGCACCCCCCGTGGCAGGGGGGTGACCTTTGGCCGGTCCCGAGCTTCCCCTCCCGCGCTACGCTCCGTGATTGCCCGCCATCCGGGCGTTGCATCCATCCGTAGCCGGAGAGTCGAATGAAGTTGTCCAAACTGGTCCCGCTGGGCCTGACCCTCGCCATCGCCGCGTCGCTGGCGTCGTGCGGCAAGACTGAACCCACCCCTGCGGCCACGGCCGATGCCGCTGCCAGGCCGGCCTTCGACCAGTCGCAGATCAAGACCGCGCTGATCTCCCTCAACAGCGCCGACCTGGACCCGACCATCGCGGCCTGCACGGACCTCAACGGGTTCGTCAACAGCAAGTGGCTCAAGGCCAACCCGGTGCCCAACGACCAGACCACCTGGGGCAGCTTCGAAATCCTGCGCGAGCGCTCGCTGGAAGTGCAGCACGCGCTGGTCCAGCAGGCGGCCGCCAGCCAGGCCAAGGCCGGTTCGGTGGAAGCCAAGATCGGCGACATCTGGAAGACCGGTTCGGACGAGGCGAAGATCGAAGCTGCCGGCATCGCGCCGCTGCAGCCGCAGCTGGACAAGATCGCGGCGCTGAAGGACACCGCCACCATCGCCCAGTATCTGCGCGACAGCCAGGCGCAGGGCCAGGGCGTGCTGTTCTCGCTGTTCGGCAATGCGGACTACAAGGATTCGGCCAACGTCATCGCCTACGTCGGCCAGGGCGGCCTGGGGCTGCCGGAAAAGGGCTATTACGTCGACGATGCGCAGGCCAAGATCCGCGACGCCTACGTGGCCTACATCGCCCAGGTGCTGACGCTGTCCGGCGTCGATGCCGAGCAGGCCAAGACCCAGGCCAAGGCCGTGCTGGACTTCGAAACCCGTCTGGCCAAGGCCTCGCTGTCGCGCATCGAGCTGCGTGACCCGTCCAAGCGCTACAACCCGATGAGCGCCGCCGAGGCCGACAAGCTGACCCCGAACTTCAGCTGGACCGCACTGTTCGACACCCTGAAGGTGCCGGCCGCGCAGAAGTTCTCGCTGGCCCAGCCGGCCTTCTTCGGCGAAGTGGACAAGATGCTGGCCGACGTGCCGGCCGCCACCTGGCAGGCCTACCTGCGCTTCCACACCATCGATGACGCTGCGCCGTACCTGAGCAGCGCCTTCGAGAAGGCCAACTTCGACTTCTACGGCACCACCCTGCGTGGCCAGAAGGAAATGCAGCCGCGCTGGAAGCGCGTGCTGGAATCGGTCAATGGCGCCATCGGCGAAGGCCTGGGCCAGCTGTACGTCGATGCCGTGTTCCCGGCCGAATCCAAGGTGGCGATGCAGCACCTGGTGGAGAACCTCTCGGTCGCGCTGAAGGCGCGTCTGGAGAAGCTGGAGTGGATGAGCGAAGACACCCGCAAGAAGGCGCTGGAGAAGTGGGCCAGCTTCACGCCGAAGATCGGCTACCCGGACAAGTGGCGTGACTGGTCGGGCCTGGAGACCAACGGCGACAGCTACCTGGCCAACATGCAGGCCGCGCGTGCGTTCAACTACCGCTTCATGCTGGCCAAGATCGGCAAGCCGGTCGACAAGACCGAGTGGGGCATGACGCCGCAGACCGTCAACGCCTACTACAACCCGACCAAGAACGAGATCGTGTTCCCCGCAGCGATCCTGCAGGCGCCGTTCTTCGACGCCAAGGCCGATCCGGCGCTGAACTACGGCGGCATCGGTGCGGTGATCGGCCACGAGATGATGCACGGTTACGACGATTCGGGCAGCCAGTTCGCCGCCAACGGCAACTTCGACAACTGGTGGACCGACACCGACCGCAGTGCTTTCACCCAGCGGACCGACCAGCTGGTTGCGCAGTTCGACGGCTATGAATCGCTGCCGGGCGTGAATGTGAAGGGCAAGCTGACCCTGGGCGAGAACATCGGTGACCTGGGTGGCCTGACCGTGGCCTATGACGCGCTGCAGATGGCGTTGAAGGAAGACCCGAAGGTGAACGTGCCGGTCGACGGCTATACCCAGGACCAGCGCTTCTTCATGAACTGGGCTACCGTGTGGCGCCGCAACTTCACCGAAGGCGAGCTGCGCGTGCGCCTGAACACCGATCCGCACGCGCCGGCAAACTTCCGTGCCAACGGCGCGCCGTCGAACATGCCCGCCTATGCGCAGGCATTCGCGTGTAAGGCCGGCGACGGCATGGTGCGTGCCGACGACAAGCGTGTCGTGATCTGGTGATCGCGCGCGGTTGATGCACACAGAAAACCCGGCAATTGCCGGGTTTTTTGTGGGCCGACCGCAGGGACTCAGCCCAGGCCCGGTTCGCGGCGCAGCAGGTGTTGGAACGCACCCAGGACCTGTGGATCGATCATGCCGCCGGAAGCGTCCTCCAGCAGGAACATGACGCGGCTGCGCTCCATCGCATCGCGGTAGGGCCGCTCACTGGTCATGGCATCCCAGGCGTCGACGACGGTGAGGACGCGGGCGGCCAGCGGAATGTCGCTGCCACGCAGGCCATCGGGGTAGCCGCTGCCATCGTAGGCCTCATGGTGGCCGCGGATCAGGCGTGCCACCGCCTGGGCATCGGCGCGGCCGGTAGCGGCGAAGATGCGTTCGCCGCGCTCGGGGTGCGTGCGCATGATCGCGCGCTGATCGTCGTCCAGGCGTGCCGGATGCAGCAGGACATTGTCGGGAATGCCGATCTTGCCGATGTCGTGGAAGCGCGCGGCAAGGGCCAGGTGCGACAGGTCGGTTGCATCGAGGTCGCAGTAGCGTCCCAGCTGCTCGCACATCGTGCCGACGCGGTCGCAGTGGAAACGGGTATAGGGGTCGCGCATCTGCAGCGACATCGACAGCGCGTCGATGGAGCAGGCGAGGGGGGGATCGGTGGGACGGGGGAGGGGATCGGTCACGGTCACAACTTCAAGGGTCCCGGCCACCTGCGTGGCCGGGACCGGGTGGATCAATGCTTCTGCAGGTTGATGCGGTGCTGCTTGGCGTAGGCATCCTGGGCATCGCTCAGGGACTGCATTTCCACGTCCATGCGCTCACCGATGGCGGTCAGCTTCTCGGCCATCGGCGCGATCTGCTCCTGGCTGTAGCCATCCGGCAGCGCGGCGATCTGCAGCAGCACGCCGAACAGTTCCTCGGCGGTCTGCACATAGGTGCGCAGCTTCTGGTGCAGGTCCTTGGCGTCGTCGGCCGGGGGCATCTGGTCGATGCTGACCAGGCGGTCCTTCATCTCCTTCTGCGCATTGCCCAGCGCGAACGTGAAGGTGCCCAGGCCCTTGCCTTCCTGCAGTGCACGCTGCAGCTGTTCGCTCTGCGGCCCGACGGTCCATTGCTGCACGGTGCTGGTGGTGCCGTTCCAATATGCGACGTTCTCGGTGAGGTAGTCGCGGGCGCTCATGCCGCCACCACAGGCGGTCAGCAGGGCCAGCACGGCGGCCAGCAGCAGGTAATGGAATCGTTTCAAAGCAACTCTCCTTGTCGCGGGCAAAAGAACAGGGTGAGCCCCTCCGGCCCGCTGAGCGAAGGGGGTCGGGGGAGCGGTCAGCCCGGCGCGAGCGTCAGCAGCAGCGCCTTGGCGGCGCTGAAGCGGTCTTCGGGCAGGGGCAGGGGGTGGCGGATGCGCAGCTTGTCCGGGCCGTCCATGCTGTACAGCTTGGGCTGCTTCTGGATCAGCTGGATGACCGCCATCGGGTCGATGTCCGGCTTGGCATCGAACACGATGCGGCCGCCGTTCTCGCCCAGCTCAAGCTTGCGGATGCCGCGCGCGTTGGCCTGCAGCTTCAGCTCGGCCACCGCGAACAGGTGCTTGGCCGGATCGGGCAGCAGCCCGAAGCGGTCGATCATCTCCACCTGCAGTTCGCGCAGGTCGTCCGGATCGCGCGCGCTGCTGATGCGCTTGTACAGGGTCAGGCGGGTGTGCACATCGGGCAGGTAGTCGTCCGGAATCAACGCCGGCACATGCAGTTCCACTTCCGCGCCGCGCGCTTCCTCGCCGGCGTCCAGATCGGGCAGCTTGCCCAGCCGGATGCTGCGCACGGCGCGTTCGAGCAGCTCGGTGTACAGGCTGAAGCCGACCTCGGCCATCTGCCCGCTCTGGTCCTCGCCGAGCAGTTCGCCGGCACCGCGGATCTCCAGGTCGTGCGTAGCCAGAGTGAAACCCGCACCCAGTTCGTCCATCGAGGCGATCGCCTCCAGGCGCTTCTCGGCGTCGGGGGTCATCGACCGCTTGTCCGGCACCACCAGGTAGGCGTAGGCCCGGTGATGCGAACGGCCGACGCGGCCGCGCAACTGGTGCAGCTGGGCCAGGCCGAAGCGGTCGGCGCGGTTGATGATGATGGTGTTGGCGTTGGGGATGTCGATGCCCGACTCGATGATCGTGGTCGACAGCAGCACGTTGAAGCGCTGCTTCTGGAAATCGAGCATCACCCGCTCCAGTTCGCGCTCGGGCATCTGCCCGTGGGCGATGCCGATGCGCGCTTCGGGCACCAGCTCCGCCAGGTCGCGCTGCATGCGGCCGATGCTTTCCACGTCGTTGTGCAGGAAATACAGCTGGCCACCACGCGCCAGCTCGCGCTGGAACGCTTCGCGCAGCAGCGCGTTGTCCCAGGCGGTGATGAACGTCTGCACCGCCAGCCGGTTCGGCGGCGGCGTGGCGATGATCGAAAGATCGCGCAGCCCGGCCATCGCCATGTTCAACGTCCGCGGGATCGGCGTGGCGGTCAGCGTCAGCAGGTGCACGTTGGCGCGCATGGCCTTCAGCGCTTCCTTCTGGCGCACGCCGAAGCGCTGCTCCTCATCGACCACCACCAGGCCCAGATCCTTGAATTTCACGTCCGGCTGCAGCAGGCGGTGGGTGCCGATGATCACGTCGATCGTGCCGGCGGCGACTTTTTCCAGCTCGGCCTTGATTTCCTTGCTGGTCTTGAACCGCGACAGCACCTCCACCCGCAGCGGCCAGTCGGCAAAGCGGTCGCGGAAGTTGCGGTAGTGCTGCTCGGCCAGCAGCGTGGTCGGCACCAGCACGGCCACCTGCTTGCCGGCGCTGGCGGCGGCAAAGGCGGCGCGCACGGCCACTTCGGTCTTGCCGAAGCCCACGTCGCCGCACACCACCCGGTCCATCGGCTGGCTGCTGGCCAGGTCGCGCAGGGTCGCATCGATGGCAGCGAGCTGGTCGGGGGTTTCCTCGAACGGGAAACCGGCCGCGAACGGTTCGTACATCGAGCGGTCCACGTGCAGCGCCAGACCGGCACGGGCGCGCCGACGGGCCTGGATCTCCAGCAGCTCGGCGGCCACGTCGCGGACCTTCTCGGCGGCCTTGCGCTTGGCCTTGGTCCACTGCTCGCCTCCGAGCGAATGCAGCGGGGCGGTCTCGGCCGAGGCGCCGGAGTAGCGGCTGATCAGGTGCAGCTGGGCGACCGGTACGTACAGGCGGTCGCCCTTGGCATATTCGATTTCGAGGAACTCGCCCGGCATGCCGCCGGCGTCGAGCACGATCAGGCCGCGGTAACGGCCGACGCCGTGATCCTCGTGGACGATCGGCGCGCCTTCGGTGAGCTCGCCGAGGTCGCGGATGATCGCTTCGGGCTCGCGCCCGACGCGGCGGCTGCGGCGGGTCTGGCCGGCGCGTTCGGGGAACAGCTGGCGTTCGGTCAGTACCGCCAGCGCCGGATCGTCCAGCGCGAAGCCGTCTTCCAGCGGCGCCACGGTGATGGCCAGACGCAGGTCCGGCTGGGCCAGGAACGTCGGCAGGTCGGCGACCACCGGCGGTTTGAGCTCGGCGGCCTGCAGCACTTCCAGCAGCGCCTCGCGGCGACCTGGCGAGTCAGCGGCGATCAGCACGCGGCCGGGATAATGGCCAATGAACGATTTCAACGCCTCGCCGGCCGGGGCATCGCGCGCGGCCACCGGCAGGGGCGGCAGCGGCTGGTCGCCCAGCGCGTGCGCCTCGGCGATGCGCGGGTGGTCGGCGGCCCACACGTCCACGCGCGGCAGGGTGTTGAGGCGGCTGTTGAAGGCCTCGGGACTGAGGTACAGCTCCTGCGGGGCCAGCAGCGGCCGTTCCACATCGTGGCGGCGCTGCTCGTAGCGGTTCTGGGTCTGCGCCCAGAATGCGGCCGCGGCGTCGCCGACGCCCGGTACCACCAGCGGCAGCACGTTGGGCTGCAGGTAATCGAACAGCGTGGCGGTCTGGTCGAAGAACAGCGGCAGGTAGTACTCCACACCGGCCGGTGCCAGACCTGACTTGAGGTCCTGGTAGAGCGCACTGCGCCGCGTGTCCACGTCGAAGCGTTCGCGCAGGATGGCGAGCACCCGCGCGATGCTGGCATCGTCCAGCGGAACTTCGCGGCCCGGCAGCATCCGTACCGCATCGACCTTGTCCAGCGAACGCTGCGACTCGGGGTCGAAGGCGCGGATCGAATCGATGTCCTCGTCCAGCAGTTCCACCCGCAGCGGCGCGTCTGCGCCCATCGGGTAGACGTCGAGCAGCCCACCGCGCACGGCGAAATCGCCCGGGTCCATCACCTGCGGGACATTGCGGTAGCCGGCCGATTCCAGGCGACGCTTCTCGGCGTCCAGGTCCAGGCGTTGTCCCACCGTCAGGTCGAAACTGCCGCCGACGATGTACTTCAGCGGCGCCACGTGCTGCAGCAGGGTCTGTACCGGCACCACGACGATGCCGCGCTTCAGCGTGGGCAGGCGGTGCAGTGCGGCCAGGCGCTGGGAAATGATGTCCGGGTGCGGGCTGAACGCATCGTAGGGCAGGGTTTCCCAATCCGGGAACGCCACCACCGGCAGGTCAGTGTCGTTCCCCAGCAGGGTACGCAGGTCCGACTCGATCTGGTTGGCGCCGTGGTTGTCGCGCGCGATGACCAGCAGCGGCCCGTCGTGGGCCTGCGCGGCACGCGCGACATACCACGCCAGCGCGGTGGCCGATGCGGGGGCGCGCCACCAGGCGCGGAGCTGTCCGGAACGAGGCAGCGGCGGTGCGGGAGGGGAGGTGCGTGACATGAACCGGCGATTTTAGCAGACCCCGCGCCAACGACCGTGGACACCGACGTGCCGGCCAGGGGCCGGCATGAGGTCAGCTGTCGAGCTCGAGCACCATGCGCACCAGGCCGGGCGTGCCCTGCGGGTGCGGGACCGGCTGGAACCCCAGCGAGGCAGCCAGCTGCTTCATCGGCTCGTTCTCTTCGGCGACATCGCCGTAGAGACGGTCCAGGTATTTGCCGCGGGCCCACTTGACCAGCTTGCGCATCAACTGGCGGCCCAGGCCCTGGCCGACCAGGAAACGGCTGACCAGGATCGCGTACTCGGCCTCCCGGGTGCCCTGGATGATCGAGGCGCGTGCGACCGCGCCGACCACGGCCTCACCGGCCGGCAACGACTCCGCCGCGACCAGGGTGATCTCGGTCTTGGGGTTGGGGTGGGTCAGCCGCTGCGTGGTTTCCGGGGACAGTTCGGTCACCGACTGCAGGAAACGGTCGCGGATCTCTTCCGGGCCGAACAGGCTGAAGGCGGCGTGAAGGGGCGCACCGTCTTCCGGGCGGATCGGGCGGATCAACAGCTCATGCCCGCTGGGGGCTTTGAAGGTCTCGTGCCAGGGCGGCATGCGGTTACGGGTAGCCATACCGGTGGTTCCTTGGTGGTCTTCGGATTCTCGCATCCCCGGGGCAGGCTTCCGTGAACGGAACGCTCACAGACCGCCGCCCCGGTGACGGGGGCTCATTCGGCCTGCTTGAGCCACTGCAGGCGGGTCGAGGCGCCGGCCTCGCCCAGGTGCTGCTTCAGTGCCGGCATGGCCGGGGCCAGGATCTGGTCGAACTGCCACGGCGGGTTCAACAGCAGCATGCCGCTGCCATTGAGCCGCAGCGGGGAGTCGTCGGGCCGGATCAGCAGCTCGGCGGTCAGCACCGAGCGGACCGGCAGCGCCACGGCCTTGCGCAGGAAATGCAGGATGCTGCGGCGCTGTTTGATCGGGAACCAGATCGCGAAGGTGGCCTGCGGCCAGCGACCCAGGATCTCGGTCACCGACGCCAGGATGCGCTGGTACTCGGCGTCCTGCGCCTCGTAGGGCGGGTCGATCAGGACCAGTCCGCGGCCGATCTTGACCCCGTTGGCCTTGGGCGGCAGCAGGGCCTTGTTCTGGGCGTAGCCGTCGGCGTGGTAAACGCCGACCCGGGCGTCGTGGGCGAACAGGGCCTTGAGCGAGGCCACTTCGTCGTCCTGCACTTCGCAGACCGCCATGCGGTCCTGCGCACGCAGGGTCTGGGCGGTGAGCAGCGGCGAGCCGGGGTAGCTGATCATGGCCCCGACCGGATTGTCGGCCTGGACGGCCTTGAGGTAGCGCTCGATCACGGCCGGCTGCTGCGGCTGGGCCATCAGGCGCATGACCCCGTCCTCGGCCTCCAGGGTCTTGCGGCTCTCCTCGCTGGCCAGCAGGTAGCGGCCAGCGCCGCCGTGGGTATCGAGCACGAAGAACGGGCTGTCCTTGCGCTTGAAGGTGTCGAGCAGGGCAAGCTGGACGACGTGCTTGAGCACGTCGGCATGGTTGCCGGCATGGAAGGCGTGGCGGTAGTTCATCGGGGCAGTGTACGGGGCGGGGGCGCCAGCGGCTATGCTGGGCGGATGAGCCACCCCCTGCACAACGTCCTGGTGGTCGAGGACGAAACGGCCATCGCCGAGACCGTTCTGTATGCGCTGCGCAGCGAGGGCTACGCCGCCCGCCACTGCCTGCTCGGCAACGACGCCCTGGCCCGGTTGCGCCAGCAGGCCTACGATCTGGTGGTCTTGGATGTGGGCCTGCCGGACATGAGCGGGTTCGAGGTCTGCCGCAGCCTGCGCACGTTCAGCGAAGTGCCGGTGATCTTCCTGACCGCCCGCAACGACGAATTCGACCGGGTGCTCGGCCTGGAGCTGGGGGCGGACGACTACATGGCCAAGCCGTTCTCGCCCCGCGAGCTGGTGGCGCGGGTGCGGGCGCGGCTGCGGCGGGCCGGCAGCAGTGCCGCGCCCGAGAGCGCGGGCTGGCAGCAGCTCGGGCGTTTCGCGATCGACCGCGAGGGCCGCCGGATCCGTTTCGGCGAGCAGTTGCTGGACCTGACCCGTTACGAATACGCCCTGATGGCCGCGCTGCTTCAGCGCCCGGGGGCGATTCTCAGCCGGGCCCAGCTGATGGACCGCGGCTGGGACAGCGATGCCGACAGCGCCGACCGCACGGTCGACACCCACGTGAAGACCCTGCGCGCCAAGCTGCGCGCCGCAGGTGCCGATCCCGACCCGATCCGCACCCATCGCGGGCTGGGCTACGCGCTGGAGGCGTAACGGTGCGCCTGGGTCTCAAACTGTTCCTGGGCTTCTTCCTGATCGTGGGCATCGCCGCGTTCTTTGTGATGCGCATCTTCGTCAATGAAGTGAAGCCGGGCGTACGCCAGGCGATGGAGTCGACCCTGGTCGATGCGGCCAACGTGCTGGCGGAAATGGCGGCGGCCGATCTCAAGGCGGGCACCCTGCGCAACGGCACCTTCGTGGCCAATCTGGCGCGCGCACAACAGCGCGATCCCAAGGCGATGGTGTGGCGCTTTCCCAAACGCACGCTGGACTACCAGGTGACCATCACCGACGCCAAGGGCATCGTGGTCTACGACTCCCGGGGCCGTGACGTCGGCCGCGACAACTCGCGCTGGAACGATGTCTACCGCACGCTGCGCGGCGAGTACGGCGCACGCTCCAGCCCGGAGACACCGGGCGATGACACCCATTCGGTGATGCATGTGGCCGCGCCGATCCTGGACCCGGCCGATGGGCGCACGCTCATCGGGGTGCTCAGTCTGGCCCAGCCCAACCGCAGCATCGACCCGTTCATCGCCGCCAGCCAGCGCGCGATCGTCAAGCGCGGGGCGTGGCTGATCGGGTTGTCCGCACTGATCGGCCTGCTGATGACGGCCTGGCTGATGCACGGCGTCAACCGCCTCAACCGCTACGCCAAAGCGGTGAGCGCAGGCGAGCCGGTGCCGCCGCCGAAGCCACGCCGCGACGAGATCGGCGACCTCGGTCAGGCGCTGGAAACCATGCGCCGCAAGCTGGAAGGCAAGGCCTACGTGGAGCAGTACGTGCAATCGCTGACCCACGAAATGAAGAGCCCGCTGGCGGCCATCCGCGGTGCGGCCGAGCTGTTGCAGGAGCCGTTGCCCGACCCCGACCGCGAGCACTTCGCACGCAGCATCCAGGGCCAGGCGCAGCGCCTCACCGAAACCATCGACAAGCTGCTGGCGCTGGCCGAGGTGGAGCAGTACGGCTGGCTGCAGAAGCAGGAGCGCATCGCCCTGGCGCCGCTGCTGCGGGCCGCCGCCGATGCGGTGGCCGTCAGCGCGCAGGCGGCGGGGGTGACGATCGACGTGGACGCCCCAGGCGGACCGGACCTGCAGGGCGATCGCTACCTGCTGCGGCAGGCAGTGAACAACCTGCTGGAAAACGCCGTGGCCTTCGCGCCGCCCGGCAGCCGTATCGTGCTGCGCGCAAGCCCGGCTGACGGCGGCGTCGCGCTGCAGGTGGACGACGCCGGCAGTGGCGTGCCCGAGTACGCCCTCGAGCGCGTGTTCGAACGCTTCTATTCGTTGGCGCGGCCGGCGACCGGCCAGCGCAGTTCCGGGCTCGGCCTGTCGTTCGTGCAGGAGGTGGCGCGCCTGCATGGCGGCCGCGCGCGGCTGCGCAACCGTGCCGAGGGCGGCGCGCGGGCCGAGTTGTGGTTGCCGTTGCGGCCACCGTCAGCTCCCGCCCGGCGCTGAGCGCGCCGGGACTTCACACAGACTTCAAATTCAGCACAAACCCCGCACATCGGCGTGCGCGACGCTGGCGTCCTCCCAACCGAGGACGGGCGATGAAATCCCTGAAGATGCTGTTGCGGTTCGCCATTGTCGGCGGGCTGATCCTGGTGCTGCTGATTCCCCTGGCGCTGATCAAAGGCGTGATCAACGAACGCGAGGCGTATCGCAACGAGGCCTACCAGCGTGTCGCGCAGAGCCGGGCCGGCGCGCAGACGTTGACCGGTCCGATCCGCGTGGTGCCGTGGACCGAAACCCGCGAGGTCGAAGTGGTGGACGCGGCGGGTACCAAGAAGAAGGAAAAGCAGGTCGAGCAGGGCGAGTGGCTGCAGATGCCGTCCAAGCTGCAGGTGGACGGGCGGATGCAGCCGGACGAGCGCCGTGTGGGCCTGTTCCGGGTGCCGGTGTACAGCTGGAACGCCACCATCACCGCTGAATTCGCCGACGACGACTATCCCGCCAGGGACGGTCGCGTATATGGCACGCCGTACCTGACCGTGGGCATCGCCGACGTGCGCGGGCTGGTCGGCTCGCCGCAGCTGCACGTGGATGGACGGGCGCTGGACCTGTTGCCCGATCCGGGTCCGGTGCGCAACATCGCCACCGGCCTGCACGTGGATCTGGCTCCGTTCGACGACAACCGCGGTGGCGTGCTGAAGGCCAGTACGGTGGAACTGTCGCTGGTGCTGGACGGCAGCCGCTCGCTGGCGGTGGTGCCGGTGGGCGACGACAGCCGCATCGCGCTGCGCTCGCCGTGGCCGCACCCGCTGTTCGGCGGCAGTTTCCTGCCCAACCAGCGCAAAGTGGATGCACAGGGCTTCGACGCGCAGTGGGCGGTGTCCTCGCTGGCGTCGCGGGCGCAGCAGCAGCTGCGCAGCGCTGGCGATGCCGAGATTGAGTCGGTGAGCGTGGAGCTGGTCAACCCGGTGGACGTGTACACGCAGGCCGATCGTGCCAGCAAGTACGGCATCCTGTTCATTGTGCTGACCTTCGTGGGCTTCATCCTGTTCGAACTGATCAAGCATCTGCGCATCCACCCGCTGCAGTATCTGATGGTGGGGCTGGGCCTGGCGGTGTTCTTCCTGCTCCTGCTGAGCCTGTCCGAACACATTCCGTTCTGGATGGCGTACGCGGTCTCGGCAGTGGCCTGTATCGGCGTACAGGCGGTGTATCTGTCCGGGGTGCTGCACAGCTGGAAGCGCGGGCTGGGATTTGCCGCCATGCTCAGTGTGCTGTACGGCGCGCTGTACGGCCTGCTGATCTCGGAGAACAACGCGCTGCTGATGGGGTCGCTGCTGCTGTTTGCGGTGCTCGCCTCGGCGATGTGGATCACCCGCCGCGTGGACTGGTACGAACTGGGCGCCAGCCTCAAGTAAGCACGGAGACGACAATGATCACTTCCCGCCGTCTGCAGGAGCGCGCCAGCCGCGCCCTGCCGGCCCGACTGGGACGGTGTGCCGTACTGGCCGGGGAGGGCGCCGGCGACGGTTGGCCCTCCCCGCTGCAGGCCTTGCCGGGCGCGCGGGTCGCGCCCGGCCTGATGCGCTTTTCGATCGCGGCCGAGACCCGCGCCGCGGTGCTCGCCCGGGGGCTGGCGTTCCTGCGCGATGCGCGCCAGGCGCGCGGCAGCGTGCCGCAGCGGGCAGGGTGCGCCGCGTACCGGCCGTGGCAGGAGGGCGCGGCCGCGCTGGCGGAGGCGGGTATCGACGGGCTCCCGGCCGACTGGCCGCAGTACACGCCGGTATACGGCACCGCCACGCTCGACCGCAGTCGCTGGCTGCTCCTGATGCCGGTCCAGGGGGTGCTCTGGTATGGCTGGCGCGCGTGAGCGTCGCGATGCCGACCATGACTCATGGCCCGCGGGCAGCGGGCATGCCGCCCGCTAGACTCGCCTGTCGCGGCGGGTGCCGTGCAACGAAGGGTGGTCGAGTTGAAGCGGAGCATGTTCAAGCGGAACGCGGTGAAGTGGGGCGTGCTTGCCCTGGCCCTGGCGGTGAGTGGCGGTGCTGGTGCACAGGCGAAGGAGCCGGTGGACCTGGACATGGTCAGCCGCATCCGGCAGGAGGCGTTCCATCGCTCGCAGGTGATGGCCACCTTCAGCCACCTCACTGAACAGATCGGTCCGCGCCTGACCAACTCCCCGGCGATGTCCGAGGCCAATGCCTGGACCCGCAGCAGGTTCACGGACTGGGGCCTGCAGAACGTGCACGACGAAGCCTTCGATGCGTTCGGCCGCGGCTGGGAATTCAGCAACGCCAACGTCGAGATGCTCAGCCCGCGGGTGACCCCGCTGTACGCGCTGCCGAAGGCGTGGACGCCCGGCACGCGTGGTCCGGTGGAAGGCGAGGTGATCAAGGTCGACATCAAGAAGCTCGCCGACCTCGACCAGTACAAGGGCAAGCTCGCCGGCAAGATCCTGCTGCTCAACGATGCGCGCGATTACGCACGCGCCAGCAGCGCCGACTCGCACCGCCACGATGACGCCGGGCTGGCCGAACTGCAGGTGTTCGCGGTGCCCAAGGACGTGGCCGACGCCAAGGCCGACCGCGCCAGGAAGGCCAAGGAATATCTGGAAAAGCAGGCGCTGACCCGTGCCACCAACGCCTTCTTCGCCGAGCAGGGCGTGCTGGCGACCATCAGCATCAGCGGCTGGGACAACGGCATCATCCGTGTCGGCGGCGGTGGGTCGCGCAAGGCCGGCGAGCCGGTCGGCGTGCCGGAACTGGCGATGATGGCCGAGCACTACAACCAGCTGGTGCGCGCGCTGGACCACAAGCAGCCGGTGAAGCTGCGCGTGGACGTCCAGGCACGTTTCACCGACGACACCGACCAGCCCGGCTACAACACGCTGGCCGAGATCCGCGGCAGCAGCAAGGCCGACGAGATCGTGATGCTCGGCGCGCACCTGGATTCGTGGCACACCGGCACCGGTGCGGCCGACAACGCGGCCGGCGTCGCGGTGATGATGGAAGCCATGCGCATCCTCAAGGCGGTGGGCGCCAAGCCCAAACGCACCATCCGGGTGGCGTTGTGGAGCGGTGAGGAGCAGGGGCTGGTGGGCTCGCAGGACTATGTGTCGCGCCACCTGGCCCGTTACCCCGAACCGACCGACCCGCAGCAGCTGACGCTGCCGGCCTCGATGCGCGAACCGACCGGGGCGTTGCAGCGCCAGCGCGATTACGACCGGTTCTCGGCGTATTTCAACATGGACAACGGCTCGGGCCGCTTCCGTGGCATCTACGCACAGGAAAACCTGGCGGCCGTGCCGATCTTCGAGGCCTGGCTCGCACCGTTCCACGATGTCGGTGCCACCACCGTGGCCACGCGCAACACCGGCAGTACCGATCACATCGCCTTCGACCGCGTCGGCCTGCCCGGTTTCCAGTTCATCCAGGATCGCCTGGACTACTTCACCAACGTCCATCACAGCAACCTGGATACCTGGGACCACGCCGAGCCGGAGGACCTCAAGCAGGCAGCGGCCATCGTGGCGTCCTTCGTCTACCACGCCGCGATGCGCGAGGAAAAGCTGCCGCGCAAACCGCTGCTCGCGCCCTGATCCGGCGCTGCCTGCCGCTCATGGCGTGGCGGCGGTGCCGAAGGGCGCAGCCGTGCGCGCCAGGGCCAGGCGGAACTGGCGTGGCCCGGTATCGCTGCTGGCCGGCAGTTCATGCACGTGCACGGCCTGCAGGGGGGCGTGTCCGTCCTGCTCGATCGCCATCAATTGCCGCGCCAGCAGGTCCTGGGTCCGGTGGGGCCCGGACAGGACGGCCAGACACAACGACGCATCGCAGGCCAGGGTGTGCAGCGACAGCGGGGGCAGCAGGGTCGCAAGGTAGCCGTCCAGGCCTTGGTGCAGCCGCATTATGGTGCGTGGATCAGGACTGTCCTGGCGCCCTCGCCATTCGTCCAGGAGGGCATGGAACGCGGTGTCGTCGGACAGCAGTCCGCCCAGCGCACGCAGCGGGGTGTCGACCTGGCCGGGTGGCCCGGTCATCCGGCGGGACCGCAGCGTCGGCTCCAGCATGCGGGTGATCCAGGGGGCCAGGCGCGTCGCCTGGACCCGCGGCATCACCGGGCCGGGCGGGGCGGGAACCTCCGGCCAGCTGACCACTGCCATCACCGCCACCCCCAGTGCGAGCACCAGCGCGCTGGCGGGCGCGGCAACATGCAGGACGGGGGCGCGGGGGCGAGCGGGATGGTGCATGGAAACCTCCGGCAGTGCGGGTTGCAGGACGGTGGGCGTGCCACCGCGCAGCCATGAAAGCAGGGCGCGCCCTGGAAATCTTTAGGAATTGGCCGGTTTTCGCATGTGCGGCCGCAGGCGGGTAAAATTGCCGGGATTCCCGTTCCCCGAGCCCTCCATGATCTGCCGCACCCGCTTTGCCCCCAGTCCCACCGGTTACCTGCATATCGGTGGTGCCCGCACCGCGTTGTACTGCTGGCTGGAAGCCCGTCACCGGGGCGGCGAGTTTGTGCTGCGCATCGAGGACACCGACCGCGAACGCAGCACCCAGGGTGCCATCGACGCAATCCTGGAGGCGATGGACTGGCTGGGTCTGGGCTACGACGAAGGTCCGATCTACCAGACCGACCGCGTCGCCCGTTACAAGGCGGTGGCCGAACAGCTGGTTGCCGACGGAAAAGCCTATTACGCCTACGAGACCAAGGAAGAGCTGGATGCGATGCGCGAGGCCGCGATGGCCCGCCAGGAGAAGCCGCGTTACAACGGCGCCGCGCGTGAGCTGGGCCTGCCGTACCGCGACGACCCCAATCGCGTGATCCGCTTCAAGAATCCGCTCGACGGCACGGTGGTGTTCGACGACCTGATCAAGGGGCGCATCGAGATCGCCAACAGTGAACTCGACGACATGGTGATCTTCCGTCCGGATGGCTTCCCCACCTACAACTTCGCGGTGGTGGTGGACGACTGGGACATGCGCATCAGCGAGGTCATCCGCGGCGACGACCACATCAACAACACTCCGCGGCAGATCAATCTGTACGAAGGGATCGGCGCGCCGGTGCCGAAGTTCGGCCACATGCCGATGATCCTGGACGAGCAGGGCGCCAAGCTGTCCAAGCGCACCGGCGCGGCCGACGTGATGCAGTACAAGGATGCCGGCTACCTGCCCGATGCACTGCTGAGCTATCTGGCCCGGCTGGGCTGGTCGCACGGCGACCAGGAGCTGTTCACCCGCCAGGAGCTGATCGACCTGTTCGACGTGACCCACTGCAACTCCAAGGCCGCGCGCCTGGACATGGCCAAGCTGGGCTGGGTCAACCAGCACTTCCTGAAGACCGTTGACCCGGCCGATATCGCACCGCACCTGGTCTACCAGCTGAACAAGCTGGGCCTGGACCTGGCGGCAGGCCCGGCCCCGGCCGACGTCGTGGTGGCCCTGCGCGACCGCGTGCAGACGCTGAAGGAAATGGCCGAGAAGGCCGTGGTCTGGTACCAGCCGCTGACCGACTACGACGAGGCGGCGGTGACCAAGCACTTCAAGCCGGGCGCGGAACTGCCGCTGGGCAAGGCCCGCGAGCTGCTCGCCGCAGCCGGCGAGTGGACGGTCGACAGCGTTTCGGCCGCCCTGCACGACGTGGCCACCGCGCTGGAGATCGGCATGGGCAAGGTCGCCCAGCCGCTGCGCGTGGCCATCACCGGTACCCAGGTCAGCCCCGACATTTCCCAGACCGTGTTCCTGGCCGGGCGTGAAGAGGCCTTGAAACGCATCGACGTCGCACTCACTAAAGTACCGTCGGCCTGATAACCGGAGACCGCGCATGTCCGCCAAGACCGCTTGTACCGCCCCGCACCACCATGTTCACGATGCCTCGGACTTCGTGAAGGTGGTCGAACGCGTGTGCATCGAGCGCGGACTGCGCCTGACGCCCATCCGCGCCAATGTGCTGCGTCTGATCGCCGAGGCCGGAAAACCGGTCAAGGCCTATGAGCTGCTGGAGTGGGTGCGCAACGGCAAGGGCGTGGGCGCTGACGCCCCGCCCACCGTGTATCGGGCGCTGGACTTCCTGATGGCCAACGGCTTTGTGCACAAGCTCGAGTCGGTCAACGCCTTCGTGGCGTGCCACCACCCGAGCAGTGCGCAGCACTCGGTGCCGTTCCTGATCTGCAACAGCTGCCACAGCGCAGTGGAACTGGAAGACCGCGAGATCGTCAGCCAGCTGGAAAAGCGCGCCAAGGAGTTGGGCTTCCAGCCGCAGGCGCAGACCCTGGAAGTACACGGGCTCTGCGCGCGCTGCGCGGGGTAACGCCGCACCCGGTGCTGGCGGGGCATCCATCCGGCAGACGCGCGGATTTCTGCATGAGGCGGCTTACCTGCCGGGATCTGCCCCGGCATCGGCCGTCTCCACTCGCACCACCACCGACATGCCCGGGCGCAATCGCCTGGCCAGTGGCTGGTCGGGATCGATGGCGATACGGATCGGCAGGCGCTGCACGACCTTGGTGAAGTTGCCGCTGGCGTTGTCCGGGCGCAGCACGCTGAACTCCGAGCCGGTGGCCGGGGCGATCTGTTCGATATGGCCGTGCAGCCGCTGGCCGTCGAAGGCATCCACCGAGAAGGTGGCCGGTTGGCCGATGCGCATTTTCCAGGTCTGGCCTTCCTTGAAGTTGGCCACCACCCACAACGCATCGGGGACCAGGAACAGCAGCTGCGAGCCAGCGGTGACGTACTGACCCAGGCGGACCGACGCTTCGCTGATCTGCCCATCGCGTGGCGCGTGGATGACCGTATTGGCCAGGTCGATGCGGGCCAGCGCGAGCTGTGCCCGCGCGGTCTCCACGCGGGCTTCCAGGCCCTTTCGGGCCACCCGGGTGGAGGTGAGGGTTTCCTCGGCGATGCGGATCTGCGCCTGCGACTGCAGTACGGCCGATTGTGCGGACTGCGCGCCGGTACGGAACTTGTCACGGTCGTTGAGCGCGACCAGCTGCTGGGCTGCCAGCTCCTCATAGCGCTTGAGTTCGTTGCGCGATCGCGACAGCTCGCTCTGGCCGGCGGCAAGGTTGGCCTGCGCGGCGGCGATCTGCGCGCGGTTCTGTGCCTGGGTCTGGTCGGAATTGGCCAGCGCGGCCAGCGCGCTGTCCAGATCGGCCTGGGCCTGGGCCACTTTTTCCTTGTAGATGCGGTCATCGATGCGCACCAGTGCATCGCCCTTGCGCACGTACTGGAAGTCCTTGACCAGCACCTCGGTGACATAGCCGTTCACCTGCGGCGCGAGCACGGTGATCTGGCCGCGCACGTAGGCGTTGTCGGTGCTGACACGGGTGCTGTCGAACGGCCACAACGACCATGCACGCAGGATCAATGCGATGCCGAGCAGGGCAATCACGATCATGATCACGACGCTGCGCGTGCTGGGTTTGAGGTACTTGGGCACGCCCGACGGTGTCGCCGCGGCGGGCGTGCCGGTCGGGGCAGCATCGGTCGGCGGCGCTGGATTCACGTTCTCGGGCGTGCTGTCGTCGCGTGGCGGGGGAGTGGGCATGTCGGGACTCATCGGGTAGCGGCCGGCGGGGATGCCGGGACGGTCGGCGAAACGGCACGGCGCTGGCGTTTGCGCCATTGCTTGAGCAGGGCGGTGCGCACCGACAGCAGCAGCAACCAGCCGAGGAAGGCCAGCGCCACGGTGCCGCTGAGCGTGAACACATCATTGAACGCCCGCACATTGGCCTCGCGGCGTGTGGTCAGTGCCAGCTGCGCAGTGCCCTGCGCGCTGCGCTGCACCGGGTCGGTGATCAGGCCGGCATAGAGCTGTTGCTGCTGTTTCAGGCGCTGTGCGACCACGCCGTCGGCCGGATCGAGCTGGCTGACGAGCGCGCTGGAGTACACCTGTTCGCGGTGCAGCTGGTAGGTGCCCAGCACCGCCGAACCGGCCAGGCCACCCAGTGTCTGGGTGATCGACAGGGTGACCAGAAAGGTGATCATGTGGTCCACGCCCTGTTTCAAGGCCTGGGTGATGCCGAGCATGATCAGCGGGCCCATGAACATGCCCGCGCCGACCGAGGCCAGGAACTGGCTGGCGTAGAAGTCGTGCGGGCGGTCCAGGCTCGTCCGGCTCTGGTCGAGGAACGCGGCGCTGCCCAGCAGCAGGATCGCCATCAGCAGCTGGGGGATGATCCGCTTGGGGCCGAAGGTCAGCGACGCCGCCGCGATGCCGGTCACCACGCCGGCGAGGATCACACCGAACAGCGGGCGCATCTGGTCCGGACCCATCCCGAGCTGACGCATCAACCCGACCACGCCGTAGGACTGCTCGGTAGTCAGGAAGCGGATCAGGAACGCACCGACAATGAAGTGCAGCACCGGCAGGCTGGCCAGCCAGCGCGTCTGCAGCAACGGGTTGCGCCGGAAGTGTTCGATGATGAAGGCCGTCGTGCCCAGCACGATCGCGGCCACCAGTGCCCAGCCCAGCCAGGGGGTGTCGAACCACCAGCGTGTATAGCCCTGGGCCAGCACCACGACCAGCAGGCCCACCGCCGGCGCGAGCAGCGCAAATGTCAGGAAGTCCAACGGCTCGAACGCCTTGATCTGCGCACCCGGCGGCAGTTTGAGCACGACTACCGCAGCGAACGCGCACAGCGCCAGCCCGGCCTCGAACAGGTAGAGGTTGTGCCACTGGCCGGTGTCGACCAGTCCCGGTGACACCAGCCAGGCGATCGGTATCGCCAGCTGCGAGATGCCCACGCCGATCACCAGTAGATTTCCGGTGTAACGGCGCGGCAGGGATTGCAGCATGTACAGCGTACCCAGCGTGCTGCAGGCCGCGCCAGCGAATCCGCTGGCCGCGCGCGTCAGCACGGTGGTCTCGTAGCTGCCGACAAACAGGTGCAGTACCGCCAGCGCGGCGTACAGGCCCAGCCCGATTTCGGCAAACAGGCGGATGCCGTACTGCTGGCGGAATTTGAAGGCCAGCAGGTTGGCGGTCACATTGACCATCGCGTAGGCCGCCACCAGCCAGCTGCCCTGGGCCGGCGTGAGCCCGAGCTGGCCCTGCATGAAAGGCAGGTTGGCGGTGACCAGGGCGTTGCCGAGCCCGCCGGTGATGCCGACCAGCAGCGCCACCAGCGCATAGGCCAGGCGCCGGTGCGGCGGATGCCACGGCATGGAGGCCGAGCCGGGCAGCGTCGGTTTTTCGTGCTCTTCCCAGTCCGGTACCGGCTTGAGGTACTGCGGCATCACCCCTCCCCGTGATCAGGCCCCCGCAGTCCACCACGCAGCAACTGCAGGGCGCGCGTGGCCAGCGTGGCGCGTTCTTCCCGGGTCTTGCCACGCAGCGCGGCTCCCAGCATGCCCGAGATCAGTGAAATGTCCGTCACGTCGAGGTCGGCGCGGCACAGGCCGGCGGCGATGGCGCGCTGCATGGGCGCGCGCAGGACGGCGCGGATGGTCTCACGCGCGGTTTTGATGGTGGGATCGTCCGGATCGACGGCGCGCCAGTAGTCCGACAGCGCGGGCGACTGCACGATGCGTGCGGCCATGCCGTTGAGCACCTCGAACAGGGCGTCGTCGCGGTCACCCAGAGTCTGCACCTGGCGCTGGATGCGGGTGACCGTGCGTTGCAGCAGGGCTTCCACCAGCGCCGTGCGGTCGGGGAAGTTGCGGTAGAGGGTGGCGCGCCCGACCTGGGCGCGTTCGACCACCAGGTCCAGCGGCGCGGTGACGCCGTGCTGGCCGAATACGGCATCGGCGGCGTCGAGGATCTGGGCACGGCGGGCGGCCGCATCGGCACGTTGGGTAGGCATGGCCCATGTTCGGACAGATGTGTCCGTTCTGGAAGGGGCGGACGCGTCACGTCAGGCGCACGCAGGGGGCGCCGCTGGGGTTTGTGCAGGGCGGGTGAACCCAGTGCGGTGCCGGCACGGTGGCCAGCCACGGTGAAGCCCCCGGCACTTGATCGACCTGCGTGCCACGGGGAGGGACAAGGGAAAAAAAGAGGGGGCCTTGCGGCCCCCTCAGAGTAAGAACAACGACCCCGGTCGTGAGAGGCGGGTATCAGAAGAAGGCGCGGATGCCGAAGGCCACGCCGCGGCCCGGCAGCGGCGAGTAGTCGCGCAGCAGGGAGGTGTGCGGGCGGACTTCCTGGTTGGTCAGGTTGCTGCCGTCCAGGAAGACTTCGTAGCTGTTGCTGTCGTTGCGGTCCCAGCGGTAGGCGAGGTGGGCGTCGACGAGGGTGTAGCCGTTGCTCGGGTCTTCGTTCTGGGCCACATCCTTCTGGCTGCTGTAGCGCACGGCACCGACCGAGGCGCGCCAGCCGTCGCGGGACCAGCGCAGGTCGGCGCCGATGCGGGCCGGGGAAATCCGCGGCAGGTAGCCACTGTTGGCCAGGTCCACGGTGTAGTTGTGGTTGTGGTCGCCATGCGGCACGGCGATGTCCACGCTGCGGCTGCCGCTGCCATCCAGTTCGGCCTTCACGTAGTCGCCGAACACGCGCAGGTCCCAGTCGCCGGACGTGCCTTCGAACAGGTGGAACAGGGCCTCCGCTTCGGCACCCTTGAAGGTGGCATCCTGCTGGGTCCACAGGCGGACCGGCAGCGATTCGACCACGCCGGTGTCGGCCAGGTAGATGAAGTTCTTGAACCTGGTCTGGTAGATCGAGGCCGAGAAGTCGACGCGGTCGCTGTGGGTGTGGATGCCCAGTTCGACGCGCTGCCCGCGCTCGGTCTTCAGGTCCGCATTGCCGATTTCCAGGGAACGGGTGGCGATGTGTGCGCCAGCGGCGTACAGCTCCTCGTTGGTCGGTGCGCGCTCGGAGCCGTCCACGCCG
Source organism: Stenotrophomonas sp. NPDC077461 (assembly GCF_049545475.1). Taxonomy (NCBI): domain Bacteria; kingdom Pseudomonadati; phylum Pseudomonadota; class Gammaproteobacteria; order Lysobacterales; family Lysobacteraceae; genus Stenotrophomonas; species Stenotrophomonas sp. NPDC077461. The sequence goes on from NZ_JBMWDO010000001.1 coordinate 173,560, forward strand.
AAGCGCAGGTCCACCGCGTCATTGAGCTTCCAGATACCGGCAGCGGACAGGTTGGTGGCGTCGAACGTGCGTGCGCGGTAGTCGCCGGTCGGGTCGAGCTTGACCTGGTCGTGGCGGCCGCCGAGTTCCAGTTTGAACGGGCCGAACTGCTTTTCCTGCAGCACGAACAGGCCGACGTTCTTTGTGCCGGTGTCGGGCACGAACGCTTCTTCACCCTTGGCGCCGAAGTCGCTGTTGCCGAACTGCACGCCGAAGGCGCCATCCCAGCCGCCGATCTGCTGCTGTACCGCCTCGAGGCGGGCTTCGATGCCGCGGTTGGTGAAGCGCGTGGACGGAGTGCCGGCTTCCAGCTCGGTGTGCTCGTAATCGGTGTAGGCGGTGCGCAGATTGACGTTCTTCAGGAACGGGACCGGGTTGTAGATGCCGGCCTTCGCTTCGAAGCGGTTCTGCACCATGTCGATGCGCACGTCGTGCTCGTCGCCTTCTTCCTCCTCGCCGTGGTCATGGTCGTGATCGTGGTCGTGATCATCGTCGGCATGCACGTGTGCGCCGTTGGGGATGCCGTAGTTGGTGCGGTAGGTGCTGGCCGAGATGCCGGCGTAGCCGCCGTCGCCCAGCCAGGTGACGCCCAGGCCACCGGCGCGGGTGCGGATGGAACTGTTGTCCAGACGGCCGCGGCGCGGCTCGTCGGCGTCTTCTTCGTCGTGGTCGTGGCCGCTGTGGTCTTCCAGGCCATCGATCACGGCGTAGCCCGGGATGCGGTAGTCGTCGCCGTTGCGTACGAGGCCATCCACATGCAGCACCACGTTGCCGCTGACGCCGTCGAGGCGGAACATGCCGCTGCGCTCGTCATTGACCGAGTTGCCGCGCAGTTCGGCGCGACCGCTGAGCGGGCGGTCCGGCAGTTCGCGTGCGATGCGGCCATCAACCACGTTGACCGCGCCGCCGATCGCGCCGCTGCCGAACAGCAGCGTGGCCGGGCCCTTCAGCACTTCGATCTGGTCGGCCAGGAACGGCTCGATGCTGGTGGCATGGTCGGCGCTGACCGTAGAGGCGTCCATGTTGCCCATGCCGTTGGAGAGCACCGCCACGCGCGGGCCTTCCTGTCCGCGGATGATCGGGCGACCGACGCCGGGGCCGAAGAAGGTGCTCTGCACGCCGGGCAGCTTGGCGACGGTGTCGCCAAGCGTGCCGGCCTTCTGTTCGTCCAGACGTTCGCCGGCGAGGACATCGACCGGGCGGGCCAGGGATTCGGCATCGCCCTGCAGCGGCGAGGCGGTGACCTTGACCTCGGACAGCTCGGTCAGGTGGCCGCGATGGCCGTCATCGTCGGCAGCCATCGCCACGGAGGGCAGGAGGGCGGCCGCCAGGGCCAGGGACAGCGTGTGGCGCGTAAACAGGGGGCGGGAAGAGCGCATAGGGGCAGGGTCCGTCAGTCGAATTGTTACAATGTATCAATGGTGGGGCGCGCGAAACCCGTCGATGAACGGGGGTGGGGCAGGGGAGGCAGGTGCGCGTCGGGATTGATGTTATATTATTCCATAACGCTTCGCCGACCCTGCTGGAAGTCATGCCCCTGTTCCCACGCCTCCGCCATCTTCTCGATCGTTTCGGTGCCACCGGATCGCTGCTGTGTGCGGTGCACTGCGCGGTGTTGCCGGTGCTGCTGGCCGCCGCGCCCTCGCTGGGCCTGTCGGTGTGGACGAGCGACGGGGTCGAGCTGGCGCTGGTCTGCTTCGTGACCCTGCTGGGGCTGTTCAGCCTGGTCTGGGGATATCGTCGCCACGGTGCGCTGCGCGCGCTGGGCTTCCTGGTGCCGGGGCTGGTCGCGCTGTGGGCCGGGCTGCTGTATGGCCCGCTGCACCATTCAGCGGTTCCGCACGCCGTGGTGATGACCCTCGGCGGGGTGCTGGTGGGGGTGGCGCACCTGGTGAACCTGCGGCTGAACCACGGCCACATCCATGATGCGAGCTGTGCGCACTGAGTGCGTGTGGTAGGCTTTCAGATCGTGCGCGGGGGCGCCTGAGAGGGCGGCCCCGCCGAACCCGTGTCAGTACGGGGTTATCAGATTTCAGACTAAGGAGTTGACGACATGGGTAAGGGTGACCGCAAGACCGCCAAGGGCAAGCGCTACAACGCCAGCTACGGCAATTCGCGTTCGCACGCGGTGAGCAAGGTGGCCGTGGGCGCAGCTGCGCCGGTCGCCAAGAAGACCGTTGCCAAGGCGCCGGCCAAGAAGGCTGTCGCCAAGAAGGCGGTGGCCAAGGCCGGCTGATCCCAGCCAGGCAGGGCCCACGAAAAACGCGGCGCCTGCGCCGCGTTTTTTGTTGTCCGCGCGGCGCCGGCGCGCCTCAGCGCAGGGCCGGCAGCAGGCGTTGCGGGTCGCCATCGTTGGGCGCGGCCGGCACGTCGAGCAGGCGCGCCAGCAACGGATAGACGTCCACGTTGTCGAACGGCGCAATCACCGCGCCCTGTCTGAACGACGGCCCGCGCGCGATGAACACCGCCCGCATCGAGGGCAGTGCATTGTCGTAGCCGTGCGAGCCGCGGTCTCCCGGGGGGCGTTTGGCGATCCGATCGCGGGTCAGCGCGTCCCAGCCTTCGTGCATCTGGCACAGGATCGGCGGGATGCGCGGATGGGTGCCATAGGCCCACCGCGCCGGCAGCGCCTCGCGCCGCCAGCAGTCGTAGTGCGCGTGCGCGCCCAGCAGGATCTTCTCGGCCTGGCGCTGCTTGCCGGGCAACGGCGCGAAGCCGACCGACTGCCCGACGGTCACGTCCCGCGCGATGGCCGGATCGACCATGTCCTCGGTGGCGATGACCTGGCCTGCCGGCACGCTGGCCATGCCGTGGTCGGAGACCACGACGATGTTGGTGTCGTCGGCGAGGCCGCGCGCCTGCAGGCCGTCCAGCAGCCGCCCGATGGCGGTGTCGACCTCGACGATGGCGGCGGCGTACTCGGGCGACTCCGGGCCGTGGTCATGGCCGGCGTGGTCGACCTGTTCCATGTACAGCGTGACCAGGCGGGGCGCCTGCGGATCGCTCTGGCCGAGCCAGCCGAGGACCTGATCAACGCGATCGGGCAGCGTCACCTGGCTGTCGAACACGCGCCACTGGCTCGGCCGCACGCCTTGGATGGCCGCTTCGCTGCCGGGCCAGGACAGGGTGGCGGTGCGCACGCCGGCTTTTTCCGCGCCCACCCAGATCGGCTCGCCGCCCCACCAGCGCGCGTCGGTGACGGCCTCGCGGCGATTCAGCCGGAAGCTGCCCAGTCCGGCTTCCTCCATGCTGTTGTGGATGATGCCGTGGTGGTCCGGACGCAGGCCGGTGACCAGCGTGTAGTGGTTGGGAAAGGTCAGTGCGGGATACGACGGCGTCATCCAGCGCGCACGCACGCCGCTGTCGGCGATCCGCGACAGGTTGGGGCTGATGCCGCGGTCGAGCATGTCCGCACGCAGGCCATCAATGGAGACCAGCAGCAGTTTCGGCGGTGAAGCATTGGGGGTGGCAGCGGCGACAGGCGGCGGTGCGGACGGTGCGGTGGCGCAGGCGGCCAGCGACAGGGCGGCGGCAAGCGCCAGTGGGAAACGTACGGAGATCATCACGCCATGATAATCGGCAGCGGTGACGCGACGAAGACAACCAATGGCAGGGGGCGCGGCTCAGGCGAACAGCGAATCGCGCCGTGCCTCCAACTGCAGCAGGGCGGCCTTGGTGTCCAGTCCGCCACCAAATCCGGTCAGTGCACCGTTGCTGCCGATCACCCGATGGCAGGGCAGCACGATCGGCAGCGGGTTGCGGCCGTTGGCGGCCCCGACCGCCCGGCTGGCGGTGGGATGGTCGATGTGGCGGGCAAGGTCGACGTAGCTCCAGGTCCGGCCAAACGGGATATCTGCCAGCGCCCGCCACACGCGCAGCTGGAACGGCGTGCCATGCGGCGCGAGCGGCAGCGCGAAGGCGGTGCGTTCGCCGCGCAGATACTGCAGCAGCTGCAGGCGTGCCTCGCGCACGGCATGTGCGTCGCGCTGCCAGTGCTCGCGGCCCTTGGCGTCGTACCGGTTGTTCTCGAAGAGGATGTGGTGGATGCCACGGCTGTCGCCGGCCACGGTGAGGGCGCCGATGGGGCTGTCGAAGGTGTCGTAGCGCAGTGTCATGGGCGTACTCCGGGAGCGGGGGGAGACAGGTGCCACAGGTGCAGCACCGCATAGGCGCGCCACGGGCGCCAGGCATGCGAACGGGCCTCGGTGGCGCGCTCGGCAAGGCGGGTTTCGCCGCCGAGGACCTGCTGCAGCACGAGGTCGCCGGCGGGAAATGCGTCGGGCAGAGCCAGGGCGCGCAGCGCGATGTAGTGTGCGGTCCACGGGCCGATGCCGGGCAGCGCGACGCAGCGCGCCACGAAGCTGTCCAGGCGCTGGCCGGCGGCGAAGTCCAAGCGGCCGTCGGCGACTGCGGCGGCCACCGCGCGGACCGTTGCCGCGCGGGTTTTCGGCAGGCCCACGGTGTCCAGCGGGGCCTCGGCCAGCGCCTGCGGGGTGGGGAACTGACGGTCCAGGCCCTCGGGCATGCCCGGCAGCGTGATGCCGAAGCGGTCGACCACGCGTCGCGCAAGCGTGGCCGCCGCGGCCACGCTGACCTGCTGGCCGAGCACGGCGCGCACGGCCACCTCGAAGCCGTCCCAGCCGCCGGGCACGCGCAGGCCGGGGCGCTCGGCGATGCCCCTGGCAAGCAGTGGCTCCCGGGCCAGCGTGGCGTGCACGATGCGCAGGTCCGCATCCAGATCGAAGATCCGCCGGACCCGTCGCACGATGCCGGGGATGGCGCGTGGATCGACCTGGCCCAGTTGCAGCAGCAGCTCCGGGCGCTTCGGATCGGCACTGACGCGGATCACGCTGGGGCGCGCGGCCGGGCCGATCACGCGCTGGTAGCTGTGGTCGTCGATCTGCTCGATACCGGGAATGGCGCGGCGGCGCAGGAAGCCGAGCATCGCGGCGAAATCCAGTGGCGGCCGGTAGCCCAGGCGCAGGGTCAGGGGGGCGTCGCCGAGCGCACCGCGCTGGCGGCGGATGGCCGTCGGAGGCATCCCGCAGCCGTCCACGAACGCGGCGTTGAAGCGGCGCAGGCTGTTGTAGCCGGACGCCATCGCCACGTCGGTGACCGGCAGCGCGGTTTCGGTCAACAGCTGCTTGGCCAGCAGCAGGCGACGGGTGGCGTGGATCTGCGCCGGCGCCGCGCCGAGGCGGGCCACGAACAGGCGCTGCAGCTGGCGGGCGCTCAGCCCCACGTGGGCAGCGAGCGCGCCGACCGGGGCATCCTGCAGGTAGCCATCGTGGATCAGCGCCAACGCGCGCTGCAGGGTTTCGTTGCTGAGGACGTCCTGGGCCTCCGGCGCCAGTTCCGGGCGGCAGCGCAGGCAGGGTCGGAAACCGGCGGCGGCGGCCGCAGCGGCGGTCGGGTAATAGTCCACGTTGCGCGGCTTCGGCGGTGGTGCCGGGCAGACCGGGCGGCAATAGATGCCGGTGCTGCGCACGGCGGTGAAAAACACCCCGTCGAAGCGGGCGTCGCGTGCCAGGCGGGCGCTTTCGCAGGCGGCGTAGTCCAGGGGCAGGGCGGTGTCCATGCCGGTCAGTCTATGCCCCCGGGATGGACCCGGCTCGCCGTTTTCGGACGGCAATGCGGTCGCGGCCCCGGACGGTTCAGTGCAGGTTGTCGCGGCGCTGCCGTGGCGCACTAGACTGTCTGCCTGCGCGCCGCAGGTGCGCCCCTTGTCGTGGAGTCCAGGTTGTCCATGTTGCCCAAGTCGTGGTGGTTGCCGTTGTTGTGCCTGGGATTGGCCGGTTGCAGCCAGCTGGAGAATCCGGGCAATGTCACTGCGGCCGACAAGGCGGTGCGTGCGCAGGCGGCCGATGGCGACCACATGGTGTCCATCAACGCCGCCGACGCCCCGCCACCGCCGCCGCCGCCGCCGCGGCGTGGGCAGCAGGCGTGGCCGGACGCGGCGCTGGACAACGGCAAGGCGTTCGTGAGCTGCGATACCGATTACGCCGCCGAAGGGGGCGACGGGCAGCCGCTGGAGGCGCTCGACCGCGCCAGCGTGGAGGCGGCGCTGGCACCGTGCGCCGAGCGTGGCCTGCTGCGCGTGCGCTACGTCGGCAAGATCAATCCCGGGTTTGCCGAGCTGGTCGGCCGGGTGGCGATCGTGGCCGATGCACAGCACATTTCGCGGCGCATCCTGGATCTGGATTCCAGTGGCGGCCAGGTGGAGGCGGCCATCGTGGCCGGCGACAGCATCGGCGAATCCAACTGGACCATCTGGGTGCGCGAAGGATCGGTCTGCCACAGTGCGTGCGTGTTCGTGCTGGCGGCCGGTGACAACCGGCTCGTCTCGGGCAAGGTCGGCATCCACCGCATGATGCGGATCAGCTCCAAGGCGACCTCGCGCGCCGAGCTCAACCGCGAGCTGCACGAAGTCTATGACAACGTGAAGGACTACCTGCAGCGCAATGGCGTGGCGGTGGGCGTGGCCGACCTGATGATGACCGTGCCCAACCGCAGCCTGCGCCTGCTCGATGCCGGCGAGTTGCGGCAGTTCGGCCTGGACGGCACCAATGCGGTGCAGGACGACCTGGAGCGGATCAAGCAGATGCGCAAGTGCGGCGATGATTTCGTGCGCCGCAAGGATGCGTTCCTGATCGCCTTTGATCAGGAATGCAAGCGCGAGGGCGCCGAGATGGAGGCGATCAACACCTGCGGGCAGATGCTCAAACAGCGATTCGGTTTCCCCGACGCGACCTGCCCGGACGAAAGCCCATTGTCGGAAATCGACGTGACCAGCCTGCTGCCACCGTCCACGCCCACCGCGGCGTCGGCAGACGCGGTGCCGGCCGCACCGGCGCAGACCGCGAGCGAAGGACACCGGCCGCCGCCCGAGGCGGCGCAGCGCAACTGACGGGCTACTCACGTCCTTGACGTATGCTGGCCGGCAGTTTCCTTCTGCCGACGGTGCCCTGATGCGTGTTCCGCTGCTGCTGTTGTCGATCCTGTTCCCCGTCGCCGCGATGGCGCAGACGCCTGCCCCGGCCACGCCCGCCCCGGCGCCGGCCCGCCCGGCACCGGATGCCGCCGCCGCGCCGCGCCCGGTGCTGACGCCCGCGCAGCAGGCCCAGGTGCGCGAGCAGGATGCGGAGATGAGCGCGGCGGCGTTGAAGGTGGCGCAGCTGGTCGATGCCAACCGGGCGGCCGAGGCGTGGCGTGGTGCGTCCGCCGTGGCGAAGAAGACCGTCACCGAACCGGCCTTCGTGGCCCAGCTGGCGGCTGACCGCAAGCGGCTCGGCACGCTCGCATCGCGCGGCCAGCCCACCGTGACCCGGGTCAAGTACGCGGCTGGCGCGACCGTGCCGGAAGGGCTGTACATCAACGTCAGCTTCCCGACCCGCTTTGCCAACAGCGCCCAGCCGGTACGCGAACTGGTGTCCTTCCGACTGGATGAAGACCGCGTCTGGCGGCTCGCCGGTTACAGCGTGCGTGCCGCCACCCCCTGACGTTCTGCCTGACACCTTCCGGAGTACGCCATGACGATCGAGATCCAGATGCTGGTGTGGTCGATGCTGCTGGGCATCGTGCACCTGTTCGCAGCGTCCACGGCAGTGACCCGCGAGCGCGGGCTGGCGTGGAATGCATCCGCGCGCGACGGGCAGAGCGCCCCGGTACGCCCGTTGACGGGCCGGCTGCAGCGCGCCCAGTCCAATTTCATGGAGACCTTTCCGTTCTTCGCGGCGGCCGTGCTGGCGGTAACGCTCACCCAGCGCCAGGACGGGCTGACCGCACTGGCCGCGCAGCTGTACTTCTGGGCGCGGGTGGTCTACCTGCCGCTGTATGCGGCCGGCGTGCCGTACGTGCGCAGCCTGGTGTGGCTGGCCTCGCTGGTGGGCATCCTGCTGCTGATGTGGTCGCTGCTGTAACGCGGGGGTGAACCGTTCCGCACGCGGCTGATCCAGATCAAGGCCGGCGCACTGCCGGCGGCGCTAAGCTCCACGTGGACTGGCAACCGCAGGATCGGATCATGGTGGAGCAACACGCGCGCCCGGTGGATGTCGTGGTGGTGGGGGCAGGGCCGGTCGGGCTGTGCCTGGCCCGCTCGCTGGCCGGGACCGGCCTGACGGTGACGCTGATCGAGCAGCAGCCGCGTGCGGCACTGGCCGAGGCGGCGTTCGATGGCCGCGAGATCGCGCTGACCCATGCGTCCCGCGCGATCCTGGAGCGGCTGGGTCTATGGGCGCGGCTGGACCCGGCCGAGATTTCACCGCTGCGCGATGCGCAGGTGCTCAACGGCGGTTCGCCGTTCGCGCTGACCTTCGCGGCGGCACGCGACGGGCACGGGCGCGACCTGGGCTGGCTGGTGCCCAATCATCTGATCCGGCGCGCCGCATGGCAGGCGGTGCAGGACCAGCCCGGGGTCGAGGTGCTCGACCAGACCAGCGTGGCCGCCATCGACACCGGCCCCCGGCACACCTCTGTCACCCTGGCCGATGGCCGCCGCCTGCAGGCGCGGCTGGTGGTCGCCGCCGACAGCCGCTTCTCCAGTACCCGCCGCCTGCTCGGGATCGGTGCGCGCATGCGTGATTTCGGCAAGTCGATGCTGGTGTGCCGGATGCGTATCGAACAACCGCACCATCACACGGCCTGGGAATGGTTCGGCTATGGCCGCACGATGGCGTTGCTGCCGCTGAACGGCGACCTGGCCTCGGCGGTGATCACCCTGCCACCGCGGCAGATCGCGGCGCTGATGGCGCAGGACGACGACGCCCTCGGGCGTACCGTCAGTGGCTTCTTCGAGCACCGGCTCGGCCGCATGCAGCCGTGCGCGCGGCCGATCGCCTATCCGCTGGTGGGGGTCTACGCACAATCCTTCGTGGGCCCGCGCTGCGCGCTGATCGGCGATGCGGCGGTGGGCATGCACCCGGTCACCGCGCACGGCTTCAACCTCGGCCTGCTCAGCCAGGACCGGCTGGCCGCGGTGATCGCTCCCGCCGCCCAGCGGGGCGGCGACATCGCCGCGCCGGCGGGCCTGGCCGGTTATGAGCGGGGCCATCGGCTGGCGTCGCGGCCGCTGTACGAGGCCACCAATGCCATCGCCACGCTGTACACCGACGACCGCCTGCCGGCCCGCGCGCTGCGCAGTGCCGGCCTGCGCCTGGCCCAGGGCGTGGCCCCCTTCCGGCAGCTGATCGCCGCCCAGCTGACGCGCGCCTCCTGAGCGGGGCGGCAGCCGCGGGGCGGCGGTGGCTCAGGGGGCGTCGCTGTCGGCGATGATGTGGATGGTGGTGTCGCCGAACCGGACCTGTTGGCCTGCGCGGATCTTGCAGGCCTTGCGCAGTTCAACTTCCCCATCGACGAGGACCTGGCCGTCGCCGATGACGGTTTTGGCCTCCCCGCCGCTGGTGACCAGGTCGGCCAGCTTGAGCAGCTGCTTGAGCTCGACGTAGTCGCGGTCCAGTTCGAATTCGAGGGTCTGCATGAAGCGGGTATCCTGGAAAGGGGCGCGGACGGTGGCCCGGGCCGGGGGAGGGCGCGTATTGTGCGCCAGCGCGGGGCCTGAGCGGGATTCAGGCGGAAATCTGTACGCGTGGTTCAGGAACGATGCGGTATCATCGCGCCCTGAGCGAGTGAATTCTCCTCCGACCGAGCAGCGCCAGGGCACGCGATAAGAAAGGGCGCCCAAAGCGCGGACCATCCCCTTTTTTTATCGCATTGCCCGAAAAATGGCAGTGCCTTCGGAGTTTCCCATGTCCCAAGAATCCCCCGCGCCGCTGCTGTTCGCAGACCTCGGCCTGTCCGATGCTGTGATGAAGGCCGTGGCCACCGTCGGCTATGAAACGCCGTCGCCGATCCAGGCCGCCACCATTCCGGCCATGCTGGAAGGTCGCGACGTGCTGGGTCAGGCCCAGACCGGTACCGGCAAGACCGCCGCCTTCGCGCTGCCGGTCCTGTCCAACCTCGACTTCAACCAGGCCAAGCCGCAGGTGCTGGTGCTGGCGCCGACCCGCGAACTGGCCATCCAGGTTGCCGAGGCCTTCCAGACCTATTCCTCGGCGATGCCGGGCTTCCGCGTGCTGCCGGTCTACGGCGGCCAGCCCTACGGCCAGCAGCTGTCGGCCCTGCGCCGTGGCGTGCACGTGGTGGTGGGTACCCCGGGCCGCGTGATCGATCACCTCGATCGCGGCACTCTGGACCTGTCCGAGCTGAAGACGCTTGTCCTGGACGAAGCCGATGAAATGCTGCGCATGGGCTTCATCGACGACGTCGAAGCCGTGCTCAAGAAGCTGCCGGAGACCCGCCAGGTCGCCCTGTTCTCGGCCACCATGCCGCCGCAGATCCGTCGCATCGCGCAGACCTACCTGAAGAACCCCGCCGAAGTCACCATCGCGGCCAAGACCACGACCTCGGCCAACATCCGCCAGCGCTACTGGTGGGTGAGCGGCATGCACAAGCTGGATGCGCTGACCCGCATCCTGGAAGTGGAACCGTTCGACGCGATGATCATCTTCTCGCGCACCAAGGCGGCCACCGAAGAACTTGCCGAGAAGCTGCAGGCCCGCGGCCTGGCGGCTGCCGCCATCAACGGTGACATGCAGCAGGCCCAGCGTGAGCGCACCATCGGCCAGCTCAAGGAAGGCAAGCTGGACATTCTGGTCGCCACCGACGTGGCCGCGCGCGGCCTGGACGTGGAACGCATCAGCCACGTGCTGAACTACGACATTCCTTACGACACCGAAAGCTACGTGCACCGCATCGGCCGTACCGGCCGTGCCGGCCGCACCGGCGACGCGATCCTGTTCGCCACCCCGCGCGAGAAGGGCATGCTGCGGGCGATCGAGCGCGCCACGCGCCAGCCGATCGAGGAAATGCAGCTGCCGAGCGTGGACGCGGTCAACGATACCCGCGTGGCCAAGTTCATGAGCCGCATCAGCGAGGCGCTGGAAGGCGGCGGCGTCGACTTCTACCGCGAGCTGCTGCAGCGCTACGAGGCCGAGAACAATGTGCCGGCGATCGAGATCGCCGCTGCGCTGGCCAAGCTGCTGCAGGGCGATTCGCCGTTCCTGCTGACCCCGCCGGTGCGGGGTGCGCGTGAAGAACGGGCGCCTCGCGAACGCAACGACCGCAATGATCGTGGCGATCGCCCGGCGCGCTTCGAGCCGCGTTTCGAGCGTGGTCCGCGCCGTGAAGACGACCGCGGTCCGCGTCCGCCGCGTGCCGAAGGCGACTTCGGCGGCAACGAGGGTGGCTTCGAGCGCGCCCCGCGCCGTGAGATCGCCCCGCGCGGTGCGCCGGAGCAGGGCATGGAGACCTTCCGAATCGAAGTGGGCCATGTGCACGGCGTCAAGCCGGGCAACATCGTCGGCGCGATCGCCAACGAAGCCGGCCTGGAAAGCCGCTTCATCGGCCGCATCGACATCCACGACGACTTCTCGGTGCTGGACCTGCCCGCCGAGATGCCGAGCGACCTGCTCACCCACCTGAAGAAGGTGTGGGTGTCCGGCCAGCAGCTTCAGATGCGCAAGGTGGAGCCGGGTGAAGACCTGACCCCGTCGCCGCGTCCCCCGTTCAAGCCGAAGTTCGGCCGCGGCGGCAAGCCGGGTGGCCCGGGCGGCCACCGTGGTCCGGGTGGTCCGGGCGGCAACGACCGTCCGCCGCGCCGGGACGGCTTCAAGCCGCGCGGCCCGCGCAGCTTCTGATCGCCCCGGGCGATCCCTGCAACGCCAGCCTCCGGGCTGGCGTTGTCGTTTCCGGGGAGTCACGCCGGGTTTCGCGCCGTCTCAACATGCTTGGTCCTAGCCTCGGCAATGGGCCGCGCAACGGAATCGGTCCCCACACAACGAAAGCGTCCAGGGGAATCGACGATGCTTGGAAGTGGCAGGGGCGGGGGCGTCAGGGAAGTACCGTATCCAACGCGGGGCCTCATCCTGCGTTTCGCGTTGCTGACCGGCATGGCGATCGGTCTGGTCGGCATTTCGGCCCTGATCCAGGAGCTGCAGGCCGCTTCGACGGCGTGGATCGTCGGCCAGAGCCACTGGTCGCGGGCGCAGCAGCACGCGACCCTGGCACTGTCGCGTTACCTGGCCACCGCCGATCCGGACGATCTGGCCGACGCGCGCGCGGCGCTGGCGGTGCCTCTGGGCGACCTGCAGGCGCGGCACGCGCTGGAAGCGCCGGACGCCGACCTGGCGCGGGCGCGCCGGGGCTTCCTGGCCGGCGACAATGCGCCCGGTGACGTCAATCGGCTGATTGTCTCGTTCCGCTATCTCGGGCGCCTGGGCTACTTCCGCGATGCGGTCCGCCAGTGGCGCACGACCGATGCCGACCTGTTGCACCTGCAGGCGCTGGCCGACCAGGCGCAGGCGCTGCACGGCAGTGGGGGCATGACGCCGGCGCTGCACGACGCCCTGCAGGCGCGGCTGCAGGGGCTCGATGTCAGTCTGCGCACCAAGGCCCAGGCTTTCTCGGCGTCGCTGCTGCGTACGTCGGGCATCGTTCGCATGACGACCCTGGTGGTGGGCGGGCTGTCGGTGCTGATGATCACCGTGGTCGCGGTGATGCTGGCGCGCCGGGTGCGCAACGATCTGATCGAGCAGGAAAGCCGCTTCCGCGCCGCGTTCTACCAGGCCACCGTCGGCATGCTCAAGCTGGACATGGGCGGGCGCGTGGTCGAAGCCAACCAGGCAATGGCCGACATCCTCGAGTACCGCCGCGATGCCCTGCTGCACCTGTCGCTGCAGGAGCTGCTGGTGGAGGGCGAACTGGTGGTTGACGGCACCGGCGCAATTGACTGGATGCGCCAGCTGCGGCCGGCCGAACTGCGCTTCCGGCGCGCCGATGGTGGCCTGCTGTGGGGGCGCTGGAGCGGCACGGTGGTGCATACCCGCGGGCGGGAGCCGGCCGCCTTCGCGATTGTCGAAGACGTGTCGCAGAACCATGCGCTGGCGCGCGAGGTGGAGCACCACGCCAGCCACGACCCGTTGACCGGTCTGGTGAACCGGCGCGAGATCGAGCGCCTGATCGAACTGGCGCTGCTCGACGTCCGCGATCGCGGCGGCATGCACGCGCTGTGCTACCTGGACCTGGATTACTTCAAGCTGGTCAACGATGGCCTCGGTCATGCCGCCGGCGACCAGCTGCTGCGCACGTTCGCCGACCACCTGGTGGGCGCGGTCCGCGAAGGCGACTGGGTCGGGCGGCTGGGCGGCGACGAGTTCGCGGTGTTTCTGGCCAATGCCAGCCAGGAAGAAGCCAAGCGCGTGCTGCAGCGGGTGATCCGCACCCTGGGACAGGTCAGTTTCCAGCACGGCGAGGGGGCGCCGAAGGTGAGCTGCAGCATCGGCGTGGTCGAGATCACCGCCGAAGCGCAGGACGTCAACTGGCTCATGAGCGCGGCCGACAGCGCCTGCTACGCGGCCAAAGAAGCCGGGCGCAACCGCGTGCACTGCTTCAATGAAAGCCGCATGGCGCTGGACGAGCGCCGGCTGGAAGCCGAGCGGTTGTCCAGCGTGGCCAGCGCGATTTCCGAGAACCGCATGCTGCTGTACGCCCAGCGCATCGAGCGGGTTGGCGATCCGGGCTTCCTGCATTACGAGGTGCTGGTGCGCATGCGCAGCCCCGAAGGCGCCCTGCAGGGCCCGGGCGAATTCATGAGTGCGGTCGAGCGCTACGGCATGGCGATGGCGCTGGACCGGCACGTGCTGGGGCTGCTGTTCCGCCACCTGCAGGTCTGCCCGGCACATGTGAAGCTGCTCGGCCTGTGCAACGTCAACGTGTCCGCGCAATCCATCGCCGAGCCGAGTTTTCTGGCGTTCGTGACCGATCTGCTGGAGCGCAATCGCGGCCTGGCCACCAAGCTGTGCTTCGAGATCACCGAGACCGCCGCGGTCAGCAATCTGGCGCAGGCGCGGAGCTTCATCGACGCGGTCAAGGCGCGCGGCTGCCGGATGGCGCTGGACGATTTCGGTTCCGGGCTGTCCTCGTTCGGCTACCTGCGGCAGTTGCCGGCGGACATGCTCAAGATCGACGGCATGTTCGTGCGTGACATGGAGTCCGACCCGATCAACCGCGCGGCCGTGCGCGCCATCACCGAAGTGGGGCGCGAGCTGCACATGACGGTGGTGGCCGAATGGGTGGAATCGGCCGATGTGGCCCGTCAACTGGCCGACCTGGGCGTGCAGGGCCTGCAGGGCTACGCGATCGAACGGCCGATTCCACTGGAGCGGATGACCCAGCAGGGGCTGTGGGCAATCCACCCGGGGGCGGCGTCCGACGGCGCGCACGGCCCGGCGTGACGCCCGCTGCGGCGGTGCCCGGGTGTGCGGACCGGGTCATCACCGCCGTGGCGGCGGTTCTTGCGATAATCCGCGCCAGGGGCGATGCACGGTGTGTGCGTTGGCGTGAAGCACGGGCAGGACGTTGTTGTGACAGGCAGGCACGGCTGGTGCGGGGAACAGGCGGTAGCGGCGTTGCTGCTGGTGGTGCTGATGCTGTGCGCCTGGCCCACCCGGGCCGATGCGCCGCGGGCCGGCGTGGACTATCTGCTGCTGGGTCAGGCCACGTCCGAGCCGACCCCGCAGCGGGCGTGTGCACCGGGGGTGCTGGCGCGCCACCAGGACGTGCTGTCGATTGCCGCACCCGCGCAGGGCTGGTCCGGTGAGCCGCAGGCGGTGGACGTCTTCGGTGTGCTGTCGGGCGAGGTGCGCATCAGCCACGGCCAACGCCAGGTCTGCGGCAGCATGCATGACGCCCGCACCCGCGATTCGCGCTTCCGTGCCGGCGTCGGCATGGTGGTGGTGCCCAAGGCCGGCGACCGCGAGCCGATCGTGGTGTCCTGGGCCCGGCCGCTGAAGGCGCGCTGGGTGCCGACCCTGCAGCTGGGTGCGCCCAGCCCGGTGCAGCAGAACGACACCGCGCGCCTGCTGGTGCGTGCGGCGTGCATTGCCGTGGCGATCGCCCTGGCACTGTCGGCGCTGATGGGGTTTGCCACCACGCGCGATCGCCTGTTCCTCCTTTACGTCGTGGTCTGCCTGGTGTTCGTGCTGTGGCAGGCCGTGCTCGGCGGGCTGAGCGGCTACCCCGAGCCGTGGCTGCCGGTGCATGACCGCGCCTCCTGGTGGCTGGTGGGGTTGACCGCCTTCTCCGAAGCGCTGCTGCTGCCGATTCTGTGGCGCCTCAATGGCGGCGACCGGCGCTGGCCGCGGTCGCGCGCCTGGCAGCACGCGGTGCTGTGGGGACTGGTCGCAGTGGGCTGCAGCGTGCCCTGGCTGGGCATGCCCGCGCTGGAAACGCTGGCAGCCGCGCTGGAGACGGTGTACCTGCTTGGCTGCGTGCTGTGCCTGGGCGTGGGCGTCTGGGCACTGTGGCGCGGCGATGCGCAGGCGCTGGCCGGCCTGGGCGCGCTGCTGCCGTGGTGGATCCTGATCGTGGCCGAAGCGGTCGGTGCGCGCTGGCTCATCGCCTACCGGATCGAAGCGCTGCAGGTGGCCACGACCTGGTTCCTGATGATGGCGGCCTTCGCGCTCAACCTGCGCCTGGGCCGGCTGCGGCAGCAGCGCGACGAGATGCGCCAGCTGGCCGACACCGACATGCTGACCGGCCTGCCCAACCGCCGGGCCGGGCTGCGCCTGCTGTCACAGTACCTGGAGCAGGCGCGCGTGCAGCCCCAGGCGCTGGCGATCGGCTTCCTGGACACCGACCTGTTCAAAGACATCAACGACCAGCACGGGCATGAAGTGGGCGACCAGGTGCTGGTGGCCGTGGCGCGCGCGCTGCGGACCTCGGTGCGCAACCACGCCGACGTGATCCGGATGGGGGGCGAGGAGTTCCTGGTCCTGCTGCCGGGTGCCGGCCGTGCCGCCGCCGCGGCGCGGCTCGAAGACCTTCGGCTGAAGGTGGCCGCGGTCACCCCGGGGCTCGGCATCCCCGGCCTGAACGTGTCGGCCAGCATCGGTCTGGCGGTGCTGCGTGCCGACAGCGACGACCTGGCCGGCCTGCTGCGCCGTGCCGACCACGCCATGTACTGCGCAAAGCGCGCCGGGCGCAACCAGGTGTTCGACGCCGAGGCGCTGGCCGGACAACCCGATCCGCAGGCGGCGTGAGCCCGATTGCAGGCAAACCCGCAGCCGGGACCGGCTTTGCCGGATAATGGGCGGATGACCATCCGACTCAACAAGTACATCGCCGACACCGGCTTCTGTTCCCGGCGCGAAGCCGACCGCCTGCTCGGCGAGCGCCGCGTCACCGTCAACGGCATCCCCGCCGGCACCGGCGCGGTGGTCGGGGAGGGCGACCAGGTGCTGGTCGACGGCCAGCCGCTTCGCACCCGCGAGGCGAAGAAGCCCGGCGGCCGTCGCCACGTCTATATCGTCCTGAACAAGCCGGTGGGCATCACCTGCACCACCGAAAGCGCGGTCAAGGGCAACATCGTGGACTTCGTCGGCCACGAACAGCGCATCTTCCCGATCGGCCGCCTGGACAAGGATTCCGAAGGCCTGATCCTGATGACCAGCAACGGCGACATCGTCAACCAGATCCTGCGCGCCGAGAACAACCACCAGAAGGAGTATCTGGTGGCGGTCAACAAACCGGTCACCGACGAGTTCCTGCGTGGCATGGCGCGCGGCGTGCGCATCCACGACCAGACCACGCTGCCGTGCCGTGCCAGCCGCATCGCGAAGTTCGGCTTCCGCATCGTGCTGCAGCAGGGCCTGAACCGGCAGATCCGCCTGATGGCCGCCGCGTTCGGCTACCGCGTCACCCAGCTGCGCCGTGTGCGCATCGACAACGTCAAGATCGGCGCGCTCAAGCCGGGCCAGTGGCGCAACCTCACCGACGCCGAACTGCGCGGGCTGTTGCCCAAGCAGTTGGATTGGTGAGGGTCCGCTGACGCCGGCACCGGCGTTGATTGGCTAGACTGCGACCGACTCGCCGGGAGCCGACACATGATCAAACCGTCCAGACCGGACAATGAAGAACAGCGCCTGCAGGCGCTGTTGCGCTATCAAGTGCTGGATACCCCGGCCGAACGTTCCTTCGATGACCTGGTCACCATCGCCACCGCGCTCTGCGGCACGCGCATGGGCGCGGTCACGCTGGTGGACCGCGACCGCCAGTGGTTCAAGGCGCGGCGGGCGCTGGATGTGCCGCAGACCACCCGCGAGATCTCCTTCTGCGGCCACGCCATCCTGCAGCCGGACCAGGTGATGGTGGTGGAGGACGCCCGCGAAGACCCGCGCTTCTTCGACAACCCGATAGTGGTCGACGACCCGCACATCCGCTTCTATGCCGGAGCACCGCTGCTCAGCTTCGAAGGCCTGCCGTTGGGCACGCTGTGCGTGTTCGATGCCGCGCCCGGGCAGTTGTCGCCCGAACGTCTACAGGCACTGTCGGCGTTGTCGCGGCAGGTATCGCTGGTGATGGAACTGCGCCGCTATGCACACGAAATCCAGCAGCACATGAGCGAACGGGCGTGGTATGAGCAACGTCTGTCCGAGTACAACGCGCTGCTGGAACGGCAGAACGCCGACCTTGCCGAGCAGAGCCGCACCGATGCGTTGACCGGCCTGCCCAACCGGCGCGCGATGGGCGCGTTCCTCGATGCGGCGCTGCACGATGCCAACGGAGCACCGCGCGCGGTGTCGGTGGCGCTGCTGGATATCGATCACTTCAAGAACGTCAACGACCTGTACGGCCATGCCAGCGGCGACCACGTACTGGCCGAACTGGGGCGCCTGCTGCGCGCCACCTTCGCCGGCGGTGGCATGGCCGCGCGCCACGGCGGTGAGGAGTTCGTGGTGGTGATGCCCGATACGCCATTGAGCGTGGCCGAAATGCAGTGCGAGTTCCTGCGCGTGGCGGCGGCCGATCTGCCGCTGGGCATACCGCTGACGGTCAGCATCGGCGTGGCCGCCCATCGAGAGGGCGACACGGCGGAACAGACGCTGGCGCGTGCCGATGCCGCGCTGTACCGTGCCAAGCGCGAAGGCCGCAATCGCGTCGTGCCTGCCGAATAAGGATGTTCATGAACGTTGTTTCCGTGGTTTCGCTGCTGGCCGTTGCCCTGGCCACGGCGCTGCCCGCGCATGCCGCCACGCCGGTGTACCGCCAGTTCCAGGACTGGGTGGTGGCCTGCGACAACGTCGCGCGCTGCGTTGTCTCCGGCGCTGCCGAAGCGTTGGATGGGCGCATCACCGTGCAGCGGGATGCCGGCCCGCAGGGCGCCATTGACGTGACCGTGGTGCTGCCCACGCGCGGTGGCAATGCGCCGCTGCGGCTCGACGGCAAGGCCGTGGCGCTGACCGCACCGGGCTGGGCGCGCACGCAGGACGGCGCGGAGTGGGTGGTGCGCCGTACGCGCGGCCTTGCCGACGCACAGGCCTTCGTCGATGCAGTGCGCAATGGGCAGTCGCTGCGCTTCGGTGCCGGCGAGCGCGACGCGATACCGCTGGGCGGGCTGAGCGCCGCGCTGCTGCTGGTCGATGAGACCCAGGGTCGCCTCGGCGGCACCACCGCGCTGCTGCGACGAGGTGCCGCGGCGGCCAGCACGGTGCCGGCCGCGGCGCCGTTGCCGCAGGTGGCGCTGGCGCCGCCGCCCCGGGCCGTCCTCGACGCGGCCACCCAGGCCCGCCTGATCGCCCAGGTGCGGCGCGGCCAGGCGGCCCTGATACAGCGTGAAGACTGCAGCCAGCACGGCGGTGACGACGCCTTCGATGAAGCGGCCGCGTTGGACGATACCCGCGCGCTGGTGCTGATCGAGTGCCTGCGTGGCGCCTACCAGAGCTCCAGCCTGGTGTTCCAGGTGCCGGTAGCCGATCCGTCGCGCGCCACCCGTGTGACGCCGACCCTGCCGTTCACGCTGCCGGGTGTGCGCGCGCGACTGGACATGGTCACATCGGCGGCGTTCGAGGACGGCGTGCTTACCCATTCCGGCCGTGGTCGCGGCATGGGCGATTGCGGCAGCGGCGCGCGTTGGGGCTGGACCGGTACCACCTTTGCACTGCTCGCCTACGAGCACATGGGGGCCTGCCGCGGCGACGATGCGGCCGAATGGCCGGCGCTGTGGCGCACCGCCAACGCCCCCTGACGGCATCGGCCCGGTCGCAGGCGCTGCGACCGGGCCCTTCCACACTGCGCGCTCTCCCTCCTGTCAGGACGCGCCATGCTGCAGACCCTCGCCATCTCGCACTACCGCTCGCTGCATGCGCTGGTGGTGCCGATGCAGCGCCTGACGCTGGTGACCGGCGACAACGGCAGCGGCAAGTCCAGCCTGTACCGTGCGCTGCGCCTGCTGGCCGAAACCGCGCAGGGCGGGGTGGCGGCCGCGCTGGCCCGGGAAGGGGGGCTTGGCTCGGCGCTGTGGGCCGGTCCGGAAGAGATCGACCGGCGCATGCGTACCGGGGAGGTGCCGGTGCAGGGCACCGCGCGCCGCCATCCGGTGTCGCTGAAGCTGGGTTTTTCGGCCGAGGCGTTCGGGTATGCGATCGATCTCGGTCTGCCGGTCCCGGGCCTGTCGATGTTCGACCGGGAACCCCGGATCAAGACCGAGTGCATCTGGGCTGGCCCGTTCCTGCGCAGCGCCAACGCCCTGGTCGAACGGCGTGGCGCGCGGGTGCGTCGCCGCGCCGGGCGTGGCTGGGACCTGCTGGAGGAACCGCTGTCGGCGTTCGACAGTCTGTTCACCCAACTGGCCGATCCGCAGCGCATGCCCGAGGTGATGCAGTTGCGCGACTACATCCGGTGCTGGCGCTTCCATGACCATTTCCGCACCGACATGGCTGCGCCGGCGCGGCTGCCGTGCCTGGCGATCCGTACCCCGGTGCTGGCCAATGATGGCCATGATCTCGCTGCCGCCTGGCAGACCATCGTGGAGGTCGGCGATGTCGCCGGGCTGACCGGCGCGGTGGACGATGCCTTCCCGGGCGCACAGGTGCGGATCGACGCGTACGACGGACGCCTGTCGCTGACGTTCCAGCAACCCGGCCTGCTGCGCCCGTTGGCCGCCACTGAACTGTCCGACGGCACGCTGCGCTACCTGCTGCTGATCGCCGCGCTGTACACACCGCGCCCGCCACCGCTGCTGGTGCTCAACGAACCGGAAACCAGCCTGCACCCGGATCTGCTCCCCGCGCTGGCACGCCTGATCATCGCCGCCAGCGTGCGCAGCCAGGTCTGGGTGGTATCGCACGCGAGCCGTCTGATTGCCGCGTTGCAGGAAGCGCCCGCCTGCCATGCGATCCGGCTGCACAAGGAAATGAGCCAGACGCGCGTGCTGGGCCAGGGGCTGCTGGATGCACCGGCCTGGTACTGGCCGGCGCGGTAATCGCCGCGGCGATCAGTCGGCGATGTTGCGGGCTTCGGCCGTGCCCAGGAGCTCCGGATGCTGGACCGGCTTGCGGCGGTTCAGCAGCGGATGCAGGAACACGGCGCCGACGATGATCGCCACGCCAGCGTAGAACAGCGGTGTGAGTTCGCGCTGTTCGCTGAGCAGCACCATCGCCAGCAGGATCGCGTAGACCGGCTCCAGATTGGTCACCAACTGCACGGTATAGGCGCTGAGATGGCGCAGCGCCACCAGCGCCAGCGCGAACGGCAGCAGCGTGCACAGGCCGGCCAGGGCCAGCAGCAGCAGACCGTCGTGCAGGTTGGGGACCACCCACAACGGGCTGGCCAGCGCCGGCAGCAGGAACGGCAGCAGCGGCGCCAGCAGCGTCAGCGTCAGCGTGCCGGCGCCCAGCTCCAGGGCGGTGACCGTCAGCGGATCGGCATGGCTGACCAGACGCTTGTTGAGGGACCCGAACACCGCCACCAGCAAGGCCGACAATGCACCGATCAGCACGCCCAGGCGCATGCCGTGGGGCACGCCGCCGACCACCAGCGCCACGCCGGGCAGTACGGCAATACCGAACGCCAGTTCGCGCAGCTGGAAGGGACGTCTGGCCACCCAGGGCTCGATCACGGCAGTGAACACCGGGGCGAGCGCGATGCAGGTCGCCGCGACCGAGGCATTGGCCAGTTTCACCGCGCCGTAGAAGGTCAACCAATGCAGCGCGACCAGCGCGCCGACGCCGCAGTAGCCGGCAAACAGGGCCGGCGAGAGCTGGCGCAGGCCGCGCCAGACACGCGGGAGCAGCGCGAGCATGGCCACCACCAGCAGCATGCGCCACCACACCAGCGGCAGGGCGGGCAGGGTGATCAGCTTGCCGAGGATGGCGGTGACGCCCCACAACAGCACGCAGAAGTGGATTTGCAGCAGCGCTTTGCGGGTGTCGGTCATCGGCATCCGCATATTGTGCGGGAAGCGCGCGGTCATCGCGATCCTGCTGCAGCACCCCGTCGCCGCATGGCATCCTGCGCCAATGGAGACGCCCCACGCCTTGCTCCCCGTTCCGGCCCCGACCGGGGCCGCGCGCGCCTGGGCCGCGCTCACCGGTCTGGTCGCCGTCGCAGCGCTGGCCCTGCAGTACGGCCTGCTGCTGCAGACCGTTGGTGCCGAGGCCGGGAGTGGCCAGGCCACCCTGCGGCTGCTGGGCTACTTCACCATCCTCAGCAACATCGGGGTGGCGGCGGTGTGCCTGGCGCGGCTGCGTGGCAGCCGGAGCGGCCTGGCCGCGCCTGCCCCCAGCGCCGCGGTGGCGCTGTACATCGGCATCACCGGGCTGGTGTACGCGCTGGTGCTGCGCCCGCTCTGGCAACCGCAGGGCTGGCAGTGGTGGGCCGACATCGGCCTGCATACCGCCGTGCCGGTGCTGTACCTGCTGGGCTGGCTGGCCGGGCCGCATGTCGGCCTGCGCTGGCGCCAGCTGGGCGGCGCCCTGGTGTTCCCGGCGGTGTACCTGGGCTGGGCCCTGCTGGTCGGCCGCTGGAGTGGCCACTATCCCTATCCGTTCCTGGACCTGGGCCTGCTGGGTGGGGCCACGGTCGCGCGCAACGCGGCGGTGGTGGCAGCGGCGTTCATTGCCGTGGGGGCGCTGCTGTGGCGGTTGGATGCCCGCCTGGCACACCGCGCTCAGGGGGCGCCGACCCGCCGCAGCTGATCGCGCAGCGCCATCGCCGCGCCGGGATTGCGCTGTTTGGCCGCGCCGATGAACACCACATACACGTCGCGGGAGACAGCCGGCGGTGCATCGGCAACCACATGCGGCAGGTCGGGGTTGTCCTCGCCGCGCGCCCAGCGCATCGCGCGCAGGCACCACTGTTCCAGCGCACGTTCGGGGTAGCCGGCGCGCAGGTTGCCGCGCGCATGCATCAGCCGTGCATAGATGAAGTCGGCGGTGGGGTCGGCGAAGCTGGGATAGTCGGCCGAGCCGCTGTACACCAGGGCGGTGCCGTGCGCACGTGCGGTTGCGATCAGGGCCGGCGTCCACGCCGCCGGATTGCGCACCTCCAGCGCATGCTGCAGGCGAACGCCGCCGGCCTCGCGCGGAAGGCGCTGCAGGAACGCGTCGAACGCCTCCGCGTCGGCCGGATGGCTGTCGCCGAACTGCCAGACCAGCGGGCCCAGCCGGTCGCCCAACGCGGCGATGCCCTCGACGAAGGCATCCACGCGCGCGCCGACCGTGCCCAGGTCGTGGGTCTGGGTAATGGTGCGCGGTGCCTTGGCCGAAAACCGGAAGCCGGCCGGGGTCTGCTCACGCCACTGGGCGTACACCGCCGGCTTCTGTGCGCGGTAGAAGGTGCTGTTGATTTCGATGCATCCGAGTGCGCAGCTGGCATGCGCCAGTTCATCGCGCTGGGGCAGCCCGGGCGGATAGAACATGCCGCCGCGCCAGGCCGGAAACACCCAGCCGCCGATGCCGGTACGGATACGACCGGGCGGTGCGCTCATGCGCCGCCTGCGTGGGCCTGCCAGGGATCGTAACTGCCGAACCACCACAGGTAGCCTTCGGGATCGCGGCAGGCGTAGCCACGACCACCGTAGTCCTGGTCGGCGATCGCGATCACCACCTCGGCCCCGGCGGCAACCGCGCGCGCATGGTGCGCATCGGGGTCGGCCACGATCACGCAGGCGCTCTGGGTCTGGCGGCCGCCGACCTCGTCCGGCTGCACGCTGTGGCGTCCCCATGCGCTGCCGTTGTCCACCGAGCCCAGCATGATCATGCCGTGGCCGTAGACCAGCTGCGCGTGGTGGACGGTGTCGCCATCGGCATACACCGCCTGCGGTTCGAAGCCGAACGCGCGCTGCAGCCAGGCGATCGCCGCCCGGGCGTCGCGGTAGCGCAGGCACGGAATGATGGTGGAGACGGTGTTGGCTGGCGCGGTCATGCAGGCTCTCCGGGGCGGGCCGCCTTCTGGCACAGGCGAGCGTGAAGGGGGCCGCGTTACCATCGTGCGAAACCGGCGACGGGCATCCTGTGGATCTCAACGCCCCCGCGACATGCAACTGGAGACACTGATTGAACACATCCTGGATCGGAGGCGTCGTGCTGCTGGCGTGCGCACCCCTGGCATCGGCGGCCGTGCCGGCCGAACTGCAGCGGCTGGACGCCACGGTCGAGCGCGTCCGCAGTGAATTCGATGTACCCGGCATCGCGGTGGCGGTGGTGAAGGACGGCAAGGTCGTCCTCGAACGTGGTTACGGTGTGCGCGAGCTGGGCAAGCCCGCGCCGGTGCAGGCCGACACGCTGTTCGCGATCGCATCCAACACCAAGGCCTTCACCGCTACCTCGCTGAACCTGCTCGCCGAGCAGGGCAGACTGAAAATGGACGACCGGGTGATCGACCACCTGCCCGGTTTCCGCATGTCCGATCCGTACGTGACCGGCGAGATGCGCATCCGCGACCTGCTCTCGCACCGCAGCGGGCTGAGCCTCGGCGCCGGCGACCTGCTGTTCTGGCCGACCACTACCTACACCAACCAGGAGGTGGTGCAGCGCCTGGCCAAGGTGCCGCTGAAGGCCGGATTCCGCGACCGCTACGCGTACGACAACATTCTCTACGCTGTGGCCCAGCAGGTGATCGAGCAGGTGTCCGGGCAGTCCTACGCGGACTTCCTGCAGCAGCACATTTTCACGCCGGTCGGCATGACCGGCACGCGCTACAACGCCGACCACCTGCAGCCGGGCGACAACGCGGCCGTGGGACACGCCAAATACGACTTCACCGCGCTGCGCACGGTTGCGCCGCTGACCTGGTCCAACAACGCCGGTGCCGGCGGCATCTACTCCAGCGTGCACGACATGGCGCGCTGGATGAATGTGCAGTTGGCCCACGGCGCGCTGGAGAACGGCACCGCGCTGTTCAGCGCCAAGACCCAGAACGCGATGTGGCAGATGATCACCCCGCAGGTGGTGCCCGAGCCGAGCGTGCCGGAGCTGGCCGCGGCACGCCCGAACTTCGCCGGATACGGCGAAGGCTGGAGCCTGAGCGACTATCGGGGCCAGAAACTGGTGTGGCACACCGGCGGCTGGCCGGGCATGGTCTCGCGCGTGACCCTGGTGCCCGAACAGAACCTGGGCATCGTCGTGCTGACCAACCAGGAAGTCGGTGCGGCCTTCAACGCGATCACGATGGATGTGCTGGACGCCTACCTCGCGGCACCGACGACCGACTGGGTCGGCGCGTACGCGGCCGCGGTGGCCAAGGCGCAGGACAAGGCCGACGAGGGGTGGGCCCGGCACCAGGCCGCGCGCGATGCGAAGTCCCGCCCGTCACTGCCGCTGGCCGGCTACGCCGGTGGCTACCGCGATCCGTGGTACGGCGATGTGTTCGTGGAGCAGAAGGCCGGTACGCTGCGCCTGCGCTTCGGCAGGACCGCGCAGCTGGTTGGCACGATGGAGCCGTGGCAGCACGACACCTTCCTGGTGCGCTGGGACGACCGTTCACTGAATGCCGATGCATTCATCACTTTCAGCCTGGACCCGGACGGCAAGGTCCGCGAGGCGCGCATGCAGGCGGTGTCGTCGCTGACCGATTTCAGTTTCGATTTCCAGGACCTGCTGCTGACGCCGATCGCCAACGACGCGAAGGGCTGAACCGCGCGTCCCGCGTGTGGCGCGGGTGAAAACAAAACGCAGGCCGCGGTGGGATAATCGCGGCCTGCTTCTTTTTGTGGGAAATGGAATGTTCCGCTGGTTCGAGTCGCTGATTCCGGTGTTCCCGCCGATCGATGGCCGCATGCCACCGCGCAAGGTGCTGCCGTTCTACGTCCACTACCTGCGGCCGGTATGGCCGGTACTGCTGGCCACGCTGATCGCCGGGCTGCTGCTGGCGCTGGTGGAAGTGGCCATGTTCGACTTCCTCGGCCGCATCGTGGACATGGTGGGCGAGCAGCCCGATCCCGGCTTCTTTGCCGCGCACGCCGACACGCTGCTGTGGATGGCCGGCATCACCCTGATCGCCCGCCCGATCCTGGTCGGCCTGCACAACCTGCTGGTCAACCAGGCGATCGTGCCGGGGCTGAGCAACCGCTCGCGCTGGCTGATGCACAACTACGTGGTGCGGCAGAGCCTGAGTTTCTTCCAGAACGATTTCGCCGGCAGCATGGCCAACCGGGTGATGCAGACCGGCACGTCGCTGCGCGAATCGGCGGTGCAGATGGTCGACTCGCTCTGGTACATCGTGGTCTACACCGGTACCGCGCTGTATCTGTTCGCGCAGGCCGACTGGCGGCTGATGATTCCGCTGGTACTGTGGCTGGCCGCCTATGTGGCGATCATGTGGTACTTCGTGCCGCGCGCGAAGGAGCGCGCGTGGATCGCCTCTGAAGCGCGTTCCAAGGCGATGGGCCGTATCGTCGACGGCTACACCAACATCCCCACGCTCAAGCTGTTCGCCCACGGCGGCCGCGAGCAGGCATACGTGGCCGAGGCGATCGATGAGCTGGCGGTCAAGCACCGTCGCCAGACCCGGATCACCACGTCGATGGACCTGACCATCGCCATCGTCAACGGCTTCCTTATCGCCGGGACCTGTGGGCTGGCGTTGTGGCTCTGGAACGGCGGGCACATCACCGTGGGCGCGATCACGCTGGCGACAGGGCTGGTGATCCGCATCCACAACATGTCCGGCTGGATCATGTGGACCATCAACGGCATCTTCGAGGATATCGGGACGGTGCAGGATGGCATCACCACCATCGCCCAGCCGCTGACCGTGCAGGATCGTCCCGACGCGGTGCCGCTGGAGGTACGCGAAGGCGGGGTGCATTTCGACGACATCCATTTCCATTACGGCAAGACCGGCGGCGTGATCGCCGGTCTCGACCTGGTGGTGGCACCGGGCGAGAGGATCGGTCTGGTAGGCCCGTCCGGCGCGGGCAAGTCGACGCTGGTCAATGTGCTGCTGCGGCTGTACGACCTGGAAAGCGGACACATCCGGATCGATGGCCAGGACATCGCCGGGGTGACCCAGGAGAGCCTGCGCCGGCAGATCGGCGTGGTGACCCAGGACACGTCGCTGCTGCACCGTTCGATCCGCGACAACCTGCTGTACGGACGACCGGACGCGACCGAGGCGCAGCTGCGTGCGGCGGTGTCCAAGGCGCGCGCCGCCAGCTTCATCGAGACGCTGCGCGACGGCGAGGGCCGCACCGGCTACGACGCCCACGTGGGCGAGCGCGGGGTCAAACTGTCCGGCGGCCAGCGCCAGCGCATCGCGATCGCGCGGGTGCTGCTCAAGGACGCGCCGATCCTGGTGCTGGACGAGGCGACCTCCGCGCTGGATTCGGAAGTGGAGGCGGCCATCCAGGACAACCTGGACGAGCTGATGGCGGGCAAGACGGTGATCGCGATCGCCCACCGGCTGTCCACCATCGCGCGCATGGACCGACTGGTGGTGATGGACCAGGGCCGGATCGTGGAGACCGGCACGCACGCCGAACTGGTCGCCGCCGGTGGCCTGTACGCACGGCTGTGGGCCCGCCAGACCGGTGGGTTCGTCGCGGCGGACGCGTGATCCTGATCCTGGTGAAGAAGAGGCATGAAGCCAGTGCTGGCTGCCCTGGTTCCCGGCGGGTGGCCGGCGGAGATGGGCATGCGGGACACGCCGTGAATACGTCCATGTAGGCTCGTAGAAAACATCCATGTTTTCTACGGTCCCGCATACCCATCTCCGCCAGCCACTGACAGTGGCCCGGTGCGTCATCGACAGGCGAACAGCATCGGCACTCGTTGCAGGCCGCGCACACGTGAACCTATCGGAGGAGGGCCGTCAGTCCTGTCCGGGACCGTAGAAAACAGGGATGTTTTCTACGAGCCCCCAGGGATGGGTTCACGGCGTGTCCCGGATAGGGCTGACGGCCCTCCTCACACAGGACAAGCGAGGCGCTGCTCTGTGCTTCACAGAAGAAAACCGCAAACACAAACGGCCCGGTTCGCACCGGGCCGTTTGCCTTGCGTGCCGAACAGCGTCGGCAGTCGTTGCAGTCATTGCAGGCCGCACACGTGAACCTATCGGAGGAGGGTCGTCAGCCCTGTCCGGGACCGTAGAAAACATGGATGTTTTCTACGAGCCCCCAGGGATGGGTTCACGGCGTGTCCCGGACAGGGCTGACGGCCCTCCTCACACGGGAACAGAGAAGACGCTGCTCTGCTTCACAGAAGAAAACCGCAAACACAAACGGCCCGGTTCGCACCGGGCCGTTTGGCTTGCGTGCCGACCAGCGGTCGGCACCCACAGATCACGCTGTCGACCGGTTACTCGATCGGCTGGTCCAGCATCAGCTGGCGCGCGAAGCGCACCGGCGGGGCGCCGTAGGACAGCATCTGGTCGTGGTAGGCCTTCAGGTTGAACTTGTCGCCCTGCTTCTCCTGCACCGCCTTGCGCGTGTCGAAGTGCTCCTGCGCGCCGACGAAGTAGGTCGGCAGCTGCGCCGAGGTCAACTGCGCGCGCACCCACTTGCCCGAGGCTTCGCTTTCCTGCTGGAACGCGTCGTGGGTCATCAGGTGCATGGCCTGCTCGCGGGTCCAGTTGTCCACGTGCACGCCTTGGTCCAGGATCGCGTTGGAAATGGTGCGCAGGTAGAACTTCAGCTGCACCAGATGGAACAGCGGGTCGTTGTCCAGGTAGCCCTGCTCCTGCATCATCCGCTCGGTGTACACCGCCCAGCCTTCGGCGAACAGGCCCGAACGCAGCACCGCGCGCAGGGTCGAGGGGAACTTGCCCGAGTGCCAGCCTTCCAGGTAATGGCCCGGCGTGCCTTCGTGAATGCTCAGCAGGTGGATCATGCGGCTGTTGTATTCGCGCAGGAACGAGTCCACCTGCGCGTCGCTCCAGTCGTCCGGAATCGGCGAGACCGCGTAGAACGTCTTCAGGTTCTTGTCCAGCGGACCCGGCGAATCGCAGTACGCCACCGCCACGCCGCGCTGGAACTCCGGCATCAGAATGATGTCCACCGGCGAGTCGGGCAACGTCATCAGGTCGTGTTTGCGCACGAACTCGGTGGACTGCGCCAGCGCGGCCTTGGCGTCGTCCACCACTTTGTCGCGCGCCGGCTTGTCGGCGTAGGCCAGTTCCAGCGCCGCCTCGATCGCCGCCTGCTGCTGCGCGTCGGTCGGGTTGGCCGGCAGCGCCGGCGCGCCGGCCGTATCCTTGAGCACGGTCTGCGCGATGCCGTACATGTCCTGGCGCACGCGCTTGAGCTCGGCCCGCGCGCGCTCACCGATCTCCGCGCGAGACAGCGACGAATTCAGCGCGAACTTCAGCTTCTGGTCGTACAGATCCGCGCCGATGCGGAAGTCGCCCTTGGCGTTGGGCACCAGGGTCTTGTCCAGCCAGGTCTGCTGCTCGTCCACCGCCTTCTTCAGGCCTTCGATGGCAGCCTGCAGGCGCTTCTGGTCCTCGGCCGGCAGCTCGCCCATATGCGGCACGATGAACGAATCGACGATGCTGAGGATGCCGCGGTTCTGCTTGGCGACCGTCTCGGCATGGATCTTCGGCACGCGTGCCGGGTCCAGGTTCTCACGCGCCTGGGCGAAGATCGCCGGCAGCTTTTCCATACGCGCGGTGGCGGACTTCAGCCGCTCCGGCAATGGCGCGAACTCGCGCGCCATCAGGCTGTAGATGGCACTGCCGGCCAGGCCGTTGTAGACCTGCGGGTCCCACCTGGACGACTGCAGCACCTCGGCGTTCCAGATATCCGACTGCAGCTGATTGCGCAGGATCGCCGCATCCACCTGGTTCTCGCGCGACAGCTTGCTCACGTCGATGCGGTCCAGGTCGGCGACCAGGCCCTTGTACGCGGTCAGCATCTTCTGCTGGCCAGCCGCGCTCAGATCGTCGATCTCGCTGTCGTAGCGATGGTCGCCGATCTGGGTGGCGCTGATCGGCGACAGCTGCATCCACGTATCGAGCGCGCGCTTGGACAGGTCGGCGAAGGCGGTGTCGACGGCGGCGTCACTGGCGCTGGCCGCGGCAGCCGGGGCGTCGTTGGCGGCCGGCGGAGCGTCGGCCTGCTGGCAGCCGCCGAGGGCGGCGACCAGGGCGAGGGCAAGGAGATGCTGGCGCATCGTGGATCCTGTACTGGGGACAATCCCCGAGGATAGGCCCGCCGGCGGTCTTTGTCCCCGTGCCATTGGATTACCATGATGCTTTCCGGCACCACCACACCTGCGGCACCGCCCCGTTCAGCGAGGGCATCGACCCGTGCAGCGGCCCGGCGATGGTGAAGGTGAATGCATGTTGCCTGCCCGGGGTCGACCTGGGAGGGCTCACGATCACGCGATTTGATGGAGCAAGCCAGTAATGAAACGGATGACGTGGCACCTTGCCGGTGCCCTTGCAGGGATGCTGCTGCTAACCGCGAGCGGCTGCAGCAAGACCGAGATGGCCGCCGACAGCGGTGGTGGCGCCGGCGCGGTGGCATCGCCCGAAGGCGCTGCACTGGCCTACGAGCATGATCTGGACATCCGCCTGGATGCCGCGCAGATCGGCCCGCGCGTCAAGCAGATCGCCGACGCCTGCCAGTCCGCCCGCTTCGGGGACTGCGCGGTGCTGCAGGTGGGCCAGCAGGGTGGCGAGTATCCAACCGGCTCGATCCGCGTGCGCATCGCGCCCAAGGGCGTGGAGCCGATCATCGGCCTGGCCGGGCAGGGCGGCGAGGTGTCCTCGCGCAACACCCATGCGGAGGATTTGGCGCAGCAGGTGGCCGATACAGCGCTGACCAAGGCCAGGCTGGAGAAGGAGCATGCGCGCCTGCTGGCCTATCAGGACAGCAGGACCATCACCACGGCCGATCTGCTGGTGGTGAGCCAGCGGCTGGCGGAGATCGAAGCGGGCGTCGAGCAGGCCAACAAGGATGCCGCGCAGCAGCGCCGACGGATCGACACGCAGCTGGTCACCCTGCAGTTCCATACCCCGTCAGGGCAGCGCAGCCGCAGCGAAATCGGCGAAGCGCTGCGCGAGTCCGGTGCGATTCTCACCGCCAGCGTCGCGTTCGTCATCCGCGCCGTGGCGGCGCTGCTGCCGGTGGCGGTGGTGCTGTCGGTATTCGTGTGGATCGGCCTGAAGCTGTGGCGTCGTCGTCAGCGCCGCCTGCATGCGACGCACTGAGCAGAGCGCGGCGGAGCCGGTGTGAGCCGGCTCCGCGCGCAGATCAGCCTTCGTCGCGCTCGTACTCGACGAACACGTCCAGTTCCAGCGCCAGCTCCTGCACCGCATCGCGCACGCGCTGGGCCGTGTAGTCGTTGCCGACTTCCACTTCCAGTTCGTGGATACCCGGCCCGATGTCGTCGGACAGACCCGCCGAGCTGGAATCGTCGTCATCCATGTGCGGCATCAGATCGTCGGTTTCTTCCACATGTTCGATGCCCTCGATGCTCTGCAGCAGGTCGGTGATGGCACGCGCATCGTCTTCGCTGCCGGTGATTCGAAGTCGCAACAGGGCCATGAGTTCGCCTTGGGGGAAAGGGACTTCAGCCTAGCGGCGCGATGGACAAGAAGGGGTGACGACCGGGCGCGCTAGTCCGCGTCGGCAGGCAGGCCCAGCAGTTCGTCCGGCAGCGCCGGCACCGGTGTGCGTTCGTCCAGCGCCTCGCGCCGCAGCCAGTCCATGAACGCCAGCGCGGTCGGGCTGAGCGGGCGGTGTTCGGCATGGACCACGTAGTAGGCGTAGCGCGCCTTCAGCGCCGGGCCGGGCAGTCGCACCAGTTCATAGCGCTGCAGGTACGGCTGGGCGATGTGCTTGCGCGCCAGCACCGCGCCGATGCCGTAGACCGCCGCGCGCATCGCATCGGTGCTGTCGCTGAAGGTGTGCAGCGATGGCAGGTCCAGACCGCGCACCCCGGCCGCACGGAACCAGTCACGCCAGCCCTGCGGCGACATGTCGCTGATCAGCGGCAGGCTGGCGATCTGGGCCGGCTCGCGCAGTGCCGCGACTCCGGCCAGCGCCGGCGACGCGACCGGGCACAGTTCGTCGTCCATCAGGTGGTGCGCGCGCAGGCCTGGCCACTGGCCCAGCCCGTAGCGGATGCCCAGCTCCGGTCCGTTCTCGTCGAACCGCACCAGTTCGGTGCTGGTCTGCAGTTCGATGCGCATGCGCGGGTGCTGGCGGGTGAAACGCGGCAGCCGTGGCACCAGCCAGCAGTAGGACAGCGAGCGGATGGTGGTGATGCGCAGCGGCACGGTGTCCGCCTGCGGGTGCAGGTTGCCAGCTACCGCATTGAGGTCACTCAGCGCTGCGGCCGCCGCATCGGCCAGTTGCCGACCTTCCACGGTGAGCCGCACGCCGCGTGCGTGGCGCTGGAACAGCACCGTGCCGAGCAGGTCTTCCAGTTTGCGCACGTGATGGCTCACCGCACTGGCGGTGAGATGCAGCTCCTGGGCGGCGTGGGCGAAATTCTGGTGGCGCGCGGCGACCGCGAACACCCCCAGCGCGGGCAGCAGGGCAGGCCGGAGAATCATGGTCGAGACCCAAATCAGATTTGTGGCTTGCCCGGATACTACGCGCTTGTCGGCCTGTACCGGTAGGCGGATGCTGTGCGCCTGTCCCCCGGAGTCGATCCCATGCTGCCGTCCGCCATCCTTGTCCAGCCACGTATCTGCCTGTGGTCGGGGAGCCGGCCATGAGCGGCGCACCGCTGGCCAGCGGCGTGATCGAGCGCGACTGGCGAACCCCGCTCGAACTGACCGTGCTGGGCGCGATCTGGGGCTGTTCGTTCCTGTTCATGCGTGTGGCGGTGCCGTCGTTCGGGCCCTACGCCCTGGTGGAGGTGCGGCTGCTGCTGGGTGCGCTCGTGCTGCTGCCGTTCCTCTGGCAGGCACGCGCGCGGTTTCCGGCGCGGCGCTGGCTGTGGCTGGCCCCGATCGGCCTGATCAATTCGGCGATCCCGTTCGTGCTGTTCGCCTGGGCCGCACAACGGGCGCCGGCCGCGATCGGTGCGATCTGCAATGCAATGACGGTGCTGTTCGCCGCGCTGATCGCCTTCCTGTTCTTCGGCGAGAAGATCGGCGTGCGCCGCGCGATCGCCCTGCTGGTCGGCTTCGCCGGTGTGGTGGTGCTGGCGACCGCCAAGGTGTCCGGCCTGAGCATCGGCGCGGCAGTGGTCGCTGGCGCCTTGGCCGCGCTGCTGTACGGGCTGGGCGTCAACCTGGTCAAGCGCCACATGACCGGCCTGCCGCCGGCGGCCTCGGCCGGTGCCACGCTGGGCTGCGCGGCGATCCTGCTGCTGCCGATGGCACTCACCCATTGGCCTTCCGCCCCGATTCCGGTGCTGGCCTGGGCCTGCGCGATCGCCCTCGGCGTGGTCTGCACCGGCCTGGCGTTCCTGATGTTCTATCGCCTCATCGCACGCATCGGCCCGGCGCGTGCGTCCACAGTGACCTACCTTGTACCGATGTTCGGGGCGCTGTTTGCGTGGCTGTTCCTGGGCGAGCCGGTGACCTGGGCGATGGTGGTCGCCGGCGCGTTGATCCTCGGCAGCGTGGCAGCCTCGCAGAAGCGATAGGCGACGCCGCCGTTACCGCACCGGCACCGGAATGTTGCACAGGTCGATGTGGCCGGCCGGCCGCTTGTAGAAGTCGTCCACCCGGTTGCGGCGCGCCTCGACCGTATCGGCGAACGTCTTCGAATCGGTGCGCAGCACCTGCAGCGCCGGCCGTTCCGCCGCCGGCACATCGCTGGCGCGCTGGATCGAGCGGATCGGTGTGCGCTGCGCGGCATCGGCGTAGAACCCCATCGGCGCCGGCCCGCGCGGCAGGGCGCTGAGCAGTTCCATGCCCTGCAGTACGCGGCCCACCAGCGTGATGTTGCGGTCCAGCTGACGCGGCGACTGCCCGGTCACCACGTACAGTTCCGCCCCGATGCTGCTGTCTTCCTCGTTGCTGCGGCCGGCGCCGAGCGCCCCGTAGCAGTGCGCCAGCCAGGTCTTGCCGTCCTGCGCGTCCTGACCCACCGCGAAGCCATCGACGAAACCGGTGCGGTCGGCCCAGCCGTCACGATCGGGCAGCACGGTCACCTTCAGGCCCTTGCTGTCGCGCTGGAACTCGGCCGGCAGCCTGCGCTTGGCCGACCCCAGCGGTTTCGCTTTGGCCACCTCGTCGGCATCGGCATCGCCGAACTGCACCACGAAATTGTCCTGTGCCCGGTAGATGCTCTCGCCGTCCCAGAAGTGCTCACGGGCGAGGGTCTGGATATTGGCGACATGCGCCGGCGCGAACGCCGGTGCCAGTTCGATGATGACCCGGCCGCCGTCCAGGTTCATGTACAGCAGGTTGGCCGGGTCCGGGGTGCGCCAGTCGCTGTCCGGCGAGGCCGCCAGGATCTGCTGCGGGCTGCGGTAGGGCGAGGCCGCCGACGCAAGGAAAGGCAGCGCGCAGGCCAGGGCGAAGGCGAGCAGGGCAGGACGACGTGGCGACATGGCGGACCCGTTCAGAAAGTGTCGGCCGATTGTGCGCGAAGCGCGCCCATCGCCGCCAGCGGCGCCCCTGACGCCAGGCACGGTGACTAACGGCACGTTCGCTATAGCTCACTTCGCACTAGTGTTGACTCCACGCTAGTTGGAGACAGCCATGAGCGATCTCGATGCCCCGCTGAAGAAGTTCCAGAAAGAGCTCAGTGCCGGCACGGTGTCGCTGGCGTTGCTGGCGGTGCTGGCCAAGGCCGGCGAGCCGCTCTACGGCTACCTCATCGCCAAGGAGCTGGAACGGGTGGGCGAGGGGGTACTGAGCGGCAAGCAGAGCGCGCTGTATCCCGTCCTGCGCAACCTGGAAGGGGCCGGGTTGCTGGAAAGCCATGTCGAACCGTCGATGGCCGGTCCGCCGCGACGCTACTACCGCATCAATGAACGTGGCCACCAGGTACTGGAGCAGTGGATCCAGGCCTGGCGCGCCACCCGCGATTCCGTCGATTCCGTGTTGGAGGGGGTACTGCAATGAACGACCCGACCACGGCAGGCAGCAGCCTGCCCACCACCATCCCGCAGTACCTGGCGCAACTGCGTGGCGCGCTGCACGATGCCGATCCGGCGATGGTGCAGGACGCGCTGTACGACGCCGAGGAGTACCTGCGCTCGGAGCTGGCTGCCCAGCCGGGCCGCAGCGAGGCCGAGGTCATCGCCGACGTGGCCGGCAGCTACGGTGCGCCGGACGAAGTGGCCGAGATCTACCGGGAAACCGAGATCACCGTGAACCGCGCGCTGCGCACGCCCAGTGCCGGTGCGGGGCCGGTGCGGCGGGCCCCGGTGGTTGCGGCTGGGGTCGCCGCCGGTGTGGCGGGTGATACGGCCGCGACGGCCGTGCCGCCGCCGCACGCACCGGCCAAGCCGCGCTCGCTGCTGGCGCGCTTCTTCGGCGTGGCGCTGGACGCGCGTACTTACGGCGCCCTGTTCTACATGCTGCTGTCGCTGGCGACCGGCATCTTCTTCTTTACGTGGGTGATCACCGGGTTGTCACTGTCGCTGGGCTTGCTGATCCTGATCATCGGCATTCCGCTCACGGTGCTGTTCTTCGGCTCGGTGCGCGGGTTGTCGCTGCTGGAAGGCCGGCTGGTGGAAGCCCTGCTCGGCGAGCGCATGCCACGGCGGCCGACCTATTCCGACCGCAGCCGCAGCTGGCTGCAGCGGATCGGCGATATGTTCACCGACGGCCGCACCTGGCTGACCCTGCTGTACTTCGTCCTGATGCTGCCGCTGGGCATCCTCTACTTCACCATCGCCATCACCCTGCTGTCGGTGTCGTTGGGCTTCATCTGGGCGCCGGTGGCGGCGCTGTTCACCGGTGCGCTGCCGGGCATCTACATTGATGGCGACCAGATGCTGTCGATCTGGGCCACGCCGCTGCTGGCCGTGGTCGGCATCCTGCTGCTGTTCCTGACCATGCACCTGGCGCGCGGTATCGGCCATCTGCACGGCCAGCTCGCCAAGCACCTGCTGGTCCGCCTGTAACCGCGGCGCCGGCCGCTGGCCGGCGCCAGACGGCGACAGAACGGAGCCGGCCCGCCGCCGGCTCCGTCCGCGTCACCCCGCCTTCTTGCGGATCGGAGTGACGTTGCTGGCGGCCTTGGCCGTCTTCTTCGGCTTGGCGCCGGCGGCCTGCGCGTTGGCAGCGGCGAAGAAATCGCGCACTTTCGGGTACACCGTCTCGCGCCAGCGGCGGCCGCTGAAGATGCCGTAATGGCCTGCGCCTTCGACGATGAAGTGTTCGCGGCGCCCGGCCGGGATGCCGGTGCACAGCGCCTGCGCCGCTTCGGTCTGGCCGAGGCCGGCGATATCGTCCAGCTCGCCCTCGATGCTCAGCAGCGCGGTACCGGTGATCGCGGCGGGGTCCACGCGCTCACCCTGCACGTACCACTCGCCGCGCGGCAGCAGGAACTCCTGGAACACCACGCGGATCGTATCGAGGTAGTACTTGGCCGGCATGTCCAGCACGGCGTTGTACTCGTCGTAGAAGCGGCGGTGCGCGTCGGCATCCTCCATGTCGCCCTTGACCAGGTCGGCATAGAAATCCCAGTGTGAACTGAAGTGCCGGCTCGGGTTCATCGACAGGAACCCGGCATGCTGCAGGAAGCCCGGATACACACGGCGGCCGGCACCGGGGTAGGTGGCCGGTACGGTGTGGATGACGTTGTTCTCGAACCACGACAGCGGGTTCTGCGTGGCCAGGTTGTTCACCGCGGTGGGGCTGCAGCGTGCATCGATCGGGCCGCCCATCATCACCAGCGAACGCGGGGTGGGTTCGCCACGGCTGGCCATCAGGGAGACCGCCGCCAGCACCGGTACGGTCGGCTGGCACACGCTCACCACGTGCAGCGTGTCACCGCCCAGATGGCGGATGAACTCCTGCACGTAGGCGATGTAGTCCTCCAGGCCGAACTCGCCTTCGCTGCCGGGCACCATGCGCGCGTCCACCCAGTCGGTGACATACACGCGGTGGTCGCGCAGCAGCGTGCGCACGGTGTCGCGCAGCAGCGTGGCGTGGTGGCCGGACAGCGGCGCCACCACCAGCACGAACGGCTGGTTGAGCATGGTGTTGAGCTGGTCCGCTTCGTTGCTGTGGCGCTTGAAGCGCAGCAGCTTGCAGAACGGCTTGCTGATTTCTTCGTGGACCACGATCGGCACGCGCTC
Organism: Stenotrophomonas sp. NPDC077461; assembly: GCF_049545475.1. NCBI lineage: Bacteria > Pseudomonadati > Pseudomonadota > Gammaproteobacteria > Lysobacterales > Lysobacteraceae > Stenotrophomonas > Stenotrophomonas sp. NPDC077461. Next base: position 210,087 of record NZ_JBMWDO010000001.1, read on the forward strand.
GCCATCGACGTCGATTTCGTTGATGCCCCATTCGGGCTTCTCGTAATCCTTGCCGATGCGATGGAACAGCTCGTTCACCGCCGCCAGACGATCGGCGCCCGGCATCTGCGACCACCAGTGTCCCTGATTGGCGAAGAACTTCGCGTTGGCCTGGGCCTGGTGCACCCAGGGGGCGAGCATGTTGCGGGTCAATTCATGCAGCTGATAAAGCATGACGTCCGAATATGTATGGTCTTATGTTGCCGCGCAGCATAGCGCACCCGTCGGCCGGGTGCGTTAATGCGGGGGAGCGTCTCATTTGACGCTGCGATCAGGGCGCTGCGCGTTCCAGCGCCGCCGCGTGGCCGGCCAGTGCCGGTGAGAGCCAGCAGTGCGACCCGAGCGCGGTGAAGCCGACCGTCCTGAGCTGGCTTCGGTACCAGCGCGCCGGGCGTGGCTGGAAGCCCTCGTGGTCGCCCTCGAACGCATCATCGGCGCTGAACGCCTCCAGGAACGCGATGCCGCCGGTCAGCTCGGCAAACCCGGCCAGCGCGGGGCGCAGTTCGCGGCTGGGCACGTAATGCATCACGTCCGAGCACACCAGCAGGTCCACCGGCGCACACGGGCGCAGCCAGGCGAAGTCACCCACCCGGGCCAGGTGCAGATTGCGGCTGCGCCCGTAGCGGTGCACGGCGTATTCGCTGCTGTCGAAGCCGAGGTACTGCACGCGCGGACGCAGCTTGAGCAGCGGCGCGCGCCAGGCGCCCTCGCCGCAGCCGATGTCCAGCACGCTGCGGATCGGGCGTTCCAGGTAGTACTCGGCGCTGGCCACGGCCAGGGCCACTTTGCGCGCCAGGCGCGCGGGGCCGCCGGTCTGGTCGGGTTGGTACCAGCGCTGGAAATAGGCCTGGTCGTAGATCTTGTGCATGAAAGAGGCGGGCAACAGAAGAAACGGACGCCATCGTACTGCGTCAAACCGTCGCGCATGCGCGGCCGGGGTGAATCGGTGAAAATGGGTCACTTTCTGCGCCAGCCGATGGAGCGAGCACATGTATCTCTGGGTCAAGACCTTCCATCTGCTGTTCGTGGTGGCGTGGATGGCGGCGGTGTTCTACCTGCCGCGCATCCTGGTCAACATCAGTGAGACCGCCGGCCAGCTGCCGGTGACCGAGCGCCTGCAGTTGATGGGCCTGCGCCTGTACCGGTTCGGCCACATGATGTTCGGCCTCGCGCTGCTGCTGGGCCTGGTGCTCTGGCTGGGCTACAGGGTGATTCCGGATTTCCCGACGATGGCGCCGCCCGGCGCGTCCGGCTGGCTGCATGCCAAGCTGGGGCTGGTGGTGCTGCTGCTGGGCTACTACACGTGGACCGGGCGACTGCTGAAGGCATCGGTGAAGGGCAGGGAGTTGCCGTCCTCGCGCGCGCTGCGCTGGTTCAACGAGCTGCCGCTGGTGCTGTTCATCGCGGTGGTGTGGCTGGTGCTGGCCAAGCCGTTCTGAACCGGCCAGCGCATCGGCCCGCGTGCCGGTGCGCTGCATGAAAAAAGCCGGACGCCTGCGCGCCCGGCTTTTTTTGCGTTCCTTGCCGCCGATCAGGCCGCTTCGTACGCGCCGTAACTGCGCAGGCGCTCGTAGCGCTTCTGCAGCAGGTCGCCGGTGGAGAGCCTCTCCAGCTGATCCAGCTCGTTGAGCAGCACGGCCTTAAGGCGCCTGGCCATCTGGGTCGGGTTGCGGTGGGCGCCGCCGGTGGGCTCGCGCACCACCTTGTCGACCAGGCCCAGGCCCTTCAGGCGCGAGGCGGTCAGGCCGAGCTGTTCGGCGGCGTCCTTGGCCTTGCCGGCGTCCTTCCACAGGATCGAGGCACACCCTTCCGGGCTGATCGTGGAGTACACGCTGTACTCCAGCATCACGGTGCGGTCACCGACACCCAGCGCCAGCGCGCCACCGGAGCCGCCTTCACCGATCACGGTGCAGATCACCGGGACCTTCAGTTCAGCCATTTCCATCAGGTTGCGGGCGATCGCCTCGGACTGGCCGCGCGATTCGGCATCGATGCCCGGCCAGGCGCCGGCGGTATCGATCAGAGTCAGTACCGGCAGGCCGAAACGCTCGGCCATCTTCATCAGGCGCAGGGCCTTGCGGTAGCCCTCCGGCTTGGGCATGCCGAAGTTGCGCTTGATCTTTTCCTTGGTGTCGCGGCCTTTCTGGTGCCCGATCAGCATCACCGAACGCCCACCGATGCGGGCCAGGCCGCCGATGATGGCCTTGTCGTCGGCGAAGGCGCGGTCGCCGGCCAGCTCCTGGAACTCATCGCAGATGATGCGGATGTAGTCGGCGGTGTAGGGGCGCGAGGGGTGACGGGCCAGCTGCAGGATCTGCCACGAGGTCAGATTGCGGAAGATCTGCGCGGTGCGCACCCGCAGCTTGTCCTGCAGGGCGTGCACTTCGGCCTCGACATTGACCGCAGGACCGGCGCTGGCGCTGCGCAGTTCCTGGATCTTCGCTTCCAGATCAGCGATGGGTTGCTCGAAGTCGAGGTAGTTCGGATTCATCGGAAGCCGTCGTGAAGAAAAGAGGGAAAGTGTAGCCGAATGCGCCGAAAAGCCCCGTACGCCGTCGTCTGGAAAGGCGACGGTAGCGCAGCGGGGCGGGGCGCGCCAGCCGTGGCCGGTCTCAGGGAACGACCAGCGCGGCGCTGCCCATCAGTCGGCTGCGGGTCTCCACGAAGGTGTTGTACGCCTCATGGGCCTCCACCGGCAGGGCGGACCCCAGCGAGGCGGTCGCGGCGGTGAAGGCCATCTGCGCCTGGTGGGCCTCCTGCTGCAGCTGCAGCTGGGCATCGGCGGTGGTGGCGTGCAGGTAGCGTGCGTACAGCTCGCGGAGCGGGCCGGCATGGGCCTCGAAGACCGGGTCCAGCGGCGGCAGGGCGGCCGGTGCGGCTTCCGGCGCGTAATGCGGCGCGACGTAGCCGGCGGGCTGCGCGCGCAGGTAGGCACCGGACGGGTCCACGTAGGCGATGAAGTCCGGGGCGGTGAAGATCTTGGTGTTGATGCGGCCACCGCTCTCGTCCACGTGGGCCACGGTCTGCACGTCCGGGAAGGGCTCGCGCACGTCGAAGGTCCAGGTCCTGTCGATGAACAGGTCGTGGGTCTTCTGGTAGGGGCCCTCGAAGGGGACGCCGCCCAGCTCGATGCGGTGGTCGATGCGGCCGAAGTTGGCGAGCTTGCTTTCGCCGGTGACGTAGACCTCCTGCGCGATCACGTACTCGGCCAAGGTGGGGTTGATCAGTCCGCCCTTGCCGCGTGCGTACACGATGAAGCGCACATCGCCCAGCGGCGCGCTCTGCAGGTGATGCTCGCCGGGCGTGAGGTTGACCGGGCGGGAGGCGTGCGCGGCGATCGGCAGTTCGTTGCCGTCGATGCGCACGATCAGCGGGGTATCGCGCGGGTTGTCGATCACGAAGGTCTGGGCGGGACTGGAACAGCCGGCGATGGCAACGGCTGCACACAGCAGCACGGTGAAACGTTTGATCAAAACAAGGTACCTGTAGTGCGGATGGAGCGGATCAGTTCGCCCACGGCGGGCTGTAGCGCACCTTCAGGGTACGCACGGCGGGGTCGGCGCGGAGCGCGTCGACAAGGTGGCTGTCCACGCGCACGGCGATGTCGCCGGCCACATCGAGCATGCCGGCGATGGGCCCCTGGTCGGAGTCCAGCAGCAGGTCCAGGCGCAGCGGCGTGCGGCCCGGACGATGGCGGTCCAGCAGCGCATTGATGCGCGCCCACACCGGGCGGCCCTGGCGCAGGTCCAGGCGCAGCGACAGGCGCGTGGCGTAGTTGGCGCAGATGTCCTCGAAATCCCAGCACTGGCGGATGCGCAGGGCGTAGCCGCCGTTGAATTCGTCTTCGCGCAGGCCGCCCTTGACCACCAGGATGCGGTCCTTGGTCATCAGGTGGCCGAACTCGGCCAGGCCATCGGAAAACGCGCTGCACTCGACCCGGCCCTTGCCGTCCTCGAGCTGCATGAACACCTGGCTTTCGCCCTTGCGCCGGACGCCGACCACCAGGCCGGCGAGGATCACCGGGGTTTCCTGGCGCCAGGCGCGCTTCTCGCCGTCCTTGCTCGGGCGTGCGGGCGGAATGAGTTTCTCCAGCATGCCCAGGTCGGTGCCGACCAGTTCCTTGACGTCGTCGGCATGCGGATCGAACGGGTGGCCGCTGAGGTAGAAGCCCAGCGTTTCGCGTTCGCCCTCGAGCAGTTGGCCCAGCGCCCACTCCTTGGCCTCGGGCAGGTCCAGCTGCTGTGCGGTGCTGACCGGATCGGGGGCACCGAACAGCGAGTTCTGGCCGGAGGCCTTTTCGCGCGACATCTGGTCGGTGGCCTTGAGCACCTCCGGCAACTGCAGCATGAGCGAGGCGCGGTTCTTGCCGAGTCCGTCGAGCGCGCCGCAGTTGATCATCGCTTCGAGGGTGCGCCGGTTGAGCTTGCCCGATTCGATGCGCATGCAGAAATCCAGCAGGGAGGCGTAACGCCCGCCGCGCCGGCGTTCTTCCACGATCGCTTCACAGGCACCCTGTCCGACGCCCTTGATCGCCCCCAGGCCGTACACGATGGTGTCGGCACTGGACGCTTCGAACATGTACGCCGATTCATTGACGCGCGGCGGCTGCACGGTCAGGCCGAGGTTGCGCACTTCGGCGAGGAAGCCGACCACCTTGTCGGTGTTGTCCATGTCCGAGGACAGCGTGGCGGCCATGAATTCGGCGGGGTAGTGCCGCTTCAGCCAGGCGGTCTGGTAGCTGACCAGTGCATAGGCGGCCGCATGCGACTTGTTGAAGCCGTAGCCGGCGAACTTCTCCATCAGGTCGAAGATCGCGTCGGCCTTGGCTTCGCCGACGCCATCCTTGGCCGCGCCTTCGCGGAAGATCTCGCGGTGCTTGGCCATTTCGGCCGGCACCTTCTTGCCCATTGCACGGCGCAGCAGGTCGGCGCCGCCCAGCGAGTAGCCGCCGACGATCTGCGCCATCTGCATCACCTGCTCCTGGTACACCATGATGCCGTAGGTGTCTTTCAGGATGGCTTCGGTACGCGGATCGGGGTAGATGATTTCTTCCTGCCCGTGCTTTCGCGCGTTGAAGGAGGGAATCAGGTCCATCGGACCAGGCCGGTACAGCGACACCAGCGCGATCAGGTCTTCGAAGCGGTCGGGGCGCGCGTCCTTCAGCAGGCGGCGCATGCCCGAGGATTCGAACTGGAACACCGCGCCGGTATTGCCGTTGGCGAAGATGTCCTTGTAGGTCGGGGCGTCGTCGAGCGGCAGGGCGGTGATGTCCACCGGCGGAATGCCGGCACGGGCATGGCGCTTGTTGATCGCCTTGACCGCCCAGTCGATGATGGTCAGCGTACGCAGGCCGAGGAAGTCGAACTTCACCAGGCCGATTTCTTCGACGTCGTTCTTGTCGAACTGGGTGACCGGGTTGCGGCCACGGCCGCCTTCGTCGTGTTCGGCGAACAGCGGGCAGAACTCGGCCAGCGGTTCGGGCGCGATCACCACGCCACCGGCATGCTTGCCGGCGTTGCGGGTGAGGTCCTCGAGCTGGCGGGCCAGGTCGATGAGGTCGCGCACATCGTCTTCGGACTGGTAGCGCTGGATCAGCTCGGGCGAGGCCATCTCCGGGTCTTTGCCTTCGCCCATCGCATCCTTGAGCGAGATGCCCAGGATGTTCGGGATCAGCTTGGAAACGCCATCGACCAGGCCATACGGGAAACCGAGCACGCGGCCGGAGTCGCGCACCACCGCCTTGGCGGCCATCGTGCCGTAGGTGATGATCTGGCTGACCCGCTCGCGGCCGTACTTGCGCGCGACGTAGTCGATGACTTCGTCGCGGCGGTCCATGCAGAAGTCGATATCGAAGTCGGGCATCGACACGCGTTCGGGGTTGAGGAACCGCTCGAACAGCAGGTTGTACGGGATCGGGTCGAGGTCGGTGATCTGCAGCGCCCAGGCGACCAGCGAGCCGGCACCGGAACCACGGCCGGGGCCGATCGGAATGCCCTGGTTCTTGCCCCACTGGATGAAGTCGGCCACGATCAGGAAGTAGCCGGGGAAGCCCATCTTGATGATGGTGGCGAGCTCGAACTCCAGGCGCTCGACGTAATCGGCGCGGGTCTTGCCTTCGGCCAGCGGGTTCTTCTCCAGCCGCGCGTCCAGACCCTTGCGCGATTCGCTGCAGATCCAGCTGTCCAGCGTTTCGTTTTCCGGCACCGGGTAGTTGGGCAGGAAGTAGGTTCCCAGACGCATTTCGACGTTGCAGCGCTGCGCAAGTGCGAGCGTATTGTCGATGGCGTCGGGGATGTCGGCGAACAGCGCGCACATCTCCTCGGGGGACTTGAGGTACTGCTGGTCGCTGTAGTCGCGCGGACGCTTGGGGTCGTCGAGCACGCGGCCGGAGGAGATGCACACACGGGCTTCGTGCGCGCTGAAATCCTCCGGCTGCAGGAAGCGCACGTCGTTGCTGGCCACTACGGGCAGGCCGCGCTGGCCGGCGGCCTGAAGGGCGAACTGGTTGAACGCTTCCTCGCCCTCGCGCCCGGTACGGGTCAGTTCCAGGTGCAGGCCATCGCCGAACACGCGCTGCCAGTCGGCGAGCTGCTGCTCGGCGAGGTCGTGGCGGCCTTCACCGGCAAGGCGCCCGGCCAGGCTGTCGCGGCCGGCCAGGGCGAACAGGTTGTGGCAGCCGGCCTTGAGCCAGTCCGGGTGCACGGCGACGCCGCCTTCCGGGCGGTGGCCCTCCATCCAGGCGCGGGTCAGCAGGCGAGAGAGACTCAGGTAGCCCTCGCGATCGCGGCAAAGCAGGGTCATGCGCCAAGGGGTCATGCCCTCTTCGGCGATCATGATGTCGGCACCGGCGATCGGCTTGATGCCGACGGTTTCGGCCGCTTTGTAGAACTTGACCAGCGCGAACAGGTTGTTCAGGTCGGTGACTGCCAGCGCCGGCAGTTTCAGTTCCACCGCGCGGCTGAGCAGGTTGGCCTGCTTGGCCTTCTTCGGGTCGGCCTGATCCGGCTTCGCCGGGACACGAATGGTCGAATCCGCCAGCGAAAACTCGGTGTGGATGTGGAGATGTACGAAACGGGAAGTGGACATGCCGGGCCAATGTAATGCCCGGTCAGGGTAGCGGCGGGCGGCAGGCGGAACAAGGCTTGACAGGTCAGGCAGGGGCGGTGGTGCGGGCAGTACGGTTCAGGTTGGCGCGCTGTTGCCGGCCCCGTCCACGCCGTGCTGAGCCATGCCCGGTACCTCCACTCCCGGAAAGCACGACCGGTCCGAGGCACAGCACGCCTCCGCGTCGGCCGTGAAGCGCTCAGCCCGGGACCGCGACCAGCTCGGTATCGAAACACGCCCGAACCGGCGCGAAGCTGCGTCGATGCTGCGGGCAGGGGCCGTGCGTGCGCAGGGCGGCCAGGTGGGCCGGGGTGCCGTAGCCCTTGTGCTGGTCGAAGCCGTACTCGGGGTGCTGCTCGTGCAGCGCCAGCATGTAGCGGTCGCGGCTGACCTTGGCCAGGATCGAGGCGGCCATGATCGCGCGGTCCAGCGCATCGCCGCCGACCAGCGCCTGGGCCGGGCAGGGCAGGCCCTTGGGCACCACGTTGCCGTCGATGCGCGCGAACTGCGCCACGTGCGCCACGCCCTCGACCGCGCGGCGCATGCCGAGCATCGTGGCCTGGTAAATGTTGAGCGCGTCGATCTCGGCCACGTCCACCATCACCACGTGGAAGGCCAGCGCACGTTGCTGGATCCTGTCGAACAGCGCGTCGCGGCGGAGCGCCGTCAGCTGCTTGGAGTCGTCCAGGCCGTTCAGGCGTGGGCGGTCCGGGCAGAACACGACGGCCGCCACCGCGACCGGACCGGCAAGCGGGCCGCGCCCTGCTTCGTCCACGCCCGCGACGTAGCGCGGTGCGACTGTCGCCAGTGCCGCCCCATCGAACAGCGCCAGCGAGGCGGCCGCAGCGTGGCGGCGGCTCACGCCGCCCCACCTGTGCGCGGCTGGCGCATCAGCAGCTCGGCCACCGCCTCGGCGGCACGTGCCGAGGCGTCACGGCGCAGTTGCAGATGCAGTTGCGCGTAAGTGCCCTGCAGGTCGGCGATACGCTGCGGGTGGTCGAACCACTGCAGAATCGCGGCTGCCAGCTTGTCCGGCACGCAGTCGTGCTGGATCAGCTCCGGCGCCAGGTCCTTGCCGGCCAGGATGTTGGGCAACGCGAAGCGGTCGACCTTGATCAGGCCCAGCGCCTTGACGATGCGGTAGGTCAGCTCGGCCACCCGGTAGCCGACCACCATCGGGCGCTTGACCAGCATGGTTTCCAGTGTCGCGGTGCCGGAGGCCAGCACCACCACGTCGGCGGCAATCATCGCCTCGCGTGCCTGCCCATCGAGCAGGTGCGAATGCGCCACCGGCAGCGCCGAGCGCGACAACTGTTCCTGGATCAGCTGGCGGCAGGCCGGATTGGCGGCCGGAACCACCACATGCAGCCCGGGAATGCGCTCGGACACCTGCCAGGCGGCTTCGAAGAACGCCTCGCCCAGCTTGCCGATCTCGCCCAGGCGGCTGCCCGGCAGCACGGCCAGCACGCTGGCGTTGGCGGGCAGGCCCAGCGCCATGCGGGCCGCGTCGCGGTCGCTCTGCAATGGAATGTCGTCAGCCATCGGATGACCGACGAAGCGCGCATCGATGCCGTGCCGTGCGTAGATCGGCGGCTCCATCGGGAACAGGCAAAGCACCAGATCGGCGCTGGCGCCGATCTTCTCGGCCCGCTTCTCGCGCCAGGCCCACACCGACGGGCTCACGTAGTGCACCGTGGTGATGCCGCGCTCCTTCAGCCAGCGCTCCACGCCCAGGTTGAAGTCCGGGGCGTCGATGCCGATGAAGACATCCGGCCGCCAGTCCAGCGCACGCGTGCGGAACTCGCCGCGCAGCTTCAGCAGGCGCGGCAGGTGGCGCAGGATTTCGGTCAGCCCCATCACCGCCAGCTCGCTGGCATCGAACCAGGTCTGGCAGCCGGCGCTGCGCATGGCATCGCCGCCGATGCCGGCGAACTCGGCGTTGGGGAAGCGCTGCCGCAGTTCGCGGACCAGGCCGGCACCGAGCAGGTCGCCGGATGCTTCGCCCGCGACCAGTGCGATCCGCACCGGGCGGTCGGATGCGCGTGGCGTGGCCACGATGGTGGTCTCCAGCGCACCCACAACCGCCGCGAGCTCGATGATCTCGGCGGTCGTGCCGGTGGGAAGGGGCCCGCCCGGTCCCGTCATCGCAGCAGCGGCCTCTCGGCGTGCTCGATGAAGTCCAGCAGGTCCTTCACGTCCGCGCTGTGCAGCGCCTGTTCGGCCAGCTGCACCTTGGCTTCGGCCAGCGGCAGGCCGGCCACATACAGCGTGCGGTAGGCGCGCTTGATGCTGGCGATGCGCTCGGCGTCGAAACCGCGGCGCTTCAGTCCTTCACTGTTGATGCCACGCGGTCGGCCCAGCGAATCGCTGCCCACCATCGTGAACGGCGGTACGTCGCCATTGGTCAACGCGCCCATTCCCAGGAACGCATGCGCGCCGATCCGGCAGAACTGATGGGCACCGGCGAAGCCGCTGATGATCACGTAGTCGCCCACGGTCACGTGGCCGGCCAACGTGGTGTTGTTGGAGAACACGCAGTGGTCCCCGACATGGCAGTCGTGCGCCACGTGGGTGTAGGCCAGCATCCAGTTGTCGTTGCCAACCGTGGTGATGCCGCCGCCGCCTGCGGTGCCGCGGTTGATGGTGACGAACTCGCGGATGACGTTGTCATCGCCGATCACCAGCTCGGTGCGTTCGCCCGTGTACTTCTTGTCCTGCGGCTCGCCGCCGATCGCGGCGTGGCCGATGAAACGGTTGTTGCGGCCGATCCGGGTCGGACCGTGGATGGAGCAGTGCGGACCGACCTCGGTGCCGGCGCCGATCTCGACATCGGCACCGATCAGGCTGAACGCGCCGATGCGGACATCGGGCGCCAGCCGGGCCGACGGGTCGACCACGGCGGTGGGATGGATCAGGGGGGCGTTGTCGCTCATCGCAGGTCTCCTGCCGGACTCATTCGCGGGTGCCGGCGCACAGCACTTCGGCGCACGCCACGATCTCGCCGTCGACCTTGGCCACGCAGTCGTACACGGCCATGTTGCGGATCACGCGCTTGATCTCCACGTGCATTTCCAGCACGTCACCGGGAACGACCTGCTTGCTGAAACGGGCCTTGTCCACCTTGACCATGTAGAACAGCTTGGACTGCGCATCGCGGCCCAGGGTGAGCTGGGTGAGCACGCCACCGGCCTGGGCCATCGCTTCGATGATCAGCACGCCGGGCATGATCGGCTGGCCCGGGAAGTGGCCCTGGAAGAAGGGTTCGTTGATGCTGACGTTCTTGGTTGCGACGATGGTGCGCTTGTCGTAGTCGATCGACACGACCTTGTCGACCAGCAGGAACGGGTAACGGTGCGGGATCAACGCCTGGATCTCGGTGATGTCCGGCAGCTTCTGTTCGTGGCTCATTCCTTCTCCTTGCTCACAGACAGGATGCGACGGGCCAATGCATCGAGCTGCTTGAAGCGCGCGGCGTTTTTGCGCCACGTGCGGTTGTCGGTCAGTGGGGTGCCGGACGAATACTCGCCCGGCTCATGAATGGAGTTGCGCACCACCGACTTGCCGGTGATGACGACCTTGTCGCAGATTTCGAGGTGGCCGACCACGCCGACGGCGCCGCCGAGCAGGCAGTAGCGGCCGATCTTGGCGCTGCCGGCGATGCCGGTGCAGCCGGCGATGGCCGAGTGCGCACCGATCTGCACGTTGTGTGCGATCTGCACCAGGTTGTCCAGGCGCACGTCGTTGTCGAGCACGGTGTCTTCCAGCGCGCCGCGGTCCACGCAGGTGTTGGCGCCGATCTCGCAGTCGTCGCCGATGCGCACGCCGCCGAGCTGCGGCACCTTGATCCAGTGGCCGGCATCCATTGCCAGGCCGAAGCCGTCGGCGCCGAGCACGGCACCGGGATGGATGCGCACGCGCTTGCCGAGCTTGACCCGGGTCACCAGGGTCACCCGTGCGATCAGCTCGCAGCCGGTGTCCAGGGTGCAGTCCTCGCCGATGATGCTGCCGGGGCCGACGATGCAGTTCTCACCGACGACGCTGCGCGCGCCGATGGTGACGAACGGGCCGATGTGGGCGCTGGCGGCCACCTGCGCATCCGGATCGATGATCGCGCTGGGGTGGATGCCTGGCGGACGGGTCGGCGCGATGTCGAACAGCGCGGCGATCTTGGCGAAGGTCGTGTACGGGTCCTTGGCCACCAGCGCGGTGCCGGGTGCGGCCTCGGCATCCTCGGCGCGCAGCACCACGATGCCGGCCTGGCTGTCGGCCAGTTGGGCGCGGTAGCGCGGGTTGGCCAGGAAGGTCAGCTGGCCGGGGCCGGCATGGGCAAGGGTGGCCACGCCACGGATGGCGGTGCTGCCATCACCGTGGACCTGCAGGCCAAACTGCTCGGCGAGTTGCTGGGCGGTATAGGAAGGAGTATTCACGCCGGAAGTTTACCGTGTGCCGTGACTTCGGTCATGTTCGGCCCTTTCCGGGCCTGATCCACCACGCGCGTACGACGGGCTGTGTACCCCCCGGCTGTGCCCGGCTGCTGTTGGATTCAGGCGAACAGCGTGTGGCTGAAGGGACGTCTGGCTTGGGCGGGTCGGGGCGGGTTCGCGGCGCACGTCCCGGCGCGCGGCTACCCGGCGGCGGCTCCAGCCCGTAGCAGGTGAAACGCCGCCGTTCGCCGTTCGCTTTGCGGCTTGAGGCTCGAAAACAGAAACGCCGGGACATGCCCGGCGTTTCTGTTGATGCGTCCGACGCTTAGAACTGGCCGCCGAACGTGAACTGGAGACGCTCGATTTCGTCGCCGTCTTCCTTCTTGAGCGGGAAGGCGTAGCTGATCGAGATCGGACCGACCGGTGCGCGCCACAACAGCGCCACACCGGTGGACACGCGCAGCTCGTTGGCCTTGAAGTTGTCCACCCCGGTGTACACGTTGCCGAAGTCCAGGAACGCCGAGATGCGTGCCGACGGGCTGTCGAACAGACGCGGGAAGTACGCTTCGATCGAGCCGACCGTCTTCAGCGAACCGCCCAGCGGCTGGCCGTTGGTGTAGCCGTTGATGGCTTCCGAACGCGGGCCCAGCGTGTTGTCTTCGAAGCCGCGCACCGAGTTGGTGCCGCCGGCGTAGAAGTTCTCGTAGAACGGCAGGCCCGTGGCGGTCACGGTCTTGCGGTAGTCCGGCGAGGACGTATTGCAGTTCACTGTCTGCGTCGGATTCGGGTTGTCGGTGGTGGGCGGGGTATAGCAGAGGTCGCGGGTGACGTCCTTGCCGTAGCTGTCGCCGTAGCCGATTTCCGCGCGGGTGTTGATCACCAGCGACGGCATGATCGGCCAGTACTTGGAGAACTGGTAGTTCAGCTTGTAGTACTCGACCGTCGAGCCCGGCAGCGTGGTCTCCAGGCCGACGCGCTGGTAGGTACCGCGGGTGGGCATGAAGTAGTCGTTGCGGGTATCGCGCGCCCAGCCCAGCTCGGTACGCCAGGAGTGGAACGTGCGCTGACCGACCGCGTTGATGTAGTCGATGATCGCTTCCGGCGTGGCGCCCTGGTAGGTGGTGATCTGGTTGCTGTCGATGCCGAACATCAGCGAGACGGTGTCGTTCTCGGTGATCGGCACGCCGAAGATCATCTGCGCCGCACCGTTGGTGCTGTTGTACTGCGCGGTGTTGAAGTCGGAGTAGTCCAGTTCGCGCCAGGACAGGTTGTAGCCCAGCGAGACGCCGTCATCGGTGAAGTAGGGGTTGGTGTAGGAGAAACCGTAGCGCTGCAGGTAGCTGCTGCGCGAGGCTTCGACCGACACGCGGTTGCCGCCGCCGAGGAAGTTGTTCTGCGACAGCTGCACCGAGGTGGTCATGCCGTAGGACTGCGAATAGCCCAGGCCGAACACGAAGCTGCCCGACGTGGTTTCCTTGACGTTGTAGACCACGTCCACCTGGTCGTTGCTGCCGGTGACCTGCGGGGTTTCCACGTCCACCGCCTCGAAGTAGCCCAGGCGCTGCAGGCGGATCTTGGAGCGGTCGATCGCGGCCTGCGAGTACCAGCTGTTCTCGAATTGGCGCATTTCGCGACGCAGCACTTCGTCGGAGGTGCGGGTGTTGCCCTTGAACGTGATGCGGCGCACCTGCACGCGCGGACCCGGCACGACCTGCATGTTGATCGCCACGGTACGGTCGGCGCGGTTGCTGGTCGGGATCGGGTTGACCTTGGCGAAGGCGTAGCCGATGTTGGACAGCGAATTGGTGATCGCATCCGAGCTGAATTCCAGCAGCGCACGCGAGAACGTGTCGCCGGACTTCTGGATCACCATGCGCTCGACATCCTCCTGCGGCAGGATGGTGTCGCCGGTGACCTTGATCTCGGAAATCTTGTACTGCTCACCCTCGGTCACGCCGGCGGTGATGAACATGTCGCGCTTGTCGGGGCTGATCGACACCTGGGTGGAGTCGATGCTGAAGTCCACGTAGCCGCGGTCCAGGTACCAGGAGTTGAGCTTTTCCAGGTCGCCGGACAGCTTTTCCTTGGAGTACTGGTCGTCGCGGCGATACCACGAGGCCCAGTTGTGCTCCTTGGATTCCCAGGTTTCCAGGATGTCCTCGGAGGCGAACTTCTCGGTGCCCACCAGGTTCACGTGCTGGATCTTGGCGGCCTTGCCTTCCTTGATCGCGATGGTGATGTCCACGCGATTGCGGTCCAGCGGGCTCACGGTCGGGGTGATGTCGACGTTGTACTTGCCGCGATCGTTGTACTGGCGGCGCAGTTCCTGGGTCACGCGGTCCAGGCTCAGGCGGTCGAAGGTGCCGCCCTCGGTCAGGCCGATGTCGCTCAGGCCCTTGAGCAGCTGGTCGCTCTTGATGTCCTTGTTGCCGGTGACGGTCAGCTTGTTGATCGCCGGGCGCTCACGCACGGTCACCACCATGATGTTGCCCTGGCGGTCGATCTGCACGTCTTCGAAGAAACCGGTCTTGTACAGGGCGCGGATGGTCTCGCCGACCTTGTTGTCGGTCAGGGTGTCGCCACGCTCCACCGGGAGGTAGGTGAACACGGTACCGGAGGTGATGCGCTGCAGACCATCGACACGGATGTCGCTGACGGTGAAGGGCTCGGCTGCCTGCGCCAGGGCGGGCGCGCCGAAACCGGCGGCGAGTGCGAGGGCAAGCAGGCGGCGATTGGGGAGTCGCGTCATGTCACGTCCGGTTGGAGTCGATTTCAACATTGCGGGATGCCGGCGTGTAAGACGACGACAAAAGAAAAAAGTTCATCGCTGGGCCAGACCAAGGATGTCGTTGTAGAACGCCAATCCCATCAGTCCCGCCAGCAGCGCCAGGCCGATGTACTGACCGGCGGCCATGGCGCGCTCACTGAGCGGGCTGCCCTTGACCAACTCAATAAGGTAATACAGCAGGTGCCCGCCGTCCAAGATGGGGATGGGCAGCAGGTTGATGATGCACAGGCTCAGCGACAGCAGGGCCAGGAAATACAGGAACCAGTCCACCCCGCGCTTGGCCGTGCCATTGGCCACCTGGGCGATGGTGACCGGCCCGGACACGTTCTTCAGGGAGGCGTTGCCGGTCACGATGCGGCGCATCATGCCCAGCGAATCGCCGGCCAGGCGGGCGGTTTCGCGCAGCGCCACCGGCACGGCGGCGAACGGGCCGAACTTCAGCTCGGCGTCGTAGGCCGGGGCATGGCCCTGCGGGAAGGCGATGCCGAGCTGCCAGGTCGCCTGGCCGCGCGGACCCTTGCCCGCCTGGGGGGTGACCTCGAGCGCCAGCCGTTCACCGGCACGCAGCACGTCGATCATGCCCGCGCCACCGCGCTGGCCAAGCGCCAGCACCTGGGCCGGCACCTGGTCGGCCGCTTCGATGCGCTGGCCGTCCACGGCCACGATCAGGTCGCCCGGCAGCAGCACGCCGTCCGCCGCCGAGCCCGGCACCACGCTGTCCACCAGTGCCGGCTGCAGCCAGTACTGCCAGTTCAGGCCCGCCAGCACCGGAACACGGCGCTCGTCGAAGCCGGCCGGCAGCTGTGACAGCGGCAGGATGCGGGTGCGCTGCTGGTCCTGGGTGTCCAGCACCTCGACCTGCGCGTCCTTGCGGTCCATCGCCGCCGTGGTCAGGGCCATGCTGGCCTCGCCGGCGGTGACGACGTCGCGCCCGTCCACCCGCAGCACCCGGTCGCCGGCCTGGAGGCCGGCGGCCTGGGCCATGCCCGTGGTGCGGCCGATGGTGGCCGAATAGTCCTGGCGACCGATCACGAACATCGCCCAGAGCAGGGCCACGCAGAGCAGCAGGTTGGCCAGCGGGCCGGCGGCCACGACCGCGATCCGCTGCCAGACGGTCTTGTTGTTGAAGGCCTGCGAGCGCTCGGCCAGCGGTACCTCGACCTCGCGCTCATCGAGCATCTTCACGTAGCCACCGAGCGGAATGGCGGCAATCGCGAATTCGGTGCCGGCGCGATTGCGCCGCATCCACAGGGGCCGGCCGAAGCCGACAGAGAAGCGCAGTACCTTCACCCCACAGCGGCGCGCGACCCAGTAGTGGCCAAACTCATGGAAGGTCACCAGCAGCCCAAGGCTGACGATCATCCACCAGACCGATCCGATGAAGTCACCCATGAGCGATGGCAAAGTAAGAGGGAGCGTCGGGCATTCAGGCGGGGTCGATGGCGGCTTCGGTGATCTGGCGGGCACGGCGGTCCGCGCTCAGCAGGACCTCCAGTGTATCGGCGGACTCCACCGACAGTGTTGACAGAGCGTTAGCCACCAGCGCCGGAATGGCAAGGAAAGCGATCCGACCCTGAAGAAACGCTGAAACCGCCACTTCATTGGCCGCATTGAGCACGGCCGGCGCGGTACCGCCGGCGGCCATCGCCTGCCACGCAAGCTTCAGGCAGGGGAAGGCGTCGGTGTCGGGGGCCTCGAAATCCAGCCGTCCCTGGGTCAGCAGGTCCAGCCCGCCGACACCCGAGTCGATCCGGCGGGGCCAGCCCAGGCCGACGGCCAGCGTGGTGCGCATGTCCGGCAGGCCGAGCTGGGCCAGGGTGGACCCATCCACGAACTCGACCAGCGAGTGGACCAGGCTCTGCGGGTGCACCAGCACATCGATGCGCTCGCCGGGCACGTTGAACAGGTGGTGGGCCTCGATCACTTCCAGGCCCTTGTTCATCAACGTCGCCGAATCGACCGAGATCTTCGGCCCCATCGACCATTTCGGGTGCGCCACCGCCTGGGCCGGAGTGACGTCGGCCAGCTCGGCGCGGCGGCGGCCGCGGAACGGGCCACCCGAGGCGGTGAGGATGATGCGGCGGACGCCGGCCCCGTCCAGGCTGGCGTCACAGGAGCGCAGGCACTGGAAAATGGCGCTGTGCTCGCTGTCGATCGGGATGATCTCGGCGCCGGCCGCGGCAGCTTGGCGCATCAGCAGTTCGCCGGCCAGCACCAGCGACTCCTTGTTGGCCAGCAGGATGCGCTTGCCGGCCCGGGCTGCGGCCAGCGTAGACGACAGCCCGGCCGCGCCGACAATGGCCGCCACCAGGGTGTCGCAGGCATCGCTGGCGGCCAGGGCATCCAGTGCGACCGCCCCGGCATGCGCTTCGGTGGCCAGCCCGGCGGCCTGCAGGCCGGCGCGAAGGGCCGGATACAGGGTCGCGTCGGCGATCACCGCGTGATCGGGCCGATGCGCCACGCACAGCGCGACCAGCGCGTCGACCTGACGGCCGGCAGCCAGCACGCTGGCGCGATACCGGTCGGGATGGCGTGCCATCACGTCCAGCGCGGATGCGCCGATCGAACCGGTGGCGCCGAACACGGCGACCTGGCGGGGGGTGTTGACGCTGGTCATGCTCAGAATCCGAAGATTTCCTTGCCGAGGGCGAAGACCGGCAGGGCGGCCAGCACGCCGTCGACGCGGTCCAGCACGCCGCCGTGGCCGGGGATGATGTGGCCGGAGTCCTTGGCGCCGGCGTGGCGCTTGATCAGGCTCTCGAACAGATCGCCCAGCACCGAGGCGAACACGGTGACGACAGCGGTGATGGTCAGGCCCACCAGGTGGCCGCTCTCGACCCCGGCGATGAAACCGAAGCCCAGCGCGACCAGCAGGCCGGCGACCATGCCGCCGCCCAGGCCTTCCCAGGTCTTGTTGGGGCTGATCCGCGGCGCCAGTTTGGTGCGGCCGAAGGTGCGGCCGGCAAAGTAGGCGCCCGAATCGGCTGCCCACACCACCGCCAACGCGGTCAGCAGCCACAGGTGGCCGTTGCTGCCGCTGGCATGGATCAGCACCAGCGAGGCCCAGGCCGGGACGATGGCCAGGGTGCCGGCGAGCAGCTTGAGCGCACGCGCCGGGCTGCTCGGGCTGGCGCCGAAGTTGAAGAAGCGCAGCCATACCAGGGCCAGCACCCACCAGCCGATGCCGATCAGTGCGGCGATCTGGTACAGCACCAGCGAGCCGTCGCCGGCCCACACGATCAGCACCATCAGCACCAGGTTCAGGACCAGCAGCACGGTGCGGGCGAGGGTGTCGTCGACATCGGCCAGCTTCAGCCATTCCCACAGGCCGATCAGGAACACGGCGGCGGCGGCGGCGGCCAGCCACGGGGTCGGCAGCAGCAGGATGGCCGCAATGGCGACCGGCGCCATGATCAGTGCGGCGATGACTCGGGTTCTGGTCATGGGGTCGTGGTCTCGGTGGCCAGGGCGGCGATCTGGGCGCTGGTCAGGCCGAAACGACGTTCACGCGCGGCGTAGGCATCCAGGGCCTGCTGCAGGACGGCGGCATCGAACTCGGGCCACAACACGTCGGTGAACCACAGTTCGGTATAGGCCAGCTGCCACAGCAGGAAATTGCTGATGCGGGTGTCGCCGCCGGTGCGGATGAACAGATCCGGGGGCGGCAGGTCGGCCAGCGCGATGCGGCTGCCGAGCAGGGCTTCGTCGATCTGCTCGGGCAGCAGGCGACCGGCCGCCACTTCGGCGGCAAGGTCGCGCGCGGCCTGCGCGATGTCCTGGCGGCCGCCGTAGCTGGCCGCGATGTTCAGGGTCATCGCGCGGTTGTCGGCGGTGCGTTGTTCGGCCAGCTGCATGCGGCTGACCAGGCCGGCGCCGAAGCGCTGGCGGTCGCCGATGAAGCGTACGCGGACCCCGCGCCGGTGCAGCTCGTCCACTTCGCGATCGAGCGCATTGAGGAACAGCTTCATCAGCGCATCCACTTCCTCCTGCGGCCTCCCCCAGTTCTCACTGGAGAAGGCGAACAGGGTCAGCACGGCGATGCCGCGCTCCAGGCAGAAGTCGATGGTGCGATTGACCGCGCGCGCGCCGGCACGATGGCCGATCACGCGCGGGCGACGACGCTTCTGTGCCCAGCGCCCGTTGCCATCCATGATGATGGCCAGGTGGCGGGGCAGGGGCGCGGCAGTGCCGCTGGACGGGGCTGAGGTCATGGGGGCTCAGACCGCCATCAGTTCCTTTTCTTTCTCTGCCACGACACTGTCGACGTCCTTGATGGACTTGTCGGTCAGCTTCTGGATGTCGTCTTCACCGCGCTTCTTGTCGTCTTCGCTGATCGACTTGTCCTTGAGCAGCGCGGCGATCGCCTTGTTGGCGTCCTGGCGGATGTTGCGGATGGCGATCTTGGCGCCTTCGCCTTCCTTCTGCACCTGCTTGCCCAGCTCCTTGCGGCGCTCCTCGGTCGGCGGCGGCAGGTTCAGGCGGATCACGGTGCCGGCCACGTTCGGGGTCAGGCCGAGGTCGGAGGCGTAGATGGCCTTCTCGACGTCCTTGATCATGCCCTTGTCGAACAGCGTGATGACCAGCGAATGGCCCTCGGAGACGCTGATCGAGGCGACCTGGTTGAGCGGCGTGTCGGTGCCGTAGGCCTTGACGGTGATCCGGTCCAGCAGCGACGGCGATGCGCGGCCGGTGCGGATGGAGGTGAGGGTGTGCTTCAGAGCATCGATGCTCTTTGCCATGCGCGTCTGCGCGTCCTGCTTGATATCGTTGAGCATCGCCCGAATCCTGGATGTAACTGGAATCGGGCGATTATAGGCGAATACGGGCCGATACCGGGCCCATCGGCACCAGTTCCGCGCCGCTGCGTGGGCTGCGGTTGCGGAATCGGTGCCGTTTGCCGGGGGCGGCGGGGGTCAGGCAGCGCTGTCGCGGCCCTGCACCAGGGTGCCGATGTTCTCGCCGTGCAGGATCTTCAGCAGTTCGCCCGGCTGGCCCATGTCGAACACGCGCAGCGGCAGGTCGCTGTCGCGCGCCAGTGCGAAGGCGGCGGTATCCATCACTTCCAGGCCGCGGCGGATCACTTCGTCGTAGCTCAGCGTGTCAAAGCGCACGGCATCGCTGTACTTGTTGGGGTCCTTGTCGTAGACGCCATCGACCTTGGTGGCCTTCAACAGCAGATCCGCGCCGATCTCGATGGCGCGCAGGGCGGCACCGGAGTCGGTGGTGAAGAACGGGCTGCCGACACCGGCGGCGAAGATCACCAGGCGACCCTTTTCCAGGTGCCGGATGGCGCGGCGGCGGATGTAGTCCTCGCACACATCGTTGATCTTGATCGCGCTCATCACGCGCGCCTTGGCGCCGAGCTTTTCCAGCGCATCCTGCATGGCCAGCGCGTTGATCACCGTGGCGAGCATGCCCATCTGGTCGCCGGTGACGCGGTCCATGCCGCCTGCGGCCAGGCCGGCGCCGCGGAAGATGTTGCCGCCGCCGATGACCAGGGCGACTTCAGCCCCGGCCTGCTGGGCCTCGAGCACTTCACGCGCCAGCCGGTGGATCACTTTGGGGTCGATGCCGTAGTCCTCGTCTCCCATCAGCGCCTCCCCGGAAACTTTCAGCAGGATGCGGCGATAGGTGAGATTGGACATGGTGGCCTCTGGATGCGTGGAAAACGCGGGAATTCTACTGGAAGCCGGGCCGCGGAGCAGGATTATTTTGCTGCACTGCGGCGTCCGTGGCGGGACCGCCGGGGGCCTGTCGTCACGGCCCCGTTCAGGCCGGGGCGGAGCTCGGGGAGCGAGCGATGACGCGGTTGCGGCCCAGGTTCTTGGAGCGGTACAGCACGTCGTCGGCGGCCTTCAGCAGGTCCTGAACATCGGCAAAACGCTCGTAACCGCCCTGGGTCGCCACGCCGGCCGAGAAGGTCACGAACAGGGGGCCTCCCTCCAGTTCGGCCATCGGCGTGTTGACGATGTTGGCCAGGACCCGGCGTACCACTTCCAGGGCCACCGGTTCGGTGGTGTTGGGCAGCAGGGCGATGAACTCCTCGCCGCCGAAGCGGGCCACGGTGTCGCTGTTGCGGAGCTGCTCCTGCAGCTTGCTGGCGAACATGCGCAGGACCTGGTCGCCCATCAGGTGGCCGTGGGCATCGTTGATCTTCTTGAAGTCGTCCAGGTCGATGAAGGCCACCGACAGGGGCCAGCCGTGCCGGGTGGCGCGCAGGAACTCCTGTTCCAGCACGGCCTCGAGCTGGCGGCGGTTGAGGACGCCGGTCAGGGCATCGCGATGGGCCTGCTCGGCCAGCCGGTTGGCGCGCGCCTCGAATTCATCGGCGCGCTTGCGGGCCTGGGCGGCGTCCTGCATCTCGCGCAGGTTGCGCAGGGTGGCCAGTTCCTGGGCGTGGTCGATCAGCTGCTGGACGCGCGCCGGGGAGAACAGGGTGGTCTCGAACAGGGCGCCGATGTCCGGCAGCGCTTCGCTGATGCGCGCCAGGACCTGGTCGAACTGGGCGCTGTCCAGCTGCAGCCGGGTATTGACCAGCTGCAGGGCGTGTTCGCGGGCCGCATCGGCGTCGCGGCTCAGCCAGATGTCGGCTACCGCGCCCGAGACGGCGACGCAGGCCTGGAAGGTGTCTTCGGTGGCCTCGGGCTGCTCGCTGCGCGCGATGCTCTCCACCAGGTAGCGCGGCAAGGCCCACGCTTCGGCGATCCAGGCGCCTACGTCGGCATGGCTGCAGGCGAGGTGTTCACGTTCCAGTGCCACCAGCGCGTCGTTGTCGGCGGCCTGGCGGAGCAGGGGCAGATAGCGTTCCGGCTCGGCCTGGGCCAGCGCAAGCACGCCGATGTCCTGCAGCAGGCCGGCCAGCATCAGCTCTTCGGCCTTGCGCAGACCCCGCGCCTGGCCGAGCAGGCTGGCGGCGAGGGCGCTGAGAATGCTGCGTCGCCATGCGCGTTCGCGCAGGTCCTGGCCTTCGCCCGGGCCGGTGAGCCCCTGGGTCACGGTGAAGCCAAGGGCGAGGCTGACGGTGGCGTTGAGGCCGAGCATGGTCAGTGCCTGGCCGAGGTTTTCGATCCGGCGGCGGCTGGCGTACAGCGGCGAGTTGGCGATGCGCAGCATGCGCGCGCTCAACGCCATGTCGATGGCGATGATGTCGGCGGCAGTGGTGATGTCCGCTTCCGGGTCCTGCGCCAGCTCGATGATGCGCAAGGCGATACCGGGTGGCGAGGGCAGGTTGCGGCAGAGCGCCAGGGCGGCTGTCAGCTCGGGAGGCATGGCGGGGCTATTGATGTGTTGTGGCAAGAATACATGGTGTGCGTCACAGATTTGATCGTGGATTCTTGCGTTGTTATGGAAACTGGCGTTGGCAATGGTGCGCCGAGGCGCCATGCAAGGCAAAACCAGTGGGCAGACTGCAGGGGGCAGGCGCGACAGGTTCTTTGGTAACACATCCGCCGACGAATGGGGGAGTGCCGGGTGAGTGGTGGGGGCCTGCGGTTCGAAGGCGTGCGCCGTTGGGGCGGTGGGCGCTACCATTCGCGGTCTCCATCTCAAGGACGTTGTCCCCATGACCGTGAAGTCGCTTCAGGAGTTTCTGTCCACCACGCAGGAAAAGGATGTGAGCGCCGACGCGTTCGAGCTGGAAAGCCCGCGGATGCTGGAGGTGCGTGTCGATGGTCTGGTGTGGGCCAAGGCGGGGTCGATGGTGGCGCGCAAGGGCGGGGTGAAGTTCACCCGCCAGGGCATCCTGGAGCAGGGGCTGGGCACGCTGCTGAAGAAGATGGTCAGCGGCGAAGGCCTGCAACTGATGAAGGTGGAAGGGCAGGGGCGGGTGTACCTGGCCGATGCGGGCAAGAAGGTGACGCTGCTGCGGTTGGCGGGCGAGTCGATCTTCGTCAACGGCAACGATGTGCTGGCCTTCGAAACCGGGATCGAGTCGAAGATCACGATGATGAAGAAAGTGGCGGGGATGCTGTCCGGCGGGCTGTTCAACATCAGGTTGAGCGGGCACGGCATCGTGGCCGTGACGTCGCACTACGAGCCGATGACGCTGCGGGTGACGGCGCAGGGCGGGCCGGTGTTCACCGATCCGAACGCGACGGTGGCGTGGTCGGGTTCGCTGTCGCCGGAGGTGGTGGCGGATGTGTCGCTGGGCACGCTGGTCGGTCGCGGCTCGGGCGAGAGTCTGCAGATGAAGTTCGCCGGCGAAGGCTGGGTGGTGGTGCAGCCCTACGAAGAAGTGTCGTTCCAGTCCAAGGGCTGAGGGGCGCTGCAACGTCAACGGCGGCGATGTCACGCGCAGAGGCGTGGAGCAAAAAAAAGCCCGGCGTCAGCCGGGCTTTTTCGTTATCGCGCTGGAGGCGATGGATCAGGCCAGACCGGCCTGCTTCATCACTTCGGCCGCGTAGTCTTCCACGACCTTCTCGATGCCTTCGCCAACGGCCAGGCGCTTGAAGCCGACCACGTCGCCGCCGGCCGCCTTCAGCACCTGCTCGACCGACTGGTTGGTGTCCAGCACGTACGGCTGGCCGTACAGGGTCACTTCGTTGACGATCTTGGCGATCTTGCCGCTGATGATCTTTTCCAGGATGTCGGCCGGCTTGGACTTGTCCTTGTCGGACATCTTGGCCAGTTCGATTTCCTTTTCCTTCGCCACGAAGTCGGCCGGCACATCGGCCGCCTTGTTGTGCGGCGGGTTCATGGCAGCCACGTGCATGGCCAGGCCACGGGCCAGCTCGGCGTCGCCGCCGGCCAGTTCAACCAGCACACCGATGCGGCCGCCGTGCACGTAGGCAGCGACGTTGTTGGTCGATTCCAGACGCACGATGCGACGCACGTCGACCTTCTCGCCGACCTTGGCGATGACGGCGGCGCGGGCTTCTTCGATGGTCTCGCCGGTCGGCAGCTTGGCGGCCTTCAGCGCGTCGATGTCGGCAGCGCCCGAGCTCAGGGCGGTGGCGGCAACGGCCTTGGAGAAGTCCAGGAAGTTGCTGTCCTTGGCGACGAAGTCGGTTTCGGAATTGATCTCGACCAGCACGGCCTTGTTGCCGTCCTGGGCGGCAACGATGATGCCTTCGGCAGCAACGCGGTCAGCCTTCTTGTCGGCCTTGGCCAGGCCCGACTTGCGCAGCCATTCGGCCGAGGCGTCGATGTCGCCGCCATTTTCGGTGAGTGCCTTC
Organism: Stenotrophomonas sp. NPDC077461; assembly: GCF_049545475.1. Taxonomy (NCBI): domain Bacteria; kingdom Pseudomonadati; phylum Pseudomonadota; class Gammaproteobacteria; order Lysobacterales; family Lysobacteraceae; genus Stenotrophomonas; species Stenotrophomonas sp. NPDC077461. Next base: position 233,615 of record NZ_JBMWDO010000001.1, read on the forward strand.
TTGCACTCCATCATGCCGGCGCCGGTGCGCTCGCGCAGTTCCTTGACCAGGGAAGCAGTGATTTCCACGGGATTTCCTCACGAAAGAAAGGGGTTGGGCCGGCATGGTGGCCGGCCCGTGTGACAGTGTCCTGTCGTCGCGCCGTCGGCAGCGGACAGGATCGGTGGGCGCGTGGCGCCCACCAGGGGCCTGGATCAGGCCTGGGCTTCGCCCTTGTCGGCAGCGGCCTTCTTGGCCGGAGCGCGACGAGCCGGCTTGCCTTCTTCGGCGGCCGCGGCTTCGGCGAACTCTTCTTCACGGACGGTGGCGGCGTGCGGCGCAGCAGCCTTGCCTTCCAGCACGGCGTCGGCAGCGGCGCGGGCGTACAGCTGCACAGCGCGGATGGCGTCGTCGTTGCCCGGGATCGCGTAGTCGACCAGTTCCGGGTTGTAGTTGGTGTCGACGACAGCGATCACCGGGATGCCGAGCTTCTTGGCTTCCTTGATGGCGATGTCTTCGTGGCCGATGTCGATGACGAAGATCGCGTCCGGCAGACGGTTCATGTCCTTGATGCCGCCCAGCGAGGCTTCCAGCTTGTCACGCTCGCGACGCAGGCCCAGCACTTCGTGCTTGACCAGCTTGTCGAAGCTGCCGTCGGTTTCGCCGGCTTCCAGTTCCTTCAGGCGGGCAACCGACTGCTTGACGGTACGGAAGTTGGTCAGGGTGCCGCCCAGCCAACGCTGGTTCATGAACGGCATGCCGCAACGCTCGGCTTCTTCGCGGATCGACTCGCGGGCGCTGCGCTTGGTGCCCAGGAACAGGATGGTGCCGCGCTTCTGGGCAATGCTGGAAATGAAGTTCATCGCGTCATTGAAGAGCGGAACGGTCTTTTCCAGGTTGATGATGTGGATCTTGCCGCGGGCGCCGAAGATGTACTGGCCCATCTTGGGGTTCCAGTAACGGGTCTGGTGGCCGAAGTGGACGCCGGCTTCCAGCATCTGACGCATGGTGACCTGGGGCATTGCAATACTCCTGAGTGGGAACCGGCCGCCACGGGTAATAGATGGGCGGTCCGCCGTGAGGCGGGTGGTTCCGGGGTTGGGCTTCCCGGTCGTCTCCGTGGCCGAACTCCTTGCGGAGCACCCCGGCACGGATGGGGACGACAGGTGTGGATTCACCGGTGACGTCCGGTGTGGACGGTTTTCACGCGAAGAGCGCGGGAAATCCCGTCGATTATAGCCTGGCTGCGGCGGCCGGCGCAATTGGCGGGGTGGCCGGGGCCAGATCGGCCTGGGCGGCATCGTCCAGGCGGGCCTGGAAACGGCCGCGGTGGTAGCCGTCCGCCCGGGCCGGCAGGGACCATTGGCGCATCCGGCCCGGCAGGACGTAGCCGGCCAGGCCGGGGATCAGCGGGTGGCGCCGGCCGTGGTGGTCCACGAAGGCCAGGTCGGCCAGGCGGACATGGCGAGGGCCGTCATTGTAGAGCCGAAGGGACGGGCCGGGCAGGGCGTCGCCGAGCTGCACGGTCAGGGCGGGCGGACCTGCCGCGTCGCCGTCCGGGGCCAGGAACACCGGCAGCGAGACCTGCAGGGGCGGGCTGTCCGGCCCTGCGCGGAGCAGCAGCCGGTAGCTGCGCTCCTGCGCCAGCGGGCCGCTGTCCAGCCGCACCACGCGCAGCCGCTGCCGGCCGCCCGGGGCAATGGTGAGCCGGGTCGGGCTCAAGGCCACGTCATCGGCCGGGGTCAGCAGCTCCCGGTCGGGCGTCTGCTCCCAGCGATACAGCCGTGCGTGGCCCGTCCATGCGCCCGGGTGGGTATTGTGCAGCCAGAGTTCGCCGTCGGCGCTGCCGGTGGGGAGGGTGACCTGCAGCGGCGCGATCTCCAGCGCCTGGCCCGCTGCGACGCCGGGCAGCAGCCCTGCCAGCACGGCAAGCAGCGCCGCCTGCGGCGCGATCAGAAGATGAAGGTGGGAGGCCATGCGCGCTCCGGGCCGGGCGGTGCCGTTTCATCGGCCGGGGCCAGTGCCTGCACCTGCGCAGGTGGCGGGGTGCCATCATCGCTGCGCTGGTGGGCCGCCTGACAGGCGTCCGTCGCCGGGCCGGACGGCAGACGGCATGCCTCGACGACCCGCAGGGTGATGCGCAGGGGCGTGGCGGGGGCGCACAAGGCCGCGGGGACGGCCAGGCTGGCGAGCAGGCTCAGCGCCAGCAGCGGGACGGAACGGCGGCGGATCATCCACGTCGACAACAGGGAGGGCGACGGGGTTATCGGCGTTGTGGCGCCATGCTTGAGGGAACGCCACCGGCCTAGAACGTGATGGTGACCTGGACGCGGTCGTTGTAGCTGCCTTCGGCCACCGCACCGACCGTGGCCGGTGCGCGGCCGTACACGGTGATCGGCTGCGCGCTGCCGGTGCCGGTCTGGGCAAGGGTGTCCACGTTCTGTGTAGTGCCCCAGCGCAGGGTGCGCGCGCTGTCGCGGTACAGCTCATAGGGAATGGTGTAGGCGGCGTTGGTGACGTGCCGCATCCGCCGCACGCTGGTGCCACCGGCATACAGGCCGTTGTCCAGCGCGACCGTGAACGGCGTGCGCTTCAGGCAGGTGGTGGTGATGGTGGAGGTCTGGTCGATCGCGCTGGCGATGCTGCCGGCGCGGCTGCCGAAGTCCATGTCGGTGGCGACCGTGGCGCTGCATTGCGCGAGCACGTTGGCGGTCACGGTGAACGGGAAGGCGTCGGTGGCGGTCTTGTGCCCGGTGGTGCCGGCGGTGCAGGTCGCCGGGGTGGTCGAGCCGCCCAGGAGAACTTCGTTGTAGGCGTATTCCAGGGTGACCGCGCTGCCGGAAAAACTGCTGGTGTAGCTGCCGAAGGCCAGCGCCTGGTTGGCCGGGATCTGGCCGTAGAGGGTCAATGTGACTTCGCCATTGCCACCCAGGACAGGCACCGGGTACTTCAGATCGACGACCTGCGCCGGGGGCGTTCCGCCCGGCAGCAGTCCCCACGGGATGGTGCGCGCGGCATTGGTGTAGAGCTGGAACGACATGGTGTCGCCGAAGGTGTTGGTCATGCCGCGGAACGGGGACAGGGTGGTGCCCGTGCTGCCGGTTCCGATGCCGACACAGACCCGGACCGACGCGTCGGCGAGCAGGGACAGGCCGACGGTGCTGCACTGGATCTTGAACGACACCATCACATTGGTCGGCGCCGCTGCACCATTGGTGATGGTGCCGAAGGCGAGCGCGCCCGGGGCGGTCGCGGTGCAGGTGGTGGCTGCCCGCGCAGGCGCCGGTACCAGCCACAGGCACGCCAGCAGCGCCGCCAGCGGCAGTCCGCTGTGCCAGGCGCTGCTCATGGGGGCACCGGCAGGCAGCGCAGCGGGCCGATGCGCAGGGGCGTGCCGTCGGCCGTGCCGACCACCGCGACCTCGACCTCGCAGCGGCCGGTCTCTGTCTCCACGCGCAGGCGGCTCTGCGCAGGCAGATCGTCGAGGTAGGCCTCGCCGTCATAGCCCACGATGGTCCGGCGGCCATCGGGCAGGTGCACGCGGCTGCCCGGGGGCAGGGCCAGGCCCAGCGGATCGTGCAGTACCACGGTGGCCTGGCGGGTGCGCCGCAGCCCGAAGGCAACGCCCAGTCCGGCGTTCTGGCGCGGCGTCACCCAGGTGTCCACCCGGTCGGCGCGCATCTCGGCCGGCAGGTCGAGGGTGTCGATGGAGAGGCGGTTGCGCTGCCAGGACAGCAGCGGGGTGACCAGCAGCAGGCCGTTGGCATCGGTCACCCCGATCAGTCGGTTCTCCAGGCGCACCGGGATGCCGCCGATACCATCGGTGGAAACCACCGCGAACGCATCCGGCACTTCGCGTGCGGCAAAGGCATGGCCCCCCATCCAGACCAGGCTGCCGGCGGCATTGGCATAAGCGAAGTTGGCATCGCCCTGGCGCGAGGCGCCGAGTGCGTAGCGGCCGACCCGGTTCAGCCAGCCCAGTTCGGCCAGTCCGCCGGCACCACCGTCGCCATCGCGGGCCTGCAGCCGCCAGCCGAACCCACCCTGGCTGCCGTCCCCCGGAACCGGTTGCGAGACATCCACGGCATACAGACGGCGGTCGCCGTTGCGCTGGGCCGACACGCTGCTCTGTCGGTTGCGGCCCAGGCTGGCCGACACCGACAGGTAGACGCTGCGGTCGTCACGGTCGGACAGGTCCTGGTTGAAGGACAGGTAGGCAGACCAGCGCGCCGAGAAGGTCTTGTTCCAGAACAGGCTGGCGTAGCGGTTGTCGTCACCGTCGGGATAGGACAACCGCAGGTAGCTTGCGCTGATCGCGCCGGCGCGGCCCAGGGTCAGGCCCAGGGTGAGCTGGTCGGTGACATCGGGGGGCAGGGCCTCCTGCAGGGCGCCCAGGTCGCGGTAGTCGCCGTGGGTGCGGCGGGTGGCGGCATTGACGTTGACGCGCCGGTTGTTCCAGCTGTAGCCCAGCGCCCACTGGCCACCCTCGCGACCGTTCACACGGCTGCCGGCATACGCTGCGTTGAACACGCCGCCGGGGCCCAGCAGCCACCAGCCGCCGGCGCCGGCGTTGGCCACGCCGCCACCGCCTTCGGCGTGGGCCTCGGCGGTGAAGCGGTTGCTGACACCGTGGCGCCAGGTGCCGCTGACCAGCACCGGGGTGTCGTAGGCGAAGGAGTGGACACCGTATTCGCGGCGCATCCGGCCCACGCCCAGTGACCAGTCGGTGAGGCCTTTGGCGAGCAGCTGCTGGGCGCCGTAGAAGGCGAAGTCCACGGTCTGCATGCGCCCGTAGGCGTCGGTGATCACCACCTGCGCGTTGCCGGCCCCGCTGATGCCGGGCTGGGCGGCGAGCTGGAACGGCCCCACCGGGACCTCGCCGTTGTACTGACGCAGTCCGTCCACGTACAGCTCCACGCTGGAGGGCACCACCGCCTCGCCAAGGAAGGTGGGCGTGGGGGTGAGCACACGGTAGGGCTGCAGTCCGTAGTTGCGGCCGATCTGCACGCCGCCCATGCGTACCGGGCGGCTCCAGTCGACGAACCCGCTGAAGAAGTCGCCCACGGTCAAGGTCGTGGCGCTGTCGGGGAAGTCCAGTTCCCAGCGGCTGTCCAGACGGACGCTTTCGCCGCGCCAGTGGCCACTGCGGCCTTCCTGGTAGGTGCGCAGCAACTGGGTGCTTTCCAGCACGCCACGGCCGAGGCCGAACACGCGCCACTGGGTGGTGAGGGCCAGGTTGCCCGCATCCTGGTTGTGGCTGGCATACACGTCGTAATTGAGCAGGGCGCCCGGCGACGCGCTGGCCACCGGCGTGGGCGCTGCCGGGCGTTCCAGCAGGGTGGTGGGCAGGGTCAGCTGCGACAGCGGCGCGTCCAGCGCCAAGGTCTGCAGCGCAGCGTCGTAGCGCACCACAACGCCGCCCAGGGCATCCAGTGGCAGCGGGGCCTCACCCCGCACGCTGAAACCGAGCTGGCGCAGGGTGGCGGCCGGGGCCATCAGGCGGCCGGCGTCCAGCGAGAACGGCAGCAGACCGCGTGGACTGCGATTGAGGGTCACATCCAGATACAGCGTCTGCGTTGCCGTCAACGGCGTGGGTGCCGGCAGCAGGGCGTCGCCGGACGCGCCGATATCGGCCTCCGCCGCGCTCGCGGCCGGGGGCAACAGGCTTGCAGCCAGCGCCATCCGCACGCACGCCTCAGCGAGACGGTGGCGCAAGGGGGAGCGGGGTCTGGGCCTGCTCGCCATTGATCTTCGCCGAAAGCGTGCCGCCCGCCATCCGGGCTGCGGTGAGTTCCAGGGGCCAGCGCATGGTCTGGCCGCTCAGTACATACCCGAGCAGGCCCGGCTGCACGATCTGCGGTCGCGCGGGGTCGCCCACGGCGAGGTCGGCGATCTGGGCATAGCTGTTGCCGCGGTTATGCACCTGCAGCGCGATGCGCCCCGCGCCGAGATCGACCACGCTGGCCTGCAGGTCCGGGGCCGGCGGTTGTCCGCCGGCCGGCTGCACGAACACCGGCAGCGAGTAGCGCAGTACGAACTGCATGCCCCGGCGGGCCGGGTCGAGCGTTGGTACCTCATCGACGATCACCCGATACGCGAGCTGCGCAGCGGGCGCTTCCGGCTGCACGCGCACCACCCGTATCAGCTGCTGCTGGCCGGCGGCCAGCGACTGCATCGGCGGGCTCACTGCCAGCTCGGTGGTGGGCTCGAGCGCGTCCTTGCCATCGCGCTGCGTCCAGCGGAATACGCGCGCCTGCACGTCCACCGGCGAGGTGCCGCTGTTGCTGACCCACAACGCGTCCGCATTCTGTCCAGGGGTGAGCTGCAGCGAGGTCGGCGCGACCTGCAGGCTCGCGGCGTGGACCATGCCGGCGATGCCGAGCCACAGCCAAGGCAACGCCCGCCATGCCGACGCCGTGGGTCGCCGTGGGCGCCCCGGTCCGAAAGTCAGCATGGCAACCTCAGTAGGAAATGGTGGCGGTGACGGTGTCCTGATAGCTGCCGGTAGCGGCGTTGTTGACGCTGGGATTGGCGATCTGGCCGTACACGTTGTAGGCCAGCGGCAGGCCGGTCCCGATGCCGGCCACGGTGTTGGTGCCGGCGGTGGCACCCCACACGGTGTTGTGGCCGGCATCCTGGTACAGCTGGTAGCCGACAAAATTGTTGGTGGTCACCGCCGCATTGGTGTTCTTCATGCGCCGGGTGGTGACGTCATTGGCCGTGCCCGCGTTGGAGCCGGCGTTGAGCGCGATGGTGTAGGGCGTCAAGGCCGAGCATTGGGCGGTGATCGTGCCCTGGGCGTTGGAGGGGCTGGTGGCGGTGGACAGCGCACTGCCGAAATCCACGTCCGTGGCGGCTGCCGCCGTGATCGTGCAGGCCTTGGTGATGATGATCTTGACGTTGAAGGTGGTCGTATCGGCGGCCAGGGCGGGGGTGGACAGGGCCGCCAGGCCGACACCGACGAGCAGGGGACGCAGGGATCGCATGGGCATTCTCCTTGGACGGGGGTCCTGGATGATCAGGTCGATGCTGACGTACTGCAGGGACGGGCGCCGGGCGGGCGCTACCCTGCTTATAGAAGCGGGGTTGTCGGGGAAACGTGAGGATTTCTGGCCGGATTTGGCGTTTTTTGCGTTCACGCGGCCTCCCCGGCGCACGGCGGCCCCGGTCAGCCAGCCCAACCTCGGCTGTCGGCGTTCCCGCCGGCCCCGTTCAGTCTGGCTCCGGATCGGCGATAATGGTCGCCATGAGCGTGAATCTGAAAACTCCCCAGGAAATCGAACTGATGCGCATCGCCGGCCGTCTGGCCAGCGAGGTGCTCGACATCGTCACCCCGCACGTCAAGCCGGGCGTGACGACCGAAGCGCTGGACCGCATCTGCCACGACCACATCATCAACGTGCAGAAGGCCACGCCGGCCAACGTCGGCTACCGGGGCTTCCCGAAGACCGTCTGCACGTCGGTGAACAACGTCATCTGCCACGGCATTCCCAGCGAAGCCAAGGTCCTCAAGGACGGCGACATCGTCAACATCGACGTCACCGTGATCAAGGATGGCTGGCACGGCGACACCAGCCGCATGTACTACGTCGGCACCCCGTCGGTGATGGCCAGGCGCCTGGTCGACACCACCTATGAAGCGATGTGGCGCGGCATCCGCGCGGTGAAGCCGGGCGCGACGCTCGGCGATATCGGCCATGCGATCCAGAGCTATGCCGAAGCCGAGCGCTTCAGCGTGGTGCGCGAGTACTGCGGCCACGGCATCGGCAAGATCTACCACGACGAACCGCAGGTGATGCACTACGGGCGTCCGGGCCAGGGCCTGGTGCTGCAGCCGGGCATGACCTTCACCATCGAGCCGATGATCAACGAAGGCACCCGCTACAACAAAGTGCTGCCGGATGGCTGGACCGTGGTGACCAAGGACCGCAAGCTGTCGGCGCAGTGGGAGCACATGATCGCGGTCACCGAGACCGGCGTGGACGTGCTGACCCTCTCGCCCGGCGAATCGCAGGTCTGAGCATGCTGCCGGCGAGCCCGATGCTGGACGCGCCGGCCACCTCCGTCGCCGACCCGGACTGGGCGGCGACAGCGCGGCAGTCCCTGCAGCAGGCCGACGCGCGCCTGTACCGGCGTTTCGACCAGGGCGACAACATCGAGCGCCTGCTGGCGCTGCGCGCGCGCGCGGCCGACCACCTGATCCGCCTGGCCTGGCAGCGCTGCCTGCCGGCCGAGAGCGGTCTGGCGCTGTTCGCCGTTGGTGGTTACGGGCGCGGCGAGTTGTTTCCGCGGTCGGACATCGACCTGCTGGTGCTTGGCGAGCCGGCATGCCAGCGGGCGCAGGAACCGTGCCTGGCACGCCTGTTCGCCCTGCTCTGGGACTGCGGCCTGCCGGTCAGCCATGCGGTGCGCTCGGCGCGGGAATGCACCGAGGCCAGTGCCGACCAGACCGTGCTGACCGCGTTGATCGAATCACGCCCGCTGGTGGCCGACGAGGCCGCGCGGCAGGCGCTGAAGGCCGCGGTCAACGTCGAGGGACTTTGGTCCCCACGCGACTTCTTCCTTGCCAAGCGCGAGGAACTGCTGGCGCGCCATCGCCGCTTTGGCGATACCGCCGACAACCTCGAGCCGGACATCAAGGATGGCCCCGGCGGCCTGCGCGATCTCAACACGCTGGGCTGGATGGCGCTGCGCGCTTTCGGCGTGCGCGAGCTGGAAGCCCTGGTCGGTCTGGGCCACCTGGGGCTGGACGAAGCGGCCGCGTTGCGCCGCGAGCGCTGTGCGCTGGCGCAGCTGCGTTTCGGCCTGCACCTGGTCGCCAACCGGCCCGAAGAGCGCCTGCGCTTCGATTACCAGAAGACCCTGGCCGCACGCCTCGGCTTCGAAGACGACCCGGAGAGCCTGGGCGTCGAGAAAATGATGCAGGGCTTCTACCGCAGCGCCACGGTGGTGCGGCGGATCAGTGACCGCCTGCTGCAGCGCTTTGAAGAACAGTTCGACGGCGAAGCGGTGCCCGAGCCGGTCAGCGTGGGTTTCTCGCTGCGTCGCGGCTACCTGGCCGCCAACGATCCGCAGTGGCCGCAGGGCGATATCGAACAGGTGTTCGCGCTGTTCTCCAGCTGGGCCTACAACCCCGACGTGCGCGGCCTGCATTCGCTGACCGCACGCGCGCTGGCCGAGTCGCTGGCCGCGCTGCCGGCGTATACCGGCGCGGGCGCGGCGGCGCGCGAGCAGTTCATGGCACTGCTGCGCAGCCCGCGCGCGGTCGACACGCTGGCGCGGATGGCCCGCCTGGGCGTGCTCGGCCAGTGGATTCCGGCGTTCGCCCAGGTGTCCGGGCGCATGCAGTTCGATCTGTTCCATGTCTACACGGTGGACCAGCACACCCTGATGGTGCTGCGGAACATCGGGCTGTTCGCCAGCAGCCGCGCCGACGAGCGCTTCTCGATCGCCCACGAGGTGTGGCCGCGCCTGCGCAAGCCGGAGCTGCTGCTGCTGGCGGGCCTGTTCCACGACATCGCCAAGGGCCGCGGCGGCGACCATTCCGAACTCGGTGCGGTGGACGCACGCGATTTCTGCCAGGCGCATGCGCTGAGCGCCTCGGACACCGACCTGGTGGCCTGGCTGGTCGAGCAGCACCTGCGCATGTCGGTGACGGCGCAGAAGCAGGACATTTCCGATCCGGACGTGATCCACCGCTTCGCCACGCTGGTGGCCAGCCGCGACCGGCTGGACTATCTCTATCTGCTGACCTGCGCCGACATCGCCGGCACCAGTCCCAAGCTCTGGAACGCCTGGAAGGACCGGCTGCTGGCCGATCTGTACTTCGCCGCGCGCCGCGCGCTGCGCGACGGGCTCGAAAACCAGATGCCGGCGGCCGAGCGCGTGGCCGAGGCGCGTGACTCGGTGCGCACGCTGGTGCGCGAACGCGGTTACGACGACGCCACCATCGACCGCCAGTTCGCGGTGATGCCCGACGAGAGCTTCATCCGACTGCGCCCCGAGCAACTGGCGTGGCAGGCTGCAGCGCTGGTGCCGGTGAAGCAGGGCCAGACCCTGGTCAAGGTGCGCCGCATCACTCCTGACGACCAGGCGCTGGAAGTGTTCGTGCATTCGCCCGATCGCGATGGCCTGTTCGCCGCGATCGTGATGACGCTGGACCGCAAGGGCTACGGCATCCACCGCGCGCGCGTACTGGACGGGCCGGTGGACACCATCTTCGATACCTTCGAGGTGACGCCGGCCGACAGCTTCGCCGATGGCGACGCGCCACGGCTGGAGGCGGCGCTGCGCGATGCGCTGGCCGGTGACCTGTCCCGGCTGCGTCCCTCGCGCCGGGCCATTCCCCGCCAGTTGCGCCATTTCCGTTTCGCGCCCCGCATCGAATTCCGCGACATCGCCGACGCAGGCAGCAGCAGCACCCGCTTCAGCCTGGTCGCGCCGGATCGCCCCGGCCTGCTGGCCGATGTCGCCTACGTGCTGCGCAACCAGCGCCTGCGCGTGCACGACGCCCGCATCGCCACCTTCGGCGAGCGCGCCGAAGACATGTTCGTGATCAGCGATGAACACGACCACCCCCTGACCGAATCCGCCAGGCAGCAGCTGCACGACGCCATGCTGGCCTGCCTGGACCCTGATCGAAACGCCGGAGACCCCCGCTGATGGCCACCAAGCCGACCAAGAAGACTGCCGCTACCTCTGCGGCGGCCAAGAAGACTGCCGCCGCCAGGACGGCGCCTGCCGCGAAGGCGCCGGTGGCCGCGAAGAAGGCCGCGCCGCGCAAAGCCGCCGCCGGCAAGGCCGCCGCCAGCCCGACCGAAAGTGCCGCCAAGCGCACCGCCAGCCGGGACGCCACCATCGCCCGCAAGTCGCTGCGCAAGCCGGCCACGCCGGGCGTGGAAGAGCTGAAGTTCGGCATCGAGAGCGCCTTCGAGCGCCGTGCCACGTTGACCCTGCATGAACTGGAAGGCTCGACCAAGCCGCTGGTCGGCCGGGTCATCGACGGCCTGGAAACCGGCGAATTCCGCGTGGCCGAGCCGGATGGCCACGGCGGCTGGAAGGTCAACGAGTGGCTGAAGAAGGCCGTGCTGCTGTATTTCCGCGTCAACGACATGGCCGTGGTCGACGCACGCCCGGCGCCGTTCTGGGACAAGGTCGAATCGCGCTTCGCCGGCTTCGATGAAGCCAGGTTCCGCCGTGCCGGCGTGCGCGTGGTGCCGGGCGCCATCGCGCGCCGCGGCACCTACTTCGGCAAGGACGTGGTGCTGATGCCGAGCTTCACCAACATCGGCGCCTACGTGGGTGAAGGCACGATGGTCGATACCTGGGCCACCGTCGGTTCCTGCGCGCAGATCGGCAAACACTGCCACCTGTCCGGCGGCGCCGGCATCGGGGGCGTGCTCGAGCCGCTGCAGGCCAGCCCGACCATCATCGAAGACCATTGCTTCATCGGCGCCCGCTCGGAGGTGGTCGAGGGTTTCGTGGTGGGTCACCACAGCGTGATCGGCATGGGCGTGTTCCTCGGTCAGAGCACCCGCGTGTACAACCGTGCCACCGGCGAGATCAGCTACGGCTCGGTGCCGCCGTACAGCGTGGTGGTGTCCGGCCAGCTGCCGTCCAAGGACGGCTCGCACTCGCTGTACTGCGCCGTGATCGTCAAGCAGGTCGATGCCAAGACCCGCAGCAAGACCAGCGTCAACGACCTGCTGCGCGGTCTGGCCGACTGAGTTGGCGCCGTCGCTGGCGCAGGCAGCGCGCTACCGCCATCCCTTCCCGGGGTGGCCGGGACGCGCGTTGCAGCGCCTGCTGGACGGTACGCGCTGGACGGCCCTGCGGCGCGCGTTGACCCGCGTGCTGCCGGTGCCACCGCTGTGCAGCGATGTGCGCGATGTGATCTACATGACCTGGTGGGTGGATGCCGCCAACGCGCCCACAGCGCCACCGGGCTACCGGCTGTTCACCCACGCCGGGCGCACGCCCTACACGGTGTTGACCTATCGGCACGGCCATTTCGGCCCGGCGTTCGCCGGACGGCTGCGTGCGCTGTTTCCCTCGCCGCTGCAGAGCAACTGGCGCTGGTACCTGCTGCCCGAAGACGACACGGCGACCACGCCGGTGGTGCTGTTCGACCGCAACGTGATCGACAGCGTGACCCACGCCGTGGGCGCCCGTCTGTTCAGCGATGCGATGCAGCCGCACTGGCCGGCACGCTTCGATCACGGCCGCAGCGGCGATGGGTGGCGGACGCGCATCGAACCGGGGCAGGGCAGTGCACCGGCACTGCAGGCGCAGTTGGCGCCGACAGCGGCTTGGCCGCCCGGCTGGGCGGCGGGTGCGTTCGCCGACACGCCGCAGGCGCTGGCATTTCTCGCCTGCCAGGACGCGGCCATCGCCGTGTGCGGCGACGGCCGTACCGCATTGACCCACATAGTCCTGCCGATCACGGTGTCGCAGGTGCAGCCGCTGCGGCTGGTGGGCCAGCCGCACTGTCCGCGGGTGGCGGGCATGGGGGTCGATCCCGCCGATGCGCTCTGCTTCCGGGTGCCGCAGGTGCCGTTCCGGGTCGTGTCCGAACGCCTGGTGTGACATGCTTCGGCGGTCTTTCCTGATCGACGTTGTGCGGAGCGCGCCATGACCACCACCCTGTATGGATTGAAGAACTGCGACACCTGCAAGAAGGCCACCAAGTGGCTCGACCGCTTCCATGTGCCGTACACCTTTGTCGATTACCGCGAGCACACCCCCTCGCCGGAAACCCTGATCGACTGGGCCGCGCAGGCCGGCGGATTCGCCGCACTGGTCAACCGCTCGTCCACCACCTGGCGGCAACTGCCGGAGAACCGCAAGGCGGCGGCCTCCGACGCGGAGTGGAAGCTGCTGCTGCGCGAGCATCCCCAGCTGATCAAGCGGCCGGTGGTGGTCACGGCCGACGGCACTGTGACCCAGGGGTTCTCGGACAACGGTTTCAAGCAGCGCTTCGGAGCCGGCGCGTGAGCGATGTCCTTGCACTGACCTGCGACCTGATCGCGCGCGCGTCGGTGACCCCCGACGATGCCGGCTGCCAGGCGCTGCTGGCCGGGCGCCTGCAGCGCGCCGGGTTCAGCTGCGAACACCTGCGCCTTGGCGAGGTCGACAATCTGTGGGCCACCCACGGGCACGGCGCGCCGGTGCTCGTGCTGCTTGGCCACACCGACGTGGTGCCGACCGGGCCGGTCGAGGCCTGGACCAGCGACCCGTTCGTGCCGCAGATCCGTGATGGCGTGCTGTACGGCCGCGGTGCGGCGGACATGAAGGGCAGCGTGGCCGCCTTCGTGGTGGCCGCCGAGCAGTTCGTCGCCGCTCATCCGGACCACCCTGGCACCCTCGCGGTACTGCTCACCAGTGATGAGGAAGGCGACGCCATCGATGGCGTGCGCCGGGTGGCCGACGTCTTCCGTGCGCGGGGGCAGGGCATCGACTGGTGCATCACCGGCGAACCGTCCTCCACCGCCGTGCTCGGCGATCTGCTGCGGGTCGGGCGTCGTGGCAGCCTGTCGGCCACGCTGACGGTCAAGGGCGTGCAGGGCCATGTGGCCTACCCGGACAAGGCGCGCAACCCGATCCATCTGGCTGCCGCGGCAGTGGCCGAACTGACGGCGCGCCAATGGGACGACGGCTATGAGAGCTTCCCGCCGACCAGCCTGCAGATCTCCAACATCCATGCCGGTACCGGGGCCAACAACGTGATCCCCGGCGAGCTGCAGGTGCAGTTCAACCTGCGCTACAACCCGCACTGGAGCGCGCCGGTGCTGGAGCAGGAGATCGCCACGCTGCTCGACCGCCATGCGCTGGACTACACGCTCCGCTGGCACCGCAGCGGCGAGCCGTTCTACACCCCGGAAGGCACGCTGCGCCAGGTGGCCCGCGAGGTTCTGGGTGCGTTCGCCGGCGCGCCGCCGGAGGAAAGCACCGGCGGCGGCACCTCCGATGCGCGCTTCATCGCGCCGCTGGGCGCGCAGTGCATCGAAGTGGGGCCGGTCAACGCCAGCATCCACCAGGTGGACGAGAACGTCGCGGTGGCCGACCTGGAACGGCTGCCGGCCCTGTACCAGCGCCTCATCGAGCGGCTCCTGGCGTAACCGCGTGGCCGACAGGGTAGAGCCGACGACAAGGTAGAGCCGACGAAAAGGTAGAGCCGACTGTCAGTCGGCTGCTCTTCACCAGACCACAAACAGCCGACCAACACCCGGCTCTACCCGGTAGGCTCTACCCAGCCAGGCATTCCAGCCAGGCATTCCAGCCAGCCGCCCATCACGCCACAATCAGCCCGAACGCGGCCAATGCCGCGGCCGCCTGCTGCTGCGAAATCACCGCCTTTTTGAAGTGCTTGCTGTCCATCACGTTCAGCCCGCTGATATCGGTGCCGCGCAGGTCCGCGCCGTCAAAGCGGGTCAGCCGGGTCTGCGCATTGCGCAGGCTGCCGCCGTTGAACACCGCGTCGCGGAAGTCGCAGCCGGACAGCTCCGCATCGGAGAAATCCATGCCGTCCAGCTGCGCCTTGCGGAACGACAGACCGCGCAGGTCCGCGCTCACCATCAGGCAATGGCGGAACTCCAGCGCCCAGCCGCTGACCTCCTGCAGGTGCGCGCCGGTGAGCTTGCAGTCCTCGAACCGCACCGAGGACAGCGTCGCGCGGCGCCAATGACTGTTGTTCAGATCGCAGTGCGAGAAATGGCTGTCGCTGAGCAGCGCCGAACTGAGGTCGGCCTGCGCACCCCGGCACTTGTGCCACCGGCTTTCCTCCAGCGAGGCGGCCAGCCAGCTCGTGCCCGCCAGCGAGCACTGGTTGAACTGGAAGCCATCCATGTCCAGCCGCGAAAAATCGCCGCCGTCGAACACGCAGGATTCAAAAACCGCCGCGCGTGGATGCGCGGCGATGATCTGCTGCATGCGTTCGCGGGTGAGGGTGTCGTTGCGGAAAGTGACGCTGTTCATGCCGCCCATTCTGGGCGAGAAGCGCGTGGTGATGCAGTCTTGCGCAGCGCCGTTGGCTGTGTACAGCGCGACCGGGCGGGGCCCGGTACGCCGCTTGGCCATCATTCAAAGGTAAAGAACGGCGGCGCAATCGCCTCGCGCCAGTACGATTCGGCCGCCATGTAGAAGCCCTGCGCTTCGGCACGGGCGAACCAGCCTGCGGCCGCGTTCACGTTCTTTTCCAGACCACGCCCGCCGCGGCCCTGCAGCAGCCCGGCGAGGTACTGGCCATACACATTGCCCTGGTCGCCCGCGCGGGCATACCAGCGCAGCGCATCGGCCTTGCTCTCGGTCACGCCGATGCCGGCTTCGTACAGCGCGCCAAGATCGACCTGGGCCTCGGCATCGCCGCGTTCGGCACGGCGCTGGATGGCGGCGATCACCGGGTTCGGCGACGGCGCGCTGCTGACCGGCGTGCCGGGCTTGGCCGACCCGCTGGTCGCATCGCGCAGCGCCTGCAGCTTGTACAGCTCGCGCAGATACACCGCCGAGCGCAGGCGCCAGCGCAGTGCGCCTTCCATGTCGCCGCGGCGTTCATACCATTTCTCCAGGTCGTGCATGGCATAGGGCGAGCCGTGGTACGCGGCGCTGTGGTACCAGCGGAAGGCCTTGCGTGGCGACGGCTTCAACACGACCGCCTCGGGCTTCTGCGGCGTGTCGCTGCTGTCCAGGCGGCCGCGTTCCAGGATCGTGCCCAACTCCTCTTCGGCACCGGTGGTGCGATGCGTGCGTGGGGTGGTGGCGGCGGCGCGCGCGTACCAGTCCAACGCGCGCGGGTCATTCCAGGCCCGGTACATCCTGGCCACGCGCATCGCCGAGTCGAACTGCCCATCGGCCGCAGCGGCCAGGGCATCACGTTCGGTGTCGCTGACCGGGCGGGTAGGGGCGCTATGGCAGCCTGCCAGGACCAGCAGGGCCAGCGTCGGCAGCAGCGCGGCGCGCAGGCGGGGGAAGCAGAGGGTCATCCATGAGATCCGGAACGGGGTGGGCGATTATCCCCGAGCGCGATGGCGCGCCCGCTGAATCGGTTGCCGTCGCAACAGTTGCGCCGTCGCCAAAACCGGGGTACGGTCGATCCATGTCCTCGTTCCTGGCCACCGCCGTCAACACCAATAACCGCAGCAATCTGCGCGCGAATAATCGTGCGCGGCCGATGCGGGACTGCGACCAGGGCTAGAACAGCAACACACGCCCGGACCCAGAAAACCCGCATCGGTCGATGCGGGTTTTTTGTTTTCCGGGTGCAGCACAGGCCCGGGAAAGGTGGCCGGTCGGATACAGACGTCACGTGTATTCCCCCATTCCCAGGAGCTGCTCCCATGTGTTCGATCTTCGGTATTTTCGGCCTGCAGGCCGGCGACGACCTTCCGGCCCTGCGCCGCCACAGCCTCGAGCTGTCCCAGCGGCAACGCCACCGCGGCCCGGACTGGAGCGGGGTGTACGTCGATGACGGCGCCATCCTGGTCCATGAGCGCCTGGCGATTGTCGATCCGGCCGGTGGCTCGCAGCCGCTGCTGTCCGACGACGGCGACCTGGCCCTGGCCGTCAACGGCGAGATCTACAACCACCGTGAACTCAAGGGCGAGCTGGCCCAGCCCTACGCCTTCCAGACCGGGTCGGACTGCGAGGTGATCAACGCGCTGTACCGCCAGGACACCCCCGCGTCGTTCCTCAACCGCCTCAACGGCATCTTCGCCTTCGCGCTGTGGGACCGCGCGGCGCAGCGTGTACTGATCGCACGCGATCCGATCGGCGTGGTGCCGCTGTACTGGGGCCACGACAGCGCCGGCCGCCTGGTGGTGGCCTCCGAACTCAAGTCACTGGTGGACATCTGCGCCGACGCCGCGCAGTTCCCGCCCGGCCACTGGTACGACAGCGCCACCGACACGCTGACCCGCTACTACGAGCGCCCGTGGCGCGACTACGACGCGGTGGACGGCGTGGCTGCCGACCTGACCGAGCTGCGCGAAGCCTTCGAGCGTGCCGTACACCGGCAGCTGATGACCGACGTGCCCTATGGCGTGCTGCTGTCCGGCGGTCTCGATTCCTCGCTGGTGGCTGCGGTGGCCGCACGCTATGCCCGCCATCGCATCGAGGACGGCGACCAGAGCGAAGCGTGGTGGCCGCGCCTGCATTCGTTCGCGATCGGCCTGAAGGGATCGCCCGACCTGGCGGCTGCGGCGATCGCGGCCGAGGCGCTGGGCACGGTGCACCACGGGTTCGAGTACACCTTCGAGGAAGGGCTGGATGCGTTGCCGGAAGTGATCCGGCACGTGGAAACCTACGATGTCACCACCATCCGCGCCTCCACGCCGATGTTCCTGCTGGCGCGCCGGATCAAGGCGATGGGCGTGAAGATGGTGCTGTCCGGCGAAGGCAGCGATGAGATTTTCGGGGGGTATCTGTACTTCCACAAGGCGCCGAACGCGCGTGAGTTCCATGAGGAACTGGTGCGCAAGCTCGACGCGCTCAACAACTACGACTGCCTGCGTGCCAACAAGTCGATGATGGCCTGGGGCGTGGAGCCGCGCGTGCCGTTCCTGGACCGCGAGTTCCTCGATGTGGCCATGCGCATCGATGCCCGCCACAAGATGGTGGGGAAGGGCGGCGACGGCGCGCGCCGGATCGAAAAGGCGGTGCTGCGTGAAGCCTTCGAGGGCTATCTGCCGGAGTCGATTCTGTGGCGGCAGAAAGAGCAGTTCAGCGACGGCGTGGGCTACGGCTGGATCGATGGGCTCAAGGCGCATGCCGACGCACAGATCAGCGACCGGGTGATGGCGGCGGCGGACAAGCGCTTCGTGCACAACCCGCCGCAGACCAAAGAGGCCTATTACTACCGCCACGTGTTCGAGCAGTACTTCCCGACCCAGGCGGCGGCCGAAACCGTGCCGGGCGGCAAGTCGATCGCCTGTTCGTCGCCGGCCGCCATCGCCTGGGACGCGAGCTTCGCGGCAATGGCCGACCCGTCCGGTCGCGCGGTCGCCGGTGTGCACGCCCAGGCACTGGCGTGATCGATCCGGTGCGGCGACGCCACCGTGTCGCCGCACCGCTGCCTGCTGCCGCGATGCCCCTGAACCCGTAGAATCCCTGCGTCAATCGATCGGGACCGGTCATGGAAGCGGACACCACCGGCGGCGTGCGTCGCCGCGGACTGGCATGGCGGTATCTCGGCTGGGTGGCGCTACCGTTGCTGGTGGGCCTCGGCCTTGCGCGCTTTGCCGGTCCCGGCGTGCAGGCGCAGGTCGCCCGTACCCATGCGGCCCTCGATGCCGACTGGGCAGCGCATCTGAGTACGCCACTGGGGCTGTTCCTGCTGCAGCTTCTTGTGCTGCTGCTGGTGGCCAAGGGCACCGGCTGGCTGTTCCGCCGGCTCGGCCAGCCGGGCGTGATCGGCGAAATGGCCGCGGGCCTGATGATGGGGCCGCTGGTGCTGGGCGCGCTGTTGCCGCAGGTGCACGGCGTGCTGTTCCCGCCGGCGTCGCTGGGCTCGCTGGGGCTGCTCAGTCAGCTGGGTGTGCTGATGTTCCTGCTGGTGGCCGGCGCCGAACTGGATCTGGGTGGCCTGCGTGGCCGGCGTCGCTTCGCGTTCGTGGTCAGCCATGCCGGCATCGCCGTGCCGTTCGTGCTTGGCGTGCTGCTGGCGCTGTGGCTGTACGACGCGCACGCGCCGGGCGGTGTGGGATTCACCGGATTTGCGCTGTTCGTCGGCGTATCGCTGAGCATCACCGCGTTCCCGGTGCTGCTGCGCATCCTGGCCGACCGCGGCATGACCGGCACGCCGCTGGGCCAGACCGCGATCGCCTGCGCCGCACTTGGCGATGCCACTGCCTGGTGCCTGCTGGCGCTGATCGTGGCGGCCGCGCAGGCGCAGGGCTGGGTGCCGGCGACGATCAACCTGGTCTGTGTGGTGGCGTTCGTGGCGCTGATGCTGGGCGTGGTGCGGCCGTGGTTCTCGCGCCGCACGATTGCGCCGGGGCTGGAGGGCCGCTGGCTGCTGATCATGCTGTTGATGGCGCTGGGCTGCGCGCTGGTCACTGAAATACTCGGCATCCACGCGCTGTTCGGTGCGTTCGCCGCCGGTGTGGCGGTGTCCGGCAATGCCACGCTGCGGCACACCGTGGCCACCCGGGTCGAGCCGTTCGCGGTCACCCTGCTGCTGCCGCTGTTCTTCGCCATGACCGGCCTGCGCATGCGCGCCGACGCGCTGCAGGCCAGCGATCTGCTGCTGTGCCTGGTGGTGATCGCGGTGGCCACCCTGGGCAAGCTGATCGGCACGTGGAGCGCGGCGCGCAGCGCCGGCATGGGCAACCACGACGCCTGGACGCTCGGCGCGCTGATGAACACCCGCGGGCTGATGGAGCTGATTGTGCTCAATCTGGGCTACGAACTGGGTTTCCTTGGCGACCGGCTGTTCGCCGTCCTGGTGATCATGGCGCTGGTGACCACCGCCATGACCGGGCCGCTGCTGAACGCGATGGAGCGTCGCTGGCGCTAGCTGCGGCAGATGCGGCAGATGCGGCGGGGGCCCGCTACCGCGCGGTGCCCGGCGTCAGGTCCAGGCGGTACACCGTCCTGCCCGGCAGGAACGGTGTCGGCGTTCCCTTCACCCAGTCCTCGTGCCCTGCGCCCCAGAACGGCGACAACGGATGCCCGCTCTGGCCGCCGGGCATGTGCACCAGGCCATCGGCCTCATGGCCGGGCGCGACCACCATGCGTTGCGAGGCACCGAACGCCGGCCCCTGCACGCGGGGCATGTCGCGGTCGCCGGGCAGGGCATCGGCGGGCATGCACAGCCAGCGGCGGGCGAACGCG
Organism: Stenotrophomonas sp. NPDC077461; assembly: GCF_049545475.1. Taxonomy (NCBI): domain Bacteria; kingdom Pseudomonadati; phylum Pseudomonadota; class Gammaproteobacteria; order Lysobacterales; family Lysobacteraceae; genus Stenotrophomonas; species Stenotrophomonas sp. NPDC077461. The sequence continues at coordinate 253,418 of NZ_JBMWDO010000001.1, forward strand.
GGCAGGGCGCGGCTGATCGGATGACAGATCGCGGCGGTGTTGCGCTCGCCCCACGTGCGCTGCGCCAGATCGGGCCCCTGTGCGGCAAGGTCGGTCTCCAGTTGGCGGGCGGCATCGGCGAGCAGCGCGTCCCAGCTGGGATAGGTGGGCGGCAGCAGGTGGGGGGGGCGCTCGGTCACCAGCGGCCAGGCCACCCCGTCGAACTGGGCCAGCCGCGGTGCGAGGTACTGGTCGCCGAGCTGCGCCTTGGCCGGTGCCAGCAGGCCCGCCGTCAGTGCGTCCACCACCTTGCCGCGGAAGCCGCGCGCCAGCCGGTAGCTGACCGAGTCGATCCCGGCGCGCCCGTCCCAGTGACGGCTGGCCGCCTCCAGGCGTTGTAGCGCGGGGTCGTCGCTGCGTTCGACCACCTGGCGCAGCAGGGTCCACCAGCGCGCCAGGAACAGCGCACGGTCGTCGAGCTGGATCGCCAGCAGGTCGGCTTCGGTGAAGCGGTCGCGCGCGAGCAGGCCGTCGCGGATCTGCCGCCCGCGCGCGCCCAGGTCGTAGCCACCGTTGCCGGCGACGGCCAGCGCTTCGCCGTCGAGGACGCGCCCGTTGGCGGTCCACAGGCGGTGCGAGGGCGGGTCGACCAGGGCCGGTGAGCCGTCGCTGCGGACCGGCCACGGTGCGCAGTGCGCCGCCGCCGGCTGTGCGGCGCCGGCGGGCGGGCAGCCGGCGGCACGGTCGGGTCGGGCGCCGATCAGCCGCCAGGCGATACGTCCGTTGCGGTCGCCGAGCAGCAGGTTCTGGGTGGGAATACCGGCGTGGTCGGCGATGCGCAGGGCCTCGTCCAGATTCCCGGCGCGCGCCATCGCCGCGAAGTCCAGCCGCAGTGCACCGGGCAACTGCGCGGTCCAGCGCAGGGCCTCGCCGCTGCCATCCGCACGCGTGTGCAGGACCGGCCCCCAGGCGCTCTCGCGCACCTGCAGGAGGACGTCGGGCTGCCCGGCCACCTGGATGCGCTCCTCGTAGCGCCGGATGCCATCGGCCGTGCCGGGCGCGGCGGCCGGCACAGGGACGAAGTCGGCGTTGTCGATGTAGCTGTTGGTGAATCCCCACGCCACGTACCCGTTGCTGCCGACCACGATCGCCGGCAACCCGGGCAGGGAAAAGCCGGTGACATCGACCTTGCCGCCGGGTGCCTGCGGGTCGGGATAACGCAGCCGCACCCGGAACCAGAGGTTCGGCGCGCGCAGGCCCAGGTGCATGTCATCGGCGACGATCGCACGGCCATCGGCGGTGAGTGCGCCGGCCACGGCCATAGTGTTGCTGCCGTGCACATCCGGCTCGGCGCGCGCGGCTGTTGTGGTGGGGGGCACGGCCAACGGCCGGCGCAGGTCCAGCACGTCGGCGCCGGGCAGCCGCGCATTGCCACGCGGTGGGCCGAACAGCGGCGCATCCCACTCGCTGCCGTCGTGGGCGAGCAGGGCATACAACGGTGGCGGCACCACGTCACGCAGGCGCGCCATCGCCAGCTCGTCCTGGTTGCCCGGGTCCTGCAGATCGGCATACATCGCCAGCCCGGTCAGCACGCTGTCCTCGGCTGCCCAGGGGGCCGGCGGCTGGCGCAGCAGCAGGTACGGCCACGGGCGCACGCGCAGCCCGGCGAGGCCGGCGTTGACACCCGCCACATAGGCCTGGATCACCTCGGGCTGCGCACCGATGGCCTCGGCCAGATGCGCGCGGGTACGCGCACGCAGACGGTGGACGCGCATCCGCTGGTCCATCTCGACGGCGGCCGGGCCGAACAGCGCGGCCAGCTCGCCGGCGGCGGTGCGGCGCATCAGGTCCATCTCGAAATAGCGTTCCTGCGCGTGCACCAGCCCCAGCGCCTGCATCGCATCGGCCTGGCTGCCGGCATCGATGGTGACCACGCCGAGCGCATCGCGGGTGACGCTCACCGGAGCCTGCAGGCCCGCCAGCGGCTGTGTGCCGTCCAGCGCGGGCAGACTGCCGCGCAGCAGCCCCCACACGATGGCGATGACAACGATGAGCAGTACCACCAACAGCCACAGCACCCGCGTGAGCCAGCGACGCATCCCGCGCCCCCCGATGACGGTGTTGGCCGATTGTAGGCGCCAACTGCGACTGATTCCGATTAGATCATTGGAACGCTGGATGCGGCACCATGTGCGCCATCGATCCACCAGGAACCCCCCACCATGAAAGGCAATCCGGACGTCATTGCGTGCCTGAAGGACCTGCTGCGCGGCGAGTTGGCCGCACGCGACCAGTATTTCATCCACTCGCGACGCTACGAAGACCAGGGCCTGTTCGCGCTGTACGAGCGCTTGAACCATGAGATGGAAGAGGAAACCCAGCACGCCGATGCGCTGCTGCGTCGCATCCTGTTCCTCGGCGGCGATCCGGATATGCGCCCGTATGCGTTCGAGCCCGGCACCACGGTCGAAGAGATGCTGCAGAAGGACCTGGACACCGAGTACAGCGTGCGCGACAACCTGGCTGCCGGCATGAAGCTGTGTGAACAGCATCAGGATTACGTGAGCCGCGACCTGCTGCTGGTGCAGCTCAAGGACACCGAGGAAGACCACGCCTGGTGGCTGGAACAGCAGCTGGGGCTGATCAAGCGGATCGGCCTGGCGCTGTACCAGACTAGCAAGATGCAGGCCAAGGGCACCGCCGCGCACTGAGGTGCGTGCGTGTTCAATCGCGCGCCAGCCAGCGTTCGCCAGCACGCCGCAGACACCCGCGTCCGCCCGCCCGCAGCCGCCAGCCAGCCGACGCAGAAGCAAACAGAAAGGCCGGGGAAACCCGGCCTTTCTGTGTCTACGTGATCGGGACCGCGTTCGATCCTCTCGGCGTTACTCCACCGCCAGTCCTTCGACCTTCTGCCAGCCACGCGGCAGCAGATGGCCGCGCGTGGCACGCGTGCCCAGGTAGGTGTCCAGGTCCTTGAACGACAGGTTCATCGTCCGCTGGCCGCTGCGCACCAGCAGGGTGTTGCCGGGGCTCACCGACACCACCGCCACCACGCGCTCGGTGGCGAGCTTGGCCTTGGGGATGTCGATGATCTTGTTGCCCTTGCCCTTGTCCAGTTCCGGCAGGTCGCTGGCCGCAATCGCCAGCAGGTTGCCCGAGCTGGTCACCGCCACGATCCGGTCCGTGTCCGGATTGGCGACCACGGCCGGGGTCAGCACCTTCGAGCCGGAGGTGAGATTGAGCATCGCCTTGCCGGCCTTGTTGCGGCCGGTGAGGTTCTCGAAGCGCGTCACGAAGCCATAGCCATGCGTGGAGGCCAGCACGAAGCGGGTGTTGTTCTCGCCGCTGGCCAGGGTCATGAACGCGCTGCCCGGCGCGGGCGAGAAGCGGCCGGTCAACGGCTCGCCATTGCCGCGCGCGGAGGGCAGGGTGTGGATCAGGGTCGAGTACGCGCGACCTTCGCTGTCCAGGAACGCGACCTGCTGGGTGCTGCGTGCGCGGACCGCCCCCAGCAGCGCATCGCCGTCGCGGTAGGACAGCGTGGACGGGTCCATGTCGTGGCCCTTGGCCGCGCGGATCCAGCCCTTCTCCGACAGCACTACGGTCATCGGCTCGCTGGGCACCAGCTCGGTTTCGTCGATGGCCTGCGCCGCACCCCGCTGGACCAGCGGCGAACGGCGGTCGTCGCCGAACTTCTTCGCATCGGCCACCAGCTCGTCACGGATCAGCTTCTTCAGCTTGGCCTTGCTCTCCAGGATCGACTGGATCTTGTCGCGTTCCTTGACCAGCGCATCCTGCTCGCCACGGATCTTCATTTCCTCCAGGCGTGCCAGCTGCTTCAGCTTGGTTTCCAGGATGTACTCGGTCTGCTCCTCGCTCAGTCCGAAGCGTGCGATCAGCGCCGGCTTGGGCTCGTCCTCGGTGCGGATGATGTGGATCACCTCATCCAGGTTGAGGAAGGCAACCAGCAGGCCGTCCAGCACATGCAGGCGGCGCTCGACCTTCTGCAGGCGGTGGTTGAGGCGGCGGGTCACGGTGGTGCCGCGGAACTGCAGCCACTCGCTGAGCAGCATCTTCAGGTTCTTCACCTGCGGACGGCCGTCCAGCCCGATCACATTGAGGTTGACCCGGTAGCTGCGCTCCAGGTCGGTGGTGGCGAACAGGTGGCCCATCAACTGTTCGGCATCCACGCGGTTCGAGCGCGGCACCAGTACCACCCGCACCGGGTTGGCGTGGTCGGATTCGTCACGGATGTCTTCCAGCCACGGCAGCTTCTTGGCGCGCATCTGCGCGGCGATCTGCTCGATCACCTTCGACGGCGAGACCTGGAAGGGCAGCGCGTTGACCACGATGTTGTTGTGTTCCTTCACGAACGTCGAGCGCGCCCGCACGCTGCCGTTGCCGGTCTCGTACATGTTCCGCAGGTCGGCCAGCGGCGTGATGATCTCGGCGAAGCTCGGGTAGTCCGGCCCCTTCACGTGCTCGCACAGATCGGCCACGGTCGCATCGGGATCGTCCAGCAGGTGCAGCAGGGCGCTGACGATCTCGTTGAGGTTGTGCGGCGGCACGTCGGTGGCCATGCCCACGGCGATGCCGGTGGTGCCGTTGAGCAGCAGGTGCGGCAGGCGCGCCGGCATCCAGGTCGGCTCTTCCAGGGTGCCGTCGAAGTTCGGGGTCCAGTCCGTGGTGCCCTGACTGATCTCACCCAGCAGCACTTCGGCGATGGGGGTCAGCTTGGATTCGGTGTAACGCATCGCCGCGAACGACTTGGGATCATCGGTCGAACCGAAGTTGCCCTGGCCTTCGATCAGCGGATAGCGGTAGGAGAAGGGCTGGGCCATCAGCACCAGCGCTTCGTAGCACGCGCTGTCGCCGTGCGGGTGGTACTTGCCGATCACGTCGCCGACAGTACGTGCGGATTTTTTCGGCTTGGAGCCCGCGTTCAGGCCCAGCTCGCTCATCGAATAGATGATGCGGCGCTGCACCGGCTTGAGCCCGTCGCCGATGAACGGCAGTGCGCGATCGAGCACCACGTACATCGAATAGTCCAGGTACGCCCGTTCGGCGTATTCGCGCAGGGGCAGCTGTTCAAAGCCGTGGAAGGCGGGGCGGGCGAGATCGGTCATGCGGGATTGGTACCTGTGGCAAGGGACGGCGACGGCTGTCGCCCTCGCAGGCGGACGATTATCCGGATGCGGCCGGGGATGCCAAGCCGCGTGATGGGTTCAGTGGCTGTCCGTTGCGCGCCAGATAGCGCCCGGGCGGGCAGCCGAAGTGGCGGCGGAACACCGTGACGAAGGCGCTGGGGCTGCTGAACCCCAGTTCGTGGGCGATGTCGGACACCCCCTGGCCGTCGGAAAGGCGGCGCAGGCCCTCGGCCAGGCGCGCCTGCTGGCGCCACTGGGCGAAGCTGAGGGTGGTTTCGTCGCGGAAGTGCCGGGTCAGTGTACGCGGCGACAGCCCCGCCCACCGCGCCCACTGCTCCAGGCTGCGGCCGTCTGCCGGGTTGGCGATCAGCTGCGAGGCGATCCGCAGCAGCCGCCGGTCCTGCGGCATCGGCAGATGCATGCGCTGGCGCGGGGCATGCCGCAGTTCGTCCAGCAGGACCTCGATCATGTGCTGCTGGCGCGGGCTGGCCGTCTCGGCAGGGGGCCATTCGGTGACACGCAGCGCCAGCGCCTGCAACAGGTCGGAGATGGCGACCACGCAGGGTTCATCGGGCAGTTCGCGGGTCAGCCCGGCACTGATGATCACGCCCCAGCCCCGCAGCGGGCCGCAGATGTCCACCGTGTGGGGTTCGGCCGGGGGCATCCAGCCCGCGCAGCCGGGCGGCAGCGACCAGTTTCCGTGCCGGGTGCGGATGTTGAGCAGGCCGGCCTCCACGCTGATCAACTGGCCGCGCCGATGCTGGTGCCAGTCGATCTCGCGCTCCAGCCCGTTGGCGCTCTCGACCCGGAAGCCGAGCACGCCCAGCCCATCGTCGCGCTCGAACCAGTCGAGCACGTTGTTGCGGATCATCTGGGCGGCGACGGGGTCGGGTGCTGGCCGGAATGTGTCATTCATTGGCTATATTGTAATACCGGGCCAGTGTCGGGCGCTATTAAGGTGGCGTTCCTCCATTGTTCTGTGTGCTGCAACACAGCATTTGGTTCCAGATCGAATATTTCCATTGAGAAATATAATTTTTGGAAGAGAATGCTCACCATGATCTGTCCCGAAACCACGCCTCCCAGCTTCGGACTGCTGTTGCGCCAGGTGCGCGACGGCCTGGTCCGTCAGCTGGACACGTCGATGGCCGAAGAAAACCTCGGCATCGGGTTCACCCACTACCTGGGCCTGAAGGTGCTCTCGGCGCGCGCGCCGTGCACCGCCAACGAACTGGCCCAGGCCCTGGACCAGGTGCCCAGCGCCGTTACCCGGCTGCTGGACAAGCTCGAAGCGATGGGCTGCGTGCGGCGCGAGCCGCATGCCCAGGACCGTCGGGCGCTGCAGATCGTGTTGACCGACGAAGGCCGCCAGTTGTGGGCCCGGCTGAAGCAGCGCGGCGACCAGACGATGAACGACGCCATGCGCGACCTGTCCCAGGACGAGCGCGCGCAGCTGCATTCCCTCATGACCCGTGTACGTGACTCCCTCAATTCGCCATGACTCTCCCCTCTGATCGCCCCTCGTCACTGCGCCCGCTGCGGCCGGTGCTGCTGTCCGTGCTGGCGCTGGCGCTGGCCGCGTGTGCCAGCACCGGCGGCCTGGAACCCAAGGCCATGCTGCTCGACGCCGACAGCCTGCAGACCCAGCGCACCCTGGCCAACCCCGGGCTGAGCCAGCCGGGCTGGCCGTCCACCGACTGGTGGCGTGCGCTGGGCGACCCCCAGCTCGACGCCCTGATCGCTGAAGGCCTGCAGCGCAACCCGGGTCTGGACGCCGCCGATGCGCGCCTGCGCCAGGCCCGCGCCCAGATCGGCACCGCCCGTGCCGACCGCCTGCCGAGCGTGTCCGCCTCCGGCGGCTACACCGGTGTGCGCCTGCCCGAATCGATGGTGGGCGATGAGCTTGGCGGCAGCTATGCCGGCAGTGGCCAGGCCTACCTCAGCGTCAGCTATGGCATCGACCTCTGGGGTGGCAAGCGCGCGGCGTGGGAAGCGGCCGTGGACAGCGGCCACGCCGCCGCAGTGGACGCGCAGGCCGCGCGCCTGAACCTCTCGGCGGCGATTGCCGAAGCGTATGCGCAGTTGGGCTACGCATGGCAGTTGCATGATGTGGCCAGCGAAGAACTGGTACGGGCGCAGAAGACCCTGGACCTGACCCGTCAGCGGCGCGCCGCCGGCATCGACAGCGACCTGCAGACCCGCCAGGCCGAAGCCCGCATCCCGGCCGCGCAGCAGCAGCGGCAGGCCGCGCAGCAGCAGATCGACGAAGCGCGCACCGCGCTGGCCGCGCTGGTCGGGCAGGGCCCGGACCGCGGCCTGCAGATCGAACGCCCGCAGGTGCTCAACCCGCTCGCGCTGCAGCTCCCGGGCGTGCTGCCCAGCGAACTGCTCGGCCGTCGCCCGGACATCGTCGCCGCGCGCTGGCGCGTGGAAGCAGCCCAGCGCGGGATCCACGCGGCCAAGGCGCAGTTCTATCCCAGCCTGGACCTCACCGCGCTCGGCGGGGTGGTGTCCAGCGAGGTCGACCAACTGCTCAAGAGCGGTTCGACCTTCGCCTTCCTGGGCCCGGCGCTGAGCCTGCCGATCTTCGACGGTGGCCGCCTGCGCGCCAACCTGGACAAGACCGACGCGCAGTACGACCTGGCCGTGGCCGATTACAACCAGTCGGTGGTCAACGCGCTGCGCGATGTCGCCGACCAGGTCAATGCGGTGCGTTCGCTGGCCGACCAGGCCGCCGCGCAGGCCCAGGCGGTGAGCACCGCGCGGGCCGCCCACGACCTGGCCGAACAGCGCTACCGCGCTGGCATCGGCAGTTACCTGGACGTACTCAGCGTGGAAGAGCAGCTGCTGGTGTCCCAGCAGCGCCTGGCCGAGCTGCAGTCGCGTCAGATCCTTGTTTCGGTGCGACTGAGCCAGGCGCTGGGCGGCGGTTTCATCCCGTCCAGCGACACCGCCACGGTTGCCGCCACCCCCGAATCCTCGCATTCCTGAGAGTCATCCCATGAGTCAGACCTCCGCCCCCGCTGCCGAGAACGCAGCTCCCTCCCGTCGCGGCAAGCTGCTGCGCGGCCTGCTGGTCATCGTGGTGCTGCTGCTGGCCGCGCTGGCCCTGTGGTACTTCATGTTCGGCCGCTGGTTCGAGGAAACCGACGATGCCTACGTGCAGGGCAACCAGGTGCAGATCACCCCGCTGATCAGCGGCACCGTCGTGGCGATCAACGCCGATGACGGCATGCGCGTGGCGCGTGGCCAGCTGCTGGTACAGCTGGATCCGGCCGACACCGAAGTGGCGCTGCAGCAGGCCGAAGCCAACCTCGCCCGGACGGTCCGCCAGGTGCGCGGCCTGTACCGCAGCGTCGAGGGCGCGCAGGCCGAGTTGAATGCCCGCCAGGTCACGCTCAATCGTGTGCGCGAGGACTTCAATCGCCGCAGGAACCTGGCCGCCACCGGTGCGATCTCCAACGAAGAGCTGGCGCATGCCCGCACCGAACTGGCCGCTGCCGAGGCCGCGGTCGCCGGTTCGCGCGAGACCTTCGAACGCAGCAGCGCACTCGTTGACGACACCGTGATCGCCACGCAGCCGGACGTGCAGGCGGCCGCCGCGCAGCTGCGCCAGGCCTACCTCAACAATGCCCGCGCCGGCATCGTCGCGCCGGTGGCCGGCTATGTTGCCCGTCGTTCGGTACAGGTCGGCCAGCGCGTGCAGCCGGGCACTGCGCTGATGGCCGTGGTGCCGACCGAACAGATGTGGGTAGAGGCCAACTTCAAGGAGACCCAGCTGCGCCACATGCGCCTGGGCCAGGAAGTGGAGCTGCGCTCGGATCTGTACGGCGGTGATGTGACCTACAAGGGCCGCATCGACAGCCTGGGCCTGGGCACCGGCTCGGCGTTCTCGCTGCTGCCGGCGCAGAACGCCAGCGGCAACTGGATCAAGATCGTGCAGCGCGTGCCGGTGCGCATCGCCATCGACGCCAAGCAGCTGGCCGAGCACCCGCTGCGCATCGGCCTGTCGATCAAGGCTGAAGTGAGCCTGCGCGACCAGAAGGGCACCGTGCTGCCGACCGAAACCGCCAAGGGCCAGGTGTTCGACACCGACGTCTACGCAAAGCAGCTGCACAGCGCCGACGACGTGATCCACCAGATCATCCAGAGCAACCTGCCGCAGCAGGCCAAGGCAAGCTGAGGCCATCATGTCCGCACAAGCTCCCGCCGCGCCCGGTATGCCGGGTGCGCCAGGGACGACCGCCGGCTTCAAGCCGGCCAACGTCGCCCTGTGTACCGCCGGCCTGGCGATGGCCTCGTTCATGCAGGTGCTCGACACCACCATCGCCAACGTGTCGCTGCCGACCATCGCCGGCAACCTCGGCGCCAGTTCGCAGCAGGCGACGTGGGTGATCACCTCGTTCGCGGTCAGTACCGCGATCGCGCTGCCGCTGACCGGCTTTCTGAGCCGTCGCTTCGGCGAGACCAAACTGTTCGTCTGGGCCACGCTGGCCTTCACGCTGGCCTCGCTGCTGTGCGGCCTGGCGCAGAGCATGGGCATGCTGGTCGTGTCGCGTGCGATCCAGGGCTTTGTGGCGGGTCCGATGTACCCGATCACCCAGAGCCTGCTGGTGTCGCTGTACCCGCGCGAGAAGCGCGGGCAGGCGCTGGCGCTGCTGGCGATGATCACCGTGGTGGCGCCGATCGCCGGCCCGATCCTGGGCGGCTGGATCACCGACAACTACAGCTGGGAGTGGATCTTCCTGATCAACGTGCCGCTGGGCATCTTCGCCGCGCTGGTGGTGGGCAGCCAGCTCAAGGGCCGGCCGGAGCACACCGAGAAGCCGAAGATGGACTACGTCGGCCTGATCACACTGGTCATCGGCGTGGGTGCGCTGCAGCTGGTGCTGGACCTCGGCAACGACGAGGACTGGTTCAGCTCGGGCAAGATCGTGGTGCTGGCCTGCGTGTCGGTGGTGGCCCTGGCGGTGTTCCTGATCTGGGAACTGACCGACAAGGATCCCATCGTGGATCTGCGCCTGTTCCGGCACCGCAACTTCCGCGCCGGCACGCTGGCGATGGTGGTGGCCTATGCCGCGTTCTTCAGCGTGGCACTGCTGATCCCGCAGTGGCTGCAGCGCGACATGGGCTATACGGCGATCTGGGCGGGCCTGGCGACCGCGCCAATCGGCGTGCTGCCGGTGATCATGACCCCGTTCGTGGGCAAGTACGCGTCGCGGTTCGACATGCGCATGCTGGCCACCATCGCCTTCGTGTTCCTGTCTTTCACCAGCTTCCTGCGTTCGGGTTTCAACCTGCAGGTGGACTTCGGCCATGTGGCCGGCATCCAGCTGATCATGGGTATCGGTGTGGCGCTGTTCTTCATGCCGGTGCTGCAGATCCTGCTGTCGGATCTGGACGGGCGCGAGATCGCGGCCGGTTCCGGCCTGGCCACGTTCCTGCGCACGCTGGGCGGCAGTTTCGCGGCGTCGTTGACGACGTGGCTGTGGGCGCGGCGCACCCAGGAGCACCATGCGCACCTCACCGAGCATGTGTCCGGCTACACGCCGGGCATGCAGGACCAGGTGACCGCGATGGGGCAGGGCGACCTGCAGCATGGCGCCGCCGTGCTCAACACCATGATCAACCACCAGGCATCGCAGATGGGCTTCAACGACATCTTCTTCCTGCTGGGCTGGATCTTCCTGGCCATCATCGCGTTCCTGTGGCTGGCCAAGCCGCCGTTCGGCGCAGGGGCCGGCGCGGCCTCTGCCGGCGGACATTGACGGCGTGACCTGATGAAACAAAAAACCCCGCTGAAGAGCGGGGTTTTTTCTATGCCGAGCCACGCGCGGCGGCAGAAACCGGCAGGCATGAAAAAACCCGCTTGCGCGGGTTTGATCATTGTCTGAGTCATGGTGCCCAGGAGAGGACTCGAACCTCCACGAAGTTGCCCCCGCTAGCACCTGAAGCTAGTGCGTCTACCAATTCCGCCACCTGGGCGACTCAGGAGGAGAATTCTGCGGGAGAACCGGGAATGTGTCAACAGCATTTCGCACGACGTGGCGTTGCTCGCTTGTCGCCGCGACATCGCGTTGCATGTCGCGTGATGCAGGCGTCCTGCGAAGCGGGTGTCATCGAACGCCGGAAACGAAAAAACCCGCTTGCGCGGGTTTGATCATGTTCTGAGTCATGGTGCCCAGGAGAGGACTCGAACCTCCACGGAGTTGCCCCCGCTAGCACCTGAAGCTAGTGCGTCTACCAATTCCGCCACCTGGGCGACTCAGGACGCGAATTATGCGGAAGCCGTTGAAGACTGTCAACGCTTTGTGACGCGCCGTGCGGTCCCGGTCGCGCTGGCGGGTGGGGCGCGGTTTGACCGGGGCAGCCGACACTGAAAATACTGGCCCCACCCTGCAGCAAGGCGTTCCCATGCCGAACCCGATCCTGCATTTTCATCCCCTGTCGTCGTGCTGCCAGAAAGTGCTGATCGCCGCGCGCGTACTGGGCGCATCGCTGGATGCGCGGCTGTTGAACCTGGGCGACCCGGTCGAGCGCGAGGCGTTCCGGACGCTGTGGCCACTCGGCAAGATGCCGCTGCTGGTGAAGCAGGACACGTGCATCGGCGAGACCAGCATCATCATCGAGTACCTGCAGTGCCATCATGCCGCCCAAGGGGCGCTGCTGATTCCGCAGGACCCGGCACAGGCGCTGGAGGTGCGCTTCTGGGACCGGGTCTGCGATCTGTACGTGATGGCGCCGATGCAGGCACTGACTGCCGCCCTGCTGCAGCCGTCGGGCGATGGAGGCGGAGCCGCGGACGCCGCCGCCCGCGCGATGCTGCTGAACACCTATGCGGTGTTGGACCGGCAGTTGGGTGGGCGTCAGTGGTTGGCGGGCGACAGCTTCAGCCTGGCCGATTGCGCCGCAGCGCCGGCGCTGTTCTATGCAGTGGCCTACGTGCCGTTGCCTGCGTCACATACCGCGCTGTCCGCCTATGTGGAGCGGTTGATGGCGCATGCACCTGTGGCGGCGGTGATCGACGCCGCGCGGCCTTGGTTCAAGCACTTTCCGGGGCGGGCAGGGCTGTCGCGCCGCTACTACGACCCGGACACCTGATCCACCCGGGCTACGCCGGACGTACCCCGGACATGAAAAAACCCGCTTGCGCGGGTTTGATCATTGTCTGAGTCATGGTGCCCAGGAGAGGACTCGAACCTCCACGAAGTTGCCCCCGCTAGCACCTGAAGCTAGTGCGTCTACCAATTCCGCCACCTGGGCGACTCAGGGGGCGAATTGTGAAGATGCCATCGGCGCTTGTCAACGGTTTTTCGACAATTCTTCACAAAGCTGCATGTGCGCATGCCATGACCGGTTCTGCACACCGCCAGCGGTTAAGATGGAGGCCAATGAAACCAAAGAAACCGACCCGGGGCGCGAAAGCCCCCAAGTCCCCGGCGCCCAAGCAGGCGTCCGGTCCGTCGGGCAAGCCCCGCGCTGCCGCGAAGAAGAAGCCCGGCAAGCTGCCACCCTGGATGCCCGAATCTCTGACTGCGCCCGCCGCGCCGCGCCCCGGTACCCGCGCCGCCGCCAAGGACGCCACCCGCCGCCGCCCGTTGCCGGGCGCGGGCGATATGACCGTGCAGGACCCGTTTGCCGCGCGTGAGGCCGAGCGTTACGCCCAGCCCATCGCCAGCCGCGAGGCGATCCTGCAGCTGCTCGACCGCTGCGATGGCCCGCAGACCGCCGATGAGATTGGCGTCCATCTGGGACTGACCGAACCGGATCGGGCCGACGCGCTGGGCAAGCGCCTGGGCGCGATGGTGCGCGATGGCCAGCTGGTGCAGAACCGCCGCGGCGGCTTCGCGCCGGTGCAGGCCACCAACCTGATCACCGGTGTGGTCATCGCCAACCCGGAAGGCTTCGGCTTCCTGCGTCCGGTGGAGGGCGGCGACGACCTGTTCCTGCCGCCGTATGAAATGCGCAAGGTGATGCACGGGGACCGTGTGCTCGCCAACGTCACCGGCATCGACCGCCGCGGCCGTCGCGAAGGCAGCATCGCCCGCGTGCTCGAGCGCGGCATGACCCGCCTGATCGGCCGTTTCAGCATCGAGTTCGGCATCAGCTATGTGGTGCCCGATGACAAGCGGGTGCAGCGCAATGTGCAGATTCCGCCGGACCAGACCGGCGATGCGCGTGATGGCCAGCTGGTCGTCTGCGAACTGACCCAGGCGCCCGATACCCGGCGCCCGCCGATCGGCCGCATCATCGCGGTGCTTGGTGACAAGCTGACCGCCTCGCTGATCGTGGAAACCGCCATCCACGGCCACGAGCTGCCGTTCGAGTTCCCGCAGGAGGTGCTGAACGAAGCCTCCGCCGTGCCGCTGGTGGTGGAACCGTCGATGATCGGCGGTCGCGTCGACCTGCGCAGCACGCCGCTGGTGACCATCGATGGCGAAGATGCCAAGGACTTCGACGACGCGGTGTACTGCGAACCGAATGCCGAGGGCTTCCGTCTCGTCGTGGCGATCGCGGACGTGTCCAACTACGTGCGGCCGGGCACGCCGCTCGACGACGAAGCGCAGAAGCGCGCCACCTCGGTGTACTTCCCGGGGTTCGTGGTGCCGATGCTGCCGGAGACCCTCTCCAACGGCATCTGTTCGCTGATGCCCAAGGTCGACCGCATGTGCTTCGTCTGCGACATGCAGGTGAACCGCGAGGGCGAGGTGATCCACTCGCGCTTCTACGAGGCGGTGATGAATTCGCACGCGCGCCTGACCTATACCCAGGTCTGGCAGGCGGTAGGCGAGAACGACGTGGCGGTGCGCAACCAGATCGCCGCGGTGCTGCCGCAGGTCGAGCGTCTGCACCAGCTGTACAAAGTGCTGGCCAAGGCGCGCACGCGCCGTGGCGCGATCGAGTTCGAGTCCTCCGAAGTGCGCTTCGTGCTGGACAACACCGGTGAAGTCACCCAGGCCGGCATGCTGGTGCGCAACGACGCGCACAAGCTGATCGAAGAATGCATGATCGCGGCCAATGTGCAGGCGGCGCGCTACCTGCTCAGCAAGCACGTGCCGGCGCCGTTCCGCGATCACGCCAAGCCGCCGGAAGCCAAGTACGATGATCTGCTGGAGTTCCTGAAGGAATTCAAGCTGAGCCTGCCGCCGTGGTCGAAGGTGCAGCCGGGCGATTACACCAAGCTGCTCAAGAAGGTGCGCGAGCGCCCCGACGCGGCACTGCTGGAATCGGTGCTGCTGCGCAGCCAGAGCCTGGCGGTGTATTCGCCGGACAACCAGGGCCACTTCGGCCTGGCGCTGGACGCCTACGCGCACTTCACCTCGCCGATCCGTCGCTATCCCGACCTGCTGGTGCACCGTGCGATCAAGTACGCGCTCAGCGGCGGTTCGCTCGACAAGTACACCTATTCCGCGCGCGAGATGGCGGCGCTGGCGCTGCAGTGCTCCGAACGCGAACGCCGCGCCGACGAGGCCGAGCGCGAGGTCGACGAGCGTTACCGGGCGGCCTGGATGGAGAAGCACGTGGGCGGCCAGTTCGACGGCGTCATCAGTGGCGTGACCAGCTTCGGGCTGTTCGTGGAACTGGACGAGTCCAAGGTCAACGGCCTGGTCCACGTCACCCAGCTCCCGCATGACTACTACCAGTTCGATGCGGTGCGCAAAACCCTCAGCGGCGAGCGCCGGGGCAAGGCCTACCGCCTGGGTGACCGGGTCCGCATCCTGGTACTGAAGGCCAGCATGGAAGAGCGCAAGATCGACTTCCGTCTGGTCGAGGAAAAGGACGACGAGGTCCCGGCGCTGCCCCCACGTGGCCAGCCGGCCAAGCGCCGGAAGCAGGCGTACTGAACCGGAGTGCCGGCCGCTGGCCGGCCCTCCGTCACCCCGGAACGGACGGGCCCCATGACTACCCTTCCCGAATACAGCGGCGGCTGCCAATGCGGTGCGGTGCGTTTTCACGTCCGCGGTGAGCTGACCGACAGCTCGATCTGCCATTGCCGGATGTGCCAGAAGGCGTTCGGGGCCTACTATGCGCCCCTGGTCTCGGTGCGCGGGGTGGCATTCGCCTGGACGCGCGGGGAACCGCGCCGCTTCGCCTCCTCCAATCTGGTCAAGCGAGGATTCTGCGCGGACTGCGGCACCCCGCTGACCTACGAGGCCCCCAACGGGATGGCGATCGCCGCAGGCGCCTTCGATACGCCCGCGCGCCTGCCGCCCACGGTCCAGTACGGTATCGACGCCAAACTGCCGTTCGTGGATGCCCTGGACCGGCTCAGCGCCATCCGCGACGAAGACGACCCGGAGGCGGTCTACCTGCTGCACCTGGTCTCCCACCAGCATCCCGACCACGACACCGGTGACTGGCCTCCGCCCGCCGCGTGAGGCGGGGCCGCCGCCGATGCTCTACCATTACCACCCCCTTTCCGGTCCCGCCCCCCGCAATGAGCAAGCAAAGCCAGTGGATTGTCGGCGTCAACGCCGTCGCGTCCTCGATTGAGAACGATGCCGAGAACGTCCGCGAGGTCCTGATCGAGGCCGGCGCGAAGAACCCGCGTCTGACCGAGATCGAAGAGAACGCGCGGCGCAAGGGCATCGACGTGCGCAAGGTGAACACCCAGGCGCTGGACGGCGTGGGGGGTTCGGTGCGTCACCAGGGCGTGGCCGCGCGTTACCAGGCTGCACGCACCTGGGGCGAGAACGAGCTGGAAGGGCTGGTCGAAGCGGCCGAGGGCAAGGCCCTGCTGCTGATCCTCGACGAGGTGCAGGACCCGCACAACCTCGGTGCCTGCCTGCGCAGCGCAGCGGCGGCCGGTGCCACTGCGGTGATCATCCCCAAGGACAAGTCGGCCACGGTGAACGCCACCGTGCGCAAGACCTCGGCCGGTGCCGCCGACCGCATCCCGGTGGTGGCCGTGACCAACCTGTCGCGCTGCCTGAAGGACCTGCAGAAGCTGGGCGTGTGGATCTACGGCCTGGCCGGCGAAGCCACCGAATCGCTGTATGCGATCGACCTCAAGGGCAACGTGGCGCTGGTGCTGGGCGGTGAGGCCGATGGTCTGCGTCGCCTGACCCGCGAGAACTGCGACGGCCTGGTCAAGATCCCGATGCCGGGCGACATCGAGAGCCTGAATGTCTCCGTCGCCACCGGGGTCAGCCTGTTCGAGGCCGTGCGCCAGCGCGGTCTGTAATCCGCGCGCGGGCGGGCTGTGGAGCCGACCGTTGGTCGGCCGCCCTTCGTTCCGGCGTCGTGACATCCGATCCGCCTGCGCGCCGCCCGTTTCGACGCGGCCGCGCGCGGCGCGGCAGCCGCCCAACGGTCGGCGCTACATGGGGACGCGCGGCGGGCATCAGCCTGCGCTGCCGCCCAATGCCTTGAACAAGGTGACATCGTTGATCAACTGCCGCTGCCTCACCGACGCCAGCGACAGCTCCGCATCGCGCCGGGTCTGCTGCGCTTCCAGCCAGGTGCGCAGGTCGGTCGCACCGACCCGGTAGCGCACCTCGTACATCCGCTCGATTTCCACCGCTTCGTCATACGACGCCTGCGACGCCGCGACCTGCGTGGCGAACTGCGTGCGTGCCGAGAGGGCGTTGTCCACTTCCGACAGTGCGGTGTACAGCGTGCGGCGGAAGTCGTTGGCGGCGATCTGGTAATCGGTACCGGCCAATCGGGTGTCCAACTCGGCCTGGCGCACATTGAGGAACGGCAGCGACAGCCCGGCACCGAGCGTGGCCACCGGATGCTTCAACACGTCCGACAGCGAGGTGGCGCCGGTACCGACGCTGCCGGTCAGGCTCAGCGCCGGGTAGTACCGGGTGGCGGTCACCTTGATGGTCTTCAGGCTGTTGCGCAGGCGCAGTTCGGCCGCGCGCAGGTCAGGCCGGCGACCGAGCAGATCGGCCGGCAGGCCTTCGGCGATGGCCGGGCTGGTGGCACGCTCCAGCTGGCGGGGTTCGTCGGCCAGGGCCAACGGCTGGCCATCGAGCAGCACGGTCAACGCGTTGCGGGTGGCCACGCGCTGCTGTTCCAGCGCGCTCTGTGCGGCGCGCTGCGCCTCCAGGCTCTGGCTGGCCTGGCGCACTTCCAACCGCGACACCGCACCGGCATCGAAGCGGGCCTGCACCAGTTGCAGCGTGCGCTGCAGGCGCGCCAGATTGGCCTCACCGGCGCTGATGGACTGGTTGAGAAAGGCCAGCGTCCAGTACTGCGTGGCGACATCGCCGATCACCAGCAGCGCCGTGTTCTGCAGGTCCTCGGCGCTGGCCTGTGCTTCCCACTGGGCGATGTCGCGCTGGGCGCGCAGCCGTCCCCACAGATCAACCTCCCACTGCAGCCCGACACTGGCCGAACTGCTGCGGTTCCAGTCCGCAGACTGGTCGATCGCGCGGTTGCCGCTGCTGCCGACGCTGCCCGAGGGTTGCGGCCACATCGCGTTGTCGGCCAGTCCGGCCTGCAGGCGCGCACGCTGCACGGCCAGCCCGGCAGACGCCAGGTCGGTGTTGGCGGCCAAGGCACGGGCGATCACCGCGTCCAGCTGCGGATCGCCGAATCCGTTCCACCAGGCGTCGCGGCGCACGTCGGCACCCGCCTCGGCCGGTGACACGGCGACAGCCTGCACCGGCGCGTTGCGCGCCGCATCGCCGCGACCGTAGCTGGCCGGCACCGCCGGCGGGTCGACCCGGTACTGGCCGGTGCTGACACAGGCAGACAGCGCCAGTGCGGACAGGCAGGCCAGGGCCAGCGGACGCCGGGACATCAGGGGAATCGGGAACATGGTCATTCGCGCGCCAGCGCCTCCACGGGGTCGAGTTGTGCCGCACTGCGGGCCGGCAGGAAGCCGAACGCCACGCCGATCAGGCTGGAGCAGGCGAAGGCGGCCACGATGGACGCGGTCGAGAACAGCATCTGGAAGTCGGGAGCGAACTTGCCGAACAGCCAGCCCACCACCAGCGACAGCCCCACGCCAAGCAGGCCGCCGAGCAGGCAGACCAGCACCGCTTCGATCAGGAACTGCTGGCGGATGTCGCTCTGGCGCGCGCCCACTGCCATGCGTACACCGATTTCACGGGTGCGCTCGGTGACCGACACCAGCATGATGTTCATCACCCCGATGCCGCCCACCAGCAGCGCGATCGCCGCGATGGCACTGATCAGCAGGGTCATGGTGCGCGTGGTCTGCTCGATGGTCTGGCGGATTTCGGCGCTGTTGCTGAGGAAGAAGTCCTCGGTGCCGTGGCGCATCACCAGCAGCTTGGAAATGGCTGCCTGGGCGGCATCCATCGGCGTGCTGTCGTCCACCCGGACGGTGATGCTGGAGACGTGGCTCTGGCCAAGCATGCGTGACATCACCGTGGTGTAGGGCACCCACACGCTCAGGCTGGTGCTGCCACCGAAGCCGAAGCTCTGCCGCTGTGCGACGCCGACCACGCGCGCCGGCACGTTGCCGAGCAGGATCACCTGGCCGATCGGGTCCTCGCCGTTGGGGAAGAACTGGGTTCGGGTGTTTTCGTCGATCACCGCCACCTGGGCAAGGCCGCGTACCGCATCGCGGTCGAAGAAGCTGCCGGCAACCAGGGTCACGCCCTTGACCCGGAAGAACTGCTCACCCACGCCGCTGACCTGGGCGGTGGCCGACTGGTTGCGGTACCGGGCGGTGACCGAGGAAGACACACTGGGCGTGGCACTGTCCACGTAGCTCTGCCGCGCCAGCGCATCGGCGTCGCTGGCCTTGAGCGTCTGCACCCGGGCCGAGCGCATGTCGCCGAAGCCGCGACCGGGATAGACGTCGATGGTATTGGTGCCCAGCGCGCTGATGTTCTGCAGGATCTGCTGCTGCGAGCCGTTGCCCAGCGCCACGACCGACACCACCGAGGCGATGCCGATGATGATGCCAAGCATGGTCAGGAAGGTGCGCAACCGGTGCGCGTTCATTGCCAGCAGCGCCATCCGGAACGCTTCGGTGAAGCGGTCGCGCGCGGCGCGCCAGCTGTGGCCGCGGCCGGCATCCACGGTGGGCTGGCGCTGCGCGCGGTAACGGGGGGCGTTCGCATTGGCGCGGTCGGCGATGATCTCGCCGTCGCGGATCTCGATGATGCGCTGCGCGTGTTCGGCCACCGACATGTCGTGGGTGACGATGATGATGGTGTGGCCTTCGGCATGCAGCTCGCCGAGGATCGCCATCACCTCCTCGCCGGAGCGCGTATCGAGCGCGCCGGTCGGTTCGTCGGCCAGGATCACCTCGCCGCCGTTCATCAGCGCCCGCGCGATCGACACGCGCTGCTGCTGGCCGCCGGACAGCTGGCCGGGCTTGTGGTGCATGCGGTCGCCGAGACCGAGGCGCTGCAGAAGCTGCTCGGCGCGCGCGGTGCGCACCGGCCCCGGGCTGCCGGCATAGACCGCCGGCACGGCGACATTGCCGCGCGCATCGAGGTCGCCCAGCAGGTGGTAGCGCTGGAAGATGAAGCCGAAATGCTCGCGGCGCAGCTCGGCCAGCTCGTCCGGCAGCATGCTGCCGGTTTCGCGGCCCGCCACCTGGTAGCTGCCGCGGGTCGGCCGGTCCAGGCAGCCGAGGATGTTCATCAGCGTGGACTTGCCCGACCCGGACTGGCCGACGATGGCGACCATCTCGCCCGCATCGATGTCCAGGTTGACGTCGCGCAGCACGGCGATGGTGTCTTCGCCGGCGGGAAACTCGCGGCGAAGGTCGCGCAGTCGCAGCAGCGGGGCGCGCGTGGGCTGCGCGCCGGTCGGGGCACCGCTCATCGGCGCGGCCCGCCCATGCCCGGCCCACCCATCCGGATCTGCGGGCCACCACGGCCGCCGCCGCTGCTGCCCCCTGCCGCCGCGCCACCCTCGCCGACAATGACCTTTTCGCCCTCGGTCAGGCCGGACAGCACTTCGGCGTTGGCGCCGTTGTTGATGCCGATCCGCACCTTGCGTGGCGCCGGCATGCCGTCGGCGTCGGCGACGCGGACCACGTACTGGCCATCGCGGGTCTTCGGGCCGAGCGCCACCGCCGGGATCATGAGGACGCCCTTGGCCTGCTTGAGCATCACCGATACCTGCGCGGTCATGTCGATGCGCAGCGTGCCGTCGGGGTTCTCCACGTCGAACAGGGCGTTGTAGTACACCGCCGTACTCGAGCTGGAGCTGGAGGAACTGGAGCTTGATGCATTGTCGCTGGCGATGGAGGACGGCGCCGGATTGATCTGGCGCAGCGTGGCGTGGTACTTGCGGTCCGGCTCGCCCAGCGTGGTGAAGTACACCGGCATGCCGGCCTTGATTTTGACCACGTCCGCCTCGGAGATTTCGGCGTTGACCGTGACCAGATCCAGGCGCGCGAGCATCACGATGGTGGGCGCGGTCTGGTTGGCATTGACGGTACGGCCTTCCTCGGCCACCACCGCCACCACGGTGCCGTCCATCGGCGCGGTGATGCGGGTGTAGGCCAGGTTGGCACGGGCGGTGCCCAGTTCGGTCTCGCGACCCTTGATCTGCGCGTCGTAGGACTGGATCTGCGCGCGTGCGGTCTTCAGCCTGGCGTCGGCCGCGTCGTACTCGGCACGCGAGGTGGCTTCGGCCGCGAGCATCTGCTGCTGACGGGCGAACTCCAGTTCGGCCTCACGCAGGCTGGCCTGCTGTACCGCGCGCTGGGCGCGGATGTTGTCCAGTGCGGCTTCGGCGTTGAGCACCTGATTCTGCTGCGTGGTGGCGTCGATCTCGGCGATCAGCTGGCCTTCCTTGACGGTATCGCCCAGCTGCACCTTCAGCGACTTGATCTGGCCGGAGGCCTGCGCACCCACACTCACCAGCTTGTAGGCATCGACCACACCGGTGGCCTCCACCGTCTGCTCGATGTCGCCACGGCTGACCGGCGTGGTCGCCAGGGCCGGGGCGGCAGGCTTGCGGGCGAACCATGCCACAATCGCGGCAATCACGACGACGAAGGCGATCAGCAGCAGGATGCGGCCGCGGCGGGTGTGGGGCAGGCGGGGCTTCACGATGATCGTCTACTCGGCAGGCCGTTGCGTCGGCGTTGTCAGCATTGTGAAGACCCACGCCGGAGGGCTCAACGCTCGCCGTGTATCAAAGGGTAACCAGACGCGCTGTCCCGCGTTTCGTTGTGTATCGTCGTCGTGTCCTGACACACGCGTACGCATTCCCATTGATGCGGTTCATCTCCGGACAGGGGATCATGACCGCATGGAGACCACCACCACCATGCATCGCCTGTTAATCGTCGACGACGACCACGATATCCGCCAACTGCTTGCCGAACAGCTGGGACGCGCCGGTTACCAGATCAGCACCGCCAGCGATGGCACCGGCATGCGTCAGGTGCTTGAACGCGAACACGTCGACCTGATCGTGCTCGACCTCAACCTGCCGCGCGAAGACGGGCTGACCCTGTGCCGTGACCTGCGTGCGCGGTCAAGCACGCCGGTGATCATGCTCACCGCGCGCAGCGAGCCGATCGACCGCGTGCTGGGCCTGGAAATGGGCGCCGATGACTACCTGGCCAAGCCCTTCGAGCCGCGCGAACTGCTGGCGCGCATCCGCAACGTGCTGCGCCGGACCGAGGCGCTGCCGGCCAATCTGGAGCCGCTGGCGATCCGCCGCGCGCGGTTCTCGCACTGGATATTCGATCTTGAACACCGGCACCTGGTCGACCCCGATGGCCGGGTGGTGGTGCTGTCCGGTGCCGAGTTCCGCCTGCTGCGGGTGTTTGTCGGACATGCCAACAAGGTACTGTCGCGCGAGCAGCTGGTGGCGCTGAGCAGTGGCCGCAGCTACGAGTCGCAGGATCGCGCGATCGACCTGCAGGTCAGCCGCCTGCGCAACAAGCTGGGCGATGACGGCGGCAGCGACGGGCTGATCAAGACCGTGCGCAACGAAGGTTACGTACTGGCCACGGCGGTGGGGCTGGAATGAAACGCCTGCGGCGCTTCTTCGCTTCGATGGTGGGGCGCCTGTTCCTGATTCTGCTGCTGGGCATGGCGGTGGCCGCGATCGGCGCCACCGTGCTGGCCAGCGCCAAGCGCCAGCAGGAATTTGAACGGCAGAACCTCAACCGCATCGCCGACCGGCTGCAGGGCTACGTCAACCTGCTGGACGGCAACCCCGAGCTGCGCGAGCGCCTGCTGGCCGTGGGCGGCCCCAGCGTGCGCGAGCTGCCCGACGGCGCGCGCCAGGGCCGCAGGGACACCGCGATGATGGCCGTGCTGGATGACCGGCCCGGCCCGGTGGCGCACGCCCAGGTCCATTTCACCTCGTTCCGCTCCTGCCTGCCGCGGCTGCCGGAGCTGTTGCCGCCGCCGCCGCACAAGATGGGCGCGCCCAAGCGCCCGCGCGAGCGCGATCCGGCGTTCATCCCGCCCAAATGCCGCGCCGTGTCGGTGGTACTCAGCGACGGCACGCCGCTGCGGCTTGCACTGGATTCCCCGGCCGTGGCGCACAACGGCATCCTGGCGGTGGACCCGCTGTTCCTGACCCTGCTGGTGATCGCCATCGCGATCCTGGCCTACATCGTGGCGCGCATGGCCAGCGCGCCGCTGCAGCGCCTCGCCGCTGCCGCCGCGGCGCTGGGCGACGACCTGCAGGGCGCGCCGATGCCCGTGACCGGGCCATTGGAAGTCAGACGCGCTGCCGAAGCCTTCAACGCCATGCAGCAGCGCCTGCAGCGGCACCTGGGCGAGCGCACGCAGATGCTGGCCGCGATCACCCACGATCTGCAGACGCCGGTGACCCGGCTGCGGCTGCGGCTGGAGAACGTGACCGACGAGGCGCTGCGTGAGCGCCTGATCGGCGACCTGGGCGCGATGCAGGCGCTGATCCGCGAGGGTCTGGAGCTGGCCCGCAGTGCCGAAAGCGCCGAACAGCGCGCTGCCCTGGTGCTGGATTCGCTGCTGGAGAGCATCGTGGAGGACGCCGCCGAAGCCGGCGCCGACGTGCGCTTCGACCAGGCCAGTGGCGCGGTGATGATGCTGCGCCCGCTGGCCATGCACCGGTTGTTCTCCAACCTGGTGGACAACGCGGTGATGTACGGGCAGTCGGCACGGGTGAGTGTGGAGCAGACCGAGCATGACGTGGTGGTCCGCATCCGCGACAGCGGACCGGGCCTGGCCGAGGACGAACTGGAGGCCGTGTTCGATCCGTTCGTGCGGCTGGAGACCTCGCGCTCGCGCGATACGGGCGGCGCCGGGCTGGGCCTGACCATCGCCCGCGCGCTGGCCGAGAAGGACGGTGCCACGTTGCACCTGCGCAATCATCCGCAGGGGGGATTGGAGGCCGTGGTGCGTTGGCCGGCCACCTGGCGGGTTGCACCCGGAAGCCGCACCGGATAGATCTTCACGACCGTTCGGGCGCGGATTTGCCTACTATGGGCACCTCTTTGCCAGCTTCTCCCCCATGAGAGCGCACGAATCAACCGGCCTGCGGGCCGGGGCTTCCCTTCCCAACGCCATGCGGGCAGGCCTGCACGGATGAGGGAACGGGGGGGCGTCAACCGGCGGCGGCCGGTCCAATCCCGAGGACGCGTCCTGCCGTGGCTGCAGGCCGCAGGGCTGTGCCTGCTGCTGTGGCTGGCGGCCATTCCGTCGCTGTCGGCGCAGGATGGGCCACCGCCGCTGCGCGACTACGCGATCGACGTGTGGACCTCGCGCAACGGCCTGCCGCACAACTCGCTGCGCGACATCGCGCAGACGCCCGAAGGCCACCTCTGGTTCGCCACCTGGGAGGGTCTGGTGCGCTACAACGGGCTGGACTTCACCGTGTTCGACCGCAGCACGCGGCCGGGCCTGCGCGACAATGGCGTGGGCGCCCTGTATGTCGACCACGCCGGCAACCTGTGGATCAGCGACTCGCGCGGCAACGTCACCCGCCGCGGCAGCGATGGCCAGTGGCGGGTATGGGAACACCAGCCGGGGACGCCGCAGGTGCTGATCCAGGCGATGCAGATGGACAGCCATCGGCGCCTGTGGCTGCTGTACGAAGGCAAGGGCATCGGCAGCCTCGACCCGGACGGCCGCATCGCATACACACCGCCGGCGGCCGACGTGCCGATGGCGATGAGTTTCACCAAAATGGTGGTGGACGCCCAGGACCGCGTGTGGGTGGGCACCCTGGATGGCCTGGTGGTGCGCGACAACGACGGCGTCCTGCGCCGCGCGCCGGAGAGCTTCGGGCTGGGGCGTGGCCTGGTGTGGCCGTACCGGGCGCCCGACGGGGTGATGTGGATCGTGGCCGGCGAGCGGATCTACCGCATGCAGGACGGCGTGCCCGAGCTGCAGCACCGCCTGCCCGGCCAGATGCACATGACCGCGATGCTGCAGGACCGCCACGGCGACCTGTGGCTGGGCACCGAGAATCAGGGCCTGCTGCGGCTCTCGCGGCATGGGCTGGAGCGGCTGCCGGCCGGTCTTTCGCTGCCGGGTGGACGTGTGGTCAGCCTGCGGGAGGATGCGGAGGGCAGCATCTGGGTCGGCGCCAACGGCGGTCTGTACCGCCTGCGCGAAACGCTGTTCAGCAGCTACACCGAACGCGATGGACTCAGTGGCGACTACGTGCGCACCGTGTATGAGGACCGGCAACGCCAGATGTGGATCGGCAGTGCCAGCGGCCTGGACCGGATGGACGGCGATGGCCGCTTCCATGCGATCGCGCTGCGCAATCAGGGCGGCAAGCCGCCGTCGGTGTTGAGCCTGGCCCAGGACCGTGCAGGTGATCTATGGGTGGGCACCTTCGGCGACGGGGTGTTCCGGGTGGACGCACAGGGCCGGGTGCTGCGCACCTACGGCACCGCCGATGGGCTGCCGGGGGGCAACATCCGTGCGATGAGCGTGGACCGTGACGGCGGGGTCTGGGCCGGCACGCAGAAGGGCGTGGTGCGCATTGATGCGCGTGGCGTGGCCGTGCCGACTGTGCCCGGCATGCCGACCGGGCTGATCACCGCCTTGGCCCACGACGCCGAGGGCAATCTGTGGATCGGCACGATCGAAGGCATCCGCGTGCTGCGCGGCAACCGCGTGCAGGCCATCGACCTGGAGCGCATGGGCGGCGGCCGCAGCGTGTTCGGCTTCCAGCAGATCGGCGATGCGATGTGGGTAAGCACCGACCGTGGGCTGTACCGCTGGCAGAACGGCCGGTTGGCGCGGGTCGGGCTGGAGCAGGGCATGCCCGTGGATACGGTGTTCCAGCTGGTGCCCGACCGCGTCGGCAATGTGTGGATCAGCAGCAACCGCGGCGTCCTGCGCACCGACATGGCGATGCTCAACGATGTGGCCGACGGACGCGCGCCGCACATCGACGTGGAGCACTACAACGAAATCGACGGCATGGCCAATTCGCAGGCCAATGGCAGTTCCGGCCCGTCGGCGATCCTGCGCCAGGACGGGACGTTCTGGGTGGTCACTGCCGGTGGCCTCAGCACGGTCGATCCGCTGCGGCTGCAGCGCTTCCGCGAGCGCCTGGCGCCGCCGGCGGTGATCGAGAACGTGCAGGTGGATGGCACGCCCCTGCACTGGCAGGGCAACGACTACAACCGCATTCCCGGCGGCAAGCGCCTGAGCGTGAGCTATGTGGGGCTGAGCTATCTGCTGTCCGAACGGATCCGCTATCGCACCCGCCTGGAGGGCCTGGACAGCGGCTGGATCGAGCGCGGGCAGCAGCGCAGCGTCGAATTCATCGGTCTGCCGCCGGGCGACTACACGCTGCATGTGTCGGCCGCCCACCCCGGCGGTGCATGGAGCGACAGCGAGGCGGTCTGGGCGTTCACGGTCGAGCCGTTTCTGTGGCAGCGGCGCAGCGTGCAGGTGATCGCTTCGCTGCTGCTGTTGGCCGGCCTGGTGGCGCTGTACCGCTATCTGATCAATCGCTACAAGGCCAGCAACATCCGCCTGGCGCGGAGGGTGAATGAGGCCACGCGCGACCTGCAGGCGCAGACCATGCACCTGCAGGCCTTGAACGAGGAAAAGACCGCGCTGGCCGAACGTCTGGCCGTGCAGGCCGAAGCGTTTGAACGCCAGGCGCGCGAAGACGCGCTGACCGGCCTGGCCAACCGGCGTGCATTCGACGAAGCGTTGGCCCGCGATTTCGCCCGGTCGCAGCGCAGCCGTCACCCGATGTGCCTGGTGGTGCTGGACATCGACCACTTCAAGGAGGTCAACGACCGGCACAGCCATAGCGTCGGCGACGTGGTGCTGGTGGAAGTGGCGCGCCTGATCGCCTCGGCATGCCGCGATTCGGACATGCCGGCACGCACCGGTGGTGAGGAGTTCGCCCTGCTGCTCAATGACACCCGCCTGGACGAAGCGGCGCAGGTCTGCGCACGTCTGCGTGGCCTGTTCCACGACCACCCCGACTGGGCCGGTGTGGCGGGTCTGAAGGTGACCTTCAGCGCCGGACTGGTCGAACTGGATGCGGCCGACCGTACCCCGATGCTGCTGTATCAGCGCGCGGACCGCGCGCTGTACCGCGCCAAGAGCGAAGGCCGCGACCGCACCGCCATCGGGTGACGATCAGGCCGGGGCGGAGCAGGGTTCGGCCGCCCCGCGCGGGTGCGTCAGGGACGTGGCCAGGCGTTGGCGATCGTGCAGAACAGCTTGGCGGTCTGCTCGGTGTCGTACACCGCGCTGTGCGCTTCGTCGGCGTCCCAGCCGAGCCCGGCGGCGTTGGCCGCGCGCGCCAGCACGGTCTGGCCGTAGGCGACGCCGGCCAGAGTCACCGTGTCGAACACGCTGAAGGGGTGGAACGGATTGCGCTTGTGGCCGGTGCGGTTGACCGCGGCATTGACGAAGCCCAGGTCGAAATGCGCGTTGTGGCCGACCAGGATCGCGCGCTGGCAGCCGTACTTTTTCACGGCGGCGCGGACCGGCGCGAAGATGTGGTCGAGCGCGTCCTTTTCAGACTTGGCCAGCCGGAACGGGTGGTCGAGGATGATGCCGGTCACTTCCAGCGATTTCGGGTCGATCTCCAACCCGTCGGCCGGAATCACGTGGGCGCTGGCGGTCGGGCCGGGATAGAGCAGGCCGTTCTCGTCCATTTCGATCGGCACCGCGGCGATTTCCAGCAGTGCGTTGCGGTTGCAGTCGAAGCCGCCGGTTTCCACGTCGATCACGACAGGCAGGAAACCACGGAAGCGTTGGGCCATTGCCAGGTTCGCCGCGGGGGCAGTCGTTTCGGCGGCGGCAGGGGGCAAGGCGGCATCGTTCATCCGTGGATTCTAGCAGAGGGGGCCTGTATGCCCCCGCCACTCAGGCGTCTGCGGGACGGCGCCCCGGCTGCCGGCGCAGCAGGTGGTCCACGCTCAGCGGGCCGGCGCCCTGCAGCGCCAGGGGCAGCAGCATGGCCATGAACAGCAGCGGCAGCTTGAAGTTGCCAAACCCCTGGTCGGTGATGGCATAGCCCTGCCACAGCTCGGCCAGTCCGTCCCAGTGCATCGGCCAGTGCACCGCCCAGGTCGCCACCACGGTCAGGACAAGCAGGCTGCCGGCGGCCAGCCGGGTACCCAGCCCCAGCAGCAGGCAGAGCGCGCCGACCAGCTCCAATCCGATGGCCAGGTGCCAGTTGAGGCTGGCCGGGAGCTGGTCGAACGGAAACGGGAAGGCCTGTTGCAGGTCGCCGAACCAGTTCTGTCCGTGCAGCTTTTCGCGGCCGGATTCCAGGTACTCCCAGGCCAGCAGCAGACGCAGGCCCAGCGGGGCGATCCACGGCGCAAGCCGATCCAGCCGGTCGCGCAGGGCGACCCGGTGCAGTGTCTTCATCAAAGGGGAACTCCTGGAAAAGGGGTCAGGCAGGCGGAGGGGACGGGGCGATCACGGCGTGGCGCAGGAACTGCTGCAGCAGCGCGGTTCCCTCGGTCAGCAGGGCATCGGGGGGCAGGCCGTGGGCCTGCGCCAACGCCTGCAGGTGCTCAGCGCCGGTCTGGCCGGGCGACTGGCCGATGCGCTCGAGCAGGTGGGCGGCCAGTGGGCTGATCGTCGCGAAGCGCACCTGGCCGTCCGCGTCGCGCCGAACCAGCAGTCCGGTCGGTTCGGTGGGGGGCTCGGCCGGCGCGTCGGCGCTGCCGAGCCGATGGACCGGCCAGTGGTAGAGCAGGGGCCACGCCAAGGGCGAGCGCTGCAGCGGCACAACCTGCGGGTCGATGCCCGTGGCAATCGGCAGCGGACAGGCGTCGAGCTGATAGAGCGCGGTCTCCACCCATTCGTAGTGCGCCAGTTCGGCCAGTGCCGGATGCGGCAGTACCGGGCGTTCCTGCAGCCATTGCACGAATTCGGCGGCCAGCTCGGTGAACAGCGGCGTCTGCGCGCGATGATCGGCAAGAAAGCGGCGTACCAGCGCTGCCCAGGCCGCCTCGCCGAGCAGCCGCGCGCACACCGGGAAGCCGTTGCCGAGCAGCCCCAGCACGTTGTTGAACACCAGCCGCCGGTAGATGCCCATCCGGCGCGGGTCCAGGCCGGTTGGCGCGGCGACACGCTCCGGATCGCGCAGATGCGCGGTGAACGCGCGTTGCTGTGCGTGCAGGCGAGGGGATGTGTCAGCCATTGGACACCGCTCCGTGCGCGGCCATCAGGCCTCGGATGATGCGCAGTTCGTCGCGCAGCTCCGGATAGGGGGGGAAGTTGAAATCGCGTTCGAGCAGGGTGGGGCGCGGGCCAATGCGTGCATAGGTGCGGCCGAGCAGGTCCCATACCGGATCGATCACCGCGCTGCCGTGGGTATCGATCTTGAGGTCGTCGGCGTCGTCGAGGTGGCCCGCCACGTGCAGGCAGGCGATGCGATGCGCGGGCAGCCCGGCGATGAAGGCGTCCGCGTCGTAACCGTGGTTGAAGGCGTTGACGTAGACGTTGTTGACGTCCAGCAGCAGGTCGCAGTCGGCCTCGGCCAGCACGGCGTTGGTGAAGGCCAGCTCATCCATTGCCGGTTCCGGCGCCAGGTAGTAGGACACGTTCTCCACCGCGATGCGCCGTCCCAGCAGATCCTGCACGCGGGCGATGCGGGCGGCGGTATGGCGCACGGCCTCGTCGGTGAAGGGAATCGGCAGCAGGTCGTACAGATGGCCCTCGTCGCTGCAGTAGCTCAGGTGTTCGCTGTACAGCGGCACCCGATGCTGGTCCAGGAAGCGACCCACCTGCTCCAGCAGTGACGTGTCCAGCGGCGCGGTGCCGCCCAGCGACAGCGACAGGCCGTGGCAGCTCAGCGGATGGCGCCGCGCCAGCTCGGCCAGCTGTTCGCCGGCCAGGCCGCCCACGCCGATCCAGTTCTCCGGCGCGCACTCGAGGAAATCGACATCGCCCTCGGGTGCCTCGCGCAGGTCCTGCAGCAGCGCACGGCGCAGCCCCAGTCCGGTCGCCGCCGCAGGCAGCGGCGACCGGGGCAGCGCGGTGGCCGGGGCGTCAGTGCTTGGCACCGCACTTGCCTTCGCCGCACTTGCCTTCGGCGGTCTTGCCGGCCGCGGTCGGAGCCTTGGCGTCGTCCGCCTTGGATTTGGCCTTGCCCTTGTCGGCGCCACACTTGCCTTCCCCACACTTGCCCTCGGCGGTCTTGCCGGCCGCTGCGGCGCCGGCCTTCTCCCCACCCTTGGCACCATGCGCCCCGCACTTGCCTTCGCCACACTTGCCTTCGGCGGTCTTGGCGGCGGCTTGGCCGGCAACCAGGTAGCCCTGCGCCAGGTCGGTCATGCTCAATGCAGAGGCCGACGTGGTGGCGCCCAGGCCGGCGGCCAGGGCGGTGGCCGCCAGCAGGGACAGCGAACGGGTGGATGTGCTCATCGATGGTGCTCCTTGGGTATGGGCCAGTGCCCGGAATGGCTGCTGGTGGGGCAGCAGGTGCGGCCATGATGGCCGGTCCTCGCTCAACGAATCCTCACACAGCATTCAACATTTCGTGAAGTGTGGGAGATTCCCATCGTGGCAATGCAACAGGACCCTGCGTACACGGCGGTCGCTCCGCGCGGGCCCCGCGCGGCCCAGCGGCCCCCGGCCGTCCATCCCCCGCGTGCGCCCCGGCACTCGACGGGGCGCATCTCGCGGATTCAAAAAAAAAGCCGCGACCCGAGGGCCGCGGCGTCTGCTCCCTGCATTGGCAGGATGCCTCAGACGTGATCGGTGCTGCTGGTTTCGTCGCGCTTCTCGCGCGGCGGCAGGGCCTGCTCGCCGTGCACCAGGAACCAGACGTTCTCGGCGATGTTGGTGGCATGGTCGCCCACGCGCTCCAGGTTCTTGGCCATGAACAGCAGGTGCGTGCAGGGGGTGATGTTGCGCGGGTCTTCCATCATGTAGGTGAGCAGCTCGCGGAACAGCGCGGTGTACTGTGCATCCAGGCGCGCATCGTCATCACGCAGGGCGAGGGCGGCGGCGGCATCGTTGTCGCGGTAGGCCTCGATGGCACGGCGGACCTGCTGTGCGGCCAGCCGGCCCAGCGAGCGCAGGCCCTGGATCTGCGGCAGCGGCGGGACCTTGCTCAGGGCGATCGAGCGCTTGGCGACGTTGGCGGCATAATCGCCGATGCGTTCGATGTCGGCCGGGATGCGCAGGCCGGCCAGGATCTCGCGGAGGTCGCGCGCCATCGGGCCGCGCAGCGCCAGACGCATCACATCGTGGCTGATCTGCTGTTCCAGGCTGTCGATGGCTTCGTCGTTGGCGATGATGCGCTGTGCCGCGTTCTCGTCGCGTTTCTCGATGACGTCCATCGACGCATCGAGCTGCGCCACGGCCATCTCGCCCATGCGCACGATCTCGGCCACCAGCCGCTGCTGCTCTTCGTCGTAGCTCTTGACGATATGGTCGTTGGGAAAGTTCATGATGATTCTCGTAGAGCCGGGCTCTGCCCGGCTGGATGATGTGGAGACGCAGGCGCTCAGCCAAACCGCCCGGTGATGTAATCCTCGGTCTGCTGCTTGTTGGGCTGCGAGAAGATCACTTCGGTGCGGTCGTGTTCGATCAGGTCGCCCAGATACATGAAGGCGGTGTAGTCGGACACGCGCGCGGCCTGCTGCATGTTGTGGGTGACGATCACGATGGTGTAATCGTGCTTGAGCTCTTCGACCAACTGTTCGATGCGGCTGGTGGAGATCGGGTCCAGTGCCGACGTCGGCTCATCCAGCAGCAGCACGTCCGGGCGCAGCGCAACGGCACGGGCGATGCACAGGCGCTGCTGCTGGCCGCCGGACAGCCCCAGCGCGCTCTGGTTGAGCTTGTCCTTGACCTCGTCCCACAGCGCGCCCTGGCGCAGCGCCTGTTCGACGCGGTCGGTCATCTCCGACTTGGACAGCTTTTCGTGATGGCGGATGCCGTACGCGACGTTCTCGAAGATGGTCATCGGGAATGGCACCGGCTTCTGGAACACCATGCCGACCTTGCTGCGCAGCCGGTTCATCGGATACTTCGGCGAGAGGATGTTCTCACCGTCCAGCAGCACTTCGCCGCGTGCTTCCAGCTTGGGGTACAGCGCATAGATGCGGTTGAAGATGCGCAGCAGCGTGGACTTGCCGCAGCCGGACGGACCGATCAGCGCGGTGACTCGCTTCTCCGGGATCTCCAGGTCGATGCCCTTGAGCGCATGGAATTTGTCGTAGTAGAAGTCCAACCCGCGCGCGGCCAGCTTGATCGGCGCCGGGGTGTGCAGGCTTTCATGCGAGGCCGGGACCACGATGCGCTGCATCGGTACGGCGTTGGAGAGATCGTTCATGGCGATGTCCGTGGAAAGGTCAGTCATGGGAGATACGGTTGCGCAGCAGGATGCCGCGCGCAGAGAGGCTGACCAGCAGCACGAACACGGTCAGCACCAGGGCGCCGGCCCAGGCGAGCACCTGCCAGGATTCGTACGGGCTGCCCGCGAACTGGTTCATCACCACCGGCACCGAGGCCATCGGCTGGAACACGTTGCTGTTCCAGTACTGGTTGCCGAAGGCGGTGAACAGCAGCGGCGCGGTCTCGCCGGAAATGCGGGCCAGGGCCAGCAGGATGCCGGTGACGATGCCGGCGGCGGCGCTGCGATACAGCACCTGCACGGTCACCTTCCACTGCGGGATGCCGAGCGACAGCGCCGCCTCACGCATCTGCGACGGCACCAGTCGCAGCATCTCGTCGGTGGTGCGCACCACCACCGGCAGCACGATGAACGCCAGCGAGAGTGCACCGGCGAACGCCGAGAACTGTCCGCCGGTCTGCATCACGTACAGGGTGTAGACGAACAGGCCCAGCACGATCGACGGCGCCGAGAGCAGGATGTCGTTGACGAAACGCACCACCGTGCCGGCCTTGCGGAAGTTGCCGTACTCGGCCAGCCAGGTGCCGGCCAGCACGCCCAGCGGGGTGCCGATCGCGATCGCCAGACCGCACATCACCGCGCTGCCGAAGAAGGCGTTGGCGAGGCCGCCCTCCTGCATGGGGGGCGGGGTCATCCTGGTGAACAGGTCCAGGTTGATCCCGGCCAGGCCCTTGGAGGCCAGCGTCCACAGAATCCAGCCAAGGAAGAACAGGCCGAACAGCGCGGTCAGGCAGGACATCAGCAGCGCGACCACGTTGACGATGCGGCGGCGCAGGTACAGCGGTTGTGCGGCGGACGGGGCGATGGTGGACATCAGTTGCCCTCCTTGCGGGCGAGGCGCATCAGCATCAGGCGGGCAATGGCCAGCACAACGAAGGTCACGATGAAGAGCACGAAGCCGAGCAGCAGCAGTGCCGAGCGGTAGGTTTCGGTGGCCTCACCGAAATCATTGGCAATCAGCGCGGCGATGGTGGTGCCGGGCTCGAGCAGCGAGGGCGACAGGCGCACGCTGTTGCCGATCACGAAGGCCACCGCCATCGTTTCGCCCAGGGCGCGCCCCAGGCCGAGGAAGATGCCGCCGATCACCGCCGAGCGGGTGTAGGGCAGCACGATGTCCCAACTCACTTCCCACTTCGTGGACCCCAGCGCGTATGCCGATTCCTTCAGG
The DNA here is from genome assembly GCF_049545475.1 of Stenotrophomonas sp. NPDC077461. Lineage (NCBI taxonomy): Bacteria > Pseudomonadati > Pseudomonadota > Gammaproteobacteria > Lysobacterales > Lysobacteraceae > Stenotrophomonas > Stenotrophomonas sp. NPDC077461. The sequence continues at coordinate 286,475 of NZ_JBMWDO010000001.1, forward strand.
CGGGTGGGTACGGTCAGGAACACTTCGCGCATGACCGAGGAGATGAACGGGATCACCATGATCGCCAGCACGAAGCCGGCCGTGAGCACGCCGATGCCCAGCGGCGGGCCCTGGAACAGCGGACCGATGACCGGCAGTGTGCCGAGGTGGTCGTTGAGGAACGGGGTGACGTATTCGGTCATCACCGGCACCAGCACGAACAGGCCCCACATGCCGTAGATGATCGACGGAATGCCGGCCAGCAGTTCGATGGCGGTACCGACCGGACCACGCATCCACCGCGGGGCGACTTCGGTCAGAAAGAAGGCGATGCCGAAGCTCACCGGCACGGCGATGATCATCGCGATCAGCGCGGTGACCAGGGTGCCGTAGATCGGCGCGAGCGCACCGAACTTGTTTTCGACCGGATTCCATTCGGACGAGTAGAAGAAGCTCAGGCCCTGCTCCTGCAGGGCATGGCGGCCGCCCCACAGCATCGAGAGCGCGGCGCAGGCCAGGGCGACCAGCACCAGAACGACGGTGGTGATCAGTACCCAGCGGAACAGTGTGTCGTTGCGGGCATCACGCAGGTCGCGGAGGGACGGTGCGGGAACAGGCTGGGCAATGGCATTCATGGGAAAGGCAGGGGCCCGAGAGGTGGGGTGCGGCGTGGTGGCGACAAGGGAGGGCCCGCGCGGCGCGCGGGCCCGGGTTGTCATTTGAATTCAGCGGCCCAGTAGGCTTCGATCTGCGTCACCAGTTCGGCGGGCAGCGGCACGTAGTGCAGTTCGTTGGCCTGCGTCTGGCCCTTTTCAAAGGCCCACTTGAAGAACGCCAGGGTGTCCTTGCTGCGCTGGGCATCCTTGGGCTGCTTGTGCATCAGCATGAAGTTGGTGGCGGTGATCGGCCACGCCTGGTCGCCCGGGGCGTTGGTGATGACCAGGTTGAAGTCCTTGGCGCTGGCCCAGTCGGCGCTGGCAGCCGCGGCGGCGAAACTCTCCGCACTCGGCTGCACCCAGTTGCCGGCGGCGTTCTGCATCGAGGCGTACGGCATGCCGTTCTGCAGCGCGTAGGCCAGTTCGACGTAGCCGATCGAGCCCTTGATCTGCTTCACGTACGAGGCCACGCCTTCATTGCCCTTGCCACCCACGCCGTCCGGCCACTGCACCGAGGTGCCTTCGCCGACCTTGCTCTTCCAGTCCGGGCTGACCTTGGACAGGTAATTGGAGAAGTTGAAGGTGGTGCCCGAGCCATCCGAGCGGTGGACCAGGGTGATCTTGCCGTCGGGCAGTTTCACGCCCGGGTTGGCGGCAACGATGGCCGGATCGTTCCAGGTCTTGACCTTGCCGAGGAAAATGTCGGCCAGCAGCGCGCCGCTCAGGCGCAGCTTGCCGGCGTCCAGGCCCTCGATGTTCACCACCGGGACCACGCCGCCGATGGCGGACGGGAACTGGCCCAGGCCGGCCTGGGCCAGCTCTTCGCTGCTCAGCGGCTTGTCGGAGGAACCGAAGTCGACGGTGCCGGCCTTGATCTGGGCGATGCCGCCACCCGAACCAATGGACTGGTAGTTGATTTTGGCGCCGGTGGCCGCGTTGTAGTCCGCCGACCACTTGGACACCAGCGGGAAGATGAAGGAAGCACCGGCACCGGAGATCTCGGCGGTGAGCCTGTCGCCGGCGGCAGGCGCGGCGGCGGGGGTGTCGGCGGCCGGCGCGGCAGCCTGGCCTTCAGCGCCCGGCTTGCAGGCGGAAAGGCCCAGCGCGATGGCCAGGGTAAGGGCGGTCAAGCCAGCCGTGTGCAGTTTCATGCGTCACTCCGTAGCGGGATGGGGGCCGGTCTCTCCGGCGACGCTGCTATGAAATGATGTTTTTGTTACAGCCGTATGACGACGTGACCGGACGCACGGGAAAGCCCGGTGGGACGGGGGCCGGCGATGGCACGTGCGGAAAAAGAAAAGGCGCGGATCTTGCGATCCGCGCCCGGCGGCGGCAGGGGGAGAGAGGACCTGCCGCCGCCATTGCCTTGTCCGTCGATCCGGCCGGGTACCGGCCAATGGCGGTACCCGGCCGGGGTGGGTCACGACCGTGGTCGTGACGGCACCTCAGTACTTCAGATTCTGCGACCAGTACGTCTCGATCTGCTTGACCAGGGTGTCCGGCAGCGGCACGTAATCGAGCTGCTTGGCCTGGGCGTCGCCGTTCCGGTAGATCCAGCGGAAGAACTCCTGCGTGGCCTTGGCGTTGGCGACGTTCTTGGGCTGCTTGCGGACCAGGATGAAGTTGGTGGCGGTGATCGGCCACGCATCGGCGCCCGGCGCGTTGGTCATGACCAGGTAGAAGTCCTTGGCGCTGGCCCAGTCGGCGCTGGAGGCTGCGGCGGCGAAGGAAGTGTCGCTCGGCAGGACGATCTTGCCGGCGGCGTTCTTCATGGCGGCGTAGGACATCTTGTTCTGCAGCGCGTAGGACAGCTCGACGTAGCCGATGCCCCCCTTGATCTGCTTGACGTACGCGGCGACGCCTTCGTTGCCCTTGCCACCGATGCCGACCGGCCACTGGACCGAGGTGCCTTCACCAACCTTGCTCTTCCACTCCGGATTGACCTTGGAGAGGTAGTTGACGAAGTTGAAGGTGGTGCCGGAGCCGTCCGAGCGGTGCACGACGGTGATCTTGCCGTCCGGCAGCTTGACGCCCGGGTTCAGCGCGGCGATGGCCGGGTCGTTCCAGGTCTTGATCTTGCCCAGGAAGATGTTGCCCAGGGTCGGCCCATCCAGCTTCAGTGCGCCCGGCGCGATGCCGGCCACGTTGATCACCGGGACCACGCCGCCGATCACCGACGGGAACTGGGCCAGCCCGGCCGAGGCCAGCTCTTCCGGCTTCAGCGGGGCGTCGGAGGAGCCGAAGTCCACCGTCGCCGCCTTGATCTGGGCAATGCCGCCGCCCGAACCGATGGACTGGTAGTTGACCTTCTTGCCGGTAGCGGCGCTGTAGTCGGCCGACCACTTGGACATGACCGGATAGATGAACGAGGCGCCCGCGCCGGTGACATCGGCGGCATTGGCGGCAAACACGGACGACGCGGCGAGGACGACAACGGCGGCGCGCGACTTGAAGGCGTGGATCACGGGATGGCTCCTGGGATGGATGACGGTGCGGGGTGTCCCGCCCGGCGCCCATTCCATAACGGTTCGATGACAGCGCAGCGTCTGTCATATGACGCAACCGTGACAGGGTGCGGCATCGCCCCGCGACGCCCGGAGCAGGGGCGTTGTCGGCGTCATAAAGTGCACTGCGTCACGCAGGTTCGCGCAGACCAGGTGCCCCCCCCTCAGTAGGGACTGAGGGCATCCAGGAAGGGGTAGGCGCGGCCATCGTGGCGCAGCCGGTAGCTGCGTTGGACCGCGGGCGCGTCGCTGTCCACGCAGGTCTTGTCGTGCACGGCGCTGCGTCGCGCCACCTGCCGCTCGCGGACGATCAGGTCGGCAAATCCCGGTGGGCGCGGTGCGCCGACCTCCAGGGTGCGCGTGGTGGTCTGGAACTGGCCGGCGCAGCGGGTATCCCACTCTCCCTGGGCGATGTCCACGCTGATCGGCTGGGTCAGCACCTGCAGGTGGCCCGGCGTGTAGGCGATCAGGCGCAGCCGGGTTTCCGAATACGGGTTGGGGCTGGACGCGCCGGTGAAGCGGGTACGCACGCCGAAGGTCCAGTGTGCGTCGTCGAGCCGATAGCGGGCGGTATCCAGGGCAACGCCGTCGAAGCGGACGGCGTCGCTGTCGACCGCGCCGCGCAGCACGCTCCAGGCGCGCGGGGTGGCGCTGGCCGTATCGATCACCATCAGTTCCAGGTCGCCGTCGGGCGCGTCCGGCAGGCTGTCGCGGTCATTCCAGACCGGCACGGCCAACAGCGTCAGCTCCGGGTGCGCTGGCCAGACGCGGCAGGTGCCCGCCTGCGGCGCACGGCGCCAGCCCGCGCGGTCGGGAAGCACGGTGCCTGGGCGGACAGCGTAGGCGTGCTCGATCACCGCGATGGCGTCGGTGCACTGCTGGGCATGGGCGGCTGGCGTGGCGCTCGCAAGCACAGGCAGGAGCAGCAGGGTGGGGCGCATCGGGCCGTCCGTGGGAAAGTGGCCGCACAGCATACGCAGGCGACACGGCATGCAGGCCCAACGAAAAGGGGCGCAGCCTGCGCTGCGCCCCTGGAGTGCATCGATGCCGCAGGGCTTACCAGAAGAACTGCAGGCGGGCTTCGAGGATGTTCGGGTCGTCGTTGACGAAGCCGCGGGCCGACGAGCTGTACTTCTTGCTGTCCACCATCACGTAGTTCAGGGCGAACTTGGTGTTGGAGCGCCAGTAGTAGTTCACGCCGACGGTCCAGATGTTCATCTTGCCGCCGAGCACGCCGTCGACGATCGGCGGACGGCCGGCCACCGGGTTGGCAGTGAGGTTGCCATCGTTGAGATCCATCTGGTCGTAGCGCGCGCCCAGCTGCCACATGCCACGGCCCGGTTCGTCCGGCAGGCCGGTGGTCGGGGTGCCGCCCTTGTAGCCCCAGCTCTCGCCGGTGATGTTCCACAGGCCGCTCACGTAGAAGCCGTCGCTGCTGTAGTTGTCGTGGCTGTAGCGCTTGGCCTTGCTGGTGTAGTACTCGGCCTGGGCCTTGAACGGGCCGCCGATGTACATCGCTTCGGCACCCAGCGTGCTGACGCGGTCGGTATCGACCAGGTTGCCGCTGTCCACCAGACGCACGGTGGCCAGGTCGGCGTTCGGACGGGCGCGCACGCGCAGGGTGTCCGCATCGGTGTCGTAGTCGACGTAGCTCAGGCCGAAGTGCAGCACCTGGCCCTTCTCGTTGATCGGCGCCCAGGTACCACGCGCGCCGTAGCCGCTGCCGTGGGCCAGGTTGCGCGTCAGCTCGCGGCCGAAGGCGCTGGCGGTGACCGACCAGTTGCTGTCGCCGATGCTGTAGGCACCGCCGAGGCGACGGGCCACGGCGTAGGTGTTGGTGACCGCCGCCTTGGAGATGAAGTCGTTGTTCTTGGTGCTGGACAGTTCTTCCAGGCTGTTGGGCTGCTTGAACTGGCCGAACTGCACGAAGTGGTTGGCGTTGCCGGCCAGCTTGTACTTCAGGTTGGTGTCCAGGAACTTGTCGGCCTTGGCATCGTAGCCCACCACCCATTCCACGTTGCCCGGGCCCTTGCCCTTGAGCACCAGCTCGGCGCGGCGCAGCTCGAACTCGCTGTTCTTGCCGTTCCCGGCATCGCCGCCGTTGAGGTCGGTCAGATCGTTGTCGAACCAGTTGCCGTCGGCCTGGACCAGGCCTTCGAAGGTGATCTCCGAACCGCCGATCACGTCGATGGCCACTTCAGCGTGAGCGGCCGGCACGAACAGCGCAGCCGCCACGGCCGCAGTAAGAAGTTGGCGATGCAGTTTCATGGAAAGGAGCCTTGCAGGCAGGTGGGAAGATGCTGCGCAGGCTAATTAGTGAAGATTGCGTAAATGTGACAGTTTCAGACAAACCGTCGTTTGCCGGACCCCACGGCCCGGCAGGGCTTTACATGAATGCCCGGCGCAGATGACCGCCGGATTGCGTACAGATGGCAATCGCCGCCGGGGGTCAGGCGGCGGTTTTTTCCCTGTAGCGGCACAGGTCGCGGATCACGCACTGCGGGCAATCCGGCTTGCGTGCCTTGCACACGTAGCGGCCATGCAGGATCAGCCAGTGGTGTGCGTCGAGCAGGAACTCGGCGGGGATCACCTTGACCAGCAGGTCCTCCACCGCGCGGACGTCCTTGCCAGGGGCCAGCCCGGTGCGGTTGGCCACGCGGAAGATGTGGGTGTCCACCGCCATCACCGGCTCGCCGAAGGCGGTGTTGAGCACCACGTTGGCCGTTTTGCGGCCCACGCCCGGCAGCGCCTCGAGGGCGGCGCGATCACGGGGCACCTCGCCACCGTGGTCGCGGATCAGCAGTGCGCAGGTGGCGATCACGTTCTTCGCCTTGGCGTTGAACAGCCCAATGGTGGCGATGTACTTCTTCAACCCGTCTTCGCCCAGCGCGAGCATGGCCTGTGGCGTGCTGGCCACCGGGAACAGCTTGCGCGTGGCCTTGTTGACGCCCACGTCGGTGGCCTGCGCCGACAGCGCCACCGCGATCAGCAGTTCGAACGGCGTGCTGTATTCCAGCTCCGTGCGCGGATGCGGATTGAGCTCGCGCAGACGCGTGAACATCTCGATCACATCGGCCTTGGGCATGCGTGCGGAGCGCGGCGCGGCCTTGCTGACGACGGCCATCAGGTGCCGTTCCCGGCCGCCCGGGCCTTGGCGCGGGCGAGGATGGCCGCCGCCGCCGACGGCAGCGCCGGCTTCGCATCCGGCGTGGTCGCCGCCGGTGCCCGCCGCGCGTCGCGTTCGGCGGCACGGCGGCCCAGGCGTACAGCGCGCTGGCGGTAGCGCTCGCGCGCAGCCCACGCTCGCGTGAGCTGCTGCTGGGCCTGCAGCAGGCGCACGGGCAGGTCCGGATGGCCGGGCAGCCGCTGGGCGTCGCCAGGGTGTGGCACGTAGTCCATCAAGCCGGCCGCGAGTGCGCCGTCGACGTCGTCGTCCAGCAGCAGCATCCACAGCCGCGTGGGCAGGTCAGGGTCGGTGGCCATCATCATCAGCGGTTCTGGAACACCGGCGGACGGCGGGCCAAGAAGGCGGCGGTGCCTTCGCGCATGTCCTCGGTAGCGAACATCAGCCCGAACTGCGCGGTTTCGTAGGCCAGACCTTCGCCCAGCGCACACTCACCGCCGATATGGACGGCATCGAGGATGCCGCGCAGCGCCAGCGGCGCGGCGTGCGCAAGCTGCTGGGCCAGCGCCTGCACGCGTGCATCCAATGCATCGGCAGCCACCACTTCGTTGACGATCCCGAACTGCAGCGCGCGCGCGGCCGTGATCGGTGTGCCAAGCAGGCACAGTTCCAGCGTCGCGGCGCGGCCGCACAGACGCAGCAGGCGCTGGGTGCCGCCGAAGCCGGGAATCAGCCCGAGATTGATCTCCGGTTGGCCGACTTTGGCGGTTTCGGCAGCGATGCGCAGGTGGCAGGCCATCGCCAGTTCCAGGCCGCCGCCCAGCGCAAATCCGTTGATCTTCGCGATCACCGGCTTGGGCATGCGCTCGATGCAGCGCATCAATTTCTGCCCCAGCGCCGAGAAATCACGTCCCTGAACCGCGCTGAGTCCGTTCATTTCGGCGATGTCCGCCCCGGCCACGAACGCCTTCGGACCGGCCCCGGTGAGCACTGCCACCCGGACCGCCGGATCGGCGGCTGCCGCCGAAAACGCGCTGTATAGCGCTTCCAGCGTAGCCTTGTCGAGGGCATTGAGCTTGTCCGGGCGGTTCACGGTGAGGGTGCGGATGGCGCCGTCATCGGTCACGGCGAGGGGCGAATCGGCCACGGCGGGGCTCCTGGAAAAACGTTAAAAAAAAGTGAGGTTGAACTCTTGAAACGAAGTCAGGTCAGAGCTTGCGTCGTTAGTGGCGGTTCAACGTTGCGGCGGCTATCCTAACCCGTCGCCTCAGGGCGGCCCAACGCGTCCTGAGTTACCACCCCTGGAGAAATGTTTGATGAAGTTGCGTTCTATCGCGGTCGCCGTCGCGGCCCTGGCCCTGACGGGCAATGCCTTCGCCCAGGACACCTCGTCCGAAAAGGGCAAGCTGAGCTATTACTTCGGTTACGACTACGGCAACAATCTGGCTGAGCTCACCTCGCGTGGCGAACAGCTGGACATCAACTCGGTGGTGAAGGGCCTGCAGGATGCCTACGCCAAGAAGCAGCCGGCGATCACCGCCGAGCAGCTGAAGCCGGCCGTCGAAGCCTTCCAGAAGCGTGAGCAGGGTCGTGCGCAGGCCGCCAAGGCCGAGTACGACAAGGCCGCTGCCGAGAACAAGACCAAGAGCACCCAGTTCCTGGCTGCCAACAAGGCCAAGGCCGGCGTGCAGACGCTGCCGAGCGGCGTTCAGTACCGCGTGGTCGAAGCCGGCACCGGCGCCAAGCCGACCCAGGCCAGCACCGTGCAGCTGGAAGTCGCCGGTCCGTACCCGTACGGCACCCGTCCGGCTGAAGCCCGCCCGGCGCAGCAGATCCCGGCGATGAAGGTCAGCGAAGTCGAAATGAAGGCCATGCGCGAAGCGCTGCTGCTGATGCCGGCCGGCTCGAAGTGGGAAGTGACGCTGCCGCCGGAACAGGCCTATGGTGCCGATCCGCGCACGCCGTTCCCGCCGAACGTCGCCGTGCAGTTCGAAATCAAGCTGATCAGCGTCAAGTAAGATCAGGCAGTCACAAAAACGCGCCGATGGAAACATCGGCGCGTTTTTGTTTGCTGTCACCGCGCGCTCCGCGCTCTCGATCCAGTCTGCCAATCGCGCTACTGTTGCACGGTGCAATCACTGGACGATCCCCCGCGTGCCGTACCCACCCCCTGTATCGGTATCTGCGCGCTGGACAGCGCCGATATCTGCGCGGGGTGCCTGCGCACCGTGGATGAAATCACCCGCTGGCGAACGATGAGCCGTCACGAACAGACCCATGTCATGCAGCATACGTTGCCATTGCGCGAGCAGTTGCGGCAGTCGCTGCGCGGTTCGCTGGCCGAGCACGCGCGGCTGATGCGCGCGCTGCATCCGCTGGATGCGCCGCCGACTGGCGAGGGCTGGAACCGCAGCGAGCTGAGTGACCTGCTGCCGCCCGGACCGCCGGTCGAGGCGGCGGTGTTGGCCGGCATCATTCCGCGCGAGGGCGGTGCCCAGGTGCTGTTGACCCGACGCACCGATACTTTGCGCCATCACGGCGGCCAGGTCGGCTTTCCCGGTGGACGGATGGAGGCGGACGACCGCGACGCCGTGGCCGCGGCGATCCGCGAGAGCGATGAGGAAATCGCGCTCAAGCACGATCAGGTGCACGTGCTCGGTTACCTGGATCCATTCGTCACCATCACCGGTTACCGGGTGATGCCCGTGGTGGCCGTGATCGATCCGGCATTCGTCGCCGTGCCGCAGCCGGATGAAGTGGCCGAAGTGTTCGAGGTGCCGCTGAGCTATCTGATGGAGCCCGCCAACCTGCACCAGGTGGAGATCGACCACCGCGGCCGCATCCGGCATGTGCTGGAGTACGGCTGGCCGGGCCAACGCATCTGGGGCGCCACCGCCGCCATTCTCTACAACCTGCGTCGCCGCCTGGAGCAGACCGAATGACTTCCACCGCGTTTTCCTGGACCGCCCTGGTCGATGTCGCCGCCCTTGCCGATGCTCTGCAGCAGGGCGGGGCACGCGTGCTCGACGCGCGCGCAACCGCCAGCACCGCCGTGCGCGTGGTCGATGCGCGCTTCTCGCTGGGCGACCCGCAGTCGGGCGCGCAGGCCTATGCCCAGGGGCATCTGCCCGGTGCACTGTACGCCGACCTCAACCGCGACCTGGCCGACATGGGCAAGCACGGCCAGGGACGCCACCCGCTGCCGGACAGCGCGGACTTCGCCGCGCGGCTGGGGCAGTGGGGTATCGCGCCGGAAACCCAGGTGGTGGTCTATGACGCAGGGGATGGCAGCATGGCCGCCGCGCGGCTGTGGTGGCTGCTGCGGCTGATCGGGCACCGTCGGGTCGCCGTGCTCGATGGTGGACTGGCCGCGTGGCAGGCCGCGGGCCTGGCGCTGACCGCCGAGGTGCCGCAGGTGCCGGCGTTGCCGCCCTATCCCGGCCAGTTCGACCGCAGCCAGATCGCCTCGGCTGGCGAGGTGGCCGCACGCCTGAAGCACGCACCGGGCTGGTTGCTGGATGCCCGGGCCGGCGAGCGTTTCCGCGGCGAGGTGGAGCCGCTGGACCCCATCGCCGGGCACGTCCCCGGCGCGGTCAACCGCCCGTTCGCGTTGAACGTCCACGACGGACGCCTGCGCCCGGCGGCGGATCTGCAGGCCGCGCTGCGCCCGCTGATCGGCACCCACGATCCGGGCCAGGTGGTGCTGATGTGCGGCTCGGGCGTCACCGCCTGTCATCTGCTGCTGGCGATGGAAGTGGCCGGCCTGCATGGCGCCCGCATCTACGCCGATTCGTGGAGCGGGTGGGTCAGCGATTCCAGCCGCCCGGTCGCCACCGGCCCCTGAAACACCTCCCGGGTCAGGGGCGGTGCGCATCCAACGGTTGCAGCGGCACCGCCGCCAACACGCGCGGCCACGGGAACAGCGGCCCGGGATCGCGCTTGCGCGGCACGCGCCGCTCGGGGTCGTCGCTGGCCACTTCCTCGCGGGTATCCAGCCATTCGTGACCGGCGATGTGCCGCAGCGCGGGCAGCGTGTCGCACAGGTGCTGCAGCAGGTCGATCAGCGCGGCGATCTGCGCCTCGGTGTACGGCTCGTCCATCGCCTGGTGGCGTGAATCCAGCCAGTGCGGGTAGCGGCCGGTGTTGACCAGCTCGATGCCGACCGAGCGCGGGTTGTAGCCGCTGACATGGTGGGCGATGCGGTCCAACGCCACGTACTGGACGATGCGGCCATCGCGGTCGATGTAGTAGTGCCCGCTGTTGCCGCTGCCGCTGTCGTACAGCACGCGCTCACCGTACTGGCGGGCCATCGCCAGGTCGGGCAGCTCGGTGCAGTGGATGACCACCAGATCGATGTCGGCCGGCGCGCGCGCGCCCAGCCGTGCCACGTAGGGCAGGGGCTGAAGGTCGATCGGGGGCGGTGCGCGGCCGGGCATGGCGCGATGCTAGCATTCCGTCATGAACGCTCATATCCACTCCCACAGGACGCGTGCATGAGCCGCGGCCACTGCATCCTTTCCCACGGGTTCGAAAGCGGCCCGGACGCCACCAAGGTGACCGCGCTGGCCGAGGTCGCCCAGCGGCTCGGCTGGACGCACGAACGCCCCGACTACACCGATCTGGACGCGATGCGCGCGGTAAGCAGCGTCGGCGACGTCCGCGCCCGCCTGCAGCGCCTGGCCGGCCTGGCCACGGCGGCTGCCGCACGTGGCCCGGTGGTGCTGGCCGGTTCCAGCCTGGGCGCCTACATCTCGGCCATTGCCTCGCTGCAGGTGCCCACCCGTGGTCTGTTCCTGATGGTGCCGCCGACCACGATGGGACCGATGCCGGCGCTGGATGCCGCCCCGGTGCCGACCAGCGTGGTGCACGCCTGGCACGATGAACTGATTCCGCCGGCACAGGTCATCGCCTGGGCGCAGGCCCGTTCGGCGCGCCTGCTGCTGGTGGACGACGGGCACCGGCTGAACAATCACGTCGAGGCCTCGGCCCGGGCGTTCGAGGACCTGCTGCAGTCGCTGGGGTGAGGGGGGAGCCGGCCAGCGCCCGGCACCCCCCACGCCACACGCCCCCGCCAGCCGGGCAGAGCCCGGCTCTACCGTACAATGGCCGTCCCGGCGTCGCGCCGGGTCGCTTGCCGTGCCCGGTGGGCACCTCCTTTCCGCTGACCTGCGATACCGATTCCGTGAAATTCTTTGTTTCCTGCGCCAAGGGCCTGGAGTACCTGCTCGCCGACGAACTGCTGGCGCTCGGCCTGGACAAGGCCACCGCCACCATCGCCGGCGTCAACGCCGAAGGCGAGCTGCCGCAGGCACTGAAGGTGGTGCTGTGGTCGCGCCTGGCCAGCCGCGTGCTGTGGCCGCTGACCGAATTCGACTGCCCGGACGAAGGCTCGCTGTACCAGGGCGTGTCGGCGATGGCGTGGGACCAGCACATCAGCCCGGAGCTGACCCTGTCGGTGGACGCGCACGTGTCCGGGACCGAGATCACCCATGCGCGCTTCGCCGCGCAGCGGGTCAAGGACGGCGTGGTCGACAGCCTGCGCGCCAAGGGCCTGGAACGGCCGTCGGTGAACACCGAGTTCCCCGATGTGCGCATCAACCTGTCGCTGCGCAAGGGCCGGGCAAGCATCTCCATCGACCTCGGTGGTGGCCCGATGCACCGCCGTGGCTGGCGCATGGCGCAGAACGAAGCGCCGCTGAAGGAAAACCTGGCCGCGGCCGTGCTGATGCGCGCCAACTGGCCCAAGATCCACGCCGAAGGCGGTGGCCTGCTCGACCCGATGTGCGGCAGCGGCACGCTGCTGATCGAAGGCGCGCTGATGGCCGCCGACGTCGCCCCGGGCCTGCAGCGCCACGGCAGCATTCCGCCCAGCCGTTGGCTGGGTTTCGACCGCGACGCCTGGAACACGATGATGGCCGAGGCGCGCGCTCGAGAGACGGCCGGGCGTGCCGCGCTCAAGCAGGTGATCCACGGCAGCGACATCGATCCGCATGCGATCCGTGCCGCCCGGGAAAATGCCGAGACCGCCGGCGTGGCCGAGGCGATCTGGTTCGGCGTGCGCGATGTAGCCGACATGCAGGTGCCGCCGCAGGAAACCGGCTGCGTGGTGTGCAACCCGCCGTATGACGAACGGCTGGCCGCCGATGCGGTGCTGTATCGCCGACTTGGCGATGCGCTCAAGCGTGCGGTGCCGCAGTGGCGGGCCAGCCTGCTGTGTGGCAGTGCCGACCTGGCGTTCGCCACCGGCCTGCGCGCCAACAAGAAGTACCAGCTGTTCAACGGGGCGATCGAATGCGCGCTGATCGTCTGCGATCCGATCGCGGTGCCGCAGCGCGACAACGCCGGCCAGCCGCGCGAGCTGAGCGAAGGCGCGCAGATGGTGGCCAACCGCCTGCGCAAGAACATCAGGAAGTTCAAGAACTGGCGCGCCCGCGAGGCAATCACCTGCTACCGCGTGTACGACGCGGACCTGCCCGAGTACGCGGCCGCGATTGACGTCTACGAAGAAGACGCCGGCGCGCGCCGCACGTTCCTGCACGTGCAGGAGTACGCGGCACCGGCGACGATTCCCGATGTCGATGTGCGCCGCCGCCGCAACGAGCTGCTGTCGGCCGCGCGCGAGGTGTTCCAGGTGCCGGCCGAGCAGGTCGCGCTGAAGTCGCGCGAGCGCGGCAAGGGCGGCAGCAAATACGGCCGCTTCGAACAGCGCGGTGAGTTCGTGCTGGTCCGCGAGAATGACGCACTGCTGCGGGTGAATCTGTTCGATTACCTCGATACCGGCCTGTTCCTGGATCACCGCCCGCTGCGCTGGCACATGGCCCGGGAAGCGGTCGGCAAGCGCTTCCTCAACCTGTTCTGCTACACCGGCGTGGCCAGCGTGCAGGCGGCGGTCGCGGGAGCGGCGTCGACCACCAGCGTGGACCTGTCCGGCACCTACCTGCAATGGTGTGCCGACAACCTGGCGCTGAACGGCAAGGGCGGCAGTCAGCATCAGCTGATCCAGGCCGATGCGCTGGCCTGGCTGGAAGCCGAACGGCACCGCTTCGACGTGATCTTCTGCGATCCGCCGACCTTCTCCAACTCGGCCCGCGCCGAGGACTTCGACGTCCAGCGCGAGCACGTGCGCCTGCTGCGGGCGGCCGTGGCGCGGTTGAGCCCGGAAGGCGTGCTGTACTTCTCCAACAACTTCCGCCGCTTCAAGCTGGACGAAGAAGCGATCAAGGAATTTGCCGAGTGCACGGAAATCTCCGCCGAGACCATCGGCGATGATTTCGAGCGCAATCCGCGCATCCACCGCGCCTGGGAACTGCGCCGCTACGGCGCGTGACGGCAAGGGGCTGACATGGACGACAGCCAGCTTCTCGCCGACGGACTGCTGCTACGTCCGTTCGAGGATGGCGATGCCGCCGCGTTCGCCGCGGCGGTGCGGGAATCGGCCGAGGGCATGCGGCGCTGGATGCCGTGGTGCTCCACCGATTACGGCGCCGAGCAGGCACTGCAGTGGTTCCAGGCCTGCCGCGATGGCCGCGCAGCGGCCACCGCCCATGAGTATGGTGCGTTCGACCCGGATACCGGCGCGTTTGTCGGCGGCGCCGGGCTCAACGCCATCCGGCACGATCACCGCTTCTGCAATCTGGGGTACTGGGTGCGGCAGTCTCGCCAGGGTCAGGGCATCGCCACGCGCGTCGTGCACGCGCTGGCGACCCACGCGTTCGCGCACATGGGCATGCAGCGGGTGGAGATTGTCGTGGCGGTGGGCAACCTGGCCAGCGAGCGGGTGGCGGTGAAGTCCGGGGCGCTGCGCGAGAGCGTGGCGCGCAACCGGCTGGTCATCGATGGCCAGTCTGCACCGGCCCACGTGTTCTCGCTGGTGCCCTGACCTGTGGTGGCGGCACCGGATTCCGGCCGCGCGCCGTGCGCGTCACACCATCAGAAGGCGGCCTTGCGCCTACGCCAAGGGCCGATGACCGCGCTCATACCCGCCGATTGCGGCCTGCCAGTACGGCGGGAGCCCGAGGTGGTCTTCGAGCCGCCACTGGCGACAGGGGCAGCGCTGCATCGCGCCGGTCTGCACGTCAGCGCGCGAACAGCGTCACCGCCAGCCCGACCGCCGGCAACGCCCACGCCAGCGGCGCGATCCAGCGGGGGCGGAAGGGGTACAGCCCGAACGCGATCAGAATGCCGCTGATCGTCAGCGCCCCGAGCCACAGCACCGGGCCGGCGGCCCAGCCGTGGTCCACCACACACAGGCCGAACGACAGCGCCAGCAACGCCCAACCCAGCCAGCGCCATGCGCGCCTGCGGGTCGGCGTAGCGGCGGCCTTGCCGTGCAGGTCCGCCTGGTGCCTGTCCATCGCCAGCGACAGGGCAGTGAACGCCGAGAAGCTCACGGTGATCGCCAACAGCATCATGCGCCCACCTCCGCGCCGGCATGCTGCTGCGCCTTCGCCGCCGCCTGCCGCTTCTTTCCGGCCGCGCTCAGCGCCGGCTGCCAGCGCTGCATGCGCAGGCCGCAGTAGGCGAGCATCGCGCCGAAGGCGAGCATGGTGAGGTCGAACCCGGCCAGCACCCAGTCGCCGCTGCGCAGGGTCACGCCCAGGTGCGCGTGGGTGGTCAGCGCGTTCATCACCGGGATCAGCGCGAACAACGCCGCGCCCAGGTACAGCTGCCAGGCCCACATCATCCGCTTGGGCCAGATGAACGCGGCCAGCAGCGCCGCGCCCCACGCGTAGAAGAACACGTCGGCTTCGGCCGCCGACCGTTCGGCCATCTGCAGCGGCAGCAGCCGGTTGCCCCAGAAGTACGCCGCGAAAGCGATCGGCAGGCCGGCCACCGCGCCGATGTTGAGCGCATCCACCAGGCGCAGACCAAAGCCGATCTTCCCCGACTTGGCATGCTTGGGCCGTTCCTTGACCGCCCACAGCACCACGCCGCTGGCGACCATCAGGCAGCCAACCAGCCCGGACAGGAAGAACAGGGCGCGCAGGCCCCAGTCGGCAAAACGCGCCAGGTGCAGGCCGTACATCAC
This sequence comes from Stenotrophomonas sp. NPDC077461, assembly GCF_049545475.1. Lineage (NCBI taxonomy): Bacteria > Pseudomonadati > Pseudomonadota > Gammaproteobacteria > Lysobacterales > Lysobacteraceae > Stenotrophomonas > Stenotrophomonas sp. NPDC077461. The sequence continues at coordinate 301,766 of NZ_JBMWDO010000001.1, forward strand.
GCCACGGGTCTGGGTGGCGCCACCGGCGGCCGGACTGGCCTCGAGCAGCGCACCGGTCACCGCGTTGTAGCGCAGCGACGGCGTATCCACCGAAAGGCGCTTGCCGTCGCGCTGCTGGATGTCGATCACCGCGTTGGCCGCGCCCGGGTGGTACAGGGTGAAGCCGCCCACGTCGGCGCCCTTCCATTCGGCGCGCGCGCTGTCCAGCAGCTGCTGTATCGGCAGTGCCACAGCACGTCCCTCGGACGGCGTATCAATGTCGGCGAGGCGCGCGAACGCCTCGCTGAAGAACGCGTCCTCATCCTTGGGGTAGGCCACGCTCACGCCCCACGGCAGGTACATGAACATCAGTGTCACGATGCCCGTGTAGGTGATCATCGCGTGGTAGGGCAGGGCCATCACCGCGCTGACGTTGTGGAAGTCCAGCCACGAACGCAGGCCCTTGTCCTTCCGGAACGTAAAGAAGTCCTTGAAGATCTTCTTGTGGGTGATCACCCCGGTGATGATCGCCACCAGCATGAACATCGCGCAGAAGCCCACGAGGTAGCGCGCCCACAGCACCGGGATGTAGTGCAGGTCAAAGTGCAGGCGGTAGAAAAAGTCGCCCCCGCGGGTCTCGCGCGCGGCCACTTCCTGACCACTGTTGGGGTCCACCGTGGCGTCGCCGAAACGCCCGCCGCCGCGGCGGCGGCGCTTCTCGCCCTCGGCCGACGGCTTGACCATCGATTCGGGATTGCGCCAGAACATCCGCATCGCGGGGTTGCGCGGGTCGGGCAGGCTCACGTTCCAGCTTTCGGCCTGGGGCGCCTTGTGCTGCAGGAAGGTGATCGCGCGCTCGGCCGCCACATCGGCGTCGACCGTGCTGCGCGGCAGCTCCGGGCGCATCCAGCGGCTGATTTCCTCGCGGTAGTAGCTGGCCGTGCCGGCCATGAAGATCAGCAGCAGCAGCCACCCGACCAGCAGGCCGGTCCAGGTGTGCAGCCACGCCATTGATTGGCGGAATCCGTTCTTCATGCGCCCGCCCTCATCACAGCGGTGCCCAGCCAGAACAGTGCGGTGGGCATCAGGATGCCGACCCAGGCGCGCAGTGCGGTGCGCGTGGCGAACGCCCACAGGGCGGCACACGCGCACAGCGCGATGGCGACCAGCATGCCGGTCAGTACCGCCTGGCCGCGGGCGATCGGCAGCGCGACGGCGAAGAACATGGCGCAGGTCGCTGCCAGCGCATAACCGCCCAGGATCGCGGCCATCGAGCGCGACAGCACGCCCAGCCAGGGGCGGGCGAACACGGCGGTGAAACGGGTATGCCAGCTGGCGTTGGGCGTGCTGTTCACGGAAACCTGCAATAGCGAGTCGAACAACGGGCATCACCAGCCGCAGCCGGTGACAGGTAAAGGTGGCCGTCCGTGGCCGGGGCGGCGCCGTGCCGGCGCGTGGCCGGCAGGTCCGCATCCAATGCCGCGGTGGCAGCATCCAGCGCAGGGTCAGCCGCACACTGCGCGGTTCCGCCCACCCGGCAACGAGATGGCGCAGGCACGCCTGCCTCCGCCCGTCTGCCCGCTGCCAGGGGGACAATGCCGTTGGCGGCACACCCGGGGACGGACGCGGATGGCGTGGGGCAGTACACGGGGCGAAGCGAGCCGGTGCACATCGCGCGGCACTGGCCGGGTGGGGCTGGGCATACAACCAATGCTTGAATGATAGTCATTATCATTACGTTCGACAAGCGTCATCAGTCCGTTCGATGGTGACGCTGCGATACTGTGGTGATGGACGCTTGCGAATGGCTTGACCGTGCCGACGTGCCAGACCCGAACGGGCGTACGCCCGACGACCTTGCCGCCGATGACCGGTGGTGGCAGCGGGTACAGGCGCTGTACGACCTGGACGATGCGGTGGTGATGCTCGACAACGGCTACTGGGGCGCGATGGCGCGGCCGGTGCTGCAGGCCTGCCAGGACTGGACGGCGCGGGTGAATGCAGGCAACGCCTGGTTCGGTCGGCGGGCATTTCCGCCGCTGCTGGAGCAGGCACGCGCGCAGGTGGCGGGGATGCTCGGCGTGGACCCCGACGAAATCGCGATCACGCGCGGTGCGACCGAGGCCATGCAGGTGCTGATCGCCGGGTACCGCCGGCTCTCGCCGGGCGACACGGTGATGCATGCCGACATCGACTACGACAGCATGATCACCGCCATGCAGTGGCTGGGCGAACGACGCGGGGTGCGCAGCGTAGCAATTGCCATGCCGGAGCCGTTCACCCACGCGGCGGTGCTGGAGACCTATCGCCAGGCGCTGGCGGCGCACCCGCGCACGCGGCTGCTGCTGTTGACCCACGTCAACCACCGCAACGGCATGCTGCTGCCCGTGGCGGATATCGCCGCGCTTGCCCGTGCCGCCGGGGTGGAGGTGGTGCTGGATGCGGCGCACGGCATCGGCCAGGTCGATAGCGTGCTCCCGGCGCTGGGCGTGGCGTTTGCCGGCATCAATCTGCACAAGTGGATCGGCGCGCCGGTCGGGTTGGGCGCGTTGTACATCCGGCGCGACCGTATCGCCGATGTGGCCCCCTACCTGGGCGAGCATGACGACGGCCGTATCGATGCGCGGGTCCACACCGGCACGCTCAACTTCGCCGCGTGCCTGGCCCTGCCCACGGCGCTGGCCCTGCACGCGCGGATCGGCGTGGCCAACAAGCGGGCGCGGCTGCTGCGGCTGCGCAATCAGTGGCTGGAGGCGCTGCACGGGGACGACCGCATCGAACGGCTGGCCTCGCCGGACCCGCGTCTGTCCAGCGCGATCGCCGCATTCCGCCTGCGCGGTCAGACCACGATGGCGGCCAACACCGCTACCGCCGAACGCATGCTGCGCGGGCATGGTGTGTTCGTGGTGCCGCGCGACGGCCTGGCATCGGGCGCCTGTCTGCGCGTGACGCCCGGGATATTCACCCCGCCGGCGCAGATCGAGACGCTGGTGGCGGCGATACGTGCGGTGGCTGGCTGAGGCGGGTCAGCGCGCGGCGCAGGCCTGGCGTACCGCGTCGTTGACGCGCTGCGGAGCCTTCTGCCCGCTGAGGGTTTCGGCCAGATCGCGGCGGAAGCGCAGTTCCTCGCATTTCTCCGGATCGGCGGCCCCATCGATCACCGTGCCGCGGATCGGCGCAGCCGTGCGCCCGGCGTCGGCCTGCATGCGTTGGCGTGCCTCGTACAGTTCGCGCTGCGCGCGGCTGCGCTCTTCCCAGCTGAGCTTGGGGTCCTTGATGATCGGCCGCGTCACGCCGGTGTCCTGGTCGGCCGGGCAGGGCACCGACTGGTAGATGGTCTGTCCGTTGGCCGCGCATTTGTAGATGCGCCCGGCCTCGGCGTTGCCCGCCAGCGCGCACAGCGCCAGCAGCACGATGGTGTTGCGCATGGATCCCCCCAGGCAGGCCACTCCGGCCCCGAATGCGCCGCAGAATACGTGAGCTGCGGCACAAAAACACCCGGTCAAAGCGTCAAGTACGCCGTTCTCTACCAGTGCAGCCAGACGGTCAGGGCGTGCAGGAGCAGGCCGATCAGCCCGCCAACCAACGTACCGTTGAAACGGATGAACTGCAGGTCGCGGCCGACGCTCAGTTCCAGCTGTTCCACCAGGTGGCGTTCGTCCCAGCCTTTGACGGTCTGCGCGATGTGCTGGGTGACGCCCTCGCGCAGGCGGCTGGTGAGACGTTCGGCGCCGTCCATCAGATGCTGGTTGAGCGCCTCGCGCAGGGCCGGATCGTCCTGCAGCGATTGTCCGACCGCGGCCAGGCTGCGGCGCAGGTGGCCGGCCAGCGCCGAGTCCTCGCTGGCGAGGTCCTCGCGCAGGCTGGCATGAATGCGCGCCCACAGGCCCTGCACATAGTCCTGTACCGCAGGGTGGTCGATCATCTGCTGCTTGAGGTCCTCGACCCGGGCCGCCAGTGCCGGATCGCTGCGCAGGCGCTGGATGTACTGGCCCAGCCACATTTCGTAATCGCGCCGCAGCGGATGCTCCGGCTGTGCCAGGATCTGCTGCAGTTCGGCCAGCACCGCATGCGCGAGCCGTTCGGCCAGGCTGTCGCCGATTTCATCGATGGGTTTGACCCAGTTGACCGTGCTGGCCAGCTTGGGCCACTCGCGCTGGATGTAGCGCACGATCAGCGCCGACGCGCGCTGCTTGACCGCTTCGTTGCCCAGCCAGTCGCCGACCCGGGTCAGGCCCTCGTCCAGCACCCGCTGGTGCCGGTTGTCGGCGGTCAGCAGGCCCAGCAGCTCGCCGGCCGTGGCAGCCGCGTTCCATTGCCGCAACTGCTGGATCACGAAGGCCTGGATGCTGCGCCGGACCGCCGCCTCGTCAAGGAAATCCAGCGCCTGCAGCGCCCAGCCGCGCGCCATGTCGGCCAGCATCCGCGCCCGCGCGGGCTCGGCCAGCCAACTGCCCAGCCGGCTGGCCGGGTCGAACACCTGCAGCCGCGCCAGCAGCGCCTGGGGTTCCAGGAACTGGTCGCGCACGAATACCGCCAGGCTGTCGGCGATACGGTCTTTGCTGTGCGGAATGATGGCCGTATGCGGGATCGGCAGGCCCAGCGGGCGGCGGAACAGGGCCACCACCGCAAACCAGTCCGCCAGCGCACCCACGGCGGCGGCTTCGCAGAACGCGCCAACCCACGCCCAGACGCCTCGCTCGCCCATCCAGTGGCTGAGCACGAAGCCGGCCAGCATGGCCAGCAGCATCGCCAGCGCGATCAGTTTGAGGCGACGCAACTGGCGTCGGCGTGGGTCGGGGGTCGAAAGGGGCGTCATCCCGGCAGTCTACCCAACGGCAGGGCGTTCCCTGCCGAAACGCCGGGCGTGCGGACCAATCAACCGCACCCGCCCGGGGACCGCACTCCACCGCGATGCCGGCCGTTGGCCGGCAATGCGATGAACCTCAGGCCTCGGCCAGCTGCCGGCGCAACGCCGCCAGCTGCTGGCGCAGGGTGTCATTTTCCAGCGTCAGCGCGATCACCCGCTGGCGCAGCTCGGCCGGGCCTTCGCCCAAGGCGGTGAGCGCATCGGCGATTTCGGCGGCGCGGCTCGGGTCGACCTCGGCGTCTTCGTCCGCACTGTGCAGCACCTCCTGCGCTGGCTTGCGCGGCTTGCGCTTGGCGTCGCGCACGCGCTTGGCGGCCTGCTTCAGCTCATCCTTGCCCGCCGCAGCCGCCGCGCGCTGCTCGTCTTCAGGCAGCGCCGCCACCGCGGCGGCGGCGCTGATCGAGATCACGCCGGTCTTCACCGCTTCCACCAGTTCCGGCGCGGCCTGCTTGTGGATGCGCTCGATCATCGTGACCTGGCTGTTGCTCAGGCGCGCTTCGCGGGCCATCTCGGCCCGGCTCACCTTCGGTGCCGGCGCCCACGGCGGGCTGTCGGCATCGTCGGCAGCCGCGTCGGCGGTGGCCGTGCCATCGCTTTCCTTCTGCAGCTGCGCCTGTTCCAGGCGATGGCGCTCGGCCAGGATGTCGCGTTTGCGCAGGGCCAGCACGCCGCGCTGGAAATCCGAGACGCTGCGGCGGCCCAGGTGCTGCTCGATCATCCACAGGTGCACATCGTCCATCGACTGGAAGCGCGTGTTCTGCACGGTCTGGAACGGGAGGTTGTGCTTGCGGCAGATGCCGTAGCGGTTGTGGCCGTCCACCAGCACATCGCCCCACAGCACCAGCGCATCGCGGCAGCCCTCGGCCAGGATGCTGCGCTCCAGCGCGTCGTGCTCGTCCGCGGTCAGTGGGTCGATGTAGGCCTTGAGTTCTTCTTTGACGACAATGTCCATGCAATCCGATACGCGAGCCAAACGTGACCGACCATTGTAGTGCCGGTCGCCCGCCGGCACCCTGATCGACATGAACCGCGTCCGGCTTGACATCACCGGGTGGCGCGGATCACCTCTCCCAGGATGTCCACGATCCGGTCGATCTGCGCCTTGTCGATGATCAGGGGTGGCGACAGGGCGATCACATCGCCGGTGCAGCGCACCAGCAGCTGCCCGTCGCGGAAGCAGCGCTCGAATACGTCATAGCCGCGGCTGCCCGGCGCGTCCTTGCGCGGCGCCAGTTCGACGGCGCCGATCAGACCGAACGTGCGGATGTCGATCACGTGGGGCAGGCCGCGCAATCCGTGCAGGCGGGTCTGCCAGTACTCGCCCAGTTCGATGGCACGCTGGAACAGGTGTTCCTCCGCATACGTGTCCAGCGCCGCCAGTGCGGCGGCGCAGGCCAGGGGGTGACCGGAATAGGTGTAGCCGTGGAAGAACTCGATCGCTCCCGGCGGACCCTGCATGAAGGCCGCATGGATCGCGTCGCTGGCCAGCACCGCGCCCATCGGCACGCTGCCGTTGGTCAGGCCCTTGGCCATCGTCAGCAGGTCCGGGGTGACCCCGAACCGCTGCGCGGCGAAGGCGTTGCCGACCCGGCCGAAACCGGTGATGACCTCATCGAACACCAGCAGGATGCCGTGCTGGTCACAGAGTTCGCGCAGTCGCTGCAGATAGCCCGGGGCTGGCAGGATCACGCCGGCCGAGCCGGCAATCGGCTCGACAAAGACCGCCGCGATGGTGGACGCGTCGTGCAGGGCGATCAGCCGCTCCAGGTCCTCGGCCAGCTCGGCGCCATACCGGGGCAGGCCGGGACTGAACGCATTGCGCTCCAGGTCCAGGGTATGGCGCAGGAAATCGCTGCCGGCCAGCAGCGGGCCGAAGGTCTTGCGGTTGTTGGGCAGGCCGCCGATCGACAGACCGCCAAAGCCGACGCCGTGGTAGGCCTTCTCACGGCCGATGAAGCGGGTGCGCTGCCCGTCGCCCCGCAGGCGATGGTAGGCCAGCGCGATCTTCATCGCGGTGTCGACCGCTTCGGAGCCGGAGTTGGTGAAAAACGCATGATTCAACGTCGCCGGCGCCAGCGCGGCCAGGCGCTGGGCCAGCACGAACGGCAGGGGCGAGCCCATCTGGAAGGGCGGCGCGAAGTCCAGCGTCGCCGCCTGCTGCTGGATCGCCTGCACGATGCGTGGCCGCGCGTGGCCGGCGTTGCAGCACCACAGTCCGGCGGTGCCATCCAGGATCGGGCGGTCGTCGACATCGTGGTAGTACATGCCCTCGGCCCGCACCAGCAGGCGGGGGGCCGCCTTGAACTGGCGGTTGGCGGTGAACGGCATCCAGTACGCGTCGAGATCGGCCGGCATCTGCCGGGACAGCGCGCTCAGTGACGATTCGGAACGAGGCATGGCGGCTCCGCAGGGTCTGGATGGTCACGACTCTATCGCAGACGCCTCACGGCGTGCCGTGAGGGCGGCAGGTATAACCGCGATAGCCCATCCGATCAAACGAGGAGCGTCCATGACCGCCGCACGCACCCGCGCCGACTGGCAGCGCCAGGCCGAGGGCCTGCACATCCCCGACCAGGCCTTCATCGACGGGCGCTACGTCGACGCCGCCAGCGGTGCACGCTACGCCTGCATCAGCCCGATCGATGGACGCGTGCTGGCACAGGTGGTCGATGCCGACCACCTCGACGTCGACCGTGCGGTCGCCGCCGCCCGTCGCAGCTTCGAAGCGGGCCATTGGTCGCGGGCCGCCCCGGCGCAGCGCAAGCAGGTGCTGCTGAGGCTGGCCGAGCTGGTCGAACGCGATGCGGACGAACTGGCGCTGCTGGAGACCCTGGACATGGGCAAGCCGGTGCGCGACGCGCGGCAGGGCGACCTGGCGGGGGTCCTGCGCTGCCTGCGCTGGACCGCCGAGGCGGTCGACAAGGTCTACGGCGAGGTAGCGCCCACGCCGCTGGATACGCTGGGGCTGATCACCCGTGAGCCGATCGGCGTGGTGGCGGCCATCGTGCCCTGGAACTTTCCGCTGCTGATGGCCTGCTGGAAGATCGCCCCGGCCCTGGCCGCTGGCAATTCGGTGGTGCTCAAGCCGTCCGAGCGCTCGCCACTGAGCGCGCTGCGGCTGGCGGCGCTGGCGGCCGAAGCGGGCGTGCCTGACGGTGTGTTCAACGTGCTGCCCGGCCACGGCCAGCGCACCGGTGAACCCCTGGCGCTGCACATGGACGTGGATGCGCTTGCGTTTACCGGCTCTACGGCAGTCGGCCGGCGGCTGCTGCAGTGCGCCGGCCAGTCCAACCTCAAGCGGACATGGCTGGAATGTGGCGGCAAGAGCCCGAATCTGGTGTTCGCCGACGCACCGGACCTGGACACAGCGGCGCAGGCCGCGGCCACCGCGATCTTCTACAACCAGGGCGAAGTGTGCACGGCAGGCTCGCGCCTGCTGGTCCAGCGCTCGATCAAGGATGCGTTCGTGGCGCGCGTGCTCGCCTACGGGCGGCACATGCAGCCGCAGCATCCGTTCGAGCCGGACGCCGCGATGGGCGCGCTGGTCGATGATGCCCACGCCGACCGCGTGCTCGACCACGTGGCGCGGGGGGAGGCCGAGGGCGCCCGCCTGCTGCTTGGCGGTCGGCGGGTGGAGGTGGTGGCAGGCGGCAGCTATGTGGAGCCCACCGTGTTCGATGAGGTCGACCCGCAGCACGCCATCGCCCGCGAGGAGATCTTCGGTCCCGTGCTCGCGGTGATTCCCTTCGATCATGAGGAGGATGCGCTGCGCCTGGCCAACGATTCGGTGTATGGCCTGGCCGCAGGTGTCTGGACGCGCGACCTCGGCCGCGCGCATCGCGTGGCGCGCGGCCTGCGTGCCGGCAGCGTCTGGGTCAACCAATGGGACGGTGGCGACATGACCGCGCCGTTCGGTGGCTACAAACAGTCCGGCATCGGCCGCGACAAATCCCTGCATGCCTTCGACAAGTACACCGAGCTGAAGGCCACCTGGATCCATCTGGGCGCGTGAACCGCCGCAGCGGGCGTCGGCGGCGGACAGTCACGTCTGCAACCATCGTCCCGCCGCAGGCAACGGGCGTGGCAGAATCCGGCAGCTGCCCCTTTTCGTGTGTCCGATGTCGACTCCTGCCGCGCCTGCCGTCAATTCGCCCCGCCGTGTGCTGCTGGCCAGCCTGATCGGCACCACCATCGAGTTCTTCGATTTCTACATCTACGCCACGGCGGCGGTGCTGGTGTTTCCGCACCTGTTCTTCCCCGACAGCAGCGATGGTGCGGCCCTGCTGCAGTCGCTGGCGACCTTCGCGGTGGCGTTCATCGCGCGGCCGGTCGGCTCGGCGGTGTTCGGCCACTACGGCGACCGCATCGGGCGCAAGGCCACGCTGGTCGCCGCGCTGCTCACGATGGGCGTATCCACGGTACTGATCGGTGTGCTGCCCACGCATGCCAGCATCGGCCTGTGGGCGCCCGCGCTGCTGGCACTGTGCCGGTTCGGCCAGGGCCTCGGGCTGGGCGGAGAGTGGGGCGGGGCAGTACTGCTGGCGACCGAGAACGCGCCGCCTGGCAAGCGCGCCTGGTACGGCATGTTTCCGCAGCTGGGCGCGCCGCTGGGCTTCCTGCTGTCGGCCGGCGTATTCCTGCTGCTCGGACGCGCGATGAGCGATGCCGACTTCCTGCAGTGGGGCTGGCGCGTGCCATTCCTGGCCAGTTCGCTGCTGGTCGCGGTCGGGCTGTGGGTGCGCCTGAACATCCACGAGACGCCGCAGTTCCAGGCCGCACTGGACCGCAACGAACGGGTGCGCCTGCCGATGTGGACGGTCATCTCCGCGCATCCGATGACCCTGCTGCTGGGCACGCTGGGCGCGTTCGCCACCTTCGTGCTGTTCTACCTGATGACCGTGTTCACCCTCGGCTACGGCACGACCGTGCTGCATTATGCGCGCGAGGACTTCCTGCTGCTGCAGATGGCCGGCATCCTGTTCTTCGCCGCCGGCATCCCGTTGTCCGCGCGCTACGGCGACCGCTGGGGCACGCGCCGGACGATGATCGTTGCCAGCGGCCTGATTCTGGCGTTCGGCGTGCTGTTCGCGCCGCTGTTCCAGGCCGGCAGCCCGTGGATGGTGCTCGTCTTCCTGTCGCTGGGGCTGTTCCTGATGGGGCTGACCTACGGCCCCTGCGGCACCTTCCTGGCTGAAATCTACCCGGTGCAGGTGCGCTACACCGGCGCGTCGTTGTCGTTCAACCTGGCCGGCATTCTGGGCGCTGCACCCGCGCCGTACGTGGCCACCTGGCTGGCCGAACGCTTCGGCCTGGTCGCGGTGGGCTACTACCTCTGCCTCACCGCGCTGGTCACCATCGTCGCGCTGCTGGCGATGGGCCGGCGGGCGCGCTGATCAGCCGAAGAAGCGCTTGAGCGTGCGGCCCAGCCAACTGCCCTGCTGGTGCTCGCGGGCGAACTGGTTGAGGTGCTGCTTGACCTGCGGCGCATAGGCCTTGTCGTCGCCACGGATGTGGTTGAACAGCCAGCGCGACAGCATCGTGCGCAGTTCATCGGTGATGTCCTCGCCGGCCTGGAAACGCAGCCGGTACTCGGCCACGCGCTTGCCGAAGATCTCGTGCACGCGCTTGTGCGCGGCGCAGAACGGATAGCCGGCTTCCTCCATCAGCTCTTCCTCGAAAGCGAAGTGCGACATGGTGTAGTCCACCAGCTCGTCGATCACCTCGGCGACGGCCAGTCGCTCCAGGCTCTTCTGCGCGACATGCAGGTGGTTGAGCATCTCCACGATGCGCATGTGCTGGTGGTCGATGACCTCGATCCCGATGTTGAGATCGTCCTGCCAGACCAGAAGTGCCATGATGCGTTCCCTGTGCTTTTCAACTGGGCACGACTCTAGGCACGACGCGGCCAGGCCGCGTTGATCTCGATCAAGGCGCCAGCGCGGGTTCGCACGCGCGGGCGCCGGCACTGGTCGCGACCGTGGTGCAGTTGACCCGGTTGCGGCCGCCGGCCTTGGCCAGGTAGAGCTGGCGATCGGCTTCGGAGATCAGCCGGTGCAGCGAATCGTGCTGCGGGCGCAGGCAGCACAGCCCGATGCTGACGGTCATGCGCAGGGTCGTCTCGCCCAGGTTCACTTCCAGCGCGGCGATCGCCTGGCGCAGGCGCTCGAAGTAGGTCAAAGCCGCCTCCTGGTCCAGCCCCGGCACGAGCAGGCAGAACTCCTCCCCGCCGAACCGCGCGATCAGGTCCTGGTCGCGCGCGTGGGCGGCGACCGCAGCGGCCACCGCACGCAGCGCATCGTCGCCGGCCTCGTGGCCGTGGGTGTCGTTGATGTGCTTGAAATGGTCGATGTCGATCATCGCCACCGCCACCTGTTCGCCGTCCAGGTGCAGTTGCGGCAGCTGGCGCTGGCTCTGTTCCAGGAAGCAGCGGCGGTTGGGCAGCCCGGTGAGGAAATCGCGCGTGGCCAGGTCCTGCAGGGTGCCGATCAGCTCCAGCTGGTCCACGTTCTGCGAGACGCGGCAGAAGAACTCCTCGCGCGAAAATGGCTTGCGCAGGAAGTCATTGGCGCCGTTCTTGAGGAAGCGTGGAATCAGCGACGGATCGGTGTTGCCGGAAATGCCGATCACCGCGACCTTGTCGCGCGAGCGTAGCGTGCGCAGGCGGCGGGTGAACTCCACGCCTTCCATGCCAGGCATTTCCTGGTCCACCACCGCCAGGCGGATCGCCGGATGCGCCTCGATCGCCTTCAGTCCCTCGGCACCGTCGGCGGCCTCGTACACGTCGTGGCCGTACATGCGCAGCAGGGAGGCGGCGTACATCCGCGCCGACAGCGAGTCGTCCACCACCAGCGCGGCGATGCGCCGGTTGCGCTCCAGCCGCTGCACCAGCCACACGAGATAGTCGATGCTGCCGGGCGTGTTCTTCAACACGTAGTCGATGATCTGCTGCTGCAGCACACGCTTGCGCAGGTCTTCGTCGTAGACGCCGCTGACCACCACCGTGGGCAGCCCGCGCGACAGGAAGAACTCCACCACTCCATCGCGGTCGCCATCGGCGAGCACCAGCCCGGTCAGGACCAGGAACCAGCCCTGTTCCTCGTCCAGCAGCCGGCCCGCCTCGGCCAGGCTGGTGGCCACCGACACCGGTAGCTCCAGGCGTTGCTCGATCGCTTCGCGCAGCATGCTGGTGAACGTTCGCGAGTTCTCCACCAGCAGGATCCGCTGGGGCAAAGCATCACCGGGGTCGCTGTCGAAAGCGCCCTGCAACAGTGCCGGCATGAGGCGTACGCTCGGAGTCGAGTGGGTCGGCAGGGATAGCGGCCATTTCATATGAAACTTTAGGCGCGACGCAAGGCGGGACCAGGAGCATGATGGCCATCGGTCCGCCGGCAGGCAGGGCCAGCAGGACAATCGCGCCATTCCGGTTCGATATCGGGACGATGCGCAGGTAATATGCCAAGCGATGTTTTCATTGGCCCCAATCAGGAGGTGGACGTGCCTTTTCTACGTATAGGTAGTGCCGTGGCCAGCGTGATTCTGGCGGTGGTTCCGGCGTTGGCGTTGGCTCAGTCTGATGGTCATGGGGCTCCCCTGGCAAGAAGTGGGCTGGGCCAGACGCATCCAGTTGCCGTCAACCTGAGTCTCGACCCGGAGTGGCGGGTGTACGGGTTCCAGCGTGATGGCATCTCGTACTTCCAGGTCAACGATCTGGTTGGACGGGTACAGTTGATCATTGGACGTGCGGATGACGCGTTCTGGACGCTGCCCGCTGGCGAAAGCCCGGCCCGTGTGTCGTTGCCACTGCAACGGGTCCAGACTCCGGCGAACGCAGCCAGGTCCGAGGTCTATCGGGGAGCCGGCTTTACGCTGGTTCGTTACGGTCATGGCGCCGATGCCGTCTGGTCGGTAGAGGTCGCAGACCAGCAGCCATAGCGTTCCGGGGCGCATGTGGCCATGACGCGCTGCCGCGTGATACGCGGCAGCATCCGTTCCCGCACACCGGGAACCGTTCTTCCTATTGACCAGAGCGGAGACTCTCCCGAACCCAGTGCTGCTGGGGGAGGTCTGCCGCTCTGGCGGGTGTGCGCGTCGATGGCTCCGTCAGCACGATCCTGATCCGATTGCGGCGGCACTGCACAAGGCCGCCGTAGGCAAGCGGCAGGCCGGCCAGATGCTCATCGACCCTGGTAACGGTTGTTTCAGACAGCGCGTGTGCCGGATCGAGCAGTGCGACGACAACGAGGATTCCCCGCCGGGGCCCGAAGCGCCCGCAGCGGGCCCGGACCGTTATCTGTCCGTACTCGTGCTCGAGCAGCATGGAAACCGCTTCAGTGGTTCCCCGATAGGCGGCCAGTTGCAGCCCGGTGCTCAGGAGGCACGGGTCGCCTTCCAGGCGAGGCCGGGTCACCCGATTGCTCAGATCCCAGGATTCACGCACGCCGCCGGCCTGCAGCGCGACGTACAGGCCCAGCTGATCCAGTGTGGTGGGATAGACCATGCTTGCCTGCGCACGGAACAGTCGTGAATGTACTGTTGCCGTGTTCAACAGCCTGCCTGCTATTTCATTGTGGCCGTGCAGTTTCAGCCAGTTCACCACTTCTTTGAGCGACACATCAATGCCGTCGCCGAGTTTCTTCAGGTGAAGCGCACGTTCGCGCAGGCCATTCTCGGTCGCGATATGTGAATTGCGGGCCAGCTTTATGGCCTTTCCCGCCCCGTCTTCATGGATCCGGTAGCGATGATAGTAGTGCGTGATGCGCGACCCGAACAGAAGAAGGGCGATGCCGGCCACAGCCAGGACCATCTGCGACGTGAAGGTCGTCGGATCAAACGCCAAAGGATGCGGCTTGGGTGTCGTCAGCCCGATGATGAGATTGAGTGATGGAACGGCCAGCGCCGCTCCACGCCACCCAAGCAGGCAGGTAAGTGCTATGGCCGGTAGTGCCAACAACAGCTGCATGCCGGTCTTGGCGGTCGCCGATTCTGCTGGAATCAGCGACGAGGAGATGCCGATCAGGATCATTACCGCCACCGCAATGATGCTCGGCGTCAGGAAACGGCCTGTCCGTGCGGGCTCCGCGCGTCTCAATGCCCAGAGCAGGGCAAGCGGGACCACCGTCAGGATGCCGATGAAGTCTCCCACGATGTAGCGCGCTGCGCCGGCCAGCAGCGGCACATCCGGTGTCGGCCAGAGCAGGTGCATCAGCGCCAGGTTCAACGATGTAACGGCGACGGCCGATGCCGCGCCAACCGAGAGCAGCCAGACCTGGGTGGTGGCGGCCATCATGCGGCGATGCAGTCGTACGATCAGTGCCACTGTGGGCATCAGGGAGACGGAAGCGAGTATCACCCAGGTCAGCCCGTACTTTTCCACCATCGGGTAACGCATCTGGGCAAAGTAGGCGTACTCGCCGAGGAACAGGTAAGGCCAAAGGCGTGGCGGGCAGAGCAGCAGCGCGGCCACCCGTATGCCCGCAGGCAGGTAGAACTGGTCGAGGGACAGCTTGCGCGCGCCCCAGCATGCAAAGGCATACACAACTGCGAGAGCAAGTCCGACCGGGCGGATGTGCAGCTTCAGCTGAAGACCATCTTTCCACCATTCGCCTCGCACGCCTTCCCTCCTGTCCGTGCCCCGTCAACATCCATGCGGCGCAATACACTATGAGTGGACGGTATCCACACGGGAAGGATTATGCAATTGCGCAGGACAGTTGCCGGATTGCGGTGACCGTGGGTTTCAGCAGACGCGGCGCAGCATTCGGCCTTGAGTGTGATTTGCGTCTCTATTTTCTCTGCGGGTTGCCGCAGCGCACGTGGGTATATAGGCCGATGACGTGCGCTCCGGCAGGCGAGGGCATATACCGCGGCCAGAGCGAGGCCAGCGGGCCGAATGCGCAGGTTCAGTTGACGTCCGTTTCTCCACCAGTCCCATCGTGCGACGCCCCGGCGTGTCGTATGAGGCCGGTCTTCCGTCGCGGCGGAGAATCCATCCAGACGGCATTCCCGGAGAACGGGACAGTATCGGCAGTTTCCAGCGGTTGCAATCGCGACGGGAAACTGCGCGCGATCACCTCCGATCACCACAACGCGTCGCGCAGCTTGTACCAGGACATCGCCGCCACCAGCAGCGGGGTGCGCAGCGCACGCCCACCCGGGAAGCGGCGGTGCGGGATACGGGCAAACACGTCCAGCCGTTCCGACTGCCCCGCGATGGCCTCGGCCAATATCACCCCGGCCAGCCCCGCGGCCGCCACGCCGTGGCCGGAGAAGCCCTGCGCGTAATACACCGTGGGGTCCAGGCGCCCCCAGTCGGGCGCGCGGTTGCGGGTGATATCCACCAGGCCGCCCCAGACATAGTCCATTCCCACATCGGCCAGCTGCGGAAACACCTGGTGCATGCGCCGCGTCATCACGCCGCGCAGGCCCGGCGGCGGCAGCGCCGAGTAGCTGGCCCGGCCGCCGAACAGCAGCCGGTGGTCGTGGCTGAGACGGAAGTAATCCAGCGCCCAGCTCACGTCGGCCACCGCCATGTCGTTGCGGATCAGGGCCTGCGCGCGGGCCTTCCCCAGTACCTGCGAGGCACCGATATAGGTGCCCACCGGCATGATCCGTGCTTCCTGCGCCGGCGCGATGCCCTGCAGCAGGGCGTTGCCGGCGATCACCACATGGCTGGCGCTGACGCTGCCGGCGGCAGTGCGCAGCCGCGGGCGCGTGCCCCGTTCCAGCCGCAGCACCGGCGAGTGCTCGTGGATGACCGCGCCGGCGCATGCCGCCGCGCGTGCCAGGCCCTGCGCATAGGCCAGCGGATGCAGGTGGCCGCTGGCAGCATCGAACATCGCCCCGCGATAGCGCGGACTGTCCAGCTGCTGCTGGAGCTGGCTGCGGTCCCACCACTGCAGCGGATAATCGTAGCGTTCGGCCAGTGCGACCAGGCCCGCGCGCAGCCCGCGTTCCTGGCGGGCGTTGATCGGCACGCTGGCATGGCCGTCCCGCCAGTCGCACTGGATCTGGTGGCGCTGGAGTCGATCGCGCAGCAGGCGCATGCCGTCGCGCGAAAAATCGAACAGCAGGCGGGCATCGGCCGGGCCGACCAGGCGTTCCAAGGTGTCCACTTCACAGCCATAGCCGACGATGGCCTGGCCACCATTGCGTCCGGACGCGCCCCAGCCGACGCGCTGCGCTTCGAGCACGATCACCCGATAGCCGCGCCCGGCCAGCGCGAGCGCGGCGGACAGGCCGGTGTAGCCGGCACCCAGCACGCAGACGTCGGCGACATGGTCGCCATGCAGCGGCGCATGCAGGGCCACGTCCGGCACGCTGTCGGCGTACCAGCTCGGCGCATGCGCGACGGCGGTGCTGCTCATGCGCGGCACCGGCAGGGAAGGGAGGGGGCGTCAGTCATGCGCACAGCATGCCAGCAACGCCGGCAACGCATCGTGGAGGTCGCGCTTGCGTGGCCCGCGCGCGTCGGCGTACCGTGCAGCCAGGTCATCCGAGCACGATGCATGGACCCGTCACCCTGGGTCGGCCTGCCCACCGACAGCCTGCAGCTGGGCCATCACCGGTTTGCGATGGCGGGCGAAAAGTACGTGCAGGCGCTGGTCCAGGCGGCCGGCGTGGTGCCGGTGCTGCTGCCCAGCCTGCACCCCGCCTTGCCGGCCAGCCCCTGGCTGGACCGCCTGCAGGGGCTGTTGCTGACCGGCGCGGTCAGCAACATCGACCCCCGTCACTACGATGGTCCACCGTCCTGGCCTGGCAACCCGCACGACCCGGCGCGCGATGCCAACGCGTTCGCGCTGCTGCAGGCGGCGCTGGCGCGTGACCTGCCGGTGCTGGCGATCTGCCGCGGCTTCCAGGAGCTCAATGTCGCGCTGGGGGGGCAGCCTGCACCCACGGGTGCAGCGGGTGCCGGGCATGCTCGACCATCGTGAAGACCCCGCTGCCACGGTCGACGTGCAGTACGGGCCGGCCCACGCTGTCGTGCTCACACCGGGCGGTTGGCTGGCCGGCTGGGCGGGTGCGGAGACGGCGAGGGTCAACTCGGTGCACGGGCAGGGCATCGCGCGGCTCGCGCCGGGGCTGCAGGTCGAGGCGCGGGCGCCGGACGGGCTGGTCGAAGCCGCGCGCAGTCCCACGCATCGTTTCGTCCTCGGCGTACAGTGGCACCCGGAATGGCGTGTCGCCAGCGATGCGTTCTATCACAGTATTTTCCGTGCCTTCGGCGATGCTTGTCGCCGCTACTCCTCTACAGCAGACCGGTCATGACCACCCGAACGCGCTCGCGCAAGAAATCCGCCACGCCGCCCGTCCCGCAGGAGAGCGTGCTGTTGCGCTGGCTCAAGGACCGGCGCATCACCGAAGTGGAGTGCCTGGTGCCGGACATCACCGGCAATGCGCGCGGCAAGATCATCCCGGCTGACAAGTTTTCCCACGACTACGGCACGCGCCTGCCCGAGGGCATCTTCGCCACCACCGTGACCGGCGAGTTCCCCGACGACTACTACGAACTGACCTCGCCGTCGGATTCGGACATGATCCTGCGCCCGGACCCGGACACGGTCCGCATGGTGCCGTGGGCCACCGATCCCACCGCGCAGGTGATCCACGACTGCTACACCAAGACCGGCCAACCGCACGAACTGGCCCCGCGCAACGTGCTGCGGCGGGTGCTGGACGGCTACACCGCACTGGGCCTGCGCCCGGTAGTGGCACCGGAGCTGGAGTTCTTCCTGGTGCAGAAGAACACCGACCCGGACTTCCCGCTGCTGCCGCCCGCCGGGCGCTCGGGGCGCCCGGAGACCGCACGCCAGTCCTATTCCATCGATGCGGTCAACGAGTTCGATCCCATCCTGGACCTGATGTACGACTACTGCGATGCGATGAAGCTGGACGTGGACACGCTGATCCATGAATCCGGTGCGGCGCAGCTGGAGGTCAATTTCACCCATGCCGATGCGATGGACCTGGCCGACCAGGTATTCCTGTTCAAGCGCACCATGCGCGAGGCGGCGATGCGCCACGGGGTGTACGCCACCTTCCTGGCCAAGCCGATGGAGACCGAGCCGGGCAGTGCCATGCACATCCACCAGAGCCTGATACGTATCAGCGACGGCCACAATGTCTTCAGCGGCGACAACGGCGGTGAGGACTTCAGTCCGATCTTCGGCCACTACCTGGCGGGCCTGCAGAAGTACGTGCCGATGGCGATGGCGTTCTTCGCCCCCAACGTGAACTCGTACCGTCGGCTGGTGTTCGGCGAGGTGTCGCCGAGCAACGTGCATTGGGGCTTCGACAACCGCACCTGCGGGCTGCGCGTGCCGATGGACACCCCGGAGAACATGCGCGTGGAGAGCCGCTTCGCCGGGTCGGACGCCAACCCGTACCTGGCGATGGCCGCGACGCTGGCGGCCGGCCTGCTCGGCATCCGTGAGCAGGGCTCGCCGACCGCGCCGATCGGCGGCAGCGCCAAGGAGCTGGGCTACGACCTGCCGCGCTCGCTGGGCGAGGCGCTGGACGGGCTGGAGGGCTGCCCGGAACTGCGCGACATGCTTGGCGAGCGCTTCTGCCGGGCCTATGTCTCGGTCAAGCGCAAGGAGTACGAGACCTTCTTCCGCGTCATCAGCTCGTGGGAGCGCGAATTCCTGCTGCTCAACGTCTGAAGGCCGTGACGCACCCGGTGCGGCAAGGCCGTGAGGGCCGCGTGCTGGGAAAATGGGCGCGCGCCCGGTAGGCTGGCACCCGTCTTGCCGGTCCGGCCGGTTCCCCCATCTCGCACCTGACCTGTGGAGAGTCCGATGAAGCTGCGAATCCTCACCCTCGGCATTGCCGTGTCCCTGCTCAGCGCCTGTGGCGGCGGCAAACAGGAAGACGCCAAGGTGCTGAACGTCTACAACTACAGCGATTACATCGCCGAGAACACCATTCCGGACTTTGAGAAGAAGACCGGGATCAAGGTGACCTACGATGTGTTCGACAGCGATGAGATGGTCGAGACCAAGCTGCTGGCCGGTGACAGCGGCTACGACGTGGTGGTGCCGACGCTGAACTTCTTCGGGCGCCAGATCAAGGCCGGTGTGTTCCTGCCACTGGACAAGAGCAGGATTCCGAACCTGGGCAACCTCGACCCGGAGATGATGAAGCGCATCGCCCAGCAGGACCCGGGCAACCAGTACGGCGTGCCCTACATGATCGGCACCACCGGGATCGGCTACAACGTGGAGCTGCTCAAGCAGCGTTTCGGGGGCAGCACCGAGATCGCCAACAGCTGGGATCTGGTGTTCAAGCCGGAGAACATCGCCAAGATGAAGGACTGCGGCGTGACCATTCTGGACACCCCGTCGGACATGATCCCGATCGCGCTGCATTACCTGGGCGAGGATCCGCACAGCAACGATCCGGCCACCCTGCAGAAGGCGGCCGCGCTGCTCAAGAGCATCCGCCCGTACGTGCAGAACTTCCACTCCTCGCAGTACGTGGGCTCGCTGGCCAACGGCGGTACCTGCCTGGTGGTCGGCTGGTCCGGTGACATCATCCAGGCCCGTGACCGTGCCGCCGAGGCCGACAACGGCGTCACCGTGGCCTATTCGATCCCGCGCGAGGGCGCGCCGCAGTGGTTCGACATGCTGGCCATTCCCAAGGACGCCAAGCACCCGGAGGCCGCCTACGCCTTCATCAACTACCTGCTCGAACCCAAGGTCGCCGCGGCCAACACCAACTTCATCCACTACGCCAACCCGGTGACGGCGGCCACGCCGCTGGTGGACGCGGCCATCCGCAACGACCCGACCATCTACCCGCCGGCCGACGTGGCCGCCAGAATGTTCACCTACTCGATCAACACCCCGGAAGTGGACAAGCTCTACACGCGGCTGTGGACCGAGGTCAAGACCGGGCGCTGAACCGCCCCCGTCTGGTACACCCCTTCAACCGCCGGCCCTGTGCCGGCGGTGTCGGTTGCGGCCCATGACGCGGCCGCGACCGTTAAAATGGGATCCTCCCCCCGTCCCGACGCGCGCCCGGAGCCGCTCCCCATGCCACTAGAAGCCAAGCCGGAAGGCGAGGTCGTGCCGGTCCTCGAACCGGGCTATCTGTCCATCCGCGCGCTGCGCAAGGAGTTCGACGGCTTCGTCGCGCTTGACGACGTCAGTCTGGACGTGAAGAAGGGCGAGATCTTCGCCCTGCTGGGTGGGTCGGGCAGCGGCAAGTCGACCCTGCTGCGCTGCCTGGGGGGCTTCGAGACGCCCACCGCCGGCAGCATCGACCTGGATGGCCAGCGCATCAATGCGCTGCCGCCGTACCAGCGCCCGATCAACATGATGTTCCAGTCCTACGCGCTGTTTCCGCACATGACCGTGGAGCAGAACATCGCGTTCGGCCTGAAGCAGGACGGAATGGCGCGCGATGCGATCCGTACGCGCGTGGGCGAGATGCTGGAGCTGGTGCAGATGGGCAGGCTGGCCAAGCGCAGGCCGCACCAGCTCTCCGGTGGCCAGCAGCAGCGCGTGGCGCTGGCGCGATCGCTGGCCAAGGGGCCCAAGCTGCTGCTGCTGGACGAGCCGATGGGGGCGCTGGACAAGAAGCTGCGTTCGCAGATGCAGCTGGAGCTGGTCAACATCATCGAGACCTCGGGGGTGACCTGCGTGATGGTCACCCACGACCAGGAAGAGGCCATGACGATGGCCACCCGCATTGCGGTGATGGACGCTGGTTGGATCCAGCAGGTCGGCAAACCGGACGAGATCTACGAGCAGCCCGCCAACCGCTTCGTCGCCGAGTTCATCGGGTCGGTGAACCTGTTCGACGGCGTCATCGACGAGGACCTGCCCGAGTACGTCACGGTGCGCACCCCGCTGTTCCCGGCGCCGATCTATGTCGCCCACGGGATCACCGGTTACGAAGGCCAGCCGGTCGCCTTCGCGCTGCGTCCGGAGAAGGTGATGATCGGCAAGGACGAGCCCGAGGGCGCCACCAACAAGGCCCAGGGCGTGATCGAGGACATCGCCTATTTCGGCAGCCATTCGGTGTACCACGTGCGCCTGCCCAGCGGCGCCAAGGTGCTGTCCAACTTCGCCAACTCGCAGCGCTGGGCCAGCGACGGGCTGACCTGGGGCGACAGCGTGTGGGTGCATTGGCGCGACAACGACGGCGTGGTGCTCACCGCATGAACGCCACGGGCTGGAAGCGTTGGCTCCCCGGCACGCGCAGTGGCGTGATCGCTGCGCCGTACCTGTGGCTGCTGCTGTTTTTCGCGGTGCCATTCGTGATCATCCTGATGATCTCGTTCGCGCGCACCCAGGTCGGCTCGCCGCCGTACACGTGGCTGCTGGAGTATGTGGACGGCGCGTTCTCGCTCAATCTCAACCTCGGCAACTACGCCGCGCTGGTCAAGGACAACCAGTACGTGCTGGCCTACCTGAGTTCGATCAGGATTGCGCTGGTCTCCACACTGCTCACGCTGCTGATCGGTTATCCGATGGCCTACGTGATTTCGCGGATGTCGCCGGCCGCGCGCAACGTGGCCATGATGCTGGTGGTGCTGCCGTCGTGGACCTCGTTCCTGATCCGCGTGTACGCGTGGATCGGCATCCTGGACCGCAACGGCCTGCTCAACCAGTGGTTGATGAAGCTGGGCCTGATCGATGCGCCGCTGCAGATCCTGTACACCCCGACCGCCGCGTACATCGGCATCGTGTACTGCTACCTGCCGTTCATGGTGCTGCCGCTGTACGCCAATCTGGTCAAGCTCGACCATCGTCTGCTGGAGGCCGCCTATGACCTCGGCGCCAAGCCGTGGCGGGCGTTCCTGAGCATCACCCTGCCGCTGTCGCGCAGCGGCATCGTCGCCGGCTGCATGCTGGTGATGATCCCGGCGGTGGGCGAATTCGTGATTCCCGAAATGCTCGGTGGGCCGGACACGCTGATGATCGGCCGGGTGCTGTGGGGCGAGTTCTTCAACAACCGCGACTGGCCCACCGCCTCGGCGGTGGCGATCGTGATGCTGGCGCTGCTGCTGGTGCCGATCCTGGTCTTCAACCGCTTCCAGCAGCGCGAGCTGGAAGGGAAGCTGTCATGAGCATGGTGCGCGGCAACCGCTGGCTGGGCTGGGGCGTGCTGGGGCTGGGCTTTGCCTTCCTGTACCTGCCGATCCTGCTGTTGATGGTGTATTCCTTCAACGCCTCCAAGCTGGCCACGGTGTGGTCGGGGTTCTCCACCCGCTGGTACGGTGAGCTGTTCAACAACCGGCAGATCCTGGATGCGTTGTGGATCAGCCTGGAAGTGGCGTTCTGGACCGCCACGGCTGCGACGGTGCTGGGCACGATGGCGGCAATGGTGATGACCCGTTTCCGCCAGTTCCCGGGCAAGACGGTGTTCGGGGCGCTGATCACCGCGCCGCTGGTGATGCCGGAAGTGATCCTCGGGTTCTCGCTGATGACCCTGCTGGTGTCGATGGGCGGCATTCCCGGTTTCCCGAGCCGCGGCGTGGTCACAATCTGGATCGCGCATGTCACCTTCACCCTGTCGTTCGTAACGGTGGTGGTGTCCTCGCGCCTGCAGGAACTGGACCGTTCGCTGGAAGAAGCGGCGATGGACCTTGGGGCAGGGCGCCTGAAAGTGTTCTTCCAGATCACCCTGCCGATCATCGCACCGGCGCTGGTGGCCGGCTGGCTGCTGGCCTTCACGCTGTCGCTGGACGACGTGGTGATCGCCAGCTTCGTGGCAGGCCCGAACTCCACGACATTGCCGATGAAGGTGTTCGCCTCGGTGCGCATGGGCATCAAGCCGGAGATCAACGCGCTGGCCACCCTGATGGTGCTGGCGGTGTCGGTCGCCGCCGTGATCGGCTGGTACATCACCGCGCGCGGCGAGAAGCGCCGCCAGCGCGATCTGCAGATGGCGCTGCAGGACAAGGGGTGAGGCAACGGTCCTGCCAACCCAGCCACGCCGGCGCCCGGCAACGCACCCCACCATGCCCGCCCGGACGAAGCGATTGCCCGCGCTGTGGCTCTGGCTCCTGCGACGCCATGACGCACCCCGAGCCCGGCGCCCGCCAGCCGCGGCAACATCCGGATCACACCTCCGGGCGCAGAATGACGGTCTGTCTTCCGGAGTACCACGATGACCGTTGAAATCGTCAATCCCGCGACCGGCCAGGTCACGTACCGTCACGAACTGCTTGATGCCGTCGGGATCGAACAGCGTCTGGCGGCGGCGGCAACTGCCTTCCCGCTGTGGACGGCGCGCTCGCTGCAGGAGCGTGGTGGCATCCTGCGCGGCATCGCCGCGCAGCTGCGCGCCCGCAGGGATGACATCCAGCAGGCAATGACCGGCGAAATGGGCAAGCTCAAGGGCGAGGCGCTGGCCGAAATCGAGAAGTGCGCGCAGGCCTGCGAGTACTACGCCGACCACGCCGCCGATTACCTCAAGCCGCAGTTGATCGACACCGAGGCCCAGCGCAGCTACGTGCGCTACGAGCCGATCGGCTGCGTGTTAGCGGTGATGCCGTGGAATTTTCCGATCTGGCAGGTGTTCCGCTTCCTCGCCCCGGCGTTCATGGCCGGCAACGTGGCGCTGCTCAAGCACGCCAGCAACGTGCCGCAGTGCGCCGATCTGATCCTGGCGGTCTGCCGCGATGGTGGCCTGCCGGACGGTGTGTTCGATGTGCTGCATATCGACAACGACCAGGCGGCCGAGGTGCTGCGCGACAGGCGAGTCAAGGCGGTCACGCTGACCGGTAGTGAGCGCGCGGGGCGCTCGATCGCCGCCAATGCCGGCGACCAGCTCAAGAAGTGCGTCATGGAGCTGGGGGGCAGCGACGCGTTCGTG
The DNA here is from genome assembly GCF_049545475.1 of Stenotrophomonas sp. NPDC077461. Classification (NCBI taxonomy): domain Bacteria; kingdom Pseudomonadati; phylum Pseudomonadota; class Gammaproteobacteria; order Lysobacterales; family Lysobacteraceae; genus Stenotrophomonas; species Stenotrophomonas sp. NPDC077461. The sequence goes on from NZ_JBMWDO010000001.1 coordinate 325,437, forward strand.
GTGCTCGACGACGCCGACCTGGACAAGACCGTCGCCGCCGCGGTGAAGTCGCGGTTCGACAACAGCGGGCAGACCTGCATCGCCGCCAAGCGTTTCGTGGTGGTCGATGCGATCGCCGATGCCTTTGTGGCGAAGTTCGTCGCGGCGGCCGCCGAGCGCGTCTACGGCGACCCGCAGGACGACAGGACCACGCTGGCGCCGATGGCGCGTGCCGACCTGCGCGATGAGCTGCACAGGCAGGTGCAGGCCAGCGTGGCCAAGGGCGCCACCGTGCTGCTTGGCGGCGAGCCGGTGGCCGGTTCGCATGCCGGTTACCCGGCAACCATTCTCGACCATGTGGCACCCGGCATGCCGGCCTATGACGAAGAGCTGTTCGGACCGGTCGCCGCGATCCTGCGCGTGCGCGATGATGCCGACGCGCTGCGCGTGGCCAATGACACCACCTTCGGTCTTGGTGGCAGTGTGTGGAGTGGCGATCCGGTGCGTGGCGAAGCGATCGCCAAGCGCCTGGAATGCGGCGCCGCATTCGTCAACGCCATCGTCAAGAGCGACGCACGCCTGCCGTTCGGCGGCACCAAGCGCTCCGGCTTCGGCCGCGAGCTGGCCGACCACGGCATCCACGAGTTCATGAACATCAAAACGGTCTACGTCGCCTGACGACGCGGGGCGAGGTGGCGGCCCGCAAATACGGGAACGGGCGTGGCCGGCATCTGCGGGAGCCGGCCAGCGGCCGACACTACAGCCAGCGTACGCGCTTGAACAGGCGGTACAGGCCCACGCAGACCGCGCCCACGCCGATGATCATCGCCGGGTAGGCCCACGGCTTGTCCAGTTCGGGCATGTGGGTGAAGTTCATGCCGTACCAGCTCGTGATCAAGGTCGGGGCCGCGAGGAGTGCGGCCCACGCGCCCAGGCGCTTGACCGTCTCGCCCTGGGCCAGGGTCACCAGCGACAGGTTCACGCTCAACGCGGTGCCCAGCATCTCGCGCAGGGTGTCGATCACATCGCTGATGCGCACGGCATGATCGTGCACGTCGCGCAGGTACAGCTTGACCTCGTCCGGCACCAGTTCGCCCTGGTAGCGCTTGATCTGCGAGAGCATGTCCTGCAGCGGGGCCACGGCCATGCGCATCTTGTTGAGGTCACGCTTGAGTTCGTACAGCCGCACCACGGTCTGGCGCTTGTAGCGGTCGGCGAAGATGTCCTTCTCCAGCAGCTCCAGCGTGTCGCGGTAGCGCTGGGTGATCGGCAGGTAGTTGTCGACCACGAAATCCAGCACCGCGTACAGGCAGTACGAGGGCCCCATCCGGCGCAGCAGCTCCGGCTCGCGTTCCACCCGCGCGCGCGGCGCGGCGTAGGACAGCGACGCGCCGTGGCGCACCGTGACCAGGAAGCGCGGGCCGAGGAAGGCATGGGTCTCACCGTATTCGATGCGCTCGTCGACCATCTGCGCGGTGGTGACCACCACGAACAGCGAATTGCCGTACGCCTCCACCTTCGGACGCTGGTGCGCGTTGCGCGCATCCTCGATGGCCAGCGAGTGCAGGCAGAACTCTTCCTGCAGCTTCAGCAGCACGCGGTCGTCAGGCTCGTACAGGCCCACCCAGACGAAGCCGTTGCCGCTTTCGATCACGTCGCTGATCGCATCCAGGCTGATGTCGTGGCGCTTGCCCTGGTCGTCGTAGTGCACGCAGTTGATGACGCAGGCGGGATTGGCGATCGGGACGGTCTGCATGGCGGGCATCGTGCGTCAGCGGGTCGTGACGGGCAAGTCACGGCGGCCCAGTGCCCAGGCCAGGGCGATGTGGATCGGCAGCAGCAGCACGATCCACTGCAGGTTGTACTGCGCCTGCAGGGTCAGCCAGTGCAGGACCAGGCCCAGCCCGGACAGCAGGGCCACCGCCCACAGCACGGCGCGGAAGCCGCGCCACGGCTGGCGGCCGCGCAGCAGGCTGATGGCGCCGGGCAGCAGCAGCAGGCACAGCGGCGAGAGCTGCAGCAGGTTGCGGTTGGCCCACGCAGCCTGGTGGGCACTGAAGCCCCACAGGTAGGTCAGCAGCGCACCGGCAATGCCGCAGAACAGCCAGAACGGCAGCGCGATGCCGCCCAGCCAGCGCCGCCGCGCACGCAGCGCCACCACGCCCGCGGCGGCAATCAGCCCACACAGCAGCCAGGGCCACCAGCGGCGTGCCGATTCGGCCGGCTCCGGTGCGATCCGGTGCGGCAGCAGCACCTGCTCGGCCTGCACCAGCGGGCGACCGTCGCTGTTGCGCGCCTGGCGGAGCGCATCGGCCAGGCGCATCGGCACGAACGCTTCCTGCCAGCGCGACAGCGGCGCATCGGCGAACGGTCCCAGACCGATATCGAAGCCCAGCCACATCCAGGGCGACGGCGAGGCCAGCCGCACCGATTCGCTGCGGTAGGTGTTGCCGCGCGAGCGCCCGGACAGCTGTGAATGCAGTCCGCCGCCGAGGGCCTGGTCGACCGCGTCGCGCACCATCGTGGCGCAGTTGGCGGTGTAGTAGTCGTAGTGGTAACGCGCGTTTTCCGGCTTGGCGCGCTCGGCCAGCGAAGCGGCCAGTGCGCGCGCCTGCTGCGGGTCCAGGTCCAGCCACTGGATGCTCGCGCCGCGGCCGCTCTCGCGGTAATAGGACAGGTCCTGCTCCAGCGGCAGCGCCACCAGGTAGTACATCATCTCGCCGCGCACGAAGCGGCCGATGAAGTCCGGTTCGGACGGATCGAAGTAGCCGAAATTGTAGGAAGTGGCCGCGCCGGTCACCGGGTCCACCACCACCAGCGCATCGTGGCCGAAGCGCTCGAAGAAGATCTCGCCCGGCTGCATGGTCACCACGCCGATGCGCGGTGCGGGCGTGGCAGGGTCAGCGGCGACAGGCGCCGGCGGCGGGGCAGGGGCCTCCTGGGCCAGCGCCATCGACGGCAGGCTGGCCAGGGCAAGTACCCACGACAGGAACAACAGGCGGCACAACGGCCACCGCATCAGCAGGGGCCGCATGGCGTGGGTCAATCCTCGTCCTGTACGTCGGGGGCCAGCACGGTCACGTGGAAGGCCTGCACCCGGCGCGCATCGGCACGCGCCACCCGGAACACGAAGCGGTCCAGGGTCAGTTCGTCGCCGGTTTCAGGCAGGTGGCCGATGGCTTCGGTCACCAGGCCGCCGATCGTGTCGTAGTCATCGTCGGGGAAGGCGGCGCCGAAACGCTCGTTGAAATCCTCGATCGGGGTCAGCGCGTCGACCACGTACTGGCCGTCGGCCTGGATCGCGATCTGCGCGGTGTGGTCCTCGGCCTCGTCATGCTCGTCGTCGATCTCGCCGACGATCTGCTCCAGTACGTCCTCGATGGTGACCAGCCCGGCGACACCGCCGTACTCGTCGACCACGATGGCCATGTGGTTGCGCGAGAGCCGGAACTCTTTCAGCAGCACGTTGAGCTTCTTGGCCTCGGGGATCAGCACTGCCGGGCGCAGCAGCTCCCGGATGTTGGCCGGCCCGTTGTCGGCCACCACGCCGCGCAGCAGGTCCTTGGCCAGCAGGATGCCGAGGATGTCGTCCTTGTTGTCGCCGTGGACGGGGAAGCGCGAATGGCCGGATTCGACCACCTGCTTCATCAGGTCCAGGAAGGGCGCTTCGACCGGCAGGGACACCATCTGCGAACGCGAAATCATCACGTCGCCGACGGTGAGCTCGGCCACCGAGATCGCACCTTCCATCATGCGCAGCGTGTCGGCGGCGATCAGGCCGTCTTCCTGTGCGGTGTGCAGGACCGCCACCAGCTCGTCGCGGGTGTGGGGTTCGCCGGAGAAGGCAGAGGTCAGGCGTTCCAGCCAGCTGCGCTTCTTCTCAATGTGCTCCACGGAGGAGCTGCTACTGTCGTCTTCAGACATCTCTGGAAAAAAGGCACCCGGCGAGCCGGGCGTTGGATTTAGTCTAGCAGGATGCGCGGCGCTGTCAGCGCCCCCCGGCAGGGGCCGCATTCACCGACGGGACGGGCAGGGCGGGTGGCGGTTCCGGCGCCTCCTCCTCCGGCGGCAGATCCAGACTGTAGGTGCAGCCGGCAAGGGTCTTGCCCGGGTGGCTCTTGACCGTGGACAGACTCAGGATCACCGACTCGATCTGCGCCTCGCCGGTCCTGGGGTCGGTCACATCGCGACTCACCAGCTCGCGGCCGGCCATGAACTTGTCCGGGCTGTCGACCGCGGTCTCCAGCGCCAAGCTGCCGGCCAGGGGGCGAGGGTCGGGCAGGTCCAGGATCGCCATGATGCTCGCACCGGCCACGGCGACGTACTCGGTGCGCTGGCCGAACACCGTCAGCGGGGCGGCCAGGCGGAACTCGGTCATGAACTGGTTGGTCTGCGGCAGTGGCTGCAGGCCGCTGGCCACCGCCTTGAGCGGGTCGGCGACCACCGGGGCCACGGCGGCGTAGTCGGCCACGCTCTGGCGGCATTCGATCAGGGCCGGCAGGTCCAGCGTGGGGGTGGCGCCGTCGGCGGCCAGCGGCAGCAGGCCCATCAGGCCGGCCAGCGCGGTGGAAAGGTGGGGCATCACGAGGCTTCCATCACAAACGACAACGGCGACAGGCGCCGATCATGGCATTCCCGCCGTCGGCGCAGGGGCGCGCCGCCAGCGGCCCAGCGCCCAGCCGATCGCGGTCAGCAGCAGGAACAGCAGCGTCCAGTGTGACAGCCAGGCCTGCACGTTCAGCGCGCCTGCCGCGATCCGCCACAGCGTTGAACCGCCCTGTTCCAGCTGCACGGCCGCCGGCGGCAGCAGGCGCACGCACAGCACGGCCAGGCCGAACAGGCCACCCAACTGGACGGCACTGGCGCGGAAGAACGGCTGCTGCTCCGGCGTCGGACGGCCACGATGCAGCGCCCGGTACACCGTGCGCCATGCCGAAGGTGCGGTCAGTACGGCGAGCAGGCCGAGCACCATCAGCGCACTGACGCCGCCCGGGCTGTGGGTCGGCTCGGACGGACCCGCCAGATACCGGGGCAGCACGAATCCGACCAGCTGGCTGGCCGCCAGGCTGGTGGCGCAGGTCAGGGCGATGGCGAGGCGGACGCGTCGCTGCGTGGTGGCGCTCAACCGCGCCCAGGCGGCCCGCCAGCCACGACGGGCCGGCGCCAGCAGGGCGACCGCCAGCACGGCCAGCACCGCGCAGATACCGAAACGCACCCCGCCCAGGCTCGACGGCGCCATCAGGAAAACCAGCGCGCACCCCAGCAGCGCCAGCACGAACAGCGCCGCCGGCCAACGCGCGGGGCGGCGGTCGAACAACGGTTCGTCGCGCATGGTTCAGCGCTCGCCGGCGTAGGGGTCGGCGATGCCGAGTTCAGCCAGGATCTCGCGTTCCAGTTGCTCCATCGCATCGGCTTCCTTGTCGTCTTCGTGGTCCCAGCCCAGCAGGTGCAGCACACCGTGCACGGTCAGGTGCGCGTAATGCGCGTTCAGCGCCTTGCCCTGTTCCACGGCCTCGCGGGCCACCACCGGCGCGCACACCACCAGGTCGCCCAGCAGCGGGAACTTGACCCCCTTGGGAAGGCCCTCGGGCACGTCGGCGGGGAAGCTCAAGACGTTGGTGGCGTAATCCTTGCCACGGTAGTGCCGGTTCAGCGACTGGCCCTCCTTGGCATCGACCAGGCGGATGGCCAGGTCGGCTTCACGGATGCGGCCCTTCAGCGCGGCGGCCACCCATTTGCGGAAGCTCACCGCCGAGGGCAACCCGGCACGGGGCAGGGCGTAGCTCACGGCGACATCGAGGCGGACAGGACCCTTGGTCATGGCGATACCGGCATTTCAGAACAGTCAGGAACCGACAGTATCGCGCGTGCGGGCCGTCACTGCGACGTCCAGTCCGATGCCTGGTAGTGGATCGGAATGACATCGGCCCCGACGGTGTGTTCGGCGATGCCGGCCGCATCGGCCGAGAGGTGGCAGCTGTACCCCTTGTGCGCCATCACCTGGCGGCTCAGTTCGGCAGCGGACTGCGCCGGTGTCGCGTTGACGTCGAGGTTGATGGTCGCGTTGGCGCAGCCGCCGACGTTGACCACCTGCATCGCCGGCACCAGCGCGCGCGGCACGGCCGGCGAGTGCATCGTCGGGCGCCATCCGCCCGGCGGCATACACGTACACGTTGACCACCACGTCCGGCTGTTCCTTCAGCCGATACAGGAAGCTGGCACCGGCCAACCGCTTGTCGGGATCGTAGCTGCTGCGTTCCAGGGTGAAGCCGCCGGCCGCGTGCGGGGCAACGACATAGCGGGTGTCGACGTATGCCTGCGGTGCCGCCGGCGCTTCGGCGGCTGCCGTGGCTACTGCCGCAAGCGGCAGCAGAACGAAGACGAGCCTCTTCCGTGGATCAGGCATGGCACTCCCTGTGCGCGCGGCGATAGAGCGGGTCTGCGGCTACTCCGCGCCCGGTTTCACCTGCTGCAGGTCGCGGCGATCATAGGCGCTGACGATGCGCGCCACCAGCGGATGGCGCACCACGTCACGCGCCTCGAAGAAGGTGAAGCTCACCCCTTCCACGTCGCGCAGCACCTCGATCGCGTCGCGCAGACCGGACTTCACGTGCTTGGGCAGGTCGGTCTGTGTAAGGTCGCCGGTGACCACCGCAGTGGAGCCGAAGCCCAGCCGGGTCAGGAACATCTTCATCTGCTCCACGGTGGTGTTCTGTGCTTCATCCAGGATCACGAATGCGTCGTTGAGCGTGCGTCCGCGCATGTAGGCCAGCGGCGCGATTTCGATGATGTTCTTTTCCAGCAGCTTGAGCACCTTTTCCACGCCGAGCATTTCGTACAGGGCGTCGTACAGCGGGCGCAGATAGGGGTCGACCTTCTGGCTGAGGTCGCCGGGCAGGAAGCCCAGCTTCTCGCCGGCCTCGACCGCCGGGCGCACCAGGATCAACCGCTGCACGCGCGATTCGTTGAGCGCCTCCACCGCACTGGCCACGGCCAGGAAGGTCTTGCCGGTGCCGGCCGGGCCGATCCCGAAATTGATGTCGTGGGTGGTGATCTGGTGCAGGTAGCGCGCCTGGTTGGCGCCCCGCCCGCGCACGGTGCCGCGCTTGACCTTGATCGCCACGTCCTGGGCCTCGTACGCGCGCTCCACCACGTGCTCCACGTTGGCCCGGTTCAGGCGCAGGTGGATGGCATGCGCATCGAAGCTGACCTCGGCCGCTTCGGCAAACAGCGCCTCGATGAGCGTCTGCGCCTCCTCGACGACGGCCTTCGGGCCGGTGACGCGGAACACATGCCCCCGGTTGGCGATCTCCACCCCGAGCTTGAGCTCGATCTGGCGCAGGTGTTCATCGAAGGGGCCGGCCAGGTTCGCGAGCTGCTCGTTGTTCTCCGGGGCCAGGGTGAAATCGCGTTGGGACAGTGCGGTCATTGCGTCTGGCGGCCCTCGATCCAGGGACCGGGCCGCGGGCAGGGAAAGGGGCTACAGAGTAGCGCGCGCTCCGGGTGCCTGCCAGCGCCGCCGGTTGTCCACACCGGGTGTGGAGGTCTCGTTGGCAAAGCTGTGGATATCCATTGGCAGCCCTTGTGCGGGCAGGCGGAAACAGCGGTGGTGAAAAAACCGCCGGTCGCGTCGCCGGTTGTCCACACAGGATGTGGACCTGGAGGCGATCAACCTGTGGATAGCATGGCAAGCGCCTTGTGCCGCAGGGCATGTGGCCGGGTGGTCAGGAAATGACCAGTACAGCCCCGCGCGTGAGGCGGATTCGCGTCAGGGATTTCTGACTTTGGCGTAAGAATTGCACTAAGGGTTTCACCGGAACCCGTGCGGGGCGGCCATCTGCGATATTCTTGCGCCGGGCAGACCGGTCGCCGGATGCGCTCATCGCACAGGGGGTGCGTGGGCCATCCCGGGTGCGACGCTGTTCGCAGAACATGGAGGTGCACGATGGCAGTCCACGAACCGGACCGCCGTGGTGCACGTTGGTTTCGGGACCAATGAGTCGGCCGGATGGCCGCGAATGGACGGGTACGATGCAGGATGCAGTCGCAGTGTTTTCCGCGCTGACGGGCGTGGCAGGAATGGACGGGGAAAGCCGCCCGCATCGCCTGGCGCTGGCCGCCGGCGCGCCGCTGCTGGTGGAGCGCTGGTGGGGTCACGAGCAGTTGTCGGACGGCTTCGAATGGTGGGTCGATGTCCTCGCCACCGATGCCGATCTGGATCTGGATGGCTGGCTGGGCACAACGGCCACGCTGCGCTCGCGGCAGACCGGTGGCCACGACGCGGTGCGCAGCGGCGTGGTCCGCGAAGCGGCCTGCATCGCCGCCGATGGTGGCCTGGCCCGGTATCGCCTGTGTCTGGTGCCCTGGACCTGGGCGATGGGCCAGGGGCGGCACAGCCGGGTGTTCCAGGAACGCACGGTACTGGAGATCCTGCAGAGCGTGTTCGAGCCGTACAGCGCGCATGCCGCCTGGCGGGTCAGCGATGAAGTGGGGGACTTCCTGGCGGCAGTGCCGGCGCGCAGCTACTGCGTGCAGTACCGCGAGTCGGACCTGGACTTCATGCAGCGCCTGCTGGCCGAGGAAGGGCTGGGCTGGCGCATCGAGGAGGACGAAGGTGCTCCGGCCGGCCACGCGCTGGTGGTGTTCGCCGACAGCGGCGCGCAGGCGCAGGACGCCACTGCCGAACGTGACGGTGGGCTGCGCTTCCACCGCAGTGATGCCACCGAGGCCACCGACAGCGTGCTGGCATTGGGCCGTACCCAGCGTGTCGGGGTGACCCGGCTGGTGCTGGCCAGCGACGACTACGTGTCGCGCCAGGCCCGCCAGGGGCAGACCCCGGTGCTGGCGGCGCAGCAGGACGGCACCGCACTGGAAGACTATGCCCCGGTGGGCGCCTACGCCTTCGCCGGCCGCGCCGCGGCCGAGCACTACAGCCGCCTCGCCGCGCAGGCGCACGAATCGCGTGGGGCGTCCTGGCTGGGCAGCAGCACCGCGCCCAGCCTGCGCACGGGGACGTGGTTCGGCGTGCGCCAGTGGCCGATGGCCGACCGTGGCGGTACCCCGTCCGTGCTGGTGACCCGCGTGCTGCATCAGGGCAGCAACAATTTTCCCACCGCCACGCGCGAGGCACTGCAGCAGCGCCTGGGTGAGCCGATGCCGGCGTCGAGCGGCACCGATGCAGAGCGCTTTGCCCGCCTCCAGGCCCGCGCCGAATCGCTCGGCTACGCCAATGCGTTCGACGGCGTGGATCGTGGCCAGCCGTGGCGCCCGGCGCGCGAGGATGGCACCGGTCTGCGCCTGAATCCCCGTCCCATCGCGCCGGGTTACCAGACCGCGCGCGTGATCGCGGCCGACGGCAGCGACACCGGCGAGGTGTCCTGCGACACGCTCGGCCGGATCAAAGTGCGCTTCCATTTCCAGTCCCCGGGCAGCGGCGACGACGGCAGTGCCTGGCTGCGCGTGGCGCAGCGCTACGCCGGCCCGGGCGTGGGCAGCCAGTTCCTGCCACGCGTGGGGCAGGAGGTGCTGGTGGCCTTCCTCGAAGGTGACATCGACCGGCCGCTGGTGGTCGGTGCGCTCTACAACGGCCGCGGCGAAGCCGGCGTTGCCCCGACCCCGGCCGGCGCTTCGGCGTCCTCTGATCTTGCGGCCTATGCGCAGGCAGGCGACACCCGTCCCAGCGCGCAGGGCAACCTGGCCGGTGGCCACGCGCCGGCCTGGCATGCGATGGGCAAGGGGGACGACGCGCACCGCAACGCCGCCGCGCTGTGGGGCATTCAGTCGCGCGAGTGGCATGGCGAAGGCCATTCGCGACTGGTATTCGACGACAGCGATGGCCAGCTGCGGCTGCAACTGGCCACCACCCACGCCAGCTCCCAGCTCAACCTCGGCCATCTGATCCACCAGGCCGACAACTTCCGCGGCAGTCTGCGCGGCGAAGGCAACGAACTGCGCACCGATGCCTGGGGCGCGGTGCGTGCGCGCGCCGGCCTGTGGCTCACCGCGCAATCGCGTTCGGCACAGGCGCCGGCCGGCGAAGCGGCGGCGCAGGCCGCCCTGCTGACCCAGCTGCGCGACCTGGGCAAGGCGCAGGACCAGGCCGCCAGGACGCATCGCAGCGTGGTGCTGGCCAGCCATGCCGGCGTGGCGGGGCAGGGCGACGAACCGGCGCCGCTGGCGCAGCTGCTGCGCAGCACCCGCACCACCGTGGGCGGCGACGCCTTCGACACCGGCCGCACCGATGCGCCGGCATTCGCCAGCGATGCCGGCCCCGGGCGGCTGCCGCATACCGGTGAGCCCACGCTGGGCCTGTCGGCCAGCGCCGGCATCGCCCAGGTCGCCGGGCAGAGCCTGCACTGGGCGGTTGGCGAGGTCCTCACCCTGGCCAGCGGCCTGGCGTCCGAAGGCATCGTGCAGGGCAGCGCACGCCTGCACGGTGGCCAGGCGCTTGGCGCACTGGCCGCCACGATGGGCACGCCAACCGGCAACAGCCTCAGCGTGGTCAGTGGCCTGGGCGAGCTGGTCGTGCAGGCCCAGGACAACCGGATACTGGTGCAGTCGCGGGCCGGCCTGCGCATGGCCAGCGCGTCCGCCGCCGTCGAGCTGGCAGCACCGACCACGTTGCACGTGGCCACCGCTGGCGGCGCCAGCATCACCCTGGAAGGCGGCAACCTCACGGTCACCTGTCCAGGCACCATCACCGTCCATGCCGGCAGCAAGTCGTTCGTCGGCCCGACCAACCTGACCTATCCGCTGCCAACCATGCCGCGCAGCGAATCGCCCGAGGTGATGCCGACCTTCGCCTTCCGTCTGCAGGATATTCCCGGTCCACAGGGCGTGGCGCTGGCCGGCCAGCCGTGGAAGATCGTGCGCACCCGGCAGGCCGCCACCGACACCCCCGACAACCTGCACGCGGTGGACGCCGACGAGTGGGTGGAGGTGCTCAAGGAGGGCAGCGCCGACGGCGACGGCAAGGTCACGTTGGACGATGCCGACTGCAAGGCGGTCTGGGATGCGGTGGCCCGCTTCCCGGGGCGCCTGTATCTGGTGCACGGCATCGACGCGATCCCGCTGCAGATGCGTCAGTTCAGTACCGGCCCGGGTGTCCGCGAGATGGTGGAAACCCTGGATGCCAACAACTACAGCAAGGATCTCCAGCTGCTGCCCGACAGCGACGCGCTGCGCGCCATCCGCCATCGGGTCGAGTACGAGTTCCAGTCCCGTTTGACTGCTGCGCCCAAGCAGCGCAAGGAGATCTGAGTCATGGCCGATGGGACCAACACCAGCACCGTCGCGCGCAACGCGCTGACCTGCCAGACCGGCCAGCAGAGCACGTCCAGCGGTGATTACTATGCGCCGCCGGATCGGCAGTTCGCACCGGTAAGGCATGGCAATGCCGTGCAGTCCTATACCGACGGCCGTTCGGCCATGCATGCGATGGCCGAGGCCATCCGCGGCGCGAAGAAATTCATCTTCATCGCCGACTGGCAGATGAACTTCGATACCGAGCTGACCGGGCGCGGAGAGAGCCAGCACCGCGGGCGCCTCAGCGAACTGCTGTTCGACGCCATCAACCTGCGTGGCGTGGACGTGCGCGTGCTGCTCTACGACAGCATCGAGGCGGCCGCCTACACCCATGAAAACGAAGCCCGGACCGCGCTGTACAAGATGCGCGATGAAAACACCCCGGGCAACATCGAAGTGGGCCTGCACAACCCGGCCACCGGCCGCTCCGACGCGTTCAATATTGCGTTCTCGCACCACCAGAAGATCCTGGTGATCGACGGCAGGATCGGTTTCGTCGGCGGTCTGGACGTCGCGCATGGCCGCTGGGACGATGGCAACTTCGACGTGGTCTGCGACCCGGCGCTGCATGTCATCAACGATCACTACAACAACAGCGTGACAAAGGCGCGCGGCATGACCCAGGACGAGTGGGAGCTCACCCGCGACATCATGGATACCGGCCCCGACGCCGCCGGGCGCAAGCGCCCGGGGTTTGCGGCGGCCTATCTGCCCAACATGGCCACAGCGATGGACCTGCTCAAGGAGCAGTGGGAGAAGGGGGCCGCCCTGGCGGAAATCCTCGACTACGCCGACAAGGCCGGCATTCCCGACGCCGCCGAACATGCGGTGACCGAGAAGATCCGCGGCCTGGTCATTCCGGGTTACTCCACCGCCACCAGCCTGGTCCAGACCCTGGGCACCCTGCTGGAGGGCATCCAGAAAAGCCTGGCGCAGGCCGACCTGAAATACTCGGAGGTCCTCGCCTCCGGCAACCGCAGCTACGACGAACTGGGCAAGGGCAATGTCAGCGGCGCGGCCGACCATGCCTTGAATGCGGCCAAGGCCTTCGTCGACATCCAGGCCAAGGGCTTCATGGCGCGCTGGGATGAGCTGAAGGCGACCGTCGAGGCCGTCCGCGAGACCGGTGGCAAGGTGATCGACCGGGCGGGTGACTACATCGATGATCCGTCTGAAATCGGCAAAGACGTGGACAAGCTCAAGGCGGCTGCGCTGGACGCCCTGCAGAAGGCCAAGGATGCGTTCCTGGCGTTCGAGAAGTGGCTCAACGAGCCCATCGACCGCGCGCAGATGCTGCTGGATCCAGGACGCCACGCGCGCATGCCCTGGCAGGATGTCCACGCCCGGCTGGAAGGTCCGGCCGTGTTCGACATCTGCCGCAATTTCATGCACCGCTGGAACGCGATGGTCTGGCAGAACCAGCGCGGCGACCGGGCGGCGGGCCAGAAGATCCGCGACGCCACCAATGCGGGCATCCGAACGGCCAACAGCATCGGTGCCGCCATTCCCGAACAGGTCTCGTTGGCACGCGGTCGCGAACTGACGCCGCTGTCGGGGAAATGGCTGGAGGCGATGGGTGGGCGGCAGGCACTGTTCGGCGACGTATCGCGACGCGGCACCGCGGGTGGCATCACCGTGCAGGTGGTCCGCTCGTCCGGTACGGCGCTGCATACGATGGAACGCGACGCCTGCAGGGAGCACGGCCTGGACATGAATGATGCCGGGTTGAGCCCCTACTGGGACCGGAACCAGCCCATGCGCTCCATCCAGGATGCGATGCTCAACTGCATCGAATCTGCGCAGGCCTATGTCTATGTGGAGACCCAATTCCTGATTTCAGACTGCGGCTTCTCCGATGCCGAACCCGGGCGAAAGCTGGACACCATCATCACCGGCGGCCGTCGCGGCGAATTGACGCCGGCGCAGGACAAGAAGGCCAAGATCGCCGACCGCGGACTGGGCGCCACCCAGGGCGTCGCCGATCGGCTTGGCGCCGGCAACGCGATCAAGGACATCCGTGAATTCCGGCAGGGTCAGCCGTCCGCCGCGCACAACAAACTGGTCGCCACCCTGGCGTCGCGCATCATCAAGGCGATCGGCTGCGGCCAGGACTTCCACGTCTACGTGACCTTGCCGGTTCACCCGGAAGGCAGTCTGTTCGATGGCGCGGTGCTCAAGCAGCAGTACTGGGTGCAGCAGAGCCTGCTGCGGGGTCGCGACAGCCTCATCCGGCAGATCGCGCGCGCGCTGGTGGCACGCAAACTGAAGATCCGCCGCGAGAGCGTGAGCGAAGCCGATCTGCGGGCAGCGGTCGCCGAAGGTGGCTGGAAGGACTACCTGACGATCCTCAACCTGCGCAGCTATGGCGTGTTGAAGGACACCAACCACGACAATTACCGCAGCGCGCCGCCAACCGCCGAGGGCAGCAACGCGAATCCGCCGCTCTATCTGGTCACCGAACAGTGCTACGTGCACTCCAAACTGCTGATCGTCGACGATGCGGTGGCGATCATCGGCAGTGCCAACTGCAATGACCGCAGCCTGGAAGGCACTGGCGACACCGAGATCGCGGCCGTCATCGTGGACACGGAGAACAGGGTGCGCAATCTGGGCAATGGCGCGATGGTGGTGACGCGCACGTTCGCCCGCGACCTGCGTCTGCGGCTCTGGAAGAAGTTCCTGGGCAAGTCCATCGAGACCGGCCCTGTGCTGGGGCGCGTCGCCAAGGACCTGGGCTACACCAATGCGGCGGGGAGCGCCTATCACCCGCCGATCCTGCCGAGTAAGGGCGACGTATCCTTCATCGAACAGCCGGCCAGCCGTGCGTGCTGGACCGCCATCCAGAAGCTTGCCGACGCCAATGCGGCGGCGTTCGAGGAGGTGTTCCAGAACGTGCCGCGCAACAGCATGGGCACCTACGATGCGGTGTTCCAGGGTTTCGCCACGGCCGGCATGGACGAGAAGCGGGAGAAGGTCCGGCGCTACATCTACGCCCAGCCGTCAGATCTGCAGGCCGGCTACATGTCGGTGCCAAGTGTGATGGACGGCGAGGTAACCCGGACCGTGGGGCGTCACAATGTCAGCAAGGGCCTTGCGCGACTGCGTGATGGTGTAAACGCGGTACAGGGGTTCTGGGTGACCATGCCGCTGGAGTGGGGGCACAACATGGACGACCCGGCCGCCGCAATGCCCAACCAGATCATCGCCGCCGTGCCGCCGCACCGTGGCATCAACGACGAAGGAACACGCATGGCATCGGTCAACCCGATCAAGACGGGCACGGAGCAGGTATGAGATTCAGGCGCTGCGTGACGGGGGCGGTGTCGATCGCACTGGGAGCGGTGGCGTTCCAGGCGACGGCCGCCTGTACGGACCGGACCGACCCGCTGGCGTCGCCCGTCGCAGGTGTGACCCTGGTGTTCAACGACGGCGCCGCCGCGCGGGTAGCGCTGCAGCACGGCCAGATCCAGGAAGACGGCCGTCTGCGGCAGCCGGCATTGGTGCCGTCCGCCGCCAGGCTCCCGGCGGGCCGGTTCGGTCCGGCCGAGGGCCAGGTGGTCTATCTGGAATCGGACGACAAGGGCGGCCGGCGCGTGTGCCGGCTGGAGCAATGGGAAAGCCGGGTGTACAGCCCCCTGGAGCGCGCGCAACCGGATGGAAAACCCGGTCTGCGTCGCGACCCGGCCGGCAAGGTGCAGGCGGCTTCCTCGCGTCCCATGCCCGGGCAGCAGCGAAATCCGATCCTGGCCAAACTGACTCCCCACTACTTCATGACCCGCGTCGATGCCTTCTTCTACGACGCGGGTGGGCACCTGGTCGAGGCGCGCATGCATGAGACGCCGGAAATCACGGTGGCCAGCAATCACGCCGCGCGCTCGGTGGTGGCTGACCGGTTGACCTTCTGTGCCCGCTACGACGCGCAGGGGCGGATGACGATGGCCAGCGGCCCGAGCGAGGCAGTGAGCGTCCAGCCGGGTTTCCAGTGCAGCCAGGTCGCGCCGGACACGGCGGCGATGACCACGTATGCCTATTATCCCGACGGTACGCTGCTGTCGCAGCTTCGCACCCCGGGTCCCGGGCAGGCGGACGACGACACGGCGTCGCAGCCGCCGAGCGCGCGCGGTCGAGGGCAGGGCAACGCGTGGCTGAAAGACAAGGACGCCAGGCGCCAGGAGGCACTGTTCAATTTCATTCCGAAGCAGGGCATCTACACGTTCGCCACGCATGACATGGGATTTGCCACCTTCGATGCCCAGCCGCCTTACGAGCAGCGCAGCACGGATGGCAGCGCCAAGCTGGCATATGACTTCCCGACCCAGCCTGTCCCGCTCTCGGTCATCGACGATCAGTTCGCCTCGCTCGACAGATACCCGCGCATCCGCACCTACCCGCATCGCAGCGGTTCCACGGTAATGGAGTTCTTCGATGCCAACCGCCGCGCACCGCGCCAGCGTCAATGGCGCGGTGCCGACCTGAACCGCCAGGAGATGTATGGCGCGGACGGCAAACTGACCCGGGTGATCCACTACGGGGGCATGCCGCAGGAAGTTGCCAGGGAAGATCTCAAGCGCTACGCCGAAAGCGGCGTGCTGAAGGTCACGCCCACCACCAGCGGCTACGCCAGCTATCGCGTCTACGACTACGACGCCACGGGCAGGGAGCGCCTCGTCTTCGTCTGCTGGCAGCACGATGTGCCGAGCAACAGGCCGTTGCGTCACTTCCCGTGGTGGACGCCCGATCCCACGCCCAAGCGCAGCAAGGAAGATGCCCTGATCTATGGCATGAAGAACGTCGCCAACCGCTGCGGCACGCCGGACGGAAAGATGCTGATCCAGGGGCTGGCGCAGATCAATGCGTACATGGCCAAGCAGTACGGCTACGACGTGGAGAAGCTGAGCTACGACGAGGTGCGGTAAGGCATCGCAGGCACATCGACCCGCACCGGAGACGAGATGGCTTGGTCTGCATCAGCTGTGAGCGTGAAGCCCGGTGTGCTGGGTCTGCTGGTGGTGGCACTTTGGGCTACCTCGGCGCGGGCCGGCGCGGCCTGCTCGGACCGCGCCGATCTCCTCGCTTCGCCCGCGAGATGGCAACGGTGGTCAGCGTGTGTGCCGACTGGAACAATGGGAGAGCCGTGCCTGCAGTCCGATGGAGCGTCCGCGGCCAGACGGCACGCCTGGCCTGCGTCGAGACGAGAGCGGCACCATACGGGCAGTCCCTTACGGATATGACGTGGAAACGCTGAGCTACGATCAGCTGCGGTGAGGCGACTGCGTAGGACCTGAGTACGCGTGACTCCTTGTGCACATGCTCGCACACGCCGGTGCCTTCCCTCTGAGGGCAGGCACCGGCGTGCCCTGCCTGGCCGGCATCACGAGGCCTCGTGACCAGGTTGAACGCTGCTGCTTGATGACCCTCGTAGGCGTCCTTGGCCACGACGCAGTGGATGCCCGCAGCACGCCCGAAAGAGGTGAGACGCCGAAGGCCGCAATGGCCCGTCAGGAGATTCTCCTGCCAGACGCGTCCCCTGCAGCGCGGCTGGGCCGCGTACGGCGACGATCCCGATCCCGGTCTTCTGCCGAGACGGCAGCGTGCCGTCGAATCCGCGCATGTCCGGGTCTGCCCTGGCCGATGACGACACCCCGTCGTGGCAGCAGGATCATGCGACCTACAGCGGCGACGACCGCTGCAATGCCTGCGATTGCGATGAAAAAGGGCAGGCAGTCCGCAGCCGTCATCTGCTGGCAGCACGACATCCCCGGCAACACGCCGCTAGGCTCCTTCGCGCGATAGCCGCTGAACTGCACGCTCGGGCGCTGCAGCCATCACGCGCTCATCCACTGCATGAACCGCGCCGCGACTCGTCGCGGTACGCCGGACGCAACAGGCTGTCCCGGCGGCCGGCACAGGTCGACGAATACAGCGGCAGTCAGTTCGGCCGCAAGGCGGAGATGTCGCGTGCGGAAGTGGAACGCGAGCCGGTCCCTGTCGGTCTGGCCCGCGTCCACCACCGTTTTTGAAGCGGGGGACAGCAGAAGCAGTCGGTACGACCGGGGCAGTTCCTGCCCGGGCTGAACACCAGGCGCGGACGGCGCAAGGAGAGGTTGATCATGGCAGATGGCACCCATACCCATACCCGTACCGTCGCGCACACTGCGCTGACGTGCCGGAACGGTCAGCAGGGCACGTCCAGCGGGGACTACTACGCGCCGGCAGAGCGGCAGTTCGCACCGGTGCGGCACGGCAATGCCGTGCAGTCCTTCACCGATGGCTGTTCTGCCATGCATGCGATGGCAGAGGCCATCCGAGGGGCGAAGAAGTTCATCTTCATTGCCGACTGGCAGTTGAACATCGATACGGAGATGACCGAGCGCGGAGGGGGCGGAGACGGGCGGCTGAGTGAACTGCTGTTCGACGCCATCAATCATCGCGGTGTGGACGTGCGCGTACTGCTCTATGACAGCATCGAGGCGGCCGCGTACACGCACGAGAACGAGGCCCGTATCGCGCTGTACAAAATGCGCGACGACAATACCCCGGGCAACATCGAAGTAGGTCTGCAGAACCCGGCCACCGGTCGCGCCGATGCGTTCAACATCGCCTTCTCGCATCACCAGAAGATTCTCGTGGTGGATGGAGAGATCGGCTTCCTTGGTGGGTTGGATATCGCGCACGGCCGCTGGGACGACGGCAACTTTGATGTGGTCTGCAATCCGGCGCTGCATGTGCTCAACGATCACTACAACAACAGCCTGTCGCGTTCGCGCGGCATGACGACCCTGGAGGTCGATCTCACCCGAGACCGGATCGACGACAGTCTGGAGGCGTGCGGCAGGGTCCGTCCTGGCTTCGCTGCCGCGTACCTGCCCGGACTGGCGATTGCCGTTGATCGCATGAAACAGCAATGGGACGAGGGCGCGGCGCTGTCGGAACTTCTCGACTATGCCGACAAGGCCGCCATCACGCCACTGCTGGAGGAAAAGGGCAAGCAGGTACTCAGCGACGCGATCATCTCAGTGCTTCAGGAAATGTCGGACGTCAAAGGCATCTCCGAGATGATCACCGTCGTGCGGACGGTGGGCGGGGTTCTCAATGCCATCAGGATCGATCTGGACCAGGCCCGGCACCGCTATCGTGAGGTGATTGCCGCCGGCAACCGCACCGTGGACCAGGCCGGGAACGGCGATGTCACAGGTACCCTTGAGGCAGCGTCGGACATTGTGGACGCATTCACGGCCATTCACGCCAAGGATCTGGAGGACTGGATCGCAGGGAAGTCTGCGATGCTCACGCGATACCACCGACGTTTCGTGAAGGGGCTGGATCGGATGATGATCTACCCCGGCGATCCATCCCAGATGGACGCGGACATCGAGAAGGCCAAGGCCAAAGCGCTGGAGAAGCTCGCCAGTGCCAGAAAGAAGTGGGACGACCTTCGCACCTGGCTGGCGACCGACGTAGACCGCACCCAGGCACTGCTGGACAGCGGTCGCCAGCCGCGCATGCCGTGGCAGGACGTGCATGCCTGCATTGAGGGGCCGGCAGTCTTTGATATCTGTCGCAACTTCATGCATCGCTGGAACGCCATGCTGTGGCAGAACCAGCGTGGCGCAAGGGGCGGGGGCCGGGCAGCGGTGGGGGGCATCAATGCGGGCATCGATTGGGCGGCGGAGCATGGGAAGGCGGTACCAAGGCAGACGTCCCTGGGGCGCGGCCTGGAGCTGACGCCCCTGGGTGATGCTTGGTTGCAGCGCATGGGGGGTGCCCAGGCGCTCTTCGGAGACCTGTGCCGTCCTGGCACCGCCGGTGGAGTCAGCGTGCAGATCGTGCGCTCGTCTGGCACCGCATTGCACGACATGGAGCGCAGGGCCTGCCGCAGGTACGGCCTGGACCTGGACGACGGCAGCAATCTGACGCCCTATTGGGAGCGCGATCAACCCATGCACTCCATCCAGGACGCGATGCTCAATTGCATCGCATCGGCCAGGGCGTTTGTCTATCTGGAGACGCAGTTCCTGATCTCAGGCTGCGGCTTCTCCGATGTCGAGCCCGGACGCCCGCTGGACAGGCGCATTCGCGATAGTCGGCGCGGTCCGTCCACGGAGGAGGAAGAGACCAAGGCACGGCGGATCACGCGGGGGCTGGGGATGGTGGGCGGGCCGGTGGACGCTGCGCTGCCCGGTACGCCGGTCGCGGACATGCTCGCCTTCAAGCCGGGTGTGCCATCGGCGGCGAGCAACCCACTGGTCGAAGTGATCGCCACCCGTATCGCCAAGGCGATCCGCAGCGGGACGGGCTTCCATGTCTACATCACCTTGCCGGTACACCCCGAAGGCAGCGTGACCGACGGCGCGGTGGTCAAACAGCAGTACTGGGTGCAGCAGACCCTGCTGCGAGGGCAGGACAGCCTGATCCGGCGGATCTGCCGGACGCTGGCAGCCAGGCGCCTGGGTATCCGCGATGTCAGTGTGAGCGAGGAGGATCTGCGTGCGGAACTCCGCCAAGGTGGGTGGAAGGCCTATCTGACTGTCCTGAACCTGCGCAGCTATGGCGTGCTCAAGGACACCAACCATGACCTGTACACCACGGGCCCCCGAACCGCAGGCGGCAGCGAGGCGAATCCGCCGCTCTACCTGGTGACCGAACAGTGCTACGTACACTCCAAGCTGCTGATCGTGGATGATGCCGTGGCCATCATCGGCAGCGCCAACTGCAATGACCGAAGCCTGCTGGGCAATGGCGACACGGAAATTGCGGCGGTGATCGTTGATGGCGAGGCAACGCTGCGTGATCTGGGCAACGGCCTCCACGTGGGCACGCGTGCGTTTGCACGGGATCTTCGGATGCGCCTATGGAGAAAGTTCCTGGGAATGTCGATCGACAGCAGTGAGAAAATGCGGCAGATGGGCAAGCCTGATGGCTACACCAATGCAGCCGGAGACAGTTTCCATCCGCCGTTCGTGATGCAGCCTGACGATCTCGTTTCCATCGTAAAGCCTGCCGATCCCATTTGTTGGAAGGCAATCCAGAAGCTTGCAGCCAACAACGCTGCGATCTACGAAGAGGTGTTCAGGAACGTGCCAACGGATGCTATGCCCCGCTACGATTCGGTGCTCGAAGGGTTTCCATCTGCTGGATGGAACGAAGAGAAGAAGGCAGTGGAACGTTATGTTCACACGCAGCCGCCGGATCTCCAGCCGGCCTACATGGCCGCTCCAAGCGTGATGGAGGGCGATGTCACCACGGTAGTGGGGTGTCACAATGTTGCCAAGGGGCTTGCTCGCCTCCGAGGCAGGAAGGGCGACCCTGTGAAAGCGGTTCAAGGCTTTTGGGTAAGCATGCCCTTGGAATGGGGCCACGGCATGGATGACCCGGCGTCGGCGTTGCCCAGCCAACTGATCGCTGCTGCCCCCACCCACACCGGCCTGCATGCTAAAGGAACCCACATGGCTTCGGTTCTATCGACCCGCAACGGCAGGAAGCAAGGATGAGCATTGCACGCCGACTGGCGCCCGTTGCGCTGCTCACGTTGGTGCTGTCTGCACAGGCCGCTGCCAACTGCTCGGACCGTGCCGATCTGCTCGTGTCGCCCGTCGCCGGTGTGAGCCTGATGTTCACAGGCACTACGGGCCAGTGGGTCTCCCTCTTGGGGCCGCAGACCTATGACGAGGGTACTGTGGATGTTCCCGCCCTGGTGCCGACCGTGGCGGAGCTGAAGCGGGGCATGTTGGGGGCCGCGGAAGGCCAAGCGGTGTATCTGGAGCCGGATGGCAACGGTGGACAGCGCATATGCAGGGTTGAGCATTGGGAGAACCGAACGTTCGATCGGATGCAGCCACCACAACCCGATGGCACGCCGGGGCTGCGTCATGACAGGGAAAACAAGGTGCGGGCCGTTCCGTATCGCCGCCGGCCAGGCCAGGAGCGGAACCCGATCCTGGCCGAATTGACCCCGCACTACTACATGTCACGTGTGGATGCGTACTTCTACGATCAGGACGGGCATCTGGTAGAGGCCAGGGTCCAGGACACCGAGGATGTGAACGCACTCCGCCAGCGCTACCCCAATGAGCTGAGGATCGACCGCCTGGCATTCTGCGCGCGGTACAACGCCCAGGGGCAATTGATCTGGACCACGGGAGGGATGTTCGAATCGTTGGTCAAGGTGCCGGGCGCCCAATGTGCCGGGCTTCAGACCGGGCGGATGGAAACCACTTCTTATAGCTACCAGGCCGATGGCAGCCTGCTGGCACGACTCTTCGTGCCGAAAAAAAGGGATGCAGCCGAGCCCAGGGGCGAAGGGCTTGCACTGGACGCGGACGAGTGGTGGGGGCAGGGTACCGCATGGCCCAGCGCCTCTGTCCCGCAGCACGAGCGGAAGCTCGTGTATTTCGGCTTTACGAACAAGGCGGGAATCCTCGGGCTGTACACCGAAAACATGGGGCTCGCGGCCTATGACGCGCAGCTGCCGTACAAGGAATTGTTGCGCGATCCGAACAGAAAGCTGAGGTATGACTTCCCGCAGCCGGTTCCGCTGTCCGTCGTTGATGACCACTTCGCCACCCTCGACAAGTACCCGCGTGTGCGACGCTACCCGCACCAAAGCGGTTTGAATGTCATCGAATTCTTCGATGGAAACAGTCGAACGCCTCGGCTTCGTCAATGGCGTTCGGTGGAACTCAGTCGCCAGGAGACCTACAACGCCGAGGGAAAGCTGGTCCAGGTGATCTACTCCGGTGGCCGGGCACTCAAGGTCTATCCAGAAGACCTCCAGCGCTACGCTGAAAGCGGCGTACTCAAGGTCACACCTACCAGAAGCGGCTACGCCAGTTATCGTGTCTACACCTACGATGCCAGCGGCAAGGAGAGCCTGACCTTTGTCTGCTGGCAGCACGATGTGCCCAGCAACAGGCCGCTGCATCGTTTTCCGTGGTGGACGCCTGATCCCGCACCGACACCCACGCGCGGCCGCGAAGCGGCGCTGATCTACGGCATGAAGAACGTCGCCAACCGCTGCGGCAGGCCGGATGGCACGATGCTGATCCAGGGGATGGGGCCGATCAACACGTATATGGCCACGCAGTTTGGATATGACGTGGAGCAACTGGTCTACGACAAGGGTCGCTGAGGCCGGTGGCAACACTGCAAGCCCGCCCGCGCCTCCTTCACGGCTGACCACCGGGTCGCGAGGCAGCATGGTGCGGTCCGCACCGATCGGTACCTGTGATGGCTGCTTCGCTCTGCTCCCGCCTGCTTCGTCTCGGTGTGCCGGCGGCACTGCTGCTCCTCGCCGCCTGCCGGCCGGCGCCGCCCGAGGCCCTGGGCACGCTCGAATGGGACCGGATCACGGTGCCGTCGCCGGCGGCCGAAACCATCGTGGCGGTGTCCGTGCGCGAAGGCCAGCGCGTGCCGGCCGGTGCGCCCCTGCTGCAGTTGGAGACCACCCGCACGGCCGCGCAGATGGCCGCGCTGCAGGCGCAGGCGCAGCGCGCCGGGCAGGCACTGGAGGAACTCGAACACGGGCCACGGGTGGAGGAGGTCGCGCAGGCCCGCGCAAACGTGGCCGCCGCCAGGGCGCAGGCCGTGGACGCAGCGGCGTACTACGCCCGGCTGCAGCCGCTCGGCCAGCAGCGGCTCGTGGCGGCCGCCGACGTGGATCGCGCGCGTGCCGCCGCCGGCAATGCCGACGGCCTCGTGCGTGCGGCCGAGCAGGCGCTGCTGGCACTGGAACACGGCACGCGCCTCGAGCAGATCGGGCAGGGCGCCGCAGCGCTGGAGGCCGCGCAGGCGCAGCAGGCCGAGCAGGCCGTGACCCTGCGCAAGCTGGCGCTGGTCGCGCCGCGCGCTGGCGTGGTGGACGCGTTGCCGTATCGGCTCGGCGACCAGGCCCCGGTCGGTGCGCCGCTGGCGGTACTGCTGGTGGGCGAACATCCCTACGCACGTGTCTATCTGCCATCGCCGCTGCGACCGTCGGTGGCCGTCGGCTCGGGCGCGCAGGTGTACGTGGAGGGCCGCGAGACAGCGTTGTCCGGACGGGTCCGCGCGGTCCGCAGCGATCCGGTGTTCACGCCGTACTACGCGTTGAGCGGCGATGACGCCGCCCGCCTGAGCTACCTGGCCGAGATCGAACTGATCGACACCGATGCCGCCACGCTGGCGCGACTGCCGGCCGGGCTGCCGGTGCGGGTGACATTCTGATGGCCGTCGACCCCGTCGACCCCCAACGGTCCGCGCCGGCAACGGGCAAGGGCGGGCAGGGCGACCTTGCCATCCGGGCGCGCGGGCTGACCAAGCGCTTCGGTGCACTGGTGGCGGTCGACCATGTGGACCTGAGCGTGCCGCGCGCCGCTGTCTACGGCTTCCTCGGCCCCAACGGATCGGGCAAGTCCACCACCATCCGCATGCTGTGTGGCCTGCTGACCCCGTCCGAGGGCGACATCGAGGTGCTCGGTCTGCGCATTCCCGAGCAGGCCGAAGCGCTGCGGCGGCGCATCGGCTACATGACCCAGCGGTTCTCGCTGTTCGAGGACCTGACCGTGCGCGAGAACCTGGAGTTCCTCGCGGCGGTGCAGGACATGCCGCGCGCCGACGCGCGACGACGTATTGGAGAGCTGGTCGAGCAGTACCACTTCCAGGACCGCCAGACGCAGTTGGCCGGCACCCTCAGTGGCGGCCAGAAGCAACGGCTGGCCCTGGCCGGCGCGGTGATCCAGTCGCCGGAGCTGCTGTTCCTGGATGAACCCACCAGTGCGGTGGACCCGGAGTCGCGGCGCGACTTCTGGGAAAAGCTGTTCGACCTGGCCGACACCGGCACCACGCTGCTGGTGTCCACGCACTACATGGACGAAGCCGAGCGCTGCCATCGCCTGGCGATTCTGGATCAGGGCGTGCTGGTGGCTGATGGCAGCCCGGCCACGCTCACCGCCGCGCTGGAAGGACGTACGTTGGCGGTTTCGGCGCCGCAGCCGCGTCAGGCACAACGGGTGCTGGCGGCCGTGCCGGGGGTGCTCAGTGTGGCGCAGATCGGCAACAGCCTGCGGGTGCTGCTGGCGGTGCAGGACGATGCGCAGGGCAGGCTCGAGGCAGCCCTGCGACGCGGCGGCCAGCAGGCCGAGGTGATGCCGGTGTCGGCCAATCTGGAGGATGTCTTCGTCTCGGCCACGCGCGGACGCGAGGGTGGCCAGGCCGGGGACACGGCGGCATGAGTCTGCGCCGGCTCTGGGCAATCATCCTCAAAGAGCTGCGGCAGATGCGGCGCGACCGTATCACCCTGGCCATGATCGTCGGTATTCCGGTCATGCAGCTGGTGCTGTTCGGCTACGCGATCAACCTCAATCTGCGCAACCTGCATGCCGGGATTGCCGATCAGGCCGGGACCGCCGCGTCACGCGCGCTGGTGATGGATATGGTGGCGACCGGGGTGATCGCACCCACGTTGGCCGCGCGGACGCCGGATGAGCTGATGGCGGCGCTGCGGCACGGCCAGATCAGCGTGGGCGTGGTGATTCCGCCCGACTTCGAGCGCCGCCGCTTCGAGGGGCGCGAGGCGGTGCAGGTGCTGGTGGACGGCAGCGACACCGTCGTGCAGAGCGCGGCGATCCAGCTGGCGCAGGTACCACTGGACAGCCAGCCGCTACGCAACGACCGGCCGCTGCGCAGCGGTGCGGTGGGCGGTGGCGGGCAGATCAGCGTGGTGGCGTTCTACAACCCGCAGCGGCGCTCGGCGGTGAACATCGTGCCGGGTCTGATCGGCATCATCCTGACCATGACGATGGTGATGTTCACGGCGGTGGCGATCGTGCGCGAACGCGAACGCGGCAACATGGAGTTGCTGATCGCCACACCGTTGAGCCGCAGCGAGCTGATGATCGGCAAGGTGCTGCCGTATGCGGCGATCGGTCTGATCCAGACCACGCTGGTGCTGCTGCTGGGCCTGTGGCTGTTCGAGGTGCCGATCCGCGGCAGCGTGGTGGACGTCTATCTGGCGGCGATGCTGCTGATCACCGCCAACCTCACCCTGGGCCTGCTGATCTCGACCAAGGCGCAGTCGCAGTTCCAGGCCATGCAGATGACCATGTTCGTGTTCCTGCCGTCGATCCTGCTGTCCGGTTTCATGTTCCCGTTCGCGGGCATGCCGCGAACGGTGCAGTGGCTGGCCGAGGTGCTGCCGCTGACGCACTTCCTGCGCCTCATCCGCGGCATCATGCTGCGCGGCGCGCGGATCTGGGAGCTGTGGCCGGAGGTGCTGGCGCTGCTCGCCTTCATCGCAGTGATGATGACCCTGGCGATCCTGCGCTTCCGCAAACGCCTGGATTGAGTGGATGCCGACCGGCAGTCGGCACGCTCCCTCAGGCGACGACCATCCGTCCGCGCAGCGAATTGCTGTACGCCTCGGTGATCTCCACATCCACGAACTGGCCGATCAGACGCGGGTGCCCCGCGAAGTTCACCGAACGCATGTTCTCGCTCTTGCCGGTCAGCTCGTCCGGGTTGCGCTTGGACGGGCCTTCCACCAGCACGGTCTGCACGGTGCCGACCATCTTCTCGGAGATCGCCGCGGCCTGCTCGTTGATCCGCGCCTGCAGGCGCGACAGGCGCGCGTGCTTTTCAGCATCACTGATCGTGTCTTCCAGATCGGCGGCCGGCGTGCCGGGGCGGCGCGAGTAGATGAACGAGAAGCTCTGGTCGAAGCCGATGTCTTCGATCAGCGTCATGGTCTTCTCGAAATCGGCCTCGGTCTCGCCCGGGAAGCCGACAATGAAGTCCGAGCTGATCGAGATGTCCGGCCGCACCGCACGCAGCTTGCGGATCTTGGACTTGAACTCCAGCGCGGTGTAGCCGCGCTTCATCGCCGACAGCACCCGGTCGCTGCCGGCCTGCACCGGCAGGTGCAGGAAGTTGGCCAGCTGCGGCACGTCGCGGTAGGCGTCCACCAGCGAGTCGCTGAACTCCAGCGGGTGCGAGGTGGTGAAGCGGATCCGGCCGACGCCGTCGATCTCGGCGATGGTGCGGATCAGCAGGCCCAGGTCGGCGAACTCGCCGTCGCCGTACGGCCCCCGGTAGGCGTTGACGTTCTGGCCCAGCAGGTTGATCTCACGCACGCCCTGTGCGGCCAGTTGCGCCACTTCCACCACCACATCCTCGAACGGGCGGCTGACCTCGGTGCCACGGGTGTAGGGCACCACGCAGAACGAGCAGTATTTGGAGCAGCCTTCCATGATCGACACGAAGGCCGAGCCACCATCGGCACGCGGCTCGGGCAGACGATCGAACTTCTCGATTTCCGGGAAGCTGATGTCGACCTGGGACCGGCCCGATGCACGGCGCTGGCGGATCAGCTCCGGCAGGCGGTGCAGCGTCTGCGGGCCGAACACCAGGTCCACGTGCGGGGCGCGCTTGATGATCGCCTCGCCCTCCTGCGACGCCACGCAGCCGCCCACGCCGATGATCACGCCCCGGCCGTTGTTCTTCAGCGCCTTCCAGTAGCCGAGCTGGCTGAACACCTTCTCCTGCGCCTTCTCGCGGATCGAGCAGGTGTTCATCAGCAGCACGTCGGCCTCGGACGGGTCGTCGGTCAGCTCCAGCCCTTCTTCGGCGGCCAGCACGTCGGCCATCTTGGCCGAGTCGTACTCGTTCATCTGGCACCCGTGGGTCTTGATGTACAGCTTGCCGCGGACGGGGCCGGTGACGGCCGGCCTGGCGCCGGGCAGCGGCAGCAGGTCGGGGCGGGGAGGGGTGGAGGGCACGGCGGAGCCGGCCGACGTCGGCACGGTCGAAGCTGGCGTCCCGGTCATGGCGCTTATTCCAGTCGGGTGGGCGGGCAGGCAGCCTGAACGGCTGCGGTGAGCCGCCCATTGTACCGGGTATCTGCCGGCCAGACCGACGCCCGTCCCGCCCGCAGGCCGTCCCGGACGCCCCGATCCGTGACGTGCATCGGCTCCTGGGATACCCGGCCCGTCAAAGACTTGGCAAGCCGGGGTGAAACGGAGACACTCCGCTGCATGAAGGGGATCTTGGGGATCTTTGCGCTGGCCTTGGCTGCGCTGACCGCTGTGCCGGCCAGTGCGGGCACGCTGTACAAGTGCGTTGGCGCCGACGGCATTCCCAGCTACGTAAGCAAGCGTGTCTCCGCCGCGAGCTGCAGTGTGGTCAGCAGCTACCGTCCGGACCGCAGTGCGCCCCGCCGCCAGGCCGTGGCCGCGCCGGTCCCGCCGCCTGCGCCGGTGGCGCAGGCCGTCGCGGCCGCTCCGGCCGATGGCGCCAACGCCGGCACCGCGATCACCGCCACGGCATCGGCGGCGCCCGCCGCGACGGTACTCAGCGCTCCGTCCGCGCCCGCCGCGCGCAAGGGCAAGGCCCAGCGCGTGGTCAACGGGCAGGTCTACACGTATATGAAGGATGGCGTGCGCCACTACACAAGCGCCCGTCCGGCGCAGGTGGCCAGCCTCGGCCAGGTGCGTACGATCCACTACAGCTTCATCGAGCGCTGCTATGCGTGCGGTGCCCAGCCGGGCGTCAACTTCGGCTCGGTGCGGCTCAATACCACCGCCTTCCAGGCCGAGATCGCCGCCGCCGCGCGCGAGTTCGGGGTCGAGGAAGCGGTGGTCCGCGCCATCATCCACGCCGAGTCGGCCTACAACCCCACCGCGCTCAGCCGCGCCGGCGCGCAGGGCCTGATGCAGCTGATGCCGCCCACTGCCCGCCGCTTCGGGGTCACCGACTCGTACGATGCCGCGCAGAACATCCGGGGGGGCGTGCAGTACCTGTCGTGGCTGCTCAAGCGCTTCAACGGCAACCTGACCCTGGCTGCGGCCGGCTACAACGCGGGTGAGGGTGCGGTGGACCGCCACGGCGGCGTACCGCCCTACAGTGAAACCCAGTATTACGTGAAGCGCGTTGCCCTGCTGGCCGACCGCTATCGGGGCGCGACAGCGTCCACGCAGTAGTGCCCGCTGGCCGCTTCGCCGCACGCCGAGACCGTCCGGAAGTGCCGGCTGCTGGCCGGCCCGACCGTTTCGCGCGTGACAGATCTTCGGCGGATGATCTGCGCGTTGTGTCGCTGAGTCAGGTTCCGCTATAGTCGGCTCTGATTCATCGTGGACTGGCCCCCACCGGTCTGCTGGCAGCCTCAAGCTACCTAAATCAATATCGGAGTGCCGGATGGCCAACGATGGGGTAAACGATCCAGTCAATACTGGACGTCGACGGTTTCTGTCAGCAACCACTGCGGTGGTTGGCGCGGTCGGCGTCGGATTTGCAGCGGTACCGTTCATCAAGTCCTGGAATCCCAGCGCCCGCGCCAAACTGGCCGGGGCGCCGGTGATCGCCGACATCAGTGCCCTGCAGGAAGGCCAGCGTCTGGTCCTGGAGTGGCGAGGGCAGCCGATCTGGATCGTCAAGCGGTCCAAGGCGATCCTCGATGCGCTGCATGGTCTGGACGGTCGCCTGAAAGATCCCGAGTCGGGCGAGAAAGAACAGCAGCCGGACTACGTGCTCAAGCAGAACCCCGAATTCCGTGCGATCAAGGCCGATGTCTCGGTCCTGGTCGGGCTGTGCACCCATCTGGGCTGCTCACCGGAAATGGTGGCCGAGATCCGTCCCGAGCCGTATGACCCGCAGTGGAAAGGGGGGTACTTCTGCCCCTGCCACAAGTCGCGCTTCGACATGTCCGGTCGCGTGTTCAAGGATGTTCCGGCGCCGATCAACCTGCTGGTGCCGCCGCACCACTACCAGGATGACAACACCATCATCATCGGCGTTGACCCGCAGGGGGCGGCTTGAGCATGGCCAATATCCTTACCCGCACCGCCACGGGCGTTGCCGACTGGGTCAATGCGCGCGCACCGGGCCTGATGCCGGTGTACCGCAAGCATGTGAGCGAGTACTACGCACCGAAGAACTTCAACCTCTGGTACTACTTCGGTTCGCTGGCGCTGCTGATCCTGGTCAATCAGATCGTGACCGGCATCTTCCTCACGATGCACTACAAGACCAACGCGGCCGAAGCGTTCGCCTCCATCGAATACATCATGCGCGATGTCGAGTGGGGCTGGCTGATCCGCTACATGCATTCGACCGGCGCCTCACTGTTCTTCATCGTGGTCTACCTGCACATGTTCCGCGGCCTGCTGTACGGCAGCTACCAGAAGCCGCGCGAGCTGGTGTGGATCCTCGGCATGCTGATCTACCTGGTGCTGATGGCCGAAGCCTTCATGGGTTACGTGCTGCCGTGGGGCCAGATGTCGTTCTGGGGCGCCAAGGTGATCATCTCGCTGTTCGGTGCCATTCCGGTGATCGGCAACGGCCTCACCGAATGGATCATGGGCGACTACCTGCCCAGCGATGCCACGCTCAACCGCTTCTTCGCGCTGCACGTGATCGCCCTGCCGCTGGTGCTGCTGCTGCTGGTGGTGCTGCACCTGGGGGCGCTGCACGAAGTGGGCTCCAACAATCCCGATGGCGTGGAGATCAAGAAGGGGCCCAAGGGCAACCGCTGGTCGGCCACGGCACCTGCGGACGGGATTCCGTTCCATCCGTACTACACGCTCAAGGACGGCGTGGGCGCCGGCTTCCTGCTGGTCATCGCCGCGTTCATCATCTTCTTCGCCCCGGCGTTCGGCGGCCTGTTCCTCGAACACGACAACTTCACCGAGGCCAACCGCCTGGTAACGCCCGAGCACATCAAACCGGTCTGGTACTACACCCCGTACTACGCGATGCTGCGGGTGGTGCCGAACAAGCTGGGCGGGGTGATCGTGATGTTCTCGGCGATCGCGATCCTGTTCCTGGTGCCGTGGCTGGATCGGGCCCGGGTCAAGTCGTACCGCTACCGGGGCCTGCTCTCGCGCGGTCTGCTTGGCATGTTCGCGGTCTGCTTCGTCTGGCTGGGCGTGATCGGGTCCGGCCCGGGCACCGATGTGCATGAAACCTACATCGGGCGGGTGTTGACCTTCCTGTACTTCGCCTTCTTCATCACCATGCCGCTATGGACCAAGCTGGACAGGACCAAGCCGGTACCGGACCGGGTGACCACGCATGACTGACCACTGGATTGTCCGGCTGGCCTGCGCGGCCGCCCTGCTGCTGGCCAGCACCCTGGCCGGTGCCGCCGAGGGCGGCAAGACGCTGCAGGCCGGCAACGACCTCAGCGACCGCGCCTCGCTGCAGCGCGGCGCGCAGCTCTACATGAACTACTGCTCGGGCTGCCACGCACTGAAGTACCTGCGCTACTCGCGCATGGCCGAGGATCTGGGGCTGAGCGAGGAGGAGGTGATGAACAACCTCAACTTCACCGGCACGCCGATCGGCGAACCGATCCCGGTATCGATGCCCAAGGCGCCGGCGGAGAAATGGTTCGGCAAGATGCCGCCGGACCTGAGCCTGATTTCGCGTGTGCGGGGCAGCGACTGGGTGTACACCTATCTCAAGTCTTTCTATCTGGACCCCTCACGCCCGCTGGGATGGAACAACACGCTGTTCCCCAATGCGTCCATGCCCAACCCGCTGTGGGAAATGCAGGGCCTGCAGCACGCCGTGCACGGCAAGCCCGACGCACCCGGTGCCGACGCGCCGGTGATCGGGCTCAAGCTCGCGCAGCCGGGCAATGTCGACCCCGGCCAGTACGACCAGACGGTACGCGACATCACCAACTTCCTGGAGTACGCCGGCGAGCCGGCGGCACTGAAGCGGCAGAAGCTGGGGGTGTGGGTCATCCTTTTCCTGGCGTTCCTGACCTTCCTGGTCTATCTGCTGAAGAAGGAATACTGGAAGGACGTGCACTGAACGGGGAGTGCGCCGGCGCTGCGATTCATGGCTACCGGCATGAGACGCATGGCCTATTGGCTTTTGTGATGTGCAGTTGCACACTCGGGTACTGTGACGACTGCCAGCACTGGGCTGGTGGCGCCGATACGACCGGCGGTTTCCGGTCGTTGGAGAGCCTTTGATGGCGGCGAGCGTACGCATGCGGAATACCCTGACGCTGTTTTCCTCGAACGACGATGTCCTGTGCCATCGCGTGCGGCTGGTGCTGGCGGCCAAGGGCGTCACTTACGACCTCGTTCCGGTCGATCCGCAGAATCCGCCCGAGGACCTCATCGACCTCAATCCGTACCACTCGGTGCCCACCCTGGTGGAGCGTGAGCTGGTGCTGTATGCGGCGTCGGTGGTCAGCGAGTATCTGGACGAACGTTACCCGCATCCGCCGCTGATGCCGGTCGATCCGCTGTCCCGTGCGCGCATCCGTCTGGCCATGCTTCGCATCGAGCACGACTGGGTGCCGCAGGTGCAGGCCATCCAGCTGGGCAACAAGACCCAGGCCGAAGCCGGCCGCAAGCGCCTGCGCGAGCTGTTGACCAGCGCAGTGCCGCTGTTCAAGGCCAGCAAGTTCTTCCTGAACCCGGAAATGAGCCTGGCCGACTGCGCAATGGCACCGATCATCTGGCGTCTGCAGTCCCTGGACGTGGCGCTGCCCAAGGATGGCAAGTCGATCGAGGATTACGGCAACCGCATTTTCCGCCACCCCGGCTTCATCCGCAGCCTGACCGACCAGGAAAAGAAGCTGCGCGATCTGCCCACCTGAGCCGCGCGCGCCGCTGTCGGCGACTGCATCGACGCTTTACGCCCCGCGCGCCGATGCTGACCGGTGCGGGTGCTGGCGCGTACACTTGCACCAGGCAATCCGGATCAAGAGCAGCCGAGCACGGCTCGGCTCTACCACATGACTGAAGACACTTTCCGCATGACCAGCCACCGCCCGTACCTGTTGCGGGCCTTGGTGGAATGGATCAACGACAATGACCTGACCCCGCATATCCTGGTCGACGCGGGCATGCCCGGCGTGCAGGTTCCGCAGAGCGCGGTGAAGGATGGCCGGGTGGTGCTGAATATCGCCGAGCGCGCTGTGGTCCGGCTGCATATCGACAACGAGAGCGTGAGCTTCTCGGCGCGGTTCTCCGGCACCAGTTATCCGGTGCAGGTGCCGATCTCGGCCGTGCTGGCGGTCTATGCCCGCGAAACCGGGCAGGGCATGGCGCTGCCGGACGATATCCCGGGCCACGACCCGGGCCCGGACGACGAACTCCCGCCGGACGATTCCCCGACGCCGCCGGACGACGCACCGCCCAAGCCCAGTGGCCGCCCGCACCTGCGCGTGGTCAAGTAACGCACCCCGTAGAGCCGGGTAGAACCCGGCTCTACGGACGCATCACACGTCTTCGGCGTCGCGGGTCTCCACATCGCGGCGGATCTCGCTGATCCGGGCTGCTGACGGCCCGACGAAGGCGACCAGCTGGTCGCCGCGCAGCACCATGCGGCCGCTGTGACGGTCCACGCCGTCGTGCGAATACTCGAACTTGAAGGTGCGCTCCCAGCCCAGCCAGCCCGTTTCTTTGCGCACCACGCGCAGGCCGGTGGCATGCACGCTCTGGTCCAGCCACTGCACGTTGGCGGCGTTGCACGCATTGCGGCCAAGTTCGCCGGCGCGTTCGGCGGCGGCGCGCGAGGAGTTCCAGAAGGCGTAGACGAACGCGCCGGCAATCATCAACAGGATCAGGCTGGGCATCGGCGGCTCGGTACGATCAGGGCAGGTGGCCTTCAAAGATGGCGACGAATGTGGCGCGGATCAAGCCGCCCGCGGCGACGCGATCACCGTGTCGTCGTCGTGGGAGGCGGCGGAGCGGGACGCTGCGGCGCGATCTGTGGCGTGGACGGGGCATCCGGTAGCGGCGGCGCAGTCACGCCCGCAGGGTCCGGGGCGACCACCGGCAGCGCGGCCGGCGTCGTTGCCACCAGCTTCAGCAGCGCGGCCCAGTCCTGCCGGTTGAAGCTGCATTCGTCTTCCCGGCCCGGCGTGCAGCCCGGGTCCACGCCGTCGCCGGCGCTGGCCTTGGCCGGTGGCAGCTCGATGCGGCCGCTGCGGTCCAGCGACAGCTTGCGCATCGCCACCGTGTTCATCACGTTGCCGCCGACCAGGTACAGGGTCCGGTCGCCGCCCACGTTGGCGGCGATCACTACTTCGCAGTGTGACTTCCAGTGCGCTGCCCCGCCGCTGGCGAGGGACTGCACCAGGCCGCTGTAGCTCAGCGTCTGGCGGCGATCGCGCAGGAAGCAGAGCAGATCGCCCGGGGCGGGTTTGTCCTGCGCCGGATCGGTCATGCGGTACGGCCCGCTGTTCTGGTACGCAGCGCGGATGTAGTCGATGTGGCGCGGCGAGCGGGTGAAGCCGGGCACGCCGGCGCGTGTCATCACCCAGGAAATGAAGGCCGCCGACCACGGGTTGTCGATCAGGAACGCGCGGCAGTCGCTGTCGGTGTAGCGGGTGCCGAGCGGGGCCATGCAGCTGGACGCGCCGGGCTGGTCGCCCATTGGTGACAGCGTCCCGCTCTCACGCCAGTAGCCCACCACCCGCTGCCAGGCGATCAGCCCGTTGTCGGCCAGGTGCTCGCGCTCGGCTTCGGTGACGCTCAGGCTGGCCGCGCGCCCGTCGCGGTCGATGAAGGGGCGGAACCAGAGCCGGTGTTCATTGCAGGCGGTCTGTACGATGTTCACCGCCAGCGGACTCAACCCGTAGCGTGGTGGGATGTCGCAGACTTCGGCGGCCGACGCGGCGGCCGGCATCAGCATCGCCAGCGGCGACAGGCATGCAAGCAGAGACAGGGGGCGCATGCGCGCTCTCCGGGTGGGGGCAACACGAGCCTCGCAGACCCGGGCTGCCGACGCCGTGAACGTGGGGGGCGGTGGGGCCGACCGATGGCCGGCACGCGCCGCGTCAGCCTGGCGGCGGCCCCAGCTTCAGCGACAGGTCGATCGCCTGCACGTGCTTGGTCAGTCCGCCGATCGAGATGCAGTCCACACCGTCCTCGGCAATGGCGCGCAGCCCGGCCAGGTCCACGCTGCCGGAGACTTCCAGAGGAATCCGGCCGGCGGCGATGCGCACCGCCTCGCGGCGCAGGTCGGCGTCGAAGTCGTCGATCAGGATGCGCTCGCAGCCTGCCGCCAGCGCGTCGCGCAGCTGCGTCAGGTCTTCGACCTCGACCACCAGCGGCAGATCGGGCCACTGCGCACGCGCTGCCTGCACCGCAGCGGTCAGCGAGCCGGCCGCGCGGATGTGGTTCTCCTTGAGCATCACCGTGTCGAACAGCCCCAGGCGATGGTTGTCGCCGCCGCCGCAGCGGACCGCGTACTTCTGCGCCATGCGCAGCCCCGGCAGGGTCTTGCGGGTGTCCAGGATGCGGGTGCCGGTGCCGGCCACCGCCGCGACGTAGCGCGCCGTGGTGGTCGCCGTGCCGGACAGCGTCTGCAGGAAGTTCAGCGAGGTGCGTTCGGCACTGACCAGGCTGCGGTTGCGGCCGTGCAGGATCGCCAGCACGGTGCCGGCCCGGACGGCATCGCCCTCGGCCACGCGCCAGTCGATGGTCACGTCCGGATCAAGCGCGCGGTGGGTGGCGTCGAACCACGGCCGGCCGGCGATCACCGCGTCCTGCTTGCACAGCAGGTACGCGCAGTCCGGGCGGTCGGGCAGCAGGGCGGCGGTGACATCACCGGTGCCGATGTCTTCCGCCAGCGCACGGGCGACATCCTCGGCCACCACGGCCGCGGACGGGACGGGCAACGGAGCCGGGCTCATTTTTCCGGGAAATCGGCGATCTGCGCCGTCTCGATGGCCTCCTCGGCCAGCAGCACCGGAATGCCGTCATCGACACGGAACACCTGCTTGCGGTCACGCGTCAGCAGCGCTTCGCGCAGGGGCTGGGTCTGGGGGCTGCCGTCGGCCTTGGCCACGCCGCCGGCACCGATGGCGCGGTTGAGCGCGTCGAGGGCCTTGGCATCGAGCAGGGACAGGGGCTGGCGCGTGTCGGGCGAGCACAGCAGGTCGAGCAGCTTGCGGTCCATGATTCTTCGTCTTGCGTGGAAGATGGCTAGAATACGTCTTTAAGGCAGGTGACGGCCAATGACCCCCAACCAAACCGCGCCGCTCGTCGGCATCGTCATGGGTTCCCGCTCCGACTGGGAAACCATGCAGCACGCAGCCCAGAAGCTCGATTCGCTGGGTGTTCCCTACGAAGTGAAGGTGGTATCGGCGCACCGCACGCCGGACGTGCTGTTCACCTACGCCGAGCAGGCCGGGCCCCGGGGCCTGCGCGCGATCATCGCCGGCGCCGGCGGCGCCGCGCACCTGCCGGGCATGATCGCGGCCAAGACCGCCGTGCCGGTGCTGGGTGTGCCGGTGCAGTCCAAGGCCCTCAACGGCATGGATTCGCTGCTGTCGATCGTGCAGATGCCGGCCGGCATTCCGGTTGCCACCTTCGCCATCGGCAATGCCGGCGCGTCCAATGCGGCGCTGTTCGCCGCCGCCATGCTGGCCTCGGACCAGCCGGCCATCGGCCAGGCGCTGGAGGCCTTCCGCGCCCGCCAGACCGAAGACGTCATGGCCCACGACGACCCACGTCAATGAGCATGAAGACTGTCGGAATCCTGGGGGGCGGCCAGCTGGCGCGCATGATGGTGCTGGCCGGCGCGCCGCTGGGGCTGCGTTTCGAGTTGTTCGACCCGGCTGCCGATGCCTGTGGCGCCCAAGTGGCGCCGCTGCAGGTGGCCGCCTTCGAGGACGAGGCCGCGCTGGCCGCGTTCGCGGCGCGGGTGGACGTGGTGACGTTTGATTTCGAGAATGTTCCCGCGCACAGCGCCCGCTTCCTGGCCGAGCGCGTGCCGGTGTATCCGAACCCGGATGCGCTGGCCGTGGCCCAGGACCGGCTCAGCGAAAAAACCCTGTTCCAGCAGTTGGGCATTCCGCTGCCGCCGTTCGCCGATATCCGCAGCCGCGACGAGCTGGCTGCCAGGGTCGCCGAGTTCGGCATGCCCTGCATCGTCAAGACGCGCCGCCTGGGCTACGACGGCAAAGGTCAGTTCCGCATCCGCAGTACCGCCGACATCGACGCCGCCTGGGCCACCCTGGGCGATTACGTCGACCGCACCGGCCTGATCCTGGAGGGGTTCGTTGCCTTCGACCGCGAGGTCAGCGTGGTGGCCGTCCGTGGCCGCGACGGCGAGTTCCGCGCCTGGCCGGTGACCGGCAACTGGCACGTCGATGGCGTGCTGTCGGCCAGCGTGGCGCCGGCACGGCTGAGCCAGGCCCAGCATGAAGCCGCCATCGGCCATGCGCGGGCGTTGGCCGAACGCCTGGACTATGTCGGGGTGTTCGCGCTGGAGCTGTTCTGCCGTGGCGACGAGCTGCTGGTCAACGAGATGGCGCCACGCGTGCACAACTCCGGCCACTGGACCATCGAGGGCAGTGAGACCTCGCAGTTCGAGAACCACCTGCGCGCGGTGCTCGGCCTGCCGCTGGGCGACACGCGCATGCTGGGCCATGCCTGCATGCTCAATTGGCTGGGCGCGATGCCCGATGCCGCGGCGGTACTGGCGCAGTCCGGCGGACACTGGCACGACTACGGCAAGCAGCCGCGCGACGGCCGCAAGGTCGGCCATGCCACGCTGCGCGACGATGATGCCCTGCGGCTGGCCGGGATGCTGCAGACGGTTGGCGGGCTGCTCGATCGCAACGCCCAGGTCGCCCCGGTGATCGACACACTGCGCGGCTGACCGGCAGGTCAGGGCGGCTGCCCGCCTGCGGTGGGTGCCGGCACGCGCCAGCACCCACGGGGAGCCGTCAGTCGCGCAGCTGCGACGCCACGAAGTCCCAGTTGACCAGTTTCCAGAATGCCTGCAGGTAGCGCGCGCGCTCATTCTGGTAGTCGGTGTAGTACGCGTGTTCCCATATATCGCACGCCAGCAGCGGGGTGCTGTTGCCCGTCAAAGGCGTGCCGGCATTGCGCGTGGTCTGGATCGCCAGCGCGCCGCCGGGGTGCTGCACCAGCCAGACCCAGCCGGAGCCGAACAGGCCCAGCGCGGCCTGGTCGAACTCGTCGCGCAGGCGGCGCATATCGCCGAAATGGCGGGTCACCAGCTCGGCCAGGCGCCCCTGTGGATCGCCGCCGCCGCGTGGATGCAGGCACTGGAAGTAGAAACCGTGGTTCCAGGCCTGCGCGGCCGCGTCGAACAGGCTGCCCTGGCTGTGCCGGACCAGCTCGTCCAGGGCCAGGTCCTCCAGGTCGGTGCCGGCGATGCGGGCGTTGACCGCGTCGAGGTAGGCGCGGTAATGCCGACCGTGGTGCAGGTCCAGGCTCTCGGCCGACAGATGCGGTTGCAGGGCGGTGCGGTCGTAGGGCAGGCGGGGCAGTTCGAAGGGCATGGTCACCACGGGCAGGGAGGGGGCGCCGTATGCGGGGCCAGTAGGCTTACAATGGCAGGCGAGGGAAGTCTAGCCGACCGGTGAGGTCGGGTTGTCCCACATTGGAGGGAGAGTCGTAGTGGCGGTGATGCAGCAAATCCAGGCCGAAGTCGAACGTTACCCCCTCGTGCTGTTCATGAAGGGCACCCCGCAATATCCGATGTGCGGCTATTCCAGCCGCGCCATGCAGGCGCTGATGGCGGCCGGCGCGGTCGCGCTGCGCACGGTCAACGTGCTCGAAGAGCCGGAGATCCGCGCCAATCTGCCGCGTTTCTCGAACCTGCCGACGTTCCCGCAGCTGTTCATCCACGGTGAGCTCATCGGCGGCTGCGACATCGTGCTGGAGCTGTTCGAGTCCGGCGAGCTCAAGCGCATCGTCGAAGAGGCCTCCCAGGCATGAGTGCGGTCCCGTCCGTCGTGGTCGGGACCGGCGCACTGGCCGATCGTGTGATTCTCATTGCAGGCGCGGGCGGCGGCTTCGGCAGCGCCGTCGCCGTGGCCTGTGCCCGCGCCGGCGCCACGGTGGTGCTGCTGGGGCGCAAGCCACGCCGCCTGGACCGCGTCTATGCCGCCGTGCAGGCGGTCGGCCCCGAGCCGCTGCTGTACCCGATGGATCTGGAGGGCGCGACCCCGGACGACTACGCCACACTGGCCGAGCGCCTGCAGGGCGAGTTGGGGCGCCTGGACGGGCTGCTGTACTGCGCGGCCGATTTCGCCGGGCTGACCCCGTTCGAGCTGGCCGACCCGGCCGCGTTCGCGCGGGCCGTCCACGTCAATCTCACCGCACCGGCTTGGCTGATCCAGGCGTGCCTGGCGCTGCTGCGCCAGCGCGACGATGCCGCAGTGGTGCTTACCGTGGATGATCCGACGCGGGTCGGGCAGGCCTACTGGGGCGGCTACGGCGTCGCCCAGCACGGGCTGCGGGGCCTGATTGCCTCCCTGCACGACGAACTGGGCCGCAGCCCGGTGCGGGTCAGTGGCCTGCAGCCGGGCCCGATGCGCACCGCCCTGCGGGCGCGCGCCTTCTCGCTGGATGAAGACCGCACCGCGCGTGACCCGGCCGACTGTGCCGATGCCGCCGTCCTGCTGCTGTCCGCCGCCGGCGCCCCCCACCGCGGCCAGATCGTCGAGGGCTGAGCACGGCAAAGGCGTCCGGGCCGCCCGTCCGGTCGCCTTGGTGCCCCAGCCCGCCCGCGCAGGCCCCCCTGTGCACCGCTGAAGCCCGGAATACCGCATTCAGCCGGTCACACTCACATGTGAAGATGGCGTCACGATCCCGTTGGTATGGCGTGTGTTTTGTCGCCAAACCGTCACAATCCAACGGTACCGTGTTAATCTAGTGTTAACCGTTGCGGCTGAAACCAGCTCGCGGCTAGGGAACCCAGATAAAAGTCCAGTCAGCCGCCAGCAAGGCTGCTTGGACGCGTTTTTTTCTCCGCCATCGCCAATCTCGCATCGAGGCTACTCCCCAATGACCCACTCCCGTTGTCTCCGGATGTCCAAGCTGACGCTTGGTCTCGTGGCTGCACTTGCTGCCGCTCCCGCCTTCGCCCAGAGCACCTCTGCAGGTGTCGGCGGCCAGGTAATGTCGGCTGCAGGCGCGCCTGTCGCCGGTGCGGAAGTCACCATCACGCATACCGAGTCGGGCACGGTCAGCCGTGCGACCACCGATGCATCGGGTCGTTACAACGCGCGCGGCCTGCGCGTGGGTGGTCCGTACACCATCACCATCAACAAGCCCGGCGCTGGCACCAAGACCGAAGAGGGTGTCTACCTCGGCGTGAGCCAGTCGGCGACCGTCAACGCCACGCTGAGCGGTGATATGGCAGCGACCAACTTGGATGCCGTCCAGGTCACCGCCGTCGCGGCCGGCTCGGAAGTGTTCAGTGCGACCAAGATGGGCGCCGGTACGAACATCAGCCGTCAGACCATCGATGCACTGCCCTCGGCCGGTGGCAACATCCAGGATTACGTCCGTCTGGATCCGCGCATTGCGCAGACCAACAAGGCCGACGGTCAGATTTCCGTAGGCGGCCAGAACCCGAAGTACAACGCGATCCGCGTTGACGGCGTGTCGATCAGCGACACCTTCGGCCTGGAAGACAATGGCATGCCGACCCGTCGCCAGCCGGTTGCGATGGATGCGCTGGAAGCGATCAATGTCGACCTGTCCAGCTACGACGTCACCATCGCCGGCGCCACCGGTGCGGTGATCGACGCGGTGACCAAGTCCGGTACCAACGAGTTCCACGGTTCGGTCTACGGCTCGTACCGCGACGGCGATTGGTTCGGCAAGGACCCGGCCGGTTATAAGTTCGACGGCTTTGACAACGAGCGCACCTACGGCATGACGCTGGGCGGTCCGCTGGTCAAGGACAAGCTGTTCTTCTTCGCCAACTACGAAAAGCAGGAGTGGAAGTCTCCGGGCGCAAGCGTGGCCGACAGTGCGCTGGGCAACGGCACGATCAGCCAGGCCCAGATCAATGAAGCGACCCGTCTGGCCAGCACCCTGTACGGTGTTGATGCAGGCAGCGTTGGCGACGTCGATGGCAGCACCGACCTGGAAGAGTACGCGGTCAAGCTGGACTGGAACATCAACGACAATCATCGCGCCAGCTTCCGTTACAGCAAGGTCGAGCAGAACCAGGCACGTACTCCGACCACCGGCGGTTCAATCGTCAACCTGAGCTCCTCCTTCTTCCAGCAGCAGAAGACGATCGAAAACTATGTCGCCCAGGTCTTCAGTGACTGGACCGACAACTTCTCGACCGAGTTGAAGGCGTCGTACCGTGACTACACGTCGGCGCGCATCATGCCGGGCGAAAAAATCGCCACCACCAAGATCTTCTTCGGCGGCAACGTGGATTCTCCGACCGGTGAGTACATCATGTTCGGGCCGGACCCGAGCACCCCGGGCAACCTGCTGCAGACCAAGACCTGGAACGGCTACGCATCGGGCGTACTGACCCTCGGCGACCACGATGTCAAGTTCGGTACCGACTTCAGCAGCAACGACGTGTACAACATGTTCGTCCAGAACCTGTACGGCACGTACGAGTTCTTTGGCCTGGACAACTACGCTGCCGGCAACTGGAGCAACTATGTCCAGCACCTTCCGCAGCCGGGCCTGAGCGATGACACCATCGCCGCCAGCTTCAAGTACCGTGAGCTTGGCCTGTTTGCGCAGGACACCTGGTATGTCAACAACAACCTGACGCTGACCTATGGCGTTCGTGCCGACAAGCCGTCTGTCAGCGGTCGTCCGACCCTGAACGCGGCCGCCCTGGCCTCGTTCGGGCTGGACAACAGCTACGTCAACGGCAAGGACAAGTGGCTGGTTCAGCCGCGCTTCGGCTTCAACTACACCTTCGACTCGGACCGTCCGACGCAGCTGCGCGGTGGCGTGGGCCTGTTCCGCGGCGCATCGCCGCAGGTGTGGTTCGGCAATGCATTCAGCACCACCGGTCTCAACTACCTGCGCTACACGGGCGAGCAGGGCGGCACGATCAACTCGGGCAACTGGGCATATGAGCCGATCGTGGCGGATCAGGTCCGTCCGTCTGTCGGCACGCCGGAAACCAACGTCACCTACGTGAGCCCGGACTTCGAGCAGCCGTCGGTGTGGAAGGCCAACCTGGCGCTGGATCATGAGTTGCCGTGGTATGGCCTGGTCGCATCGGCCGAGTTGCTGGTGACCAAGGTCAAGAGCGATCTGTTCTACCGCAGCATCAACATCGGCGAGTCCACCTTCAAGGGTCAGGACGGTCGCGACATGTACTACGACCCGTCGCGCATCGGCCGCTCGTGGACCACCGGCAGCAATCGTTACAAGCGTGACCGCAACTTCGGCAACGTGTATGTGTTGGAAAACACCGACCAGGGCCGCAGCAGCCAGTTCACCGTTTCGTTGGCCAAGCCCTTCTCGCCGGAAAGTGACTGGAGCTGGAACGTGGGTTACACCTACACCGACTCCAGCATGGTCAGTGACATGACCAGCTCGACCGCCGGTTCGACGTGGAACTACAACTACATCTTCAATGCCAACGAAGAAACGATCGGTACCTCGCGTTACCAGATCCGCAATCGTGTCAGCAGCAGCATCAACTGGAGCCACAAGTTCTTCGGCGACTACAAGACCAGCGTAGGCATGTTCTACGAAGGTCGTAACGGCCGTCCGTTCAGCTACGTGTACTCCAACGATGCCAACGGCGAAGGCCGCAGCGGCAACGACCTGTTCTACGTGCCTGCCGGCCCTGGCGATGTGCTGTTCGGTACCCTGAGTGCGACGGGTCAGTTCACGGCCAACCCGGCGATGGAAAAGTCGTTCTTCGAATGGCTGTCCGCCAACCCGGATCTGGCCCGTTATGCTGGCCAGGCGGCACCGCGTAATTCCGGCCGTTCGTCCTGGGTGAACAGCTTCGATCTGCGCATCAGCCAGGAACTGCCGGGCTTCTTCAAGGGCCACAAGTCCGAGATCTGGCTCGATGTGATGAACATCGGCAACCTGATCAACAAGGACTGGGGCCATATTGAAGATTACGGCTTCTTCGCGAACCGTCGCGTGCTGACCGCTGCGGGCATGTATGACGGCAAGTATGTCTACAGCAACTTCAACCCGAACAATGTCGAGCGTCCGACGGTTGCCAATGGCAGCAACGGCAACGGCAACACCGGTGTGTCCCAGTGGTCGATGCAGCTGGGCTTCCGCTACAAGTTCTGATGAAGTGATCTAGCACCGCTGTACCCGGAACGGCCAGGGCAACCTGGCCGTTCTGCTGTCCGGCGCCCTGCTTGCTCCCGCGCCGGGTTGCGCGTATGCTCAATTGGTTGCGCCGAAAAAGGCGCACGTACGGCGGCCCAAGGCAGCGCCGGGGCGCCACACATCCAACGGTCGGGTCTCCCCGGCCGTTTTGCTTTTTAAGGGGGCAGCGGTACAGTCGGACACCTTGAGGAAAGCAGAAAAGATGGAAATGAAAATCACCGAAACGCCGGCGCGCACGTTGCCGGTGCAGGACGCGCGGATCTACCCGCGCGGTGGGCTGGACGTGTTGTCGCGCGCCGAAGTGGCGCGCCTGCGCGACGCCTCCGGCGGCGGCATGCACGAGCTGCTGCGCCGCTGCGCGCTGGCCGTGCTGACCAGTGGCAGCGCGTCGGACGATCCGCGCGCCGCGCGCGATCTGTACCCGGATTTCGACATCCAGGTGGCGCAGCAGGATCGCGGTGTGCGCATCGATCTGGTCAACGCGCCGGCGATGGCCTTCGTCGACGGCGAGATCATCCGCGGCGTGGCCGAGCTGCTGTTCGCGGTGGTCCGCGACCTGGCCTACATGGCCATCGAAATGGGCCCGGCCTACGCCGCCGAGCTGGAATCCTCCGAGGGCATCACCAACGCCGTGTTCGGTTTGCTGCGCAACGCGCGCATCCTCAACCCGGGCGATCCGAACCTGGTGGTGTGCTGGGGCGGCCATTCGATCGGTCGCGATGAGTATCTGTACACCAAGCAGGTCGGCTACGAGCTCGGCCTGCGCGGGCTGGACATCTGCACCGGCTGCGGCCCGGGCGCGATGAAGGGCCCGATGAAGGGGGCGACCATCGCCCATGCCAAGCAGCGCAAGCATGTCACCCGCTACATCGGCCTGACCGAGCCGGGCATCATCGCCGCCGAGTCGCCCAACCCGATCGTGAACCACCTGGTGATCATGCCGGACATCGAGAAGCGTCTCGAAGCGTTCGTGCGGATCGGTCACGGCATCATCGTGTTCGCCGGTGGCGTGGGTACCGCCGAGGAAATCCTGTACCTGCTCGGCATTCTGCTGCGCGAGGAGAACAAGGGCCTGCCGTTCCCGCTGATCCTGACCGGCCCGACCGTGGCCGCGCCGTACTTCGAGCAGATCGACCGGTTCATCCGTCTGACCCTCGGCGATGAGGCCGCCAGCCGCTACGAGATCGTCATCGGTGATCCCGTCGCGGTGGCGCGCCAGATGTCGGCCGGCATCAAGCGTGTGCGCGAGCATCGCCTGGCGCAGAAGGATGCGTTCTTCTTCAACTGGTCGATCGAGATTCCGTGGGAGTACCAGCAGCCGTTCGTGCCGACCCACGAGGCGATGGCAGCGCTGGACCTGCATCACGGGCGGGCGCCCCATGCGCTGGCGGCCGATCTGCGCCGGGCCTTCTCGGGCATCGTCGCCGGCAACGTCAAGGAGGATGGCATGCGCCGGATCGAGCAGTTCGGTCCGTTCGAGATTCATGGCGACGCCGACATGATGCAGGCCCTCGACGAGCTGCTGCGCGCGTTCGTCGAACAGCGCCGCATGAAGATCTCGGGCGAGTACCAGCCCTGTTACAAAGTCCTGGCCTGAGCCGGGCAGGGGGCTGACGGCGGGCAGGGGTGCCCGCGGCCAGCCCCGTCCGTGGTCCCGGGCGTCAACGCATTGACGCCTGTCGCCTCCGGGCGACCGTTCGTCCTGTC
Source organism: Stenotrophomonas sp. NPDC077461 (assembly GCF_049545475.1). NCBI lineage: Bacteria > Pseudomonadati > Pseudomonadota > Gammaproteobacteria > Lysobacterales > Lysobacteraceae > Stenotrophomonas > Stenotrophomonas sp. NPDC077461. The sequence goes on from NZ_JBMWDO010000001.1 coordinate 369,476, forward strand.
GCCGCTTGCCGCCGGGCGGCAGGGCGTCCATCTTCTGTGTCATCACGCTGGGGAGCGTTCCATGTCTTCACGCCGTTCCAACGGCTTCACACTCGTCGAACTGCTGACCACGGTCGCGGTGATCGCCATTCTGTCGGCGATCGCCTACCCGAGCTTCCAGGGCGTCATGCGCTCGAACCGGATCGCGACCGCCAGCAGTGAGGCGTCCGGCCTGATCGCGCTCGCGCGCAGCGAGGCGATCCGCAACAAACGCGGGGGCGGTGTCTGCGGCAGCGCCACCGGCACCAGCTGCGATGGCAGTTGGGACAAGGGCATGCTGGCCTGGGCCGACGTCGACGGCGGCGGCACGTTCAGCGATGGTGAGGTCGTGCTCCGTTTCATGGCGGTCAACACGGCGGTGAGCGCGGTGGGGCCCGACGCCGCCGCGATCGCCTTCGACGGCCGCGGCCGCCGCCGCAGCGCCGATCAGCAGGAAATCGACCTGCAGCCGGACAGCTGCAACGGGCAGCCATTGCGCCGTCGTCTGACGGTCAACGCGTCCGGCCAGCTCAGCACCCTCAAGGAGAACTGCTCATGAGACGTTTCCGTGCCTCCGGAGGGCGCAAGGCCGCCGGCGGTTTCAGCATGATCGAGGTGCTGGTCACCATCATCGTGCTGGCCTTCGGCCTGCTCGGCTTCGCGCTGCTGCAGACCATGAACGTGCGTTTCGTACAGAGCGCCAACTACCGTACCCAGGCGACGAACCTGGCTTACGACCTGATCGACCAGATGCGGGCCAACCGGTTCCAGTCGGCCTGGTACACGGGCGCGTCGTTCGCGTCCGGCACGGTGACCCGCGCCGCCTGTACGCGTCCGACCGGGACCGTGACCATCGGGCAGAACGTGGCCCGCTGGCAATGCCAGGTGGTGCAGGCGCTCGGCGAGGGCGCCAGTGCCACCGTCACCAACGTCAACGGCCAGGTGCAGGTGGACATCGTGTGGGGCGACCAGCGTTGGGACAAGGCCAACCCCAATGCGCGCACCACCTTTACTGCGGTGACCCAGCTATGAGCCGTGCGTTTCCCCTGCCGCGCGCCGTCGCGGGCATCTCCCTGATCGAGGTCATGGTCGCGATGGTGATCGGCCTGGTGCTGATGCTGGGCGTGATCCAGGTGTTCAGCGCGTCCCGCGAGGCCTCGCAGCTGGCGCAGGGCACCGCGCGCGCGCAGGAGAACGCCCGGTTCGCGCTGGAGTTCCTGCAGCGCGACATCCGTATGGCCGGTCACTTCGGCTGCGTCAACGACCAGGCGCACTTCGTCAAGAACCAGGGCGATCCCGTGGTGAACATCGCCGGCGTTGCCACGGGCGATGGCAGCGCACTGGATTTCTCGGTCTCGATACAGGGCTACGAAGCCCCCAGCAGTGCCCCGGACAGCAACCTCACGCTAGGCGCGACCTGGGCGGAGCCGACTGACCTGCCGACGCCACTGAAGAGCCTGGTCCCGCGCGGCGGCAGCGATGTCCTCGTGCTCCGCTACCTCGCGCCGGTGGGCGTGCCGGTGACCAGCATCAGTGCAGGCAGCGACAACACCATCGGCTTTGACGGCGATCTGGGCAGGCGGCTGACCGAGGAGGGTGTTGCCGCCCCCACACTTTTCGGTATCGCGGACTGCAGTCATGCAGACGTGTTCGTCGGCACCTATGCGGTGGGCAGCGTCACCGCCAGTGGTGCCACGCTCAGCCGCTACAACGTGCAGCCGACCGGTGAAACCATGCTTTACCGCGCCGAGTCGATCGCGTACTACGTGGGGACGTCGGCCAGCGGCGAACCGGTGCTGATGCGCGCCCGCGCCAACGCCGCCGGCAATTACGACGTGCGCGAGGAGCTCGTTGAAGGCATCGAGAACCTGCAGGTGATGTACGGCCTGGATACCACGCCGGTGATCAGCCAGACCCAGTTGCCGGTCGGCAACGTTACCGTGCAGGGCACGGCGGCCGACGTCAGCACGGGCAACGATGCAGTGGCGGCCAATCAGTGGCGCCGCGTCGGTCAGGTCCAGGTGGGCGTGCTGGCACGCAGCCCGAATCCCTCGATGGCCTCGTCATCTGCCGCCGCTGTGAATGATCCGCGCCTGCTGGGCGTGCGTTTCGTACCGGCGGCCGCGTCCGACGGTCGCTACCGCGCCGCATACGAATCGACCATCGCCCTGCGCAACCGTCTCTTCGGGAACTGATGCCATGAACCGGTCTTCCAGAACCTTCACCGCACCTGCGCGTCAGCGCGGTGCCGTGCTGTATGTCGCCCTGATCATGCTGATCCTGTTGGCACTGATCGGCATCGCCGGCATGCAGGTGGCCGGCATGCAGGAAAAGATGGCAGCCAACTATCGGGCCACCAACACCGCCTTCCAGGCGACTGAAAGCATGACCCGGCGCACCGAGCACGCCATCGAGGCGATCGCCAACCGCACCTCGCCGGCCAGCGATGCGCCGATCACGGCCAGCAACATCGCGCTGAACTGTGATGATGGCTACGACCCGGTTGACTGGGGCCGGAGGAAGTCCATCACCGGCGCCGATGCGGTCAACGTGCGCCGTATCGACTCCTGCATCATCGGCGGCGGCTCGCTGGGCATGGGCAAGGCTCTGGACCCGACCGCACCGATCTACCAGATCACTTCCTTCGCCACCGATGTGCCGGCCGGTCCGTCCTCGTCGGCCGTCATCGACACCGTATTCAAGCTCTGAGGGCTGCCGACATGATTTCCCGCAAACTCGGTATCACCGCAGGGGCAGGTGTGCTGCTGCTCGGTTCCGGCCTGTACTTCATGTACAGCCTGTTCGCTGCCCAGGGGCAGGGCGAACTCGCTACGGCGCCGCTCAATTCGGTCAGCTCGGCGCCCCCGGCCTTCATCATGGCCGTCGACGATTCCAACTCGATGACGTTCGAGCGCATCTTCGTCGGCGGCGACGGGCGTCTGCAGTGGAACGGCAGCAGTTTCTTCAAGTCGGCAGGTGTGTTCTACAACGTGGGTGTGGGTTGCAACAACAACTCGGTGGACTGCTATGTCTATCTGTTCCCGCACAACGGCTACAACGCCAGTTACACCCCCGGCCGTGCCGTTCCACCGCTGGATGAATTCGGCTTTGCGCGCTCGCCTGCCTACAACGCCGGCTACTTCAATCCGGCCGTGACCTACGAGCCGTGGCGCAAGGCCGACGGTGTGGGAGCTGCGGGTCTGTGGGATGCGGCGGTGCCGGGCAGCACCCGTGCCGATCCGCGTTCGGATTTCAAAACCGGCTACAACGTCATCTATAACCTGACGACCTCACGTGCGCTGACCTCTGAAACCTACAGCATCCTCACGGGCATGACCCTGCCCAAGGGTACGGTCTATTACTCCAGCGGCGAGACCTGCAACACCACCTATACCGATCGTCGTGGCAACGTGATCTCGAACAACGACGGTCTGCCCGACGCCAAGAAACAGTGGGTCGCGCTGGACAAGGCCTGGGTGGCACCGACCAACTGCACGGTTCCGCTGCAGTATTTCCCGGCCACGTTCTATCTGCCGGAAGCGGCGCCGGCCCCGGCCGGATACAAGACCGCCGACGCCAACCGCCCGATCATCAAGAACGCCTGTGGTCCGTCCTGCAATCTGCGTCGCTACACGATCATCTCGGACAACTACGACAGCGGCTACAACGACGCCATCAAGAACTTCGCCAACTGGTTCCAGTACCACCGCAATCGCATCCTGTCGATGGTGGGCTCGTCCTCGCATGCCATGCGCGAGATCGAGAATATGCGGGTGGGCTACTTCACCATCAACAAGCTCGTCGACGTGACCATGTACGACGTGGTGAAGCAGCGCGCCGACCTGTACAAGAAGATCTACAGCCTGGCGCCCAACGGCGGTACGCCGAACCGCGAAGCGGTGGACTTCCTGGGCAAGCAGTTCAGCCGCACCGGGCCCGGCGCGCCGGTGGCGTTGGCGTGCCAGCGCAACGGCGGCATGCTGTTTACCGACGGCTACACCAACACCTCCAGCAAGGTCCCCGACGGCACCGACTACGGGAACGCCGATTCCTCGGGCACCACGCACTTCAGTGGTGCGCCGTTTGGCGACAGCTACAGCAACACCATTGCCGATATCGCGGCCGCCTATTACGACGGACCGTTGGTACCGCTCCGCACCGACGACGGGTTCCCCGCCGGGCAGGTGCCGGTCAGCAAGCAGTGCAGCACGCTCAGCAAGACCTCGGCGGACTGGAAGCGCTTGGACTGCCAGACCAATCTGCACATGAACTTCTACGGCGTGACGCTGGGCGCCCAGGGCAAGATCTATGAAGTGAACCAGGCGGCGACCAAGGATCCGTACACGACCGCACCGAACTGGAATGGCAACGGCAAGCCGATGGACTCGGATGACGGTCGCGTCATCGACGAACTGTGGCATGCCGCGATCAACACACGCGGTGAGTTCATCAACGCCAAGACACCGGCCGAAGTGACCGCCGCGATGCGCCGTGTGCTGTCCGCCGTCGCCGCCGGCTCCTCGCCGTCGGGCAGCATCGCGTTGACGGGTGCGCGCATCGGCGCCGGCTCGCTGACCGTCACTCCGACCTATGAAGTGGCCAATGAAGGTACCGACTGGTTCAGTCGTCTGGCCGCCAATCAGGTCTCGGTCAATCCCAGCACCCGGGCAGCGGTCTACACCCCGATCTGGGAGGCCAGCAGCAAGTTCCCGCTTGCGGCCTCGCGCAAGATCTATTTTGCCAACGGTAACGGCATCAGCGAATTCACTTCGCCGACGGTCACGCTGGACATGCTCTGTGGCACGCCCACCGACCTCTACCCCGGCATGAGCCGCTGCGACAGCGCGGGGCTGACTGGCCTGGCCACGGATGCGTCGGCCACCGCCTATCTGCGCGGCGATGCGAGCGGCGAGGTCCGCAACGGCGGCAAGCTGCGCGACCGCACCACGATCCTGGGTGACATCATCAATTCGTCGCCGCAGATCAGCGCCCCGATCGACGACTTCGGCTATGGCGCGCTGACGGATACGCCGGGCTCGACCTATGCGGCGTACCTGAAGACCAAGCTGAACAACCGCTACATGGTCTATGTGGGCGCCAATGACGGCATGCTGCACGCCTTCGATGGCGGTCTGGATGCGGAGGGCAAAACCGCCGGCAATGGCGGACGTGAGCTGTTTGCCTACATTCCGGAGACCTCGCTGGGCCACATGGGCAACCTGCTCAAGCCCTACAACCCGCTCAACGCCAAGGACCAGGTGCCGCACCGGTACTTCGTCGACGGTCCGGTGACTGTGGGCGACAGTCACTACGATGGCGCCTGGCACACCACTCTGGTCGGTACCACCGGTGCCGGCGGGCGGGGTGTGTTCGCGCTGGACGTGACCAAGCCGGACAACTTCGGCGCCAGCAGCCGCCTGTGGGAGATCAACGACATTTCCGGTGGCTCTACGGATATCCGGAACAACATCGGCTTTGTGCTCGGCAAGCCGGTGATCGTGCCGTTCAAGTCAGGCAACACCGTGAGCTGGAAGGCGATCTTCGGCAACGGTTACAACAGCAAGAGCGGCAAGGCGGTGCTGTTCGTGGTGGACATCGGCACCGGATCGCCCAACGTGCGCATGATCGAAGCCGCCGAATCCGGCACGGGGGCGCCGTCGGGGGTCAACGGGCTGGGCAACATCGTGGTGCTGGATCGCAAGGACAATGGCGACTCCACGCGGATGGTGCGCGATGGGTACGCCGATACCGTGTATGGCGCCGATGCCAACGGTGCCGTGTGGCGCTTCGATCTTCTTGAGAGTGGCAACAAGGTGAGCAAGCCGGTGTTCACCACGCTGTCGCGCGTCGAGTCGCGGATGACCTACCGCCAGCCGATTCTTGGCGGCCTGGTCGCCGCCTCGGGCGAAGGCGGTGGCGTGCTGCTGATGTTCGGTACCGGCAGCTTCTCCTTCGCCAATGACGTGGCGGATGAAACCACCCAGTCGCTGTACGCCTTCACCGATCGTTCCGGTGCCACCATCACGACCGTCACACGCGACAACCTGCAGCCATATGCGGTGCAAGTGGGCAGCGATGGTGTCTCGCGCTCGATGACGACGGGAACCCGGCCCACCGGGCCCCTGGGGTGGTACATCGATCTGCCGCGGGGCGAGCGCATGATCGGCTATCCGGACGTGGTCGCCGGCGTGGTGTTCATGCCGACCTACGCGGCCCTGCTCAACTCGACGGGCTGCAGCACCGTCGGCAAGAACTGGCTGTTCGGCCTGGATGCCCGTTCCGGTGCGGCGGCGTTGTCGACCGTCCGGCTGGGCTCGCCGGGCGGCAAGTCCTACGCGGCGGGCACGGCGGCGGTCGCGCTGGATACCGGCGGCTCCGCACCGGTCAAGGACGTGGCGGTGTCGGTGGTGCCGCGTCTGCAGGCGCCTGCCAACCCGGGCGGCGGTGCCGCACCGCCCACCGTGCCGGGCAGCGGCTGCTGGATGGTGGTCAATGTGGCCGGCGCCCAGCCGATGTACCTGCCTTATCCCTGTGGTCGCCAATCCTGGCGCCAGATCCAGTAACGGAGACCGCACATGCGTTCGATGCTTTCCAACCGGTTCCGCGGCCATCGCCGCGGAGCCCCCGGCTTCACCCTGATCGAGCTGATGATCACCGTGGCGGTGGTCGCCATTCTGGCCGCAATTGCGTATCCGTCCTACCAGGACCAGATCCGCAAGTCGCGGCGTGCGCAGGCGAAGGCGGACATGGTGGAGTACAGCCAGATGGCCGAGCGTTTCCATACCGTGAACAACACCTACGCGGGCTTTGCACTGGGCGCGACCCAGACCCCGCGCGAGGGCGGCTCGGCGTGGTACGCGCTCACCATCCAGCAGACCCCGGCCACGTTCACCATCACCGCTACGCCCCAGGGCACGCAGGCGAAGGACAAGTGCGGCACGCTGACCATCAACCAGGCCAGCGTCAAGACGCCGGCCGAGGCGACGGTGTCCGGCTGCTGGTGATGCGGAACGGGGCAGGGTGTTGCATCGTCACGCGGCAACCTCTAGAATTCGCCTCCCCGCCCGAATAGCTCAGCCGGTTAGAGCACTTGACTGTTAATCAGGGGGTCGTTGGTTCGAGTCCAACTTCGGGCGCCAGATCATGCAGAAGCCGCGAGAAATCGCGGCTTTTGTCGTTTCCGACACTGCCTCGGCGGCCGCGCCGCTCAGGGACACGGTTCGGTGCCGCGGTAGGTCAGGGATCGCGCACGCCCGGTGTTGTTCACGATCACATCGCCACGCCGCTCGTCGCGCAGGCACAGCGCGATGGTCAGATTGCTGCCCAGGCTGCGCCCATTGGCGCCATAGCGCAGGGTGGGGCGTCCGGACGTGGCGGTGGCCCGGATGCCACGCGCGCGCTGGCCCGGCTGGTAATGCAGCACGTCGTGCGGCGCGGCCGGCTGATCCTGGCGGCGGCGGTCGCGGTAGATCAACCACCCTGCGCTCCAGTCCAGGCTGCAATGCCGCCCATCGTCGCTTGCGCACACGCTGACGGCATGGCGGCGGCTGATCGCCGTGCTGCGCGCGGCGGCGAATGCGGTCAGCAGCTGCATCCGCATCGTATCCACGCGGGTCCGATCGAGCACATCCTGGAAGCCGGGCAAGGCCAGCGCGGCCAGCCCCGCCAGCAGGCCCAGCGCCAGCAGCAGCTGGATCAGGGACAGGCCGGCCGCCTGCGGAGGGGGACGGGTAACCGGGCGCATCGGGAACGTCCTTAACAGCGGAGGTATCGACAGTGCGCGGTCCGCACGGTGGGCGGTATCGGCACATCCCGGCCGCGGGCCTCGGCATAGCCCTCAGCCAGCCGTCACCAAGGCCCCCGGTATACTGGAGGGCCCGGGCAGTGGCGGCACCATGAGCGATCGCTTTGAACTTGTTTCCCCGTACTCGCCGGCCGGCGACCAGCCAGCGGCGATCGAGAAGCTGACGGCCAACTTCGAGGCGGGTGTCGCCAAGCAGACCCTCCTCGGCGTGACCGGCTCCGGCAAGACCTACACCATCGCCAATGTGATCCAGCAGGTGCAGAAACCGACGCTGGTGATGGCGCCGAACAAGACGCTGGCCGCGCAGCTGTATGGTGAATTCAAGGCCTTCTTTCCGCACAACGCGGTGGAGTATTTCGTCAGTTACTACGATTACTACCAGCCGGAGGCCTACGTACCGTCGTCGGACACCTTCATCGAGAAGGACAGCTCGATCAACGAACACATCGAGCAGATGCGCCTGGCCGCCACCAAGACGCTGCTGTCGCGGCCGGACGCGATCGTGGTGGCCACGGTGTCGGCGATCTACGGCCTCGGTGCCCCCGAGGACTACCTGTCGCTGCGCCTGATCCTGTCCAAGGGCGAGCGCATCGACCAGCGTGATCTGATCAACCACCTTACCCAGCTGCAGTACACCCGCAACGAATACGAACTGCACCGCGGCACGTTCCGCGTGCGCGGCGAAGTGATCGATGTGTTCCCGGCCGAATCGGACAGCGAAGCGGTACGCATCGAGCTGTTCGACGGCGAGGTCGAGCAGATCAGCATGTTCGATCCGCTCACCGGTGAAAGCCTGCGGCGGCTGCAGCGGTATACCGTCTATCCCAAGACCCACTACGCCACCACACGCGAGCGGGTGCTGTCGGCAGTGGATACCATCAAGGCCGAACTGAAGGTGCGGCTTGAGCAGCTGTACGAGCAGAACAAGCTGGTGGAGGCGCAGCGTCTTGCCCAGCGCACCCAGTTCGATCTGGAAATGATGGCCGAAGTCGGGTTCTGCAACGGCATCGAAAACTACTCGCGGCATCTCACCGGCAAAGCGCCGGGCGAGCCGCCGCCGACGCTGTTCGACTACCTGCCGCCGGATGCGCTGCTGGTGATCGACGAATCGCACGTGACCATTCCGCAGATCGGCGCGATGTTCAAGGGCGACCGTTCGCGCAAGGAAACCCTGGTGGAGTTCGGTTTCCGCCTGCCGTCGGCGCTGGACAACCGTCCGCTGCGATTCGAGGAATGGGAGGCACGCTGCCCGCGCAGCATCTATGTGTCCGCTACACCTGGACCGTACGAGCTGCGCGAAGCCGCTGACGAAATCACCGAACTGGTGGTGCGTCCAACCGGTCTGATCGATCCGGTGGTGGAGATCCGTCCGGTGGGCACGCAGGTCGACGACCTGATGAGCGAGGTCAACGAGCGCATCAAACTGGGCGACCGCGTGCTGGTCACCACGCTGACCAAGCGGATGGCCGAGAACCTCACCGAATACCTCACCGAGCACGGCATCCGCGTGCGGTACCTGCACTCGGACATCGATACCGTCGAGCGCGTGGAGATCATCCGCGACCTGCGTCTGGGCAAGTTCGACGTGCTGGTCGGCATCAACCTGCTGCGCGAAGGCCTGGACATGCCCGAGGTGTCGCTGGTGGCGATCCTCGATGCGGACAAGGAGGGTTTCCTGCGCTCGACGGGGTCGCTGATCCAGACCATCGGGCGTGCGGCACGCAACCTGCGCGGCAAGGCGATTCTGTATGCCGACCGCATCACCCGCTCGATGCAGGCGGCGATCGACGAGACCGACCGCCGCCGCGCCAAGCAGGTGGAGTACAACGAACTGCATGGCATCGTGCCCAAGTCTGTGTTGCGTCCGATTACCGATGTGCTGGAAGGTGCGCGGTCGGAAGCGGCCGAGAAGGAGAGCCGCGGCAAGGGCAAAGGCAAGGGGGGGCGGATCGCCGAGGAGGCGGTCGATTACCGGACGCTGGAACCGGCGCAGATCGCCAAGCGCCTGCAGGTGCTGGAGCAGCAGATGTACCAGCATGCGCGCGATCTGGAGTTCGAGGATGCGGCCCGTGTACGCGATCAGATCCGCCAGTTGAAAGAGGCGAGCCTGGGCTGAACAACATCTTGTGAAAAATCTTCACAAAAGTGTTGCTCTTCCCAGGCGACGTCCGTAATATACGCGGCCTGCACCGACGCAATCGCGGCAGCGCAGAACGAAACGGGCGGTTAGCTCAGCGGTAGAGCACTACCTTGACATGGTAGGGGTCACAGGTTCGAACCCTGTACCGCCCACCACTTAAGTACCTGAGCAATCAGAGGAAAGAGTGGATACGAACGAAGCCGGCCCTTGGGCCGGCTTTTTCGTTCTGGTCCTCCTGCAGGCGAGGTGCATGGGGGGCGATCACCCTGTCGCCCCGGAGTATTCCGACGCACGCAAGCCGTGGCGTCTGATGGTGGCTGCCATGACGCCAGCAGACGATGGCCGTTCCATCGCCGCGCCGACTTCCATGCCACGCTCGTCCTCCGCTGCGACCGCCGACAATGTGCCGATGTTTGGCAAGGCCTGTGCCGCCAGCCTGCTGGGTGGCGTGTGTGCGGTGGTCTTTGCCCCTGTCCTGCTGCCGGTGGCCATCGCATGGTGTGGCCTCGTTGTCGGCGCGGGTGCCTGGAGCGCGTGGCCGCGCGGGCGCTGGTGTGGCGGGTTGCTGCTGGGCGCGGGGTGGGCGGCGCTGCACGGGCATGCTGGCCTGGCACTGCAGTTGCCGGCCGCCGCGACACCGGCCGAACATGCCCTGCGCGGCCGGGTGCTCGACCTTCCACACCACGGCGAGCGCAGCACGCGCTTCCGCTTCCGCATCGACGACGACGCCGGCATGCCCGTTTCGCTGCGTGGACGCGAGGTGGTGCTGGGTTGGCACGATCCGGTCAGGCCGGACGCGTCACAGGGGCGTCATGCACTGCGTGCCGGCGCGCGCTGGTCGCTGGTCGCCAGGCTGCGGCCGCCGCGTGGCCTGCGCAACCCGGGCGGCTTCGATGCCGAACGCCAGGCGTTGCTGCAGGGCGTGGCGGGCAGTGGCTATGTCACCGCGCCGCATCGGGCCCGCGCGCTGGGCCCGCCGACCGGCCTGCCGGCGTGGCGCGAGCGCATGGCCCAGACCATCGCGGACCAGGTACGCGGGGAAGGGCGCCGCTTCGTCCAGGCGCTGGCGCTCGGTGATACGCGCGGCTTGACCGCGCGCGACTGGGAGGACCTGCGGGCCCTCGGGCTGACCCACCTGGTGGCGATCTCCGGTTTCCATGTCGGTCTGGTCGCGGCGGTCGCGGCCTGGATGGCAGCGCTGGCCTGGAGGCTGCTGCCGGTGCTGGGGCGGTACTGGCCACGACCGCTGGCGGCGGCGCTGGCGGCGGTCGCAGGCGCCGCACTGTACGCCGCCGTGGCCGGGTTCGCGCTGCCTACCGTGCGCACGGTGTTGATGATCGCCATCGTCGCGGCCGCGCGCTGCACCCGGCGGCGGGTCACCGTGGGGCAGGCATTGGCAATGGCGGCACTGGCTGTGCTGCTGTTCGACCCGCTGTCGGTTCTCGCGCCGGGCTTCTGGCTGAGTTTCGCCGGCGTCCTGTGGCTGGTGTGGTGCCTGCCCGGGACGGACCGGCATTGGCTGGCCGCATTTCTCGGGGCGCAGGGCGTGGCGACGGTGAGCCTGCTGCCCCTGACGGTGGCGTGGTTCGGCCAGGCGTCGCGCGCGGGGCCGCTGGTCAATCTGCTGGCCATTCCCTGGTGGAGCCTGGTCGTGGTCCCGCTGGCACTGCTCGGCACCGCGCTGGAGGCGCTGTACGGCGGCGCGGGGCGATGGCCGTGGCAGCTGGCCGCGTGGTGCTTCGACACCAGTTGGTGGCTGTTCGGCCACGTCGCCCGCCGGCCGTTCGCGTTGTGGTGGCTGCCGCAGGCCGGGCCGGCCGCGCTGGTGCTGGCCGTGGCAGGTGTGTTCTGGCTGCTGATGCCGCGCGGCGGCGGCGGCCGGTTGGCGGCGCTGGCACTGTGTCTGCCGTTGCTGTGGCCGGCGCGGCCGCTGCCGGCCGACGGGGAGGTCGAACTGCTGGTGGTGGATGCCGGGCAGGGCCTGGCGGTGCTGGTCCGCACCCGCACGCATGCGCTGCTGTACGACGCCGGCCCGGCCGTACCGGGCGGCTTCGATGCCGGCGAGCGGGTGGTTGTCCCGGCCCTGCACGCCCTGGGGACGCCGGTGTTGGACCGGGTGCTCCTCAGCCACGGCGACCTGGACCATGTCGGCGGCCTGGCCGCCGTGCGGCGGTCCCATCCGGAGGCGCGGCTGCTGGCGCCGTCGGGCGCGCTGTCAATGCCGGCGGCCGTGTGCCGTCGCGGTGACGGCTGGCGCTGGGATGCGGTTGATTTCCGGCTGCTGCACCCGCCGGCCGGGCAGGGCGGGCGCGGCAATGCCGCCAGTTGCGTGCTGCGCATCACCACGCCGCACGGGGCGATCCTGCTGCCTGGCGATATAGGCCGCCGCGAGGAGGCGGCACTGCTGGCGCAAGACGCACCGGGCCTGGCCGCCCGGGTAGTGGTGGTGCCGCATCACGGCAGCGCCGGATCGTCCACGCCCGGCTGGGTGGACGCGGTGGCGCCAGAGCTGGCACTTGTATCGGCCGGGCATGGCAATCGATTCGGCCATCCGCGGGACGAGGTGGTGGCGCGCTGGCAGGCACGGGGCGCGGAGGTGCTCACCACCGCAGACAGCGGCGCGCTGCGGGTGTGGCTGGGCCAGGACGGCCTGCAGGTGCGTGAACAGCGGCTTTTCCAGCCCCGTTGGTGGGATGCCGCGGAGCGGGCGCGGGCGACTGCTATCCTATCGACAGTCAAACAGGCGGCCGTAGGGCCAGAGGGTTGAAACGTGTGGGAACTGGTCAAGGCCGGTGGCTGGCCGATGGTGCCGCTGCTGCTGTTGGGCGTACTGGCTTTGGCGATCGTCCTGGAGCGTTTCTGGACTCTGCGTCGCAATGAGGTCCTGCCCCCGGGGCTGGGCCAGGAAGTGCGCAACTGGGCGGCACGCGGCAAGCTTGATCCCGGCCACATCCAGTCCCTGCGGGCCAATTCGCCACTGGGCGCGTTGCTCGCGGCAGCGCTGGAAGCCCGCAACCGCCCGCGCGACCAGATCCGCGAGCGCATCGAAGATGCCGGCCGCCACCTGGTGCATCGCATGGAGCGCTTCCTGAACGCCCTGGGCACCATCGCCTCGGCCGGCCCGCTGCTCGGCCTGCTGGGCACGGTGGTCGGCATGATCCAGATGTTCTTGGGCATCCTCGACCACGGCGTGGGCGATGTGAACCAGCTGGCCGGCGGTATCGGCAAGGCGCTGGTGTGCACGGCCACCGGCATGATCGTGGCGATTCCGGCACTGATGTTCCATCGCTACTTCAAGGGCCGCATCAACGGCTATGTGATCGAGATGGAACAGGAGGCCGGCGCGCTGCTGGACGCGCTCGATGCGCGTCCCGGGGTGATGACCGGTGCCGCCCGTCCTGCCGCTGCCGCACCGGTCGCGGGTACGCCCGTGACGGTCAAGGGCTGACGGATGCGCATCCGCAATGACCGGACCCAGGACGAGCCGCATATCGATCTGGTTCCGCTGATCGATGTGATCCTGGTCCTGATCATCTTCTTCGTGGTCACCACCACGTTCGATGCACGCTCGACGCTGCAGGTACAGCTGCCGACGGCGAGCCAGCAGAACAGCGCCGAGCCACCGCGTGCGCTGAGCGTGCTGGTGAATGCCGAAGGACGCTATTTCATCAACGACCAGGAAGTGCTGCGTACCGACGTCGAGTCGGTCAAGCAGACCATCGCCGCGGTCGCCGGCACCGATCGCGAGCAGACCGTCCTGCTGCGCGCCGATGCCCGTACTCCCTACCAGGCGGTCGTGACCGCACAGGATGCGCTCGGCCAGCTCGGCTTCCGGCGCATCGCCATCGCAACGGCCCCCGAGGTGCGTCCATGAGCAGCAAACACGCGCCGGTCTGGCCGATCTACAAACGCCTGCTGGGTTACACCCGCGCCTACTGGGTCTTCATGGTGGCGGCGGTCATCGGCATGGTGGTCGAAGCCCTGGCCGGCTATCACTTCAGCAAGCTGATGGAGCCGCTGGTCAACCGCGGCTTCGTCAACCCCGAACCGCGCATGGCGGTGATTCTGCCGCTGACCATCCTGGGGTTGTTCGTGGCGCGCAGCGCGGCGACCTTCGTCAGTGACTACGCCTTGGCCCGCACCGGTCGCAGCGTGGTGCGCGATCTGCGTGAGCAGGTGCTGGAGAAGTACCTGCACCTGCCGTCGTCGCATTTCGATGCCGAGTCCACGCCGGTGATGGTCAGCCGTCTGAACTTCGACACCGAGCAGGTTACCCAGGCCAGTGCCGACGCACTCAAGACCCTGGTCGCCGACACGCTCACCATCATCGCCATGCTGGTGGTGATGCTGCAGATGAGCGTCAAGGTGACCGTGGCGATGCTGGTGGTGGTGCCGCTGATCGGCGTCATCGTCTCGTTCGTGGGCAAACGCTACCGGCGCATCAGCCGCGGCATCCAGGACGGCATGGGGACAATGGCGCAGACGGCCGAGCAGTCGCTGTCCGCGCAGCAGGAAGTGAAGGTGCATGGCACCCAGGCGCACGAGATGTCGCGCTATGCCCGCCTCGCCAACCGCATGCTGGGCCTCAACATGAAAGTGGAAACCACCCGCGCGGCAGCCTCCAGCGTGGTGCAGTTCCTGGCCGCGCTGGCGTTGGCGGTGATTGTGTGGGTGTCCACGCGCGAGGCGCTGGCCGGGCGGCTGAACGCGGGTCAGTTCATGGGCCTGATGATCTCCATGACGGCCATCATCCCGTCGCTGCGTCGCCTGACCAGTGTGCAGTCCTCGATCGCGCGCGGCGTCTCGGCTGCGGAACGCCTGTTCTCGATCCTGGACATGCCGGTCGAGCGCGACGAGGGCCGCAAACGCATCGGTCGCGCCAAGGGCGAGCTGGCCTTCGAGCATGTCATGCTGCGTTACCGCGAAGACACCGGCATCGCGCTGGACGACATCAGCTTCGTCGCACGGCCGGGGACGGTGACCGCGATCGTCGGCCGCTCCGGCAGTGGCAAGACCAGCCTGATCCGGCTGGTGCCGCGCTTCTATGAGCCCAGCGGTGGGCGCATCACCCTTGATGGCGTGGCCCTGGACGACTACCCGCTCGAGGACCTGCGCCGCCAGGTGGCGATGGTCGGGCAGAAGGTGATGCTGTTCGACGACACGGTGGGCGCCAACATCGCTTACGGCATGGACGCCACCGACGCACAGATCCGCGCGGCCGCCGAGGCCGCCAATGCCTGGGAGTTCATCGCGCGGATGCCGCAGCAGCTGCAGACGCCGGTCGGCGAGAACGGCGCGCTGTTGTCCGGTGGCCAGCGCCAGCGTCTGGCGATCGCGCGCGCGATCCTGCGTGATGCGCCGATCCTGATTCTGGATGAGGCGACTGCGGCACTGGACAACGAATCCGAGCGGCTCGTGCAGGATGCGCTGCAGCGCCTGATGCCCGAGCGCACCACGCTGGTGATCGCCCATCGCCTGTCCACCATCGAGCACGCCGACCAGGTGCTGGTCATGGACCACGGCCGTATCGTCGAACGCGGTACCCACGAGGAACTGCTGGCGCTGGGCGGCCTGTACGAGCACCTGCACAAGATGCAGTTCCGCGAAAGGCAGTCCTGATGGCCGGCAAGGGAACGCAGACGCCGTCGTACTGGTATGACGGCAGTCCGGTGCCGTTGCCGGCGCGGCTGCTGGCCCCCCTGTATGGCGGCGCGATCGCACTGCGACGGATGCTGTACCGGCGGCGCTGGTTGAAGCGTCACAGTCTGCCGGTCCCGGTGATCGTCGTGGGCAATGTGACGGCCGGCGGCACGGGGAAGACGCCACTGACCATCGTGCTGGTGAACCGCCTGCGCGAGGCCGGGTGGAAGCCCGGCGTCGCCAGCCGGGGCTACGGCCGCGACGAGGCCGCCACGCCGCGGTGGGTGGACGCGGCGACCCCCACCGCGTTGGGCGGCGACGAACCGGTGCTGATCGCCTGGAAGACCGGCGTGCCGGTGCGCGTCGATGCGGATCGCGTGGCAGCCGGCCGTGCACTGGTCGAGGCGGGCTGCGACGTCATCGTCTGCGACGACGGCCTGCAGCATTACCGGCTGGCCCGTGATATCGAGATCGAAGTGGTCGATGCCCAGCGCCGCTATGGCAACGGGCGGCTGATTCCGGCCGGTCCGCTGCGCGAGCCGGCCAGCCGTGCACGCGACTGCGATTTCCGCGTCGTGAACATGGGCCAGGCCAGCAATGGCGCCGACGCCTTGCCGGCCAGCGGCTTCGGCGAGTGGCCGATGCAGCTGCACATCGACCACGCCCAGCCGCTGCAGGGCGGGCGGGCGCGCACGCTGGCGCACTTCCGGGGCCAGCGCGTGCACGCGGTGGCCGGTATCGCGCATCCGCAGCGGTTCTTCGACATGCTGCGCGCCCAGGGCATCGGCGTGGTGCCGCATGCGTTCGCCGACCATCATGCCTACCAGCCCTCGGACCTGCGCTTCGGCAGCGAGCTGCCGGTGCTGATGACCGAGAAGGATGCGGTGAAGTGCAAGGCCTTCGCCAATGAGTGGCACTTCGCCGTGCCGTTGTCGGCGGAGTTGCCGGCGGCCTTCTGGGTGAACCTGCTGGACCGGCTGGACAAGCTCGGCAAGCGTTGACGGGCAGGGTGCCGGCTGCGGCACACTGCTCCCCATCATCCTGCCGGTCACGCGCCGGCGGTCCCGCCCCGCCGCTGCGCAGAGGTCTTCCATGAGTGCCCCCCTCGATTTCGTCGTCGCCATTCCCGCGCGCTTCGCGTCCACCCGCCTGCCGGGCAAGCCGCTGCGGCTGATCGGCGGCGAGCCCATGATCCTGCGCGTGGCACAGCGCGCGCTGCTGGCCGGCGCGCGCGAGGTGTGGGTCGCCACCGACGATGAGCGCATCGCCTCGGCGCTGGCAGGACTGGACGGCGTGCGCGTGGCGATGACTGCGGCCGACCATCTGTCGGGCACCGACCGCCTGGCCGAGTGCGCGCTCCAGGCCGGTTGGGCCGACGACACCGTGGTGGTCAACCTGCAGGGCGACGAGCCCTTCGCGCCTGCCGATGGCATCCGCGCCGTGGCCGAGGCGCTGGTCTACAGCGGTGCGGTGATGTCCACGCTGGCGACTCCGATCGAGGATGCCGACAGTCTGTTCGATCCGAACGTGGTCAAGGTGGTGCGCCGCGAAAACCTGGACGCGCTGTATTTCAGCCGCGCACCGATCCCGTGGCATCGCGATGCCTTCGCGCAGTCGCGCCACACCCTCTCCGGGTCGCACTGGCTGCGCCATATCGGCATCTACGGCTACCGCGCCCGTTTCCTGCGCCAGTTCGCCGCCTTGCCGCCTGGCGCGCTGGAGCAGCTGGAATCGCTCGAACAGCTGCGCGTGCTGGAGGCCGGCCATCGGCTGACCGTCGCGCTGTCGCCGGCTGTGTTCCCACCCGGCATCGATACGCCCGAGGACTTGGACCGCGCGGAGGCGTGGTGGAGCGCGCAGGCGTGAAGCTGCTGGTGGTGTGCCTGGGCAACATCTGCCGCTCGCCGATGGCCGAGGGCGCTCTGCGCGCGCGCCTGGCAGCATCGCCACTGTCGGGGCGGGTCAGCGTCGATTCGGCCGGCACCGGCGACTGGCACGTCGGCGAGCCGCCGGATCGGCGTGCGATCGCCTGCGCTGCGCGGCACGGCGTGGATATCGCCGGCCTGCGCGCGCGCCAGCTCCAGCGCGTGGATTTCGACCGCTTCGACCACGTCTTCTGCGCCGATGCCAACAACCTGCGCGATGCCGCGCGACTGGTCGGCGCGGCCGGGCAGGCTCGCCTGTCGCTGTGGCTGCCGTGGGCCGGGATCGAGACCCCGGCATCGATCCCGGATCCATACACCGGGGGGGAAGATCATTTCGAGCAGGTCTGGACCCTGGTGGACGCGGCGGCCCAGGCGACCGTGGCACGACTGTTGCATGACGCCGACTCCGGCATAATCGGGCCATGAACGTCCAGCCCGTCCAGGATCTCCCCGAGTTCGCCACCTGGCTCAACGCCGCCCCGACCACCCTGGCCGAACTGCAGGGCCGGCCGGTGGTGCTGGCCTTCGTCAACGCCGCCTCGGTGTGGTGCGCGCAGCGCCTGGCCGAACTGGAGTTGTGGCAGTCGCGCAACCCCGGCAAGGTGCAGCTGCTGGTGCTGCAGGTGCCGCGCTTCGACTGCGAACGCGACCCGGCACAATCGCTCAAGCTGCTGCGCAGGCAAGGGGTGACCGCGCCGGCGCTGCTCGACGCGGACTGGGACGGCTGGCGGCGCTTCAATGTCACCGCCTGGCCCACACTGGTGCTGCTGGATGCCCAGGGCCGTGAACGTGAGCGACTGGTTGGCCTGGGCGGTGAGCTGGAGCGCACCCTCAACGGGCTGTGCGAAGGCGCCACACGCCCCCTCGACGATGAGCTCAACGTGCGCCGCGAGCTGCATCCCGAGCCCCGCCTGCCGCTGAGTTTCCCGACCGGGCTGGCGGTGACCACCGAGCGCCTGTATATCGCCGACACCGGGCACCACCGTGTGCTCGAGTGCAGTCACGGGGGGCGCGTGCTGCGCCAGTTCGGGCTGGGTACTGCCGATTTCATGGACGGGGGGCCGGGCGAAGCCGCCTTCAACCGGCCGCAGGGGCTCGCGCTGGAGCGCGAGTGGCTGTACGTGGCCGACACCGGCAACCATGCCCTGCGCCGCATCCATCTGATTTCCGGCCAGATCGACACGCTGTGCGGCACTGGCCGTCCCGGTGAACCGATCGAAGGGCCGATCGCCGATCCGCGCCGCAGCCCGCTGAACCACCCGCAGGGCCTGGCCGTGTCCGACAACCAGATCCACATCGGCATGGCCGGCGACAACCGCATCTGGAGCTACCACCAGGGCCAGCGCGCGCTGAAGTGGCGTGCCGGGTCGGGTGCCATCGAGGAGCGCGACGGCGGCAGCCATATGGCGGCGTTTGCGCAACCGACCTCGCTGGCTGCCGTGCAGCAGGCGCTCTACGTGTGCGACGCGCTTGGCTCCTCGATCCGCGCGATGCAGCTGCGCGGCGATCTGGTGCAGACGCTGGTCGGGCAGGGCATGTGGTCGTTTGGTGACGAAGACGGTCCACGCGCCACTGCCCGCCTGCAGTATCCGCAGGCGATCGCGCTGAGCCCCGATGCGCCGCTGCTGTGGATCGCCGATACCGGCAACGGGCGCCTGCGCACGCTGCGCCTGGGCGGCGGTGAACTGAGCACGCTGGAACTGCCGCGCCGTCTGCATGGACCGGCCGGGCTGGCACTCGGCGGCGGGGCGGTATGGATCGCCGAGACCGATGCCCATGCCGTGCTGCGTTTTGATCCGGTCAGTGGCGTTCTGAGCGACGTCCCGATCAGCGAATGACCGTTTCTTCCGCCCCCGCCTTCGACGGCAAGGCATTTGCGGCCCAGCTGAGCACCGCCCCCGGCGTGTACCGCATGTATGCCGCCGACGACACGCTGCTTTACGTCGGCAAGGCGCGTGCGCTGCGCAACCGCGTGGGCAGCTATTTCAACGGCACGCCCAAGTCCACGCGGATCATGTCGATGCTGTCGCAGGTCGCGCGGATGGACGTGACCGTGACGCGCTCGGAGGCCGAAGCGCTGCTGCTGGAAAACCAGCTGATCAAGTCGCTGTCGCCGCGCTACAACGTCTCCCTGCGCGACGACAAGACCTACCCGCACGTGCTGCTGACCCGGGAGGACTGGCCGCGCATCGCACTGCACCGCGGCCCACGTGCGGTGCCGGGCCGCTACTACGGCCCGTATCCGGGCGTGACCGCGGTACGCGACACACTCAACCTGATGCACAAGCTGTTCAAGCTGCGCAGCTGCGAAGACAGCGTGTTCCGCAACCGTTCGCGGCCCTGCCTGCAATACCAGATCGGCCGCTGCAGCGCGCCGTGCGTGGATCTGGTGGCGGCCGACGACTACGCCGAGTCGGTGCGCCGTGCGTCGATGTTCCTGGAGGGCAAGAGCGACCAGCTCGCACGCGAACTGGGCACGCAGATGCAGGCCGCCAGTGAAGCGCTGGAGTTCGAGCAGGCCGCGCGCCTGCGCGACCTCATCACCGCGCTGCGCAGCATGCAGACCCGCCAGTACGTGGACGGCCGCGCCGCCGACCTGGACGTGCTGGCCTGCGCCACCCAGGGCGCCAATGCCTGCGTGATGCTGCTGGCCTTCCGTGACGGCCGCAACCTGGGCACGCGGCCGTTCTACCCGCGCACCAACGGCGAGGAAAGCGCCGAGGAAGTGCTGGCCGCGTTCGTTTCCCAGTACTACGCAGAGCATTCGCCGCCACGGGAAATCCTGCTCGACCGGGAAATCCCCGATGCCAGCCTGATCGAATCGGCGCTGTCCACGTCGGCCGAGCACAAGGTGCAGCTGCGCTGGAACGTGCGTGGCGAGCGTGCCGGCTATGTCGAACTGGCCAGCCGCAACGCGCAGATCACCCTGGTCAGCGAACTTACCAGCCGCAGCGCCCAGCACGCGCGCAGTGAAGACCTGCGGCAGATGCTGGGCCTGGCCGAACCGGTCAAGCGGGTGGAGTGCTTCGACATCAGCCACACGATGGGTGAGGCCACGGTGGCCTCATGCGTGGTGTTCGACGCCAGTGGCCCGGTGCGCAGCCAGTATCGCCGCTTCAACATCAGCGGCATCGAGCCGGGCGACGATTACGCCGCGATGCGCCAGGCCATCGACCGCCGCTTCCGCCGTGCGGTGGAGGAGGACGGCGTGCTGCCGGACCTGCTGTTGATCGACGGTGGCGCAGGCCAGCTGGCCCAGGCCCAGGCGGCCCTGGCCGATCTGGGTGTGGAAGGGGTGATGCTGGTGGGCGTGGCCAAGGGCGTCGAGCGCCGGGCGGGGCACGAGGCGCTGGTACTGCCGGATGGCCGCGAGCTGCGTCCGGGCGCGGCCTCGCCGGCCCTCCAGTTCATCCAGCAGGTGCGCGATGAAGCCCATCGTTTCGCCATCACCGGCCACCGCGGCCGCCGCCAGAAGGCGCGGATGACCAGCAAGCTGGAGGATATCGCCGGTATCGGCCCGCGCCGCCGCGCCAGCCTGCTCAAGCATTTCGGCGGCCTGGTCGGGCTCAAAGCGGCCGGCGAGGCGGAAATCGCCAACGTGGAGGGCATCAATGACGCCCTCGCTGCACGCATCTACGCTAACCTTCATGGACTGCCCACGCCCGACGCGGCGGGCGAGTAGAGAGACGCAATGAAGTTGACCCTCCCCACCTGGCTGACGCTGCTGCGGATTGTGATGATCCCGGTGCTGGTGCTGGTGTTCTACCTCCCCTACAAGTGGACCAATTTCGCCTCCGCGGCGATCTTCGGCCTGGCCGCATTGACCGACTGGCTGGATGGCTGGATCGCGCGCCGCTACGACCTGGCCTCGGCGTTCGGCGCCTTCCTCGATCCGGTCGCGGACAAGCTGATGGTGGCCGTGGCGCTGTTCCTGATCGTGCAGGGCCATCCCACGCCGTGGATGGCATTCTGGGCGGCCGTGATCGTCGGTCGCGAGATCGCGGTGTCGGCGCTGCGCGAGTGGATGGCCGAGATCGGTCAGCGCGCCAAGGTGCGCGTCGCCCTGATCGGCAAGATCAAAACCACCGCGCAGATGGTGGCGCTGCTGTGCCTGCTGTACTCGGTGGCGCCGCATACACCGATGCACGAGATCTGGATGGGCGACGTCGTGTTCCACATCGGCGACTGGACGCTGGCGATCGCCGCCGTGCTCACGCTGTTCTCGGGCCTGCAGTACCTGCATGCGGCCTGGCCGAGCCTGCGTGAAGACGAACGCGCCGCGCGTGAAAGCGCCAAGGCAAAAAAGAATGCCTGAGGGCTGTTGACAGCACCGCGTTTGGCTGTAAAATTTCGCCTCCCAAGCGGGAATAGCTCAGTTGGTAGAGCGCAACCTTGCCAAGGTTGAGGTCGCGAGTTCGAGTCTCGTTTCCCGCTCCAGATATAGGTTTTCAAGGCGGTTGATCGCAGTGGAAGCCAGCAGAAAAAGCGACCGGAAGGTCGCTTTTTCTGTTTCTGCGGTTGGCTTGGACAGGCGCACTTACGGCATCGTGCGCGGCGCCGTATCGCAATCGTCTTCCAGCCTCAGGCGTTCATCACGAATGCCCACGCAGCGCTGGACGAGCCTGTCTTCCTCGACGGCCGCAAAACTCACCAGCCAAGGCGCGGGCAGTGAGCGGAAGGCCGCGACAGGTCCGTCGGCCAGATCGATGGCCATGTCGATCGAATCCAGACAGCTCTGCAGCAACATGAAATCGAGCTGGACCAGTGCGCCCTCGCGCACCCCGAGCAGCAGAAGGCCGTCTTCCTGTCCTGCGCCGCAGTAGCCCATCGGCGCACCGGGGCGCGATGCGGCGCTGATGAACAACAGCAGGCTTCCGTCCGCTTCCGTTGCGGCTGCGTGGCGTCCCAGTGCCATCACTGTGTCCGACCGGGACAGCGCGTCGCGCAGTGTCGGATTCACCCGCAGATCGGTAGGGCCGGCAGCGGACAGCAGCTGCGCACTGCCGGCGGCGCTGTCGATGCGCAGGTATGCGCCGCTGCCGTCTGCCAGTGGCAGATGGAGGGGCGGCGGCGCAGCCAGGGCAGGGCAGGCGCCTGCTGCGGCCACCGCGGTGCACAGGCCCAGCAGCCCGGTGAGAAGGTAATTCATGGCGCGGATTGTCACATGGGGGCGACGCGCTGCGCTGCGGGCGTGTCGCTTCATACCCGCTTCACCGGCACTTCATGGCCGCTCCGCCGGCGACCGCGATCCTGCACACCTCGCCTGCGCAGGACCACGCCACCAATGGAAACCGCTTCTTCCGCCTACGACTGGGATCTGGTGGTGGTCGGCGCCAGCTTTGCCGGCGCCGCCTGCGCGCTGGCGGCTGCGCAGTATGGCCTGCGTGTGTGTGTGCTCGAGCGCAAGGCCGATCCCGGTGCGCGCCTGCATACCACCGGCATCATCGTGAAGGAGGCGATCGAGCAGACCTGGCTGCGACGCGTGCCCGATGCACTGGTCCAGCGGGTGGAGCACGTGCGGATGTATGCCCCGAACCTGCGCAGCGTGCTGCTGGCAGCACCGGACTATTACTTCATGACCACCGAT
Organism: Stenotrophomonas sp. NPDC077461; assembly: GCF_049545475.1. Taxonomy (NCBI): domain Bacteria; kingdom Pseudomonadati; phylum Pseudomonadota; class Gammaproteobacteria; order Lysobacterales; family Lysobacteraceae; genus Stenotrophomonas; species Stenotrophomonas sp. NPDC077461. The sequence goes on from NZ_JBMWDO010000001.1 coordinate 392,590, forward strand.
ACGCCGAACCTGCTGCGCTGGCTGGCCAGCGAACTGCGTGCCAGCGGGGTGGCGCTGCGCCTGGGGCAGTCGTTCACCCATGCGCGGCGCGAAGGCGTGGGCTGGCAGGTGGAGGGTGTGGGGCGTGCCCGCTATATGGTCGGTGCCGACGGCGCCACCTCGCGCGTGGCGGACCGGACCGGGCTGGGCCGGGTGCGGGACCATCTCTATGGCGTGGAGCAGGAGTTCGCCGGCGTGGTGTTGCCCGAGGCCGGTGCGCTTCACTGTTTTGCGAGCCGGCGGTTCGCGCCAGGCTACATCGGCTGGGTCGCGCAGAATCCGACCGGCGTGCAGGTCGGGCTGGCGCTGCGCCATGATCCCGCGCGTGCGCGGCAGCCGGACAGGGAGGGCTTCCTGGCGCACGTCCGCGACGCGGTGGGCCTGCCCGCGTCCGCCCAGGCCGGTGCCACCCGCGCGGGCCTGGTGCCGTGCGGGCTGCCGGACGGGCCGATCACCGCGCCCGGCGTGATCCTGACCGGCGACGCGGCCGGGATCGTCTCGCCGCTGTCGGCCGGCGGCATTCATTCCTCGTGGCGGCATGGATGGACCGTGGGCGATGCCATCGCGCTGCATCTGCGCGGGCAGGGGCCGGCACCGGAAGGCGTTGCCGCAGGCGCGGCACCGAGGTTCCGGGCCAAGCGGGTTCTGCGCTGGGCAATGGACCATCTGCAGATGGACTGGCCGCTGGACCTGGCCCTGCAGTCGGGGGCGATGCGGCGGGTGGCCGAACAGATCTACTTCCATCGACGCGGCATGCGCGTGTGAGGGCGGTCTATGGTGAACGCGGCCGTTCCACACCGGCTGAACAAGCATGTTGACGGCGTGAAGGAATCCCGACACAATAGCGCTCCTTCGACGCAGGTCGAGGGGCCGGAAGCCTCCAGCACCCCCGGGTGCGATGCAGTCGGAGCAGTCGAAAGTCTGCGGGAATAGCTCAGTTGGTAGAGCGCAACCTTGCCAAGGTTGAGGTCGCGAGTTCGAGTCTCGTTTCCCGCTCCATATTTCGACAGGGCCCCCTTGGGGCCTTGTTTTTCTCCGCGGTGGCACGCGGGCATCCCATGCGACGCCGTCGCGGCAGATGTGAAGCAACGTGTGAAAAGGCTGGTGTGTTGCTCGCGGTTTCGGTAACATACGCGCCTGATTTTGCGGGAATAGCTCAGTTGGTAGAGCGCAACCTTGCCAAGGTTGAGGTCGCGAGTTCGAGTCTCGTTTCCCGCTCCAATTATCGATCTACAGAGTTCCAAGGAAGTCTGCAGGTCCTTGAAAAAAGACGCTTCGGCGTCTTTTTTCGTTTCAGCGACGACTGCCTGAATCCCCCCGCAGCCACGAAATTCAAGTGCATTTTCAAGTGCAGCGATTCCGCGTAGCTGTCGTGGTCAACTGATCCCGGACACGACGTCAGGTTTTTTCTCGGCCTGAGCCGGAGCCGGCGCGTCATTGAACCGATGCGGTCGAATCCAGGTGTAGCGATGCATCAGATAATGACTGATGTCCCGCCGCGCTTCCTGGGCTGTCATATCGCCCACGATCGGTATCCATTCAGTTTCAATACTGCGCAGCACACGCCAGCGGCGCATCATCCCGGCAGTTTCCTCGACGACTCATGCTCTGGCGCATGCGGTGACGCCAGAGCCGTTGGCGACACTGGCGACTGCTGTAGTGCGGGCCCTGGTCGGAATGGAACCGCAACCCTTGAGGCCTGCCACGCTTCTCGCAAGCCATGTCCAACGCCTTGACCAGCAAGTCCGCGTCCGGCCACGCACCTTGAGCCGCGCGATCTGCTCGCCGTGTTCCCGCAGCACCGACACAAGACTGCGGCTGCCGGCGGCGCCGCGACTCTGCGTAAACAGTTCGTTGACTCGACTGCGCAACCGACGTCGTTCAACGTCTGGGGTGCGACGTCTGAGGCGATACTGTCCAGGCATCAGCGCTTTTGTCTGCGGACCAACACCGCTACCCCCGAGTGACCGGCAGGCGGCGATATCGCTATCGCCTCGATCAAGCACGAAAGCCGCGGCCTCGCGTTTGGATTCAGTGGAAAAGGAGGGAGAGTGTCGCGATCTTCATGGCGCCACACCACTTTTCCGGGTCAATCCTGGGAAGCGGGAGCCCCAGCCCGATGGTTCAAGATTCACAGTTATGGCTGAAAAGAAGCAGTATAGAAAATCGGCGCTTCCAATTTCGTCTGTCATCTGGCCGAATCTGATGCCAATTGTCATGGTTGCCTCAGTATTTCAATATCTGTCTGCTTGATTGAGTTGCTGGATCTTATTGGGATGTCATCTGACAGGGCTGTACCGATGTAGTCTCCGCTTGCGAGGCTGATGCCTGCATTCTCCTGTAATGCCTTCATCAGCTCCCATTGACCCAGAACAGGTCGCCGTGCCTGATTACTGGTTTTCCCTCCGCATAGTGTGCTGCTTATCTGCTTGGGGCAGCACTTCGCACCTGCTGTGCTGCTCTTCATGCCATCAGCAACACCGGCCTGGTCGCCTTTCGTGGTCGGAACGAGGCGCGTGTCGAACACCACCACCGGGTTTCCGTTGGCCGCACGGATCTGGCGGTTCCTTCTGCGGTTTGCAGTTCGGCAGTCACGGGGCAGGGCACGGGTGGGGGCGCGCGCGCCGACTCATCAGGGGAAGCGTGTGACAAGAGTGCGCGGGTGGAGGGGCGGCCTTTCGGTCTTCGTGGCGCGTTCGGACGAATGTTGCGAGCGTGAGGTCGGATGTAGGTGGACCATAGCGGACCACGGTGAAAAATTGTTGTTGCCAAGGGCTCCAAATGAGTACATAATCCTGCACATCGAAACGACGCGGTTGTAAAAAACCTCAGTCATTTCAAGGAGATAGAGAGGGGATGACAGTCTCGTGTCCTGCTCCAACTCCCGACCAGGCCCCGTTCTCGGGGTCTTGTTTTATAGGGTCACCGGCCTGGTGGCAGAGTGGTCATGCAGCGGACTGCAAATCCGCGTACGCCGGTTCAATTCCGACCCAGGCCTCCATCTTGATTCAAACGATCAGCCCGCCAACAGCGGGCTTTTTGTTGTCTGCGCGCAGGGTGCTGGTTGTACGCTGAGGGGCACAACGCGTTGAACAGGAGGACTGCATGGGTGTGCTGGACATGATGGTTGCTCTGGCTGTTGCCGGCCTGTCGATGCCAGCCGGCGCGTCGGGCGGTGAGCGGCCCACGCCGCGCTACGAGATTTCCGTCGAGCGCCTGAACGTCGCCGCGGCTGCGGGGAAATCCGCAGGCGATGTGCTGTCCGACAACAACCTCAAGGCGCAGCTCGAATCACGGCTTGGCGACACCGACGTGGTGCGCGCGATTGTCGGCGACGCGGCACTGGCCGAGATGGTGGGGGCGAGCCATGTCCCCACCTGCGCGCCAGACTGTGACGAGCACGCTGTGCTGACCGTGCGCCTGATTCTGGAGGACCACAGTTCGCTCGACTTTCGCCTGCCGGTTCGCAGAACCACCGCTGACGCGCTTGAGGACACCGCACGTACCGCCAGCGGCGCGCGCATCACCCCTGGCGCGCAGTAGCCCGCGCGTTTCTTCCCGGGACCGTGTGCGCGGCGCTTTGCCGATCCTGTCGGTATGAATGCTTCAGGCAGCGCCCACTTCCCGAGGAGGGAATCGTGCAAGCATGATGGCCTGCTTGAACCTGGATATCACCCATGCCCCTGCGTGCGATTGCTTACGTCAGTGAGGCGCGTCCCAGCCTCTCCACTACCGCCCTGGAAGCGCTTGTCGAGGATGCGGCCCGCTTCAATGGCGTGGCTGGCGTCACCGGGGTGCTGCTCTACGACGGCGGGCGCTTCCTGCAGTACTTCGAAGGACCCGATGATGGGGTGTCGGCGGTGTACGAACGCGTCCTGCAGGCGCGCAGCCATGAGCACCTGGTCGAACTGGCGCGCGGGCGTGTTTCCAGCCGTGCGTTCCCCTACTGGGGCATGCGCTGGCTTGGCGTCGAACCCGCTCTGATCCGGCAGTTGAGTGCTGGTGACTGGCTCGGCTTCGCCCATCACCTGGAGCACGGGCCAGCGGTCACGGCCGGCATGGGGTTGCTGGTGCAGACGGTGGCGCCGCACGTCCCGGAGGCACTGCTGGATCAGCACGCACGATAGTCGGCAGCTGGCACACGGCAGTTTTCGTCCTGCTCCGATGGCGGGCGCGCCGTCCGTTCATTAGCGTATCCCGGTCGGCGCACCATCCCATGCGCCGGCCTCCGGCGCGCAGTCGACTCTCCCTGGTCGTTTCCCCTCTGCGCGTGACGCCCCGCCGGGCATCGTCGTGACCGGACCTTTCACCTCGCCCCGCCGCGCCGCGGCACTGACATGACCCTGTCAACAACCCGGGCACATCATGGTGCGAGGCTGACGTGCAACTCTGAATGATTCAGGTGCCTTGATGCGTACCCTGTCGCGGCCATTGACTTGGCGTGGAGAACGTGCAAGGTTGGGGTGAACCAGGGGTGAACGTACGTCTACGTCGCAATCACGCGGTTTATCGACACCACGCAGGGCAAGTCCACCGGAGGTCGTATGCAATACGGCGCACATGGCTTGGCTGAGGGAGTGCGGACCGAGCTGGAAGCCAGCTATGTCAAACATGGCTGTGGCCCGGAATTCTGGACAACATACCAGCGGGTGCTCGACCGCCTGGTACCACAAGGTACCTCGCGCACGCGGGTGACCAACGAACTGGCCCTGATCATCGAACAGCTGGGCATCGTGCGTCGCGCGCAGATGGTGCCGCCGCGCAGCCCGGGGCGTCCGCGCGCACGTTGACCACCGGCCGGGGAGTCCGGGGCACGGGGGAGCTCACCACCAGTGCCAACCGATGCACAGCAGCGCCAGCAGGCAGGTGCCGGCGGCCAGTGTGCGCGGACGCCACCAGCGGCGCCGTTGCTGTTGGGCACGGCGCGGACTTTTGTAACGGATCAGTCCCAGCGGGAACCGCCATGCCCGCATCTGCTCGTTGCAGGCGTCCACGCAGGCGCCGCAGGCGATGCAGTCGGCCTGCGGACCGGTTCGGATGTCCAGACCCATCGGACAGGCGCGCACGCATGCGGCGCAGTCCACGCAGTCGCCGAGCCGGTCCGCGCTGAAGTGGGGCATGGGACCGGCGATGTCGGCATGCGCGGCGCGGAAGGCATAGTCGCTGGCGCTGACTGGATCGAGCAGGCCCCGGCCACGTTCGATCACGCCGCCCTGGCCGGCCGGACGGGGGCCGCGCGGTTCGCCGCGGCGCGCGTCGTACCCCATGCGTGGGGTATCGGTGTCGCAGAATGCTGCCTGCACCCGCGCATAAGGGCAGAGGTGGCGACACACCTGCTCGCGCAGAAAGCCGGCATTGCCCCAGGTGGCGAGCGCATAGAACAGCACCCAGAAGCGTTCCCAGCCGCGCCATGCGGGCTGCCAGAGGGTGGCGACCAGGGTATCGATGGGCGTAAAGAACCCCACGAAGGTGATTCCGGTCCATAGCGCGACCATCACCCACAGCAGATGCCTGACGGCCCACGCAGCGGCCGGCCGGCGCACCACACGCGCGGTGGCGCGGTCGATCCAGCCGAACAGACGGCTCCAGAGCGTCTGTGGGCATCCGTACCCACACCACAGCCGGCCGCCGAGGTTGGTCAGCAGCACCAGGCCGGTCGCAAGCACCGCCAGCGCGCCCAGGACCACCCACGCATCCTGCGGCCACAGGGTCAGGCCGAACAGATCGAAGCGCCGTGCGGGGAGGTCAAGCAGCAGCGCTTGGCTGCCGTTCCAGCGCAGCCAGGGCAGGGCGTAGAAGACAGCCAGCAGCCCCAGCGACAACAGCGGACGCCAGCGGGGGCGCGCGCGCCGGCGGCCCACGGGGGGGAGCGGCGGTGCTGTGTCCACCAGGTGCAGGGGAACCCGTCGCGGCATGTTCATCCCAGTGGCAGGTCGTCGTCGTCCCGCTGCGGTGGCCGCAGCAGAAATCCGGTCAGCGTGCTGGCGGCGGCGGTGACGACCCAGAACATGAAGAAGCCGACCGTGTAACCCAGTTCGCGGCTGATCGCATGCTGCGGAAAACTGATCTGGTGCAGCTGGAGCGGGTCCACGAAGGCGAAGAACACCAGGCTGGCCAGACCGGCGGCGATGAAGCTGGGCCACAGCACGGCGCCCCAGTACTGGATCAGCCGTTGCCGGCGGGCGGGGTCGGGCGAGTCGTGCGGATCGTACATTGCAGCCCCGGTCAGGAGAGAGGGGCAGGGCGCGTCTATACTTCGCGCCACCGGAGGCCGGGGACGCCGCTGCGCGCATCCTGCAGGTGCGTCCAGCCTAGGCGGGGTGGAGGCCGGCGACATTGATCCTGATCAAGGCGTACACCTCCCCCGACCCGGAACCTGCTCCCCGTTCCAACCAGTTGGCCCCCATGCCGGAACTACCCCAAAACCCGTTGCCCGTTGCTGCGCCGGCCCTGTGCAGCGAAGCGGAGGTCACCCGCCTGGTGCATGACTTCTATGCCCGCGTGCGCGCGGAACCGCGGCTGGCGCCCGTGTTTGCCGCACGCGTGGACGACTGGGACGCGCACCTGGCCCAACTGGTGGATTTCTGGTCGGCGATGCTGCGCGGCACGCGGCGGTTCAAAGGGGCGCCGATGCCCAAGCACATGGCCATGAAGGAGCTGGACCGCGATCTGTTCGACCGCTGGCTGTGCCTGTTCCGGATCACCACGGCCGAGTGCGGCAATCCGCCCATGCAACGCCTGGCCGATGACGTGGCCGCGCGCATTGCGGACACGTTCTGGCGACGCTTCCAGATGCTGCATTGGCCGAGCCTGCCGATGCTGGGGCAGCCACGCCTGGATTGATCTGGCGCAATGCGCGCCGGTTCCGGTCTTGGCACGCTGGTGGCATGGATATGATCACGCCCGCCGCTGCCGGCCTCGCCTGGCACTTCGACCCCGAGCTGCTGCGCCGTCACGACCGGCCCGGACCGCGCTACACCTCGTATCCGGCTGCGCCGCACTTCCACGACGGCTTCGACGCCGCCGCGCTGGAAGGGGCCATCACCGCCAGCAACGTCACGGCGCGCGCGCTGTCGCTGTATGTGCATGTGCCGTACTGCACCAGCCCGTGCTTCTACTGCGGCTGCAACCGGGTGATCACCCGCGACCGCAGCAGGGGCGAGGCCTACGTCGCCCGCGTGCTGCGCGAGGCCGACCGCATTGCGCCGCTGTTCGATCCCGCGCGCGAGGTGATCCAGCTGCATCTGGGCGGCGGCACGCCCAACTTTCTCGATGCGGTCCAACTGCGCGCGCTGATCGACGGCCTGCGCAGCCGCTTCCGATTCAGCGCGTCGGCCTCTCGCGATTTCTCGATCGAGCTGGACCCGCGCTTCATCGCGCCTCCGGACATCGCCGTGCTCGCTGAGCTGGGCTTCAACCGCGCGAGCCTGGGCATCCAGGACTTCGACCCGCAGGTGCAGCAGGCGATCAACCGCGAACAGGGGGTGGCGCCGACACTGGCGATTCTGCAGGCGTGCCGCGCCTACGGCCTGCGGTCGGTCAATGTCGACCTGATCTACGGGTTGCCGCGGCAGACGCTGTCGGGCTTCGCACAGACGCTGGAGACCGTGCTGCGCGAGCGCCCGGATCGTCTGGCGGTGTACGGCTACGCGCATCTGCCGCACCTGTTCAAGGCGCAGCGGCAGATCGCCGACAGCGATCTGCCGACGCCGGAGCAGAAGCTGGCGCTGCTCGGCCTGGCGGTGCAGCGCCTGGGTGATGCCGGTTACCAGTACATCGGCATGGACCACTTCGCACTGCCCGACGAGGACCTCTCCCGCGCGCAGCGCGCTGGCCAGCTGCACCGCAACTTCATGGGCTACACCACCCACGCCGATACCGACCTGGTCGGACTGGGCGCCAGCGCCATCAGCCACATCGGCCCGCACTACAGCCAGAACCCGCGCGAGCTGCCCGCCTGGGAGCAGGCCGTGGATGCAGGACGGATACCGGTGTGGCGTGGCCTGGCGCTGGATGCCGATGATGAACTGCGCGCCGAACTGATCGGCCAGCTGATGTGCCAGGGCGAGGTGGATGGGCGCGCGGTGGCAGCGCGCTACGGCGTGGATTTCGACAGCTACTTCGCCGACGGCCTGGCCGCGCTGGCACCGCTGCAGCAGGACGGCCTGGCCGAGCACGACGCCGGCATCGTGCGTGCCACCGAACGCGGCCGGCCGCTGCTGCGGCTGCTGGCGATGTGCTTTGACCGCTACCTGGCGCGTCCCGACCAGCCGGTGCGCTACTCGCGGGCGATCTGAACGGCGCGCATTCCAAATCCGGGCGCGATCAGGCACCCTATGGCCGCGGCCCGGATGGCGAAACTGGTAGACGCATCGGACTTAAAATCCGCCGGGGGCAACTCCATGCCGGTTCGATTCCGGCTCCGGGCACCAGCCACCGACCCTCCGTCCCCCGTACGGCGGACATGACGCATCTATCCTGTCCCGTCCCCGGCGCGGTGCCGCAAGGGCGCGGACCCACCGACGCCCTGCACGGGCAACCCGATCTGCATCGGGGGGATGGTAAGGACAATGGCAATCTGGCGGTAGGCGGGCCGTGCGGCGCGTGCGGCGCATCAATGCGCCCGCATCTGCGTTCTTACGTCGGCGCCGCGCCCAGCGCGTGCAGTGCGTGCGCATATTTTTCTGTCAGGCGCTGCGCCATCGCGTCGGGCAGGTACGCCAGGCGTGCCGGGTCGCGGTTGTCGGCGATGTCGGCCAGCTTGACCTTCAATGCCAGTGGATTGGCGCGGATGGCCGCGTAGTAGGCCTCGGCCGTGATGCCGTCGCGGCGGGTCAGGCACTGGACCGCGGCCACGATCGGCGCCGGAAAGGCGTCCACCTCGTCGGCGAAGTCCGGGCAATCCTCCACCACGTCGTGCAGCCACGCCACGGCTTCGGCCTCCGGGTCGCCGTGCACCCGGGCGGCGACCCGGGCAACATGGCCAATATAGGGATGCCCGGCTTTATCGACCTGGTCGGCATGCGCACGGCGGGCAAGCGCGGCGGCACGAAGCGCGATATCGATGACGCCTTCTCCCTGTTGACCGGAACCGCATTATGCGCGGAGAACGACACCGCGCGGCAGAACGCAAACTTTACGCAGCGCCTCAAGGGCCGCATTACGCTGTGCGACACACACCATCATGGACAGGGAAACATGGCAAAGGCGACGCGTGCAGGGATGGCACTGATGGGGGCGCTGCTGGCCTGGACGGCGGCGGTGCATGCGCAATCGCCTCAGCCGCCGGTGGTGGACATGGCGCCGGTGGTGGTCTCCGGCGCGCAGCCCGGTCCTGGACTGTGGAGAGTCTCGTCCAGCGACGGACACACGCTGTGGATCCTGGGCACGGTCAGCCCGTTGCCGGCCACGCTTGAGTGGCGGTCGGACGAGGTCGATGCCGTCGTCGCCGAGGCGCAGCAGATGTTGGCCGCACCGGGCTGGACGCTGGACGCCGACATTGGTTTCTTCAAGGGGTTGACCCTGTTGCCGTCGGCGATGAAGGCCGCGCGCAGCCCGGATGGGCGTCGCCTGCAGGAGGTGTTGCCGCCCGCGCTGTACGCGCGCTGGGAAGTCCAGAAGAAGCGGTACATCGGCCGCGATGGCGGTATTGAGAAGGACCGGCCTCTGGTGGCGGCAACGGAGCTGTATGGCGCGGCGCTGAAGAAGGTCGGTCTCAAGCAGCGCTCCGCCGTCTCGGAGGTGCTGGACAAGGCAGCCAAAGCGCACGGTCACACGCCGGTCTCGACGCGGCTGGTGATCCGCATCGACGACCCGCGCCAGGCGCTCAAGGACGTGCGCGCCAGCAGCCTGGACGACGTGGCGTGCTTCGAACGCACCCTGGACGTGGTGGAGAGCAAGTTGCCGATCCTGGTCGAGCGCGCGAATGCCTGGTCGGTGGGTGACATCGATGCCCTGCAGCGGATGGCCGTGCAGAGCCAGTACGGTGCCTGCGTGGACGCGGTGGAGCGCAGCGAGTTTGGCCGCCGCCGCGGCCTGACCGACCTGGACCGGCGCGCGCAGGAGAAATGGCTGGGCCATGCGCGCGATGCCCTGAAGCGCAATACCGTGACGTTCGCGGTGGTGCCGGTGTTTTCCCTGCTTGCCCCCGGTGGCTACCTGGACGAGCTGCGCCGGTCGGGGTACGAAGTGGAAAATCCCTGAGCGGATGCGACGGTTTTCTGACGCGCGGACCGGTCGGGAGTGTCGCGCCGGTCATCTATCAACGCATAAACGTTCATGGCATAGTCAGTAAAACTCCTCTGGATACTCTTTCATGCCGCTGTGTGCGATTGCGTACGTAAGTGACGCTGTCGATGGGATTCAAGCTTCCGATATAGATCAGATACTGGCGGCGGCTGGCAGCTTCAACAAGGTTGCCGGGGTGACGGGCGTGCTCATGTTCGACGGCCACCATTTTCTCCAGTATTTCGAAGGCCCGGACGACGGCGTCAATTCGGTTTACCACCGGGTGCTCAATTCGCGCGTCCACCGCAATCTGCGACAACTGCTGCACGCCCGGATTCCGGCCCGCAACTTTCCGCGCTGGACGATGGCGTCGGCGGCGATCGAGCCCGAGGTGCTGGCCAGCATCGCCGATGGTGCCTGGGCCGGGTTCGCGGTCGAGCCGCCGGCAGCGGATGGCCGCACTGTCGGATTCACCCGCCTGCTGGAACTGTGGACAGGCGTGCATGGCGAACTGGAACCTGCGGCGCTCACGTTGGGGTCGTAACACAATGATCACGGTTGCCCGTCTAAGCTGTGCCTACCAGCTGTGATCAGTCATGCGGGGTACCACCCTGGGGCTGTCTGAAAGGGTAGTAACCGCAGCTGGACCACTTTGCAGGCCGTCGTCCGTACTCTCCACGGGCGGCGGCCATTGTTTTTGGGGCGGGAGGGAATCTTTGTGGCGGGCCGGTGCACGCGCTAGTCTTGCCGGCATTGCAAAGCCCCGGGCGCCGTACCCCATGAAGTTCGTCGATTCTCCCCTGTTCCAGCCCATTGCCACCCTCCACCCGTCCGGAGGGAAGGCGTGAGCGCGGTGGTCACGGCCGCTACGCGCCCCGATATTGCGATCATCGGCCTGGGATATGTCGGGCTGCCGCTGACGGTGGCCTTCGGGCGCGAACTGCCGACCCTGGGATACGACATCGACCCGGTGCGGGTGGCCGAGCTGCAACGCGGACACGATCACACCCTGGAGATGGAGGCTGCCGAGCTGGCCTCGGCGGTCCACGCACGCTACACCGACCGCCCCGACGCGCTGGCCGCCTGCAACGTGTACATCGTCACCGTGCCGACCCCCATCGATGCGATGGAACAACCGGATCTGGAGCCGTTGCGCAGCGCCAGCATGCTGATTGCCGGCATGCTCAAGCGTGGCGATCTGGTCATCTACGAATCCACCGTCTACCCCGGTACGACCGAGGAGGTCTGCGTCCCGCTGCTGGAGGCCGGCTCCGGGCTGGTGTTCAACCAGGACTTCCACTGCGGGTACAGCCCCGAACGGATCAATCCTGGCGACCGCGAGCGGCGCCTGGCCGACATCCGCAAGATCACGTCCGGGTCGACGCCCGCGGTGGCGGCCGTGGTCGACGCGCTGTATGCGCGCATCATCCGCGCCGGCACCTGGCCGGCGCCGTCCATCCGCGTGGCCGAAGCCGCCAAGGTGATCGAGAACATCCAGCGCGACGTCAACATCGCGCTGGTCAACGAACTGGCGCTGATCTTCGACCGGCTCGATATCGACACGCAGGACGTGCTGGATGCGGCCGGCAGCAAATGGAACTTCCTGCCGTTCCGCCCCGGGCTGGTCGGCGGCCACTGCATCGGCGTGGACCCGTACTACCTGCTGCACAAGTCCGAAAGCGTGGGCTACCACCCCGATCTCATCCATACCGCCCGCCAGGTCAACAACCGCGTCGGCGCACACGTTGCGCAGCGGGTGCTGGCCTTGCTGGCGGGGCGGGGCCGGGCCCCGGCCCGGTCGCGCGTGCTGGTGCTGGGGGTGACGTTCAAGGAAAACTGCCCGGACCTGCGCAACAGCCGTGCGCTGGAGCTGGCGCAGACGCTGCAGGCCAGCGGTGCGCGGGTGGAGGTGCACGATCCGTGGGTGGGTCCGGCCGTGTTGGCTGATGCCGGTGTCGACTGGATCGATGCCCCGGCCCCGCACGCCTACGACGCGGTAGTGCTGGCGGTGGCGCACGCGCGCTTCCGCGCCTTCAGCGCCGAGGACGTGCGTGCGCTGCTGGCGCCCGGCGGTGTGGTGTACGACGTGAAGTCGGTGTGGCCGCGCGACGTGGTGGACGACCGGCTGTAGACTCGAAGACGTCTTTGATTCGAGGAATGCCATGCATCGGTACCTTGTCTACCTGCTCGCCATCCTGCTGTTCCCGGTCTGCCTGTGGCTGGCCGGTATCTGGCCCGCCTGGTACTGGGGCGTTGGCATCAGCGCCGTCGTGGTGGGGCTGGGGACCTGGGATCTCCTGCAGAAACGCAGCACGCTGCGACGCAACTACCCGGTGATGGCGCACTTCCGCTATGGGCTGGAATCGATCGGCCCGGAGATTCGCCAGTACTTCGTGCAGAGCGACCTGGAGGACGTGCCGTTCTCGCGGCAGCAGCGGGCGCTGATCTACCAGCGGTCCAAGAATGATATGGACGTGGTGCCCTTCGGGACGCTGCGCAGCACCTATGCGGTGGATTACGAGTGGATCAACCATTCGCTCGCGCCCACCGACATCGGCCACCACGACTTCCGCATCCTGATCGGGCCCAACTGTGCCAAGCCGTACTCGGCCAGTGTGTTCAACATCTCGGCGATGAGCTTCGGCTCGCTGTCGGCCAATGCGATCCGCGCGCTCAACGAAGGTGCGCGTCGCGGCAGTTTCTACCATGACACCGGCGAAGGCTCGATCTCGCCGTACCACCGGGAAATGGGCGGCGATCTGGTCTGGGAGATCGGCTCGGGCTACTTCGGTTGCCGCGACGATGCCGGTGGATTCAGCGAAGAGAAGTTCGTGGCCAACGCCAACCACGACCAGGTCAGGATGATCGAGATCAAGCTCTCGCAGGGCGCCAAGCCCGGCCACGGCGGCGTGCTGCCGGCGGCGAAGGTCAGCGAGGAGATCTCCATCACCCGTGGCGTGCCGATGGGGGTGGACTGCGTGTCGCCGTCCCGGCATTCGGCCTTCAACACGCCGGTGGAGCTGCTGCAGTTCGTGGCACGGCTGCGCGAGCTGTCCGGCGGCAAGCCGGTGGGGTTCAAGCTGGCCATCGGCCATCCGTGGGAATGGTTCGGCATCGCCAAGGCCATGCAGGAGACCGGCCTGCTGCCGGACTTCATCGTCGTCGATGGTGCCGAGGGTGGCACCGGCGCGGCGCCGGCCGAGTTCATCGACCATGTCGGGGTGCCGATGCACGAAGCGCTGCTGCTCGTGCACAACACCCTGGTCGGCCTGGACCTGCGCGATCGCATCCGGATCGGTGCGGCGGGCAAGGTCACCAGCGCCTTCGAGATCGCGCGCACCATCGCGCTGGGCGCGGACTGGTGCAATGCCGGGCGCGGCTTCATGTTCGCGCTGGGGTGCATCCAGTCGCTGAGCTGCCACAGCGACAAATGCCCCACCGGGATCGCCACGCAGAATCCGCACCGCTGGCGTCACCTGGACGCAACCGACAAGGCGTCGCGGGTGCACAACTACCACGAGAACACCCTGCGCGCGCTGCGCGACCTGTTGTGTGCGGCAGGCCTGAACGATCCGTCCGAGCTGGGGCCGGAACACATCCTGCGCCGGGTATCGCCGGTCGAGATCCGCTCGCTGGCCTCGTTGTATCGCTATCTGTCGCCCGGCGAGCTGCTGCGCCGGGTGCCGGACCACGCGGTCTTCCACGACTACTGGGCCGATGCACGCAGCGATTCCTTCCAGCCGCCGGCGCGCATCCAGGCGCTGCGGTCCAGCAAGTCGCGCTGAGGGATGACCATGCAACTGCGCAGCGGTCGTGCGGACGAAGCCGATATTCTGTGGGCACTGCGCACGCGGTGCGTGCGCGAAATCTGCAGTGCGGCCTATCCACCCGAGGTGATCGCGCCGTGGGCGGCCTCGCCTCCGCCGGCGCACTACCGCGCACTGATCGGGCAGGGCGGCTGCATCGTCGCCGAGGACGCGGAGGGCCACCTGCTCGGCTACGGGGTGATCGACCAGGCCGGCAATGAGATCGATGCGTTGTTCGTCGATCCCGACCAGGGGGGGCGGGGCATCGGCCGGGCACTGATGGACGCGATGGTGGCGCTGGGCGATCCGTCGCGCCCGCTGGTGTTGTCAGCCTCGCTCAACGCTGTGCCGTTCTACCGGCGCGCGGGCTTCCAGCCGCTGCGCGAAGAGGCTTACGCGCACCCCAGCGGAGTGTCGCTCGCCTCGGTGCGCATGCAGCGCGGGTAGGGCCGGCCGGCGCTATCCCAGGTAGTCGATCACGCCGCGGCCGGCGCGCAGCCCGCTGGCGTAGCAGGCGGTCAGCAGGTAGCCGCCGGTGGGGGCTTCCCAGTCCAGCATTTCGCCGGCGCAGAAGGTGCCGGGCAGATCGCGCAGCATCAACTGCGCGTCCAGCGCCTCCAGGCGGACGCCACCGGCGGTGCTGATCACCTCGGCAAGCGGCCGCGGGCGAAGGGGCGACAACGGCAGCCGCTTGAGCGCCGCCGCGATACGCTCCGGCGGCAACTGTCCCGCCTCCTTGCCCAGCACCTCGAACAGCAGCGCCGATTTGACCCCGCCAAGACCCAACTGGCGGCGCAGATACTCGCCGAAGCTGCGGCCCTGACGTGGGCGCAGCAGCTTCTCCAGCACCTGCCCCTCGGTCTGCCCGGGCAGCAGGTCCAGGTGCAGCTGCACCTTCCCATCGCGGGCCAGCGCATCGCGCAGGTCGGCGGCCAGCGCATAGATCAGGCTGCCTTCGATGCCGTTGGCGGTGATCACGCACTCGCCCTGCAGGGAGCGCGGCTGACCGTGGAGGTCAATCCAGTGCGCCACCACCGGCTTCAACGGGGCACCGGCCTGGCGTTCGCTGAAGTACGCGGTCCAGTCCAGGTCGAACCCGCAGTTGGCCGGTTTCAGGGGGACGATGTCGATGCCGCGCGCGGCCATCGGCGCCGTCCAGGCGCCGTCGGAACCCAGTTGGGGCCAGCTCCCGCCCCCCATCGCCAGCACCACGGCGTCCGCCGTCACGGTGTGCGTGCCGTCCGCCGTATCGAAACACAGGTCACCGTTGGCATCCCAGCCGGTCCAGCGGTGCTGCACATGCAGACGCACGCCCTGTTCCTTGAGCCGTCGCACCCAACCCCGCAGCAGCGGCGCGGCTTTGCGATCCACCGGGAAGACCCGGCCCGAGCTGCCCACGTAGGTTTCCACGCCGAAGCCCAGCGCCCAGGCGCGCAGCGCATCGGCATCGAAGTCGGCGAGCCAGTCGCCGACTTCGGACGCGCGCTCGCGGTAGCGTGATACGAACAGGTCGTGCGGATCGGAGTGGGTCAGGTTCAAACCGCCCTTGCCGGCGATCAGGAACTTGCGTCCCGGCGAGCCCTTGGCTTCGTACACGTCCACCTGATGCCCCGCGGCGCGCACGGTTTCAGCGGCCATCAGGCCTGCCGGCCCGCCGCCGATGATGGCTACCCGTCGCGGGGCACTGCGTTCAATGCTCATGCGCAACGGTCAGCGCGGAGTGACGTCGAGCAGTTCGACATCGAACACCAGCGAGGAGCCCGGGGCAATCGGCCCGGCGCGACGGGCGCCGTAGCCGTACTCGGCCGGAATCATCAGCGTCCGCTTGCCGCCCACCTTCATGCCGGCAAAGCCCTCGTCCCAGCCCTTGATGACCTCGCCCTTGCCGAGCGTGAAGCTGAAGGGCTCGCCGCGATCGACCGAGCTGTCGAACTTCTCGCCGTGCTTGTCGGCGGTGCGTTCGTCGTAGATCCAGCCGGTGTAGTGCACGCTGATGCGGCTGCCGGGCGTGGCCTCGGCACCGGTCCCGGGCTGGGTATCGATCTTCTGGAACTGCGCGATGCTGCCACCGGGCGGCGGGCCGGGCGGGGTGCAGCCGGCCAGCAGCGACAACATCAATGGAATGAGCAGGCGGCGCATGGCAGCTCCAGGTCAGGAAAACGGGACGCAAGGGTAGCGCATCGCCGGGCGGTATCATGGGGGCATGTCGAAACTGCTGCTCAACCTGCGCCATGTCGCGGACGATGAAATCCAGGACGTGACCGCCCTGCTGGACCAGGCGGGCATCGCCCATTACCGCACCGAGCCCAGCCCGTGGGGAATCTCATGGGGCGGCATCTGGATCCGCGACAACGAGGACCATCCGCGTGCCAAGGCCCTGATGGCCGGGTACCAGCAGGCGCGCGGCGAGCGGGTGCGCGCCGAACGCCAGGCGGCGCTGCGCGACGGCAGCGCGGAGACCTTCGCGACGCTGGCCCGTCGTCGGCCGCTGTTCGTGGTGGCGGTGCTGCTGGGCATGGTGGCGGCGGCGGCCCTGGTGCTGCTGCCGTTCATGCTGCTGCGCGGCTGAACACGGCGCGGCGCCACAGGGGCGGAGGGGGCGGTAAAATGGCGGCATGATCGCCAATACCGCCGCCTACCACTTCACTTCCATTGCCGACCCGGACGCGCTGTGTGCGACCCTGCTGGCGCGTGCCACCACCGCCGACCTGCGCGGCACCGTGCTGGTGGCGGGCGAGGGCATCAACCTGTTCCTGGCGGGCCCGGAAGCCGGCATCGACGCGTTCTACGCCGCGCTGCGCGAGGACCCGCGTTTCGCCGATCTACGCGTGAAGACCAGCTACAGCCGGATGCAGCCGTTCGCCCGGCTCAAGGCCAAGGTCAAGCCGGAGATCATCAGTTTCCGCATCGACGACGGCCAGCCGCTGGCCTATCCGCGGGCGCCGTCGGTGGACCCGGCCACGGTGCAGCGCTGGCTGCGCCAGGGCCACGACGACGCCGGCAAACCCGTGGTGATGCTGGACACCCGCAACACCCAGGAGATCGCGTACGGCACCTTCCAGGATGCGCTGGTGCTGCCGATCACCAAATTCACCGATCTGCCGGAGGCGTTGGCGCCGCACCGTGAGGCGCTGCGTGACAGCACTGTGGTGAGCTTCTGCACCGGCGGCATCCGCTGCGAGAAGGCGGCCCTGTGGATGCGCAACGACGGCATGGACAACGTGCTGCAGCTCGACGGCGGCATTCTCGGGTACTTCGAGGCCGTGGGCGGGGAGGGCTACGACGGCCGCTGTTTCGTGTTCGATGAGCGGGTGGCGCTGGATGCGGACCTGAAGCCGCTGGTGGACGCGCCTGCCGGTTGACGGCTGAACGCGAAAATCAGCGTCCCGCTGCCGGGCATGGCGACGGGGGGAATCGGCCCCATCTCAGGGGCATACCCTTTGATGGAACGCGTCCATGCACCTGTCGATACTTGATCTGGCCCCGGTCTGCGAAGGCAGCGATACCACGCAGGCCTTCGCCAACATGCTGGACCTGGCCCAGCACGCCGAGGGCTGGGGCTACCACCGCTACTGGCTGGCCGAGCACCACAACATGCCCGGCATCGCCAGCGCCGCCACGGCTGTGCTGATCGGCCATGTCGCCGGCGGTACCCGGCGCATCCGCGTGGGAGCCGGCGGCATCATGCTGCCCAACCATTCGCCCCTGCAGGTGGCCGAGCAGTTCGGCACGCTGGCCTCACTGTATCCGGACCGCATCGATCTCGGCCTGGGCCGCGCCCCGGGGACCGACCAGCCGACCGCCCGCGCACTGCGCCGCTACTTCGACAGCGCCGACCAGTTCCCGCAGGACGTACGCGAGCTGCTCCATTACTTCCAGCCGGCCCAGCCCGGCCAGGCCGTGCGCGCGGTTCCCGGCGCAGGCATCCCGGTGCCGGTCTGGCTGCTCGGGTCCAGCCTGTTCAGTGCGCGCCTGGCGGCGGCGATGGGGCTGCCGTTTGCGTTCGCCTCGCATTTCGCGCCGGATGCGATGGATGAGGCACTGGCGGTGTACCGCCGCGAATTCCGCCGTTCCGAGCACCTCGATGCCCCTTACGCCGTGCTGGGCCTGAACGTAGTGGCTGCCGATTCGGAGGCCGAAGCGAAGCGTCTGTTCACCACCCAGCAGCAGAGCTTCGTCAACCTGCGTCGCGGCAGGCCGGGCCTGATCCCGCCGCCGATCGACGACATCGAGGACTTCTGGCAGCCGCACGAAAAGCTCGGCGTGGAGAACGCGCTGGCCTGCGCGGTGGTGGGCGACCTGGACCAGGTGCGCGAGGGCATGGCGGCCTTCGTCGCGCGGCACAGGCCGGACGAACTGCTGCTCACCGCCAACATCTACGACCATGCCGCGCGCAGGCGTTCGTTCGGGTTGGCGATGCAGGCGCACCGCGACGGGAGTGCCACGCCGTAGGGCGTGCCCCCGCGAAGGCGGCGTGACCGGCCGGTTCACGCCGTCGTAGCCGGCAATCCGGTGTGATGGAGCTCCTTTTTGCAGGAGTCCTCCCATGCCAGAACACGACCGCCAACAGCACATCCGGCAACTGGCCGAGATGATCCGCGGCATCGACATCGCGATGTTCACCACCGTCGGTGTCGACGGCCGCCTGTACAGCCGTCCGCTGGGTACCCAGGAGGTCGAGTTCGATGGCGACCTGTGGTTCGCGACCGCGGCCGACAGCCCGAAGGTGGCCGAGATCGCACTGAATCCGCGGGTCAACGTGGCCTACGCCTCCACCTCGGGCAACACCTATGTGTCGGTGGCCGGCACCGCGCGGGTGATCGATGACCGCGCCAAGGCCGAGGAACTGTGGTCGCCGGCGATGAAGCTGTTCTTCCCCGGCGGTCCGGACGACCCGAACCTGCGCCTGATCCACGTCAGCGCCGAATCGGCCGAGTACTGGGATGGCCCGGGCGGCCTGCTGGGCAGCGCCCTGAGTTTCGTGTTGTCGGCGATGAACGACGAGCCGGGCGCGTTGTCCGACAACGGCGTGGTCGATCTGCGCTGAGCCAGGGCTGACGAGGTGGGTCCCGACCGCGGGTCGGGACACCTCAGAACCACTTGTTGAACAGCTCCACCGTGTAGCTCACCAGGTGCCCCGAGCTGAAGCCAAAGAACAGCACAGCGGCCACCGCGCCGATCCAGTTGGCCAGCATCAGCGCGCCGTCGCGCTCGAGCAGGGCCAGGGCGAACAGCAGCAGCTGGAAGCCGAACAGGTAGTTGGTGAAGGGGATCGGCAGCGACAGCATCACCCCCACCAGGATCAGCAGCAGGCCGGTGAAGGCATGGGCCGGCAGCGGCGACAGCAGGCCCGGCAGGCGCGGTTTGAGCAGCCGGTCCAGGCGGCGCAGCGCGCCGTCGATGCGGGCCAGGAAGCGGTGCATGGTGCCGCGCTTGGGGCCGCGGTTGGCGATGAAGCCCGGCAGCCAGGGCCGCCGCAGCCCGCACAGCATCTGGACCCCGATCAGCAGGATCAGCGGGCCGCTGACCGCCCCGCCAATGCCCGGGATCGGGATGAAGGCCGGCAGGATCGCCACGAACAGGAACACGCCGAACGCGCTCTGCTGCAGGTTCTGCAGGATCTGGCCCAGCCGCAGGCGCTCTTCCGGGTCGCCGTGGTCGAACATCGCCAGCAGGGTGCGGATGCCCTCGTTGCGATAGTCGGGCCGGTCCTGGTCCGGCGGAGTGGGATCAGCCGGTGAGTTCATCGGTCTCTTCTTCGGACAGCGTGCGCAGCAGCAGTTTGTCCACGCGTGCGCCATCGAGGTCGACGATCTCGATGCGCCAGCCGGCCCAGTCGAAATACTCGCCCGCGTGCGGGATGCGCCCGAAGAAATGGATGCACATGCCGGCCAGCGTGTAGTAATCGCCGTCTTCGGCATCGGGCAGTTCGGCATTGCCCATCAGTTCGCGCAGGTCCTCGATCGACAGCGACCCGTCCACCAGGTACGAGCCGTCCTCGCGGGTCACCACCAGGGCGTCTTCGTCCACGTTCTCCACCGACTGCAGCCGGCCGACCACCGCACCCATCAGGTCGCTGATGGTCACCAGGCCCTGGATCTCGCCGTACTCGTCCACCACCAGCGCCATCGACTGCTGTTCCTCGCGGAAGATCTCCAGCAGCTTCATCGCGTGGGTGGATTCGGAGACGTACAGCGGCTCGCGAAGGTGCTGGAACAGCGAGTGGTCGTCGCGCACCAGGCGCGTCACCAGGCTTTTCACCTCGAGCACGCCGACGATGTCCTGGTCGTTGTCGCGGTACACCGGGTAACGCGAGAACTCGTTCTCGCGCATGGTCGCAATGTTCTTCTCCGGGGCCGCCACGGTGTCCAGCCAGGCGATCCGGTTGCGCGGCGTCATCAGGCTGTCGGCCGTGCGGTCGCCCAGGCGCATCACCCGGTTCATCATGTCGCGCTCGTGCGCATCGATCACGCCGGCCTCGTGGCTCTCGGCCACCAGCATGCGGATTTCTTCTTCGGTCACGGAGGCCGCTTCGTCTTTGCCCAGACCAAGCACCCGCAGCACCAGCCGGGTGCTGTGCGAGAGCAGCCACACCGCCGGGAAGGCGATGCGCGACAGCCAGCCCATCGGCCAGGCGACCAGGCCGGCGATATCTTCCGAGCGGGTGATCGCGAGCCGCTTGGGCACCAGTTCACCGAAGATGAGCGTCAGGAAGGTGATCAGGGCCACTGCCAGCGCCTTGCCCACTTCGCTGGCATAGACAAACCCCGGGAACAGGCCGTGCAGCCATTGGGCGATGGCCAGGCCGATCGCCTCGCCACCGAAGACACCGGTCAGGATGCCGATCAGCGTGATGCCGATCTGGACCGTGGACAGGAAGCTCTCGGGCTTTTCAGACAGCTCCAGCGCCCGTGCGGCGCGCTTGCTGCTGGCGGCCATCTGCTTGAGCCGGCTCTTGCGCGAGGTCATGACCGACATTTCGGACATGGCGAAGAAGCCGTTGAGCAGGATCAGGGCCAGGACAATAATCAGTTCAAACACGGGCGTCGTCCCCGGTTGGTGGCAGGGAAGGCGTGTTCAAGCGATGTCGGCTACCGGGGCGCGGGAAGGCGCGGCGGTGCGGAGGGGGGTAAGGGTCGTCGTCCATAGAGTGCACCCGAAGGTGCCCGTGCATCTTAACAAAAGGCCGGGGCAGTGACGCAAACAGAGTCGTTCAGGCGGGGCCACCCTGGCGTGAAGATCGGGGGGAGTACCCGCAATGGACATCAAACCGTCATAATTCCGCCCGGTGCCGTCCTTCCTCGACGGCGAATAGGTTTCTCAATGTTCTCTCTGCAGACCATTTTCGGCTCCGGCAAACAGTTCTACACCCTGCTGGACGAGGCTGCGCAGGCCGCCCAGGACAGCGCCAAGGCGCTGCACGCGATGCTGCGCGCGGCCGACCGCCAGCCCGCGCTGGACGCCTTCAAGCTGGCCCGCCTGCGCGAACGCGCCGCGTCGGACAAGATCAGCCAGGCGCTGGTGGACAGCTTCATGACCCCGATCGAGCGCGAGGACATCGAAGCGCTGGGCTCGGCGCTGTACAAGATTCCCAAGCAGATCGAGAAGTTTGCCGATCGCTACTCGCTGGCCACCACCCACCTGGAGCACATCGACTTCGCGCCGCGCGCGGCGATGCTTGAGCAGGCCGCCAGCGTGGTCGTGGAGATGGTCAATGACCTGCGCCACATGAATCTGGACCGGATGACCGCGCTCAACGAGAAGCTGCGATCGCTGGAGAACGAGGCCGACCGCCTGATGCTCGAGCTGTACCGCGACATCTATTCCGGCCGTCTGGACAACCTGCAGATGTTCCTGCTCAAGGAGTTCTTCGAGATCCTGGAAAAAGCCATCGACCGTTGCCGCGAGGCCGGTGTGGTGGCGTACCAGATCGTGCTGAAGAACAGCTGACGGACGCCACAGCATGCTGACCCTTGTCCTGGTGGTGATCCTGGCCGCGCTCGTCTTCGAGTTCATCAACGGCTTCCACGACACCGCCAACTCCATCGCCACCGTAGTGGCGACCAAAGTGCTCTCGCCCGGCTGGGCGGTGATGCTCGCGGCGTTCATGAACCTCATCGGCGCCCTGACCGGCACCGCCGTGGCGCTGACCATCGCCTCGGGCCTGCTCAACACCAACGTGGTGGAGGTGACCCCGCAGGTGATCCTGTGCGCCCTGCTGGGTGGCATCATCTGGAACCTGATCACCTGGTGGAAAGGCCTGCCGTCGTCGTCCTCGCACGCGCTGATCGGCGGCCTGTGCGGTGCCGGCCTGGCCGCGGCCCACAACAACTGGGACGCCCTGATCTGGTCCGAGCGGATCGGCACCTGGGCCCAGAACAAGGGCCTGCTGTGGAAGGTGTTCCTGCCGATGATCACCTCGCCGATCGCTGGCTTCCTGCTCGGCATCGTGGTGATGCTGCTGCTGTGGGCGATCATCGCGGGCATGGCCAAGGTCGGCGGCTGGCTCGGGCGCATGGCCCGTCCGCGCATCGTCAATGCCTTCTTCGGCAAGGCGCAGATCGTGTCGGCTGCCTACATGGGCTTCGCCCACGGCCACAACGACGCGCAGAAGACGATGGGTATCATCGCCATGACCCTGATCGGCGCCGAGGCGACCGGTGCGCTGAACGACCTGCCGTCCTGGCTGGCCTTCATGCACCCGGACGCGCACGCCGGTGACGGCATCGCGATGTGGATCGTGCTGACCTGTGCGGTGGTGATGGCCGCCGGTACCGCCTCGGGCGGCTGGAAGATCATCAAGACCCTGGGGCACAAGATGGTCAAGCTGCATCCGATCCACGGTTTCGCCGCGGAAACCAGCTCGGCCACCATTCTGACCCTGGCCGCGCATTTCGGCATGCCGGTGTCGACCACGCACAGCATTTCCACCGCGATCATGGGCGTGGGCTACGCCAAGAACCCGCGTTCGCTGCGTTTCGGTGTGATCGAGCGCATCGTGTGGGCCTGGATCCTGACCATTCCGGCGGCAGGCGGCTGTGCCTACCTGATCCTGAAACTGTTCGAGCTGGTCGGCTGGGCGTAAGCGCCGGGCCCTGCCTGGCTGGAAGGGAAAGCCCGCCGACCGGCGGGCTTTTTCGTGCGCGTCAGGCTGCGCGGTCGCGTGCCAGCAGGCCGTACAGCGCCGAATCGGACAGCTCGCCTGCGATGCACCAGCGTTCGCGCAGCAGGCCTTCGCGTTGGAACCCGATCCGCTCCAGCACCGTCGCCGATGCGGCATTGCGCGGATCGATCTCCGCTTCGAGCCGGCGCAGGCCGCGTTCGTCGAACAGGTAAGTCGCCAGCCGCGTCAGCGCCTCGCGCATGTACCCCTTGCCCTGGACCTGCGGGGCCAGGTTGTAGCCGATCTCGGCGCGGCCGGATGCGGCGTCGATCGCGAATACCACACAGATGCCCAGCAGCGGCCCGTGCGCGCTGTCGCGGATGGCCAATTTGAGCTGCGTGCCGACCGACATCGCGGCGAGGTCGTCGGCAATCTGCGCCTGCGCCTGGGCGAGGTCCGTCCACGGCGCGTGGTTCCAGTAGCGCATCACGTCGGGATCGGACTGGATCGCGAACAGGGCAGGGGCGTCGTCCGCGCGGATCGGGCTCAATACCAGGCGGGCGCTGTCCAGGCGCAAGGTCGAATCGAAATGCATGTGGGCTCCACCAGACGAGGGACCGCCACGCTACCCGATCGCCCGGCGCGCAGGATGAAGGGGCGATGTCCGGGCCCGTCCCACAACGAAACAGCCCGCCGGACGGCGGGCTGTTCCAGGGGGCGTGCTGTCGGATCAGGCGTCCAGCGAAGCCAGGTCGCCCTTGTTCTCCAGCCACTGCTTGCGGTCGCCGGCGCGCTTCTTGGCCAGCAGCATGTCCATCAGCGAGTGGGTCTGCTCGCCATCGTCGATGGTCAGCTGCACCAGGCGGCGCGTATCGGGGTGGATGGTGGACTCGCGCAGCTGCTGCGGGTTCATTTCGCCCAGGCCCTTGAAGCGGGTCACGCTGACCTGGCCCTTGATCTTCTCGCGTTCGATCTTGTCCAGCAGGGTGCGCTTTTCTTCCTCATCCAGCGCGTAGAACACCTGCTTGCCCACGTCCACGCGGAACAGCGGCGGCATCGCCACGAATACATGGCCGGCATCGACCAGAGCCGGGAAATGCTTGAGGAACAGCGCGGTCAGCAGGGTGGCGATATGCAGGCCGTCGGAGTCGGCATCGGCCAGCACCACCACCTTGCCGTAGCGCAGGCCGCTGATGTCGTCCTTGCCCGGGTCGCAGCCGATCGCGATGGCCAGGTTGTGCACTTCCTCGGAGGCCAGCACGCTGCCGGAGGAGACTTCCCAGGTGTTCAGGATCTTGCCGCGCAGCGGCATGATCGCCTGGAAGTCCTTGTCGCGCGCCTGCTTGGCGCTGCCGCCTGCCGAGTCGCCTTCGACCAGGAACAGTTCGGTGCGCGACAGGTCCTGGCTGATGCAGTCGGCCAGCTTGCCGGGCAGGGCGGGGCCCTGGGTGACCTTCTTGCGGGTGACCAGCTTCTCGGTCTTCAGGCGCGCGCTGGCGCGCTCGATGGCCAGTTGGGCGATCTTCTCGCCGATGTCCACGTTCTGGTTGAGCAGCAGGCTGAAAGCGTCATGCGCGGCACCTTCGACGAAGCCGGCGGCCTGGCGCGAGGACAGGCGTTCCTTGGTCTGGCCGCTGAACTGCGGATCGGTCATCTTCAGCGAGAGCACGAACGACACGCGGTCCCAGACGTCTTCCGGGGCCAGCTTGACGCCACGCGGCAGCAGGTTGCGGAAGTCGCAGAACTCGCGCAGCGCCTCGGTCAGGCCGGTGCGCAGGCCATTGGCGTGGGTGCCGTGCTGGGCCGTCGGGATCAGGTTGACGTAGCTCTCCTGCACCAGCTCGCCTTCCGGCAGCCAGGCCACGGCCCAGTCCACCACCTCGGTGTCCTTCTTCAACTGGCCCACGAACAGGTCGGCCGGCAGCATCTCGCGCTCGCCCAGCTCGGCCTTCAGGTAGTCGCTCAGGCCATCCTCGTAATACCAGGTGTCCTGCTCGTCGGTGGCCTCGTCGCGCAGTTTGACGGTCAGGCCGGGGCACAGCACCGCCTTGGCGCGCAGCAGGTGGCGCAGGGCACGCAGGTTGTACTTGGGCGTATCGAAGTACTTCGGGTCGGCCCAGAAGCGCACCCGCGTACCGGTGTTCTTCCGGCCGACGCTGCCGACCACTTCCAGCGGGGTGGCGCGGTCGCCGTTGCGGAACGTGATGCGGTGTTCGCTGCCATCGCGCTTGATGTGCACTTCCACCAGGGTGGACAGCGCGTTGACCACGCTGACGCCAACGCCGTGCAGGCCGCCGGAGAAGGTGTAGTTCTTGTTGTTGAACTTGCCGCCGGCATGCAGCCGGGTCAGGATCAGTTCGACGCCGGGGATCTTCTCCTCCGGATGGATGTCCACGGGCATGCCGCGGCCGTCATCGCTGACCTCGCAGCTGCCGTCCTTGAACAGGGTGACCTCGACCGTGCGGGCATGGCCAGCCAGCGCCTCGTCAACGGCATTGTCGATGACTTCCTGCGCCAGGTGGTTCGGGCGCGCGGTGTCGGTATACATGCCTGGGCGGCGCTTGACCGGGTCCAGGCCGGACAGGACTTCAATATCGGCGGCGTTATAGCGGGCGTTCATCTGTCTTCATAAAGCGCAAAGCGACGGCGAAGTTTGCGGTCTGGACGGCTTTTTTGCACGCCGCACGTTCAGGGGGCGGCCGACCGGGGCGCGATAGACTGTGCAGGCTGGAACCGGACCCCCGGCGCCCGCACCCAAGCCGATACCGCGAGGAGCACCCATGAAGAAGTTGCTGACCATCGTTGCCATTGCCGCCGCCGTCGTGGCCGTGCCGCTGGCGCTGGCCCAGAACGCCGGACAGGGCCAGCCCGCGCCGCAGCAGGGCGAACAGGCCGACAAGGCGCAGGCCGAGGCCGAGGCCAAGGCCAAGCGCCGGGCCGCTGCCACCGCCGAGATGAAGGCCAGGGGCGAACAGGCCCCGCAGAAGGAAGAGGAAGAGGAAGCGAGAAAGAAGCGCTGACCCATTCCGGGCCGACACAGGCGCCCCGGCATTGCCGGGGCGTCTTTTTTTTGTGAAGGCGGCCACCCGGGCCTTGGGCTTGGGGCCTCCAATCTGTAAACTATGGCTTTCCGGGAGCAGTGCGTGTCATCCATCAGCGAATGGACTGGCCTGATCGTGCGCGATCGCCAGCAGGGTAGGCAGGAGGTGACGGTCCGCACGGCGACCGGCACGGCCCTCCCGACCTCGCCGACCGGACCCCGAACCGTTCCCCCGATCCTGCCCCCGGCGCGTGTCGTTTCCGCAGCCTGCGGCTGGATCTCTCCGTCTTTCCCCTTTGCGTCGTCCGTCGCCCTGCGCGCCGGCGTCGTTTCCCCCTTCCTGACAGGACACCCCCAGCCATGACTCCCTTGATCTTCGTAACCGGCGGCGTAGTGTCCTCGCTCGGCAAAGGCATTGCCGCCGCGTCGCTCGCCTCCATCCTTGAAGCCCGTGGCCTGCGGGTCACCATGATGAAGCTCGATCCGTACATCAACGTCGATCCGGGCACGATGAGCCCGTTCCAGCACGGTGAGGTGTATGTCACCGACGACGGTGCCGAGACCGATCTGGACCTGGGCCATTACGAGCGCTTCGTCCGCACCCGCCTGAGCCGCAAGAATTCGGTCACCACCGGCCGCATCTACGAGAACGTGATCCGCAAGGAGCGCCGTGGCGATTACCTGGGCGCCACCGTCCAGGTCATCCCGCACATCACCGATGAGATCCGCCGTTGCATGGATGAAGCCACCGAAGGCTTCGACGTGGCCCTGGTCGAGATCGGCGGCACCGTCGGCGACATCGAATCGCTGCCGTTCCTCGAGGCGATCCGCCAGGTGCGTACCGAGCGTGGCCCGGAAAAGGCGCTCTTCATGCACCTCACCCTGGTGCCGTACATCGCCGCCGCCGGCGAGCTGAAGACCAAGCCCACCCAGCATTCGGTGAAGGAACTGCGTTCGATCGGCATCCAGCCGGACGTGCTGCTGTGCCGCTCCGAGCAGGTGGTGCCGGAGTCCGAGCGCCGCAAGATCGCCCAGTTCACCAACGTCTCCGAACGGGCGGTGATCAGCGTGCCGGACGTGGATGTGCTGTACCGCATCCCGATGGGCCTGCACGAGCAGGGGCTGGACGAGATCGTCATCAACCAGTTCAAGCTCGGTGACAAGGCCGGTCGGGCCGACCTCTCCGAGTGGGAGGCCGCCGTGGATGCCACGCTGCATCCGCTCGATGAAGTCACCATCGCCGTGGTCGGCAAGTACGTGGACCACCAGGACGCCTACAAGTCCGTGGGCGAGGCGCTCAAGCACGGCGGCCTGCGCCAGCGCACCAAGGTCAACCTGAAGTGGCTGGAAGCGCAGGACCTGGAAGGCACCGACATGGGTGCCCTGAAGGACGTCGACGGCATCCTGGTCCCGGGCGGTTTCGGTGACCGTGGCTTTGAAGGCAAGGTGCTCACCTCGCAGTTCGCCCGCGAGCAGAACGTTCCGTACTTCGGCATCTGCTACGGCATGCAGGCCGCCGTGGTCGATTTCGCCCGTCACGTGGCCGGGCTGGAGGGCGCCAACAGCACCGAGAACGACCGCCAGTCGCCGAACCCGGTGATCGGCCTGATCACTGAATGGCGTACCGCCACCGGCGATGTCGAGAAGCGCGACGAGCGCTCCGACCTCGGCGGCACCATGCGCCTGGGCCTGCAGGAGCAGCGCCTGAAGCCGGGCACGCTGGCCCGCGAGCTGTATGGCAGGGACGTGGTGTCCGAGCGTCATCGCCACCGTTACGAGTTCAACAACCGCTACCGGACCCAGCTGGAGGACGCCGGCCTGGTGATCGCCGGCAAGTCGATGGACGACACCCTGGTTGAAGTGATCGAACTGCCGCGCGACCAGCATCCGTGGTTCCTGGCCTGCCAGGCGCATCCGGAATTCCTGTCCACCCCGCGCGATGGCCACCCGCTGTTCATCGGCTTCATCCGCGCCGCGCGTGAGCGCAAGGCCGGCGGCGCCCCGCTGCAGGCATGACGATGGACCCGTGGGCGGCGCTGGAAGCGCGCCGCCAGCGGCGGCACTGGCATGCCTGGCCGTGGGGCTGGGCGGCGCTCGTGCTGGGCGTCGGTGCGTGGGGCTGCGCCTTCATGCTGACCATCCTGGTGATGGCCAGCGTGGGCATGCCCGGCGACGGCAGCCACGCCATGCAGGCCACGCAGCCGTACCTGCTGTTCACCCTGGCGCTGTCGGCGGCGGTGGTGCTGGCCGCGCTGGTCTCCATCGTGCTGTCGTTCCGGCTACGCCGCCAGCGGGCCGGTGGCGCGGTGGGGTTGGCGTTGCTCGCGCTGCTGGCGGCGGTTCTGCTGCTGCCCGCGCTGCTGGCGCGCACCGCGTCCACGCAGGTGCTGATCGGTGACAGCACGCCGATTTGGCAAGCGGGGGGCGGGCAGGGATAATCACGCGGCACGTTTTCGGCGCTGTCCTTTGGCGTTTCCCCTTTCTGACTGGTAACCGGCCCGCTATGACCACGATCCGCAGCATCCACGCCCGTGAAATCCTCGACAGCCGTGGCAATCCCACGCTGGAAGCCGACGTTGTCCTGGAGGACGGTTCGTTCGGCCGCGCCGCGGTTCCGTCGGGCGCCTCGACCGGCACCAAGGAGGCGGTGGAACTGCGTGACGGCGACAAGACCCGTTACCTGGGCAAGGGCGTGCGCAACGCCGTGTCCAACGTCAACACCACCATCGCCACCGCGCTGAAGGGCTTCGATGCCGCCGACCAGGAAGCCCTGGACCGTCGCCTGATCGACCTGGACGGCACCGAAAACAAGGGGCGTCTCGGTGCCAATGCGCTGCTCGCCGTGTCGATGGCCAATGCCCACGCCGCTGCGGCGTCCAGGAAGCAGGCGCTGTGGCAGTACCTGGCGCAGGGCCGTGACGTGACCCTGCCGGTGCCGATGATGAACATCATCAACGGCGGCGCGCATGCGGACAACAACGTGGACTTCCAGGAGTTCATGGTGCTGCCGGTCGGTTTCCCCTCGTTCTCCGAAGCGCTGCGCGCCGGCACGGAAATCTTCCATTCGCTCAAGTCGGTGCTCAAGGGCCACGGCCTGAGCACGGCGGTCGGCGACGAAGGCGGTTTCGCCCCGGACTTCCGCAGCAACGTCGAAGCGCTGGACACCATCCTCGAAGCGATCGGCAAGGCCGGCTATACCGCCGGTGAAGATGTGCTGCTGGGCCTGGACGTGGCCTCCAGCGAGTTCTACGAGAACGGCAAGTACAACCTGGTCGGCGAGAACAAGCGCCTGACCTCCGATCAGTTCGTCGACTTCCTGGCCGACTGGGCCGCGCAGTACCCGATCATCACCATCGAAGACGGCCTGGCCGAGAACGACTGGGCGGGCTGGAAGCTGCTGACCGACCGCATCGGCAGCAAGGTGCAGCTGGTGGGCGACGATCTGTTCGTGACCAACCCGAAGATCTTCAAGGAAGGCATCGAATCCGGCACGGCCAACGCGATCCTGATCAAGGTCAACCAGATCGGCACCCTGACCGAAACCCTGGAAGCCATCGCAATGGCGCACAGCGCCAACTACGCGGCGGTTGTGTCGCACCGTTCGGGCGAAACCGAAGACACCACCATCGCCGACATCGCCGTGGCCACCACCGCCACCCAGATCAAGACGGGCTCGCTGTGCCGCAGCGATCGCGTGGCCAAGTACAACCAGCTGCTGCGCATCGAGGAAGCTCTTGGTGCCGGCGCGCGTTACGCCGGTCGCGACGCGTTCGTGTCGCTGAAGCGCTGATCCCATGCGCGACTGGCGCTGGCTCCTGCTGGTGCTCGCGGTACTGCTGGCATGGCTGCAGTACCGCTTCTGGTTCGGCCCGGGCAATTCGGGGGAAGTGATGACGCTCGAAGCCCAGGTCGAATCCCAGAGGCGCGACAATGCCGGCCTGCAGCAGCGCAACGACGCGCTGGCTGCCGAGGTCAAGGACCTCAAGGAAGGCGAGGCGGCCATCGAAGAGCGTGCGCGCAGCGAACTGGGCATGATCAAGCCTGGTGAAAAGTTCTACCGTGTGGTCGAAGACGCCCCGGTTGCGCCGCCGCGCGCACCCACGGTGGTGGCCGACCCGGACGCCCCGCATCAGGAAATACCCTGATGGGCACCGTATGGGCAGTGGTTCCCGCCGCCGGGCGCGGCACGCGCTTCGGCGGCGCCACCCCCAAGCAGTATCTGCTGGCGGGTGATCGCGTCCTGCTGGCGCATACCCTGGAGGCGCTGTTGTCGCATCCGGTGGTCGCCGGGGTGATGGTGGTGATCGCCGACCGGGACCAGGACTGGCCCGGTTGGACCTCGCTTGCCGACAAACCGATCCTGACCTGCGTGGGCGGCGCCACCCGTGCCGGCTCGGTGCTGGCCGGCCTGCAGGCGCTGCCCGACAGCGTGCGCGCCGACGATTTCGTGCTGGTCCATGACGCCGCGCGTCCCAACCTGGCCGCGGCCGATCTGGGCCGGCTGCTGGAAGTAGGCCGCAACGATCCGGTCGGTGCGATCCTGGCCGCACCGGTACGCGACACCCTCAAACGGGCCGGCGATGACGGTGGCATCGATGCCACCGAGCCGCGGGCGCGCCTGTGGCGCGCCCTGACCCCGCAGCTGTTCCGCCGCCATCAGTTGGCGCGCGCGCTGCAGGAGGCCGCCGACGCCGGCATCGAGGTCACCGACGAGGCGATGGCGATGGAGCGGCAGGGCCTGCGTCCGTTGCTGGTGGAAGGCAACGAAGACAACTTCAAGGTCACCACCCCGTCGGATCTGTCCCGTTTCGAATTCGTGTTGTCGCGTCGCGGAATCTGATTCCGCACGCAGCTTTCATCTTGCCAAGCCGGGCATAGCCCGGCGCTACTGTCAGGTTCACGCCATGAACACCCCGTTTCCTCCCGTCCGCATCGGACAGGGCTATGACGTCCACGCCTTCGGCGCGGGCGACCACATCATGCTTGGCGGCGTCCGCGTGCCGCACACCAGCGGCGTGCTCGCGCACAGCGACGGCGATGTGATCCTGCATGCGCTGTGCGACGCCATGCTGGGCGCGCTGGCATTGGGCGATATCGGCCAGCACTTCCCGCCGTCGGACATGCGCTGGAAGGATGCCGACAGCAGCCGCTTCCTGGAGCACTGCAACAGCCTGCTGCGCGAGCGCGGCTGGCAGGTTGGCAACACCGACATCACCGTGATCTGCGAACGGCCCAAGGTCGGCCCGCATGCGCTGGCCATGCGTGAACGCATCGCCGGCCTGCTCGGGATCGCGCTGGATGCGGTCAGCGTCAAGGCCACCACCTCCGAGCAGCTCGGCTTCACCGGGCGCGGTGAAGGCATCGCCGCCCAGGCTGCCGTGCTGCTGGTGGCGCTGTGATTCCGTTGCCGTTGGCGTTCGGCGCGCCCTTGTTGACCGCGAACATCCGGACCACGCCCGAAGACTTCCAGGTCGACGAGCTGCCGGCGTTCGAGCCCAGCGGGGAGGGCGAGCACCTGCTGCTCACCCTGCGCAAGCGCGGTGCCAATACCGTGCACGTGGCCAAGGTGCTGGCCCGTTGGGCCGGGCTGCCGGACATGGCGGTCAGCTACGCCGGCATGAAGGATCGCCATGCGGTCACCACCCAGCGCTTCAGCGTGCACCTGCCCAAGCGCGTCGCGCCGGATCCGGCGCTGCTGGCTTCCGATGAGATCGAGGTCGTCGACGCGACCTGGCACAACCGCAAACTGCAGCGCGGCGCGCTCGCCGGCAACCGCTTCAGGCTGGTGCTGCGTGAGGTGCAGGGCGATGCGGCGGCCATCGACGAGCGGCTGTCGCTGATCGCCGCGCGCGGGCTGCCGAACTGGTTCGGTGAACAGCGTTTCGGTCGTGACGGTGGCAACGTGCCGGCGGCACTGGCGATGTTCGGTGGGCGTCGCATGCGTCCGGACCAGCGCTCACTGCTGCTGTCCGCCGCGCGCTCGGCCCTGTTCAACCAGGTACTGGCCGAGCGCGTCGCACAGGGCAACTGGGATGCGCCGCTGGATGGCGAGGTGTGGATGCTGGACGGCAGTCGCAGCGTATTCGGACCCGAACCGTTCACCGACCTGCTGGCTGATCGTCTGGCCCGTTTCGACATCCATCCCAGCGGCCCCTTGTGGGGCGAAGGCGAACTGCGCAGCAGCGGCGCCGCGGCCACGCTGGAGCTGGCCGCGGTCGCCGACGAACAGTCCCTTGCCCTGCGTGCCGGCCTGGAAGGCGCGCGCCTCAAGCAGGAGCGTCGCGCGCTGCGCCTGCGCCCGGCCATGCTGCAGCATCGCTGGCTGCAGCCGGACGTACTGGAGCTGAGCTTTGCCCTGCCGCCGGGCTGCTATGCCACGGCCGTCCTGCACGAACTCGGCCCGGTGCACGATGCCAGCCAGGCCGACGCCCCGTAGCGCCGGGCGCTGCCCGGCTAGCGGTTGCTCAGCAGCACCAGCACCGCGCCGGTGCCCCCCTGTCCGGCGGGGGCGGAATGAAACGCCAGCACATCGTTGCGCAGGCGCAGCAGGCGATCGACCAGGTTCTTGAGTACCGGCGCACCGCCGTCGGACTGCAGCCCCTTCCCGTGGATGATGCGCACGCAGCCATAGTCGTGCGCATGCGCTTCCTGCAGGAACTGGCGCAGCATCGCGTCGGCCTGGGCAACGGTGGCGCCGTGCAGGTCCAGCTCGTCCTGGACGGAATACTGGCCGCGCTTGAGCCGCTGGAACATGCGCGCGGGCAGGGTGTCGCGCCGGTAGCTGGCGGTATCGCCGGCCTCCAGCGGGTTGCTGTCGCGCAGCAGCCGGGCAAACTCGCCGCGCGCCGCCTGGTCATCCTGCTCGGCCATGCGCGCGCGCGGTTTCGGCCGCGGCGTGGCGGGCGGCGGCGCGGCCGGCTTCTTCAGCGGTGTGACCGCCCCGATCGCCGAGCGGAACAGCGCCGCCGGATCTTCGTCTTCAGGATGTGACATGCGTACAGCGTAATGCGAGGCGATGGCCGCTGCCTACCGTCTGCGGGGTAGGACGATCTGCCCGCATGCGGCACAATAGCTGACGCACTTGCGCGGTCGATGCTCCCCGCACGGATGAGCATCGACCCCGCCAACGCTGGAAAGTGATGGAATCGAAGTCTTGAAAAATCAAGCGGTTAAATCGCAGATGCGGATCCTGGTCAGCAATGACGACGGTGTCGATGCCCCGGGCATCCGGATGCTTGCCACGGTGCTGCGCGAGGCCGGCCATGAAGTGATGGTGGTCGCCCCCGACCGTGATCGCTCGGGGGCCAGCAACTCGCTCACCCTGGACCTGCCGATCCGGCTCAAGCGCATCGACCACTACACCTGTTCGGTCGCCGGGACGCCCACCGACTGCGTTCACCTGGCACTGACCGGGCTGCTCGAGTACGAGCCGGACATCGTGGTGTCGGGCATCAACAACGCCGCCAACCTGGGCGATGACGTCATCTATTCCGGCACGGTCTCGGCGGCGATGGAAGGGCGCTTTCTCGGTCTGCCGGCGGTGGCGGTG
Organism: Stenotrophomonas sp. NPDC077461; assembly: GCF_049545475.1. Lineage (NCBI taxonomy): Bacteria > Pseudomonadati > Pseudomonadota > Gammaproteobacteria > Lysobacterales > Lysobacteraceae > Stenotrophomonas > Stenotrophomonas sp. NPDC077461. Next base: position 426,354 of record NZ_JBMWDO010000001.1, read on the forward strand.
TCGCTGGTGACGCACAACCACGAGGCGCGCAATTTCGAGACCGCCGCGCGCGCCGCGGTGGCGATCGTGGCGCGGCTCAAGGCCGATCCACTGCCCGCCGACACCATTCTCAACGTCAACGTCCCGGACCTGCCGTGGGACCAGGTGCGCGGCTTTGAAGTCAGCCGCCTGGGCAACCGCCACCGCGCCGAAGGCTGCATTCCACAGCGCGATCCGCGCGGCAACGAGGTGTACTGGATCGGCCCGGCCGGTCGCGAACAGGATTCCGGTCCCGGCACCGACTTCCACGCCGTGCGCAACGGCTTCATCTCGATCACGCCGATCCAGGTGGACCTGACCCGGTATCAGGCGCTGGAGAAAGTCGCCAGCTGGGTGGGCGGGCTCACCGCCGTCCTGGATCGCCCGGCATGACCCAGCGCCTGCGCCTGCAGCCTGAAGCGGTCGGCATCGGCATGACGTCCCAGCGCGTGCGCGACCGGCTGGTCGACCGCCTGCGTGACGCTGGCATCGCCGACGAGGTCACGCTCAACGCGATCCGCGTCGTGCCCCGCCATCTGTTCATCGATGAGGCACTGGCATCGCGCGCCTACGAAGACACCGCATTGCCGATCGGCCACGGCCAGACCATCTCCCAGCCCTGGGTGGTGGCCCGCATGACCGAAGCGGTGCTGCAGTCCGCGCCCAGAAAAGTGCTGGAAGTCGGCACCGGCTCGGGTTACCAGGCCGCTGTACTCGGTGCGGTGGGTCTGGAGGTCTACACCGTCGAGCGCATCGGCGACCTGCTGCGGCAGGCGCGCAAGCGCTTCCGGGCGCTGGGCATGAACATCCGCAGCAAGCACGACGATGGTCGCGCGGGCTGGGCCGAGCACGGGCCGTACGACGCCATCGTGGTCACCGCGGCCGCCCCGGCGCTGGTGGATGCGCTGGTCGAGCAACTGGCCGTGGGCGGTCGCCTGGTGGCGCCGGTGGGCGGGCCCGGCGCGCAGTCGCTGGTGCAGCTCACCCGTCGCGACGACGGCAGTGTTGAACACCAGGTATTGGCGCCGGTCACGTTCGTGCCGCTGCTGTCTGGCATGCTGGATTGATTCCAAGGAGCGTTGCGTCATGAAGATCTTTGGCCCGCTGTACGAGCGGGCGATGAAGTGGGCGGCGCATGAGCGTGCACCCACGTATCTCACGGTACTGAGCTTCATCGAGGCGATCATCTTCCCGGTGATGCCCGAGGTGATGCTTGCGCCGATGTGCGTGGCCCAGCCCAAACGTGGCTGGTGGTTCGCCACGCTCAGCCTGGCTGGCTCGATGGCCGGTGCGCTGGTGGGTTACGCGCTCGGGCATTACGCGTTCGAGGCGCTCAAGCCGGTGTTCGCCGCGTTGGGCATGCTGTCGAGCATCGAAGGCGGCATCGCGGTGGTGCAGGCCAAGATGGCCGAATCGCCGTGGGCGGTGTTCACCTTCCTGGTGCTCGGCGGGTTCATGCCGATTCCGATGAAGGTCTTCACGTGGGCTTCGGGTATTGTCGGCGTGCCGTTGCCGCAGTACTTCCTGAGCATGCTGATCGGGCGGGGCAAGCGGGTGTATGTCCTGGCGGCTGTCATCCGCATCGGCGGTCCGCGCGCGGAAGCCGCGCTGCGGCGTTGGATCGAACCGCTGGGCTGGGTCGCGACCGTGCTGGTGGTGGGCTTGGTTGCCTGGCTTGTATGGAGGTCGAAGTTCGCATGAGTGTTGATCGTATGAGCAAGGGAGCGCGCGCCGGCGCGCTGCTGCTGGTGGTGTCCGCGTTGAGCGCCTGTGGCACCGCCACCGTGGTGCGCCCCTCGGGCAGCGGCGGCACCACCGCACATCCCACGCCGCAGAGATCGGTGGCCAAGCCGGGACAGACGGCAGTGATCCGCCGGGGCGACACGCTGTACGCGCTGGCCCGCATCCACAACATCACCCCGCGTGACCTGGCGGCGTGGAACGGGCTGTCCGAGCCGTACACGATCTACCCTGGGCAGACGCTCCGGCTGTACCCCGGTGGCAGCGGCAGCCGTGCACCGACCACCGTCGTGACGGCGCCGCGCCCGGGCACCGCCCCGACGCCGGCCCCCGCGTCGGCGCCGACCACGGCGATCAGGAGCAACATCAGCTGGCGTTGGCCGGCCGATGGCGCGATCGTCGGCAAGTTCGTCGCCGGCGAGGCGACCAAGCAGGGCGTTGACATCGCCGGCAGCAGCGGCCAGCCCGTGCGCGCAACCGCCGGCGGCGTGGTGGTGTACTCCGGCGCCGGCCTGGTCGGCTTCGGTGAGCTGATCATCATCAAGCACAGCGACCAGTGGCTGTCGGCCTATGGTCACAACCGCAAGCGCCTCGTCAACGAAGGCCAGAGCGTCAAGGCAGGGGAGCAGATTGCCGAGATGGGCCGCACGGGTGCCCCGCGCGACATGCTGCACTTTGAGATCCGTTACAACGGCAAGCCGGTCGACCCGCTGCTGTACCTGCCGCCGAAGTAACCGCCGCGCCGAGCGCGGCAACCCCCGGTAGCGCCGACCGATGGTCGGCTGGCCGCGCGCAGCGCGGCAATGATCGACAACGGCCAACGAGGCCGTCCGCATCCTCGCCAACAAAAAAGGCCGCCTGGCGGCGGCCTTTCCTGAACGGATTCCAGCAGGTTCAGCCGGTCAGGATGAATGCGGCCGCCACCTTCCGACCCTCGCTGGCGAGGATGTTGAAAGTGCGCGCGGCAGCCGGGTTGTTCATCACTTCCAGGCCGATCCCGCGGGTCAGGCAGGCCGCCATCACCGCTGCTGGCGGGAACACCTGCGTGTCCCCGGTGCCCAGCACCACCAGCGCCGGATTCAACGCCAGCACCGGCTGCAGGTGGTCGGGGGTCAGTTCGGCGATGGTGGCCACCGGCCACGCCTCGATCAGCGTGTCCGGCGCCAGGATGAAACTGGAGGCCAGCGTCCGCTCGTTCACTTTCGCCGTACGGCCGTCGGCGGCACGCAGGGCGTAGGCGTAGTCGGGGATTTCGTGGCTCAGCTGCATGGGGTCTTCCGGAATCAGCCGCGCGGCAGGACGATCTGACGCTGTTCCTTGCTCGGGCGGTACAGCACGGCCACGTGGCCGATGCGCTGCACCAGGGCACTGCCGGAGGCCGCGGCCAGCTCGGCAATCATGGCGTCACGGGCCTCGCGGTCCTCGGCGGACACTTTGACTTTGACCAGTTCGTGGCGTTCCAGGACTTCGTCCAGTTCGGCCAGGAAGGCCGGCGTGACCCCCTTGCCGCCGATCTGCAGCAGGGCTTTCAGATCATGGGCGTGGCCGCGGAGGAAGCGGGTCTGGGACGAGGTCAGGGTGATGGACATTCAGGAAACAAGCGGTTAACTGGGGCGATCAGGGTATCATGACCACCCCATCCGGCCCGCATCCAATGGCAACGCGCAGCAAAAGCAGTCAACGCTGGTTGAAAGAGCACTTCTCCGACCCCTTCGTGAAGAAGGCCCAGGCCGAGGGCATGCGCTCGCGTGCGGCCTACAAACTGGAGGAGCTGCTCGAGCGTGACCGGCTGCTGAAGCCGCACATGGTCGTGGTCGACCTGGGCGCGGCCCCGGGCGGCTGGTCGCAGCAGATCCGGCGCCAGATCGGCGACACCGGCCGGGTCCTGGCCCTGGACATCCTGGAGATGCCGCCGCTGGCCGGCGTGGAGTTCCTTCACGGCGACTTCAGGGAGCAGGCCGTCCTATCGCAGTTCGAAGCCATGCTGGGGGATCAGCCGGTAGACCTTGTGCTCTCGGATATGGCCCCCAATAAAAGTGGCATGGACGCGGTCGACCAACCGCGGATGATGCACCTGGCGGAGTTGGCGATGGATTTCGCCGACCAGCACCTCAAGCCGGGTGGCGCGTTCCTGATCAAGCTGTTCCAGGGCGTGGGCTTTGACGACTACGTGCGTGAGATGCGCCGGCGTTACGACAGAGTGGTGATCCGCAAGCCTGAAGCGTCCCGAAAGCGCTCGCCCGAGGTTTACGCCCTGGGCCAGGGAAAACGCGCCCAGATCAAGTAAGCTCAACCATACGAATCGCGTCAGGAATTAAAGGAACACCGGAGCCAATGAGGATGAACGACTTGACCAAGAACCTCCTGCTATGGGTGGTCGTCGCCGTCGTGCTGATGGTGGTTTTCCAGAGCTTCTCGCCTAAGAGCAGCGGCGCTGGCGCACAGGGCACGACCTACTCGCAGTTCCTCGACCAGGTGGACAGCGGCAACGTCCAGAAGGTCACGCTGGGCGGCGACGCCCGTGGCGCGACCACCGAGATCTCCTACACCACCCGCGGTGGCCAGTCGGCCACCATCAGCGCGCCGTACGATCGCGACCTGATCAATGTGCTGCGCGGCAAGGGCGTGGAAATTGCCCAGGAAGCGCCGTCGAGCGGCATTTCGTTCGTCTCCATCCTGATGAACTTCCTTCCGGTGATCCTGATCATCGGCTTCTGGATCTTCATCATGCGCCAGATGCAGGGCGGTGGCGGTGGTGCCAAGGGCGCGATGTCCTTCGGCAAGTCCCGCGCCAAACTGCAGGGCGAAGACCAGATCAAGGTCACCTTCGCCGACGTCGCCGGCTGCGACGAGGCCAAGGAAGAAGTCGGCGAGCTGGTCGACTTCCTGCGTGATCCGACCAAGTTCACCAAGCTGGGCGGCAAGATTCCGCGCGGCGTGTTGATGGTGGGCCCGCCCGGTACCGGCAAGACCCTGCTGGCGCGCGCCATCGCAGGCGAAGCCAAGGTGCCGTTCTTCTCGATCTCCGGTTCGGACTTCGTGGAAATGTTCGTCGGTGTCGGCGCCAGCCGCGTCCGCGACATGTTCGAGCAGGCCAAGAAGCATGCGCCGTGCATCATCTTCATCGACGAGATCGACGCCGTCGGCCGCCATCGTGGCGCCGGCCTGGGCGGTGGTCATGATGAGCGCGAGCAGACCCTGAACCAGTTGCTGGTCGAAATGGACGGCTTCGAGGGAGGCGAGGGCGTGATCGTCATCGCCGCCACCAACCGTCCCGACGTGCTGGACCCGGCGCTGCTGCGTCCGGGCCGCTTCGACCGCCAGGTGGTGGTGGGCCTGCCGGACGTCAAGGGTCGCGAGCAGATCCTCAAGGTGCATATGCGCAAGCTGCCGCTGGCCGACGACGTCGTGCCGATGGTGATCGCGCGCGGTACGCCGGGCTTCTCTGGCGCGGACCTGGCCAACCTCTGCAACGAGGCGGCGCTGTTCGCCGCCCGTGGCAACGAGAAGGAAGTCCGCATGGACCACTTCGACCGTGCCCGCGACAAGATCCTGATGGGCGCCGAGCGCCGTTCGATGGCGATGAGCGAGGAAGAAAAGACGCTGACCGCCTACCATGAAGCCGGCCATGCCATCGTCGGCCGCCTGGTGCCCGAGCATGATCCGGTCTACAAGGTCACGATCATTCCGCGCGGCCGAGCGCTGGGCGTGACCATGTACCTGCCGGAAGGCGACAAGTACTCGATGAACCGCGTGGCGATCGAATCGCAGCTGTGCTCGCTGTACGGCGGCCGCGTTGCCGAAGAGCTGATCTTCGGTGCCGACAAGGTCACCACCGGCGCATCCAACGACATCGAGCGTGCCACCAAAATGGCCCGCAACATGGTCACCAAGTGGGGCCTGTCCGAGCAGCTCGGCCCGATCGCCTATGGCGAAGAGGACGATGAGGTGTTCCTGGGCCGTTCGGTCACCCAGCACAAGAGCGTGTCCGACGATACCGCGCGCCGCATCGATGAAGTCGTGCGCAGCATTCTGGACAAGGCCTACGCCCGCACCACCGAGCTGCTGACGGCCAACCTCGACAAGCTGCACACGATGTCCCAGTTGCTGCTGCAGTACGAGACCATCGACGCGCCGCAGATCGATGCGATCATGGAAGGCCGCGATCCGCCGCCGCCGGCCGGTTGGGGCAAGTCCAACAAGGACGGTGGCAGCAACAATGACAAGGGCGGCGACGCCCGTCCGCTGCCGCCGATCGCCGGTCCTGCCGAGCAGCACTGAGCGGGCAATGCCTGAACGACGAAGGCCGGGGAAACCCGGCCTTCGTCGTTTCCGTACAGGCTGCGACAGAGCCGCGCAGGGCCGTCGCCCGACCCGGGCGCGGGTCATAATGGCGACCCGTTTTCGCTTCCGTCCCGGAGTCGCCATGTCCATCCCCCCGCCGCAGCCGATCTCGCACACCGCCGAAATGGTGATCGCCACGATCGTGGGCGTGGGCATCGGCCTGGCCCGCGACAACCTGCTGCTCGGTGCCGGCATCGGCATCGCCGTCGGCGTGCTGTTGAGCATCGCCAAGACCCTGTACGTGGAGCGCAGGCGCCGCCAGCGCTGACCCCGGCAGCCGGCCCTGCGGGCCGGCGTAAACTACCCGCTGGCGTACTTTGTGGAACGGCCCATGTTCGATATTTCTCCCCAGCTGGACTGCGCTGGCCGCGTACTGCGGCTGGACCGTCCGCGCGTAATGGGCATCGTCAACGTCACCCCGGATTCCTTCTCCGACGGTGGCGCGCACAACACGGTGGACGCTGCGGTGGCGCATGGCCTGCAACTGGTGGCCGAGGGCGCGGACCTGCTGGATATCGGCGGCGAATCGACCCGGCCCGGCAGTGCGCCGGTGCCGCTGGACGAGGAGCTGCGCCGGGTGGTGCCGGTCATCGAGGCGCTGGCGCGCCAGACCCCCGTGCCCATCAGCATCGACACCTTCAAGCCAGACGTGATGCGTGCGGCGGTGGCGGCGGGCGCCGGCATGATCAATGACATCCGTGCACTGCGCCAGGAAGGGGCGCTCGCGGCGGCCGCCGACCTCGACGTGCCGGTCGTGCTGATGCACATGCAGGGTGAGCCGGGCAGCATGCAGGACACGCCGCACTACGACGATGTCGTGGCCGAGGTCCACCGCTTCCTGGCCGAGCGCCTGTTCGCCGCTGAGATGGCGGGCATCGCCAGGAAGCACCTGGTCATCGACCTGGGCTTCGGCTTCGGCAAGTCCACCGAGCACAACATGACGCTGCTGGCGCGCTCTGAGCGGTTCCTGGAGCTGGGCGTGCCGATGCTGGCCGGCCTGTCGCGCAAGCGCAGCATCGGCGAACTGACCGGCCGCGAGTCGCCGCGCGAGCGCGTGGCCGGTTCGGTCGCCGCGCACCTGATCGCGGCCCAGCGCGGCGCGATGCTGCTGCGCGTCCACGATGTCGCCGCCACCGTCGATGCGCTCAAGGTATGGGCGGCCGTGGCCGCAGTGCCGGCGGTGCGCCTGGAGGCAAAGCCGGCGATGCCGCGCTGGCCGGACGAGGACTGATGGCCGCCGATACCCGCCCCCTGGCGATCGCCCTGATGGGGCCGACGGCCTCGGGCAAGACGGCCACCGCCATCGCGCTGGCCCGCCAGCTGGACGGTGAGATCGTCAGCGTCGATTCGGCGCTGGTCTATCGGGGTCTGGACATCGGCTCGGCCAAACCCGATGCCATCGAGCGGGCGCAGGCACCGCATCATCTGCTGGACCTGCGCGATCCGTGGCAGACGTACTCGGCCGCCGAGTTCGCCGCCGACGCCGGCCGGGCGGTGGCCGACATCGTGGCGCGCGGCAAGCTGCCGATCCTTGCCGGCGGTACCGGGCTGTACTTCCGCGCCCTGCTGCAGGGCCTGTCGCCGATGCCGCAGGCCGATCCGGCCGTCCGCGCCGGCATCGCCGCCGAGGCGGCCGAGCACGGCTGGGCGGCGATGCACGCGCATCTGGGCGAGGTCGATCCTGCCGCCGCTGCGCGCATTCATGCCACCGACCCACAACGCATCCAACGTGCGCTCGAAGTCTTTCGCCTGACCGGCCGCCCGATCAGCGAGTGGCAGAAGCTGCCAGGCGTGGACCGCCTGCCGGTACGCGCGTTGAAGCTGGTGCTGGCGCCGCGCGAGCGCAGCGTCCTGCACCAGCGGATTGCGACCCGCTTCGACGCCATGCTCGCCCACGGCTTTCTCGATGAAGTGCGCGCCCTGCGCGCGCTGCCGGCGATGGCCCAGGTGGCGACGCCGCTGGACCTGCCGGCGATCCGTGCGGTCGGCTATCGGCAGGCGTGGGAGTACCTGGACGGGCAGGGCAGCGCCGCCGAGTTCCGCGACCGGGGCATTTACGCCACCCGCCAGTTGGCCAAACGGCAGCTGACCTGGCTGAGGGGCGAACTTGATGCCCGCTGGTTCGACCCTCATATCGACCGTGCTTCTCTGGCGGACGCGGTTTCGACCTTTGTCGGTCGCTGACACCACGCCTTCACGCGCCCACCCCGTGTACCATCAAGGATTCCAGTGGGCGGCGGGGGCCGCGTCAACTGCTGGACAACCATAAAAACAATAATCAGGAGTGTGCAATGTCCAAGGGGCAATCGCTGCAGGATCCGTTTCTGAATGCACTTCGGCGCGAGCGCGTGCCGGTATCGGTGTATCTGGTCAATGGCATCAAATTGCAGGGCACGATTGAATCGTTCGACCAGTTCGTGGTCCTGCTGCGCAATACGGTCAGCCAGATGGTGTACAAGCACGCCATTTCGACCGTGGTGCCGGCGCGCAATGTGCGGGTCGGGCCGGGCGGTGGTTATGTGCAGTCCAACGAAGGTGGCGCCGAAGGCGCCCAAGGTGAAGAAGACGTTGAGTGACAGGTTGAGCAATACGGGAGAACTGCGTGTTTGATCGTTCCAAGCGAGGCGAACACGCGCTCCTGATCCAGCCGCATGCCGGCCGGCTCGAAGAAGACGTGCTGGAAGAGTTCACCGATCTGGCCCGCTCGGCCGGGGCCACCATCGCGGCGACCCTGACCGCGCGCATCGATCGCCCCAACCCGTCGATTCTGATCGGGTCCGGCAAGCTGGACGAGATCAAGGCGGCGGCCGAGGCCACCGGGGCGGATCTGGTGCTGGTCAACCATGCGCTGTCGCCGTCGCAGGAGCGCAACCTGGAGCGGTTCCTGGAGCGCCGCGTGATCGACCGCACCGGGTTGATCCTGGATATTTTCGCCCAGCGTGCGCACAGCCACGAAGGCAAGCTGCAGGTCGAGCTGGCGCAGCTGCGCCACATGGCCACGCGGCTGGTGCGCGGCTGGACCCACCTGGAGCGTCAGCGTGGTGGTGCCATCGGCCTGCGCGGCCCGGGCGAAACCCAGCTGGAAACCGATCGCCGCCTGCTGCAGAAGCGGGTCGAACAGCTGCAGAAGCGGCTCGAGAAGGTCGAAGTGCAGCGCACCCAGATGCGCCGTGCCCGCGTGCGCAGCGAACTGCCGCGTGTGGCGCTGGTGGGGTACACCAATGCCGGCAAATCGACGCTGTTCAATGCGCTGACCGGCGCTGAAGCCTACGCCGCCGACAAGCTGTTCGCGACCCTGGATCCGACCGTGCGCCGCATTGCGGTCCCCGGTGGCAACGTGGTGCTGGCCGATACCGTGGGCTTTGTGCGCGATCTGCCGCACGAGCTGGTGGCCGCGTTCCGCGCGACCCTGAGTGAAGCGCGCGAGGCCGACTTCCTGCTGCATGTGGTGGACGCGGCCGATCCGCATCGCGAAGAACGCATCGCCCAGGTCGACGACGTGCTCAACGAGGTGGGCGCGGGCGAATTGCCGCAGCTGCTGGTGTTCAACAAGATCGACCGCATCGAGGGCAGCGAGGTGCGCCACGACGCACAGGACGGCATCCCCGACACGGCGCGCCGCGAACGTGTCTGGATCTCGGCCCGTGACGGCCTGGGACTGGACCTGCTGCAGTCGGTGCTGGGCAAGCGCCTGGGCCTGCAGCATGTGACCGGCGACCTGCGCCTGCCGCCCAGCGCCGGCCGCCTGCGGTCGCGCCTGCACCGTCTGGAGGTGGTCCGCAGCGAGCAGGCCGACGAGGACGGCTGGCTGCTCAGCGTGGAGATTCCGATCGCCGAGGCCGAAAAACTGGCCGCAGGCGAGGGGGGTGAGCCGATCCGCGCGCTGCTGCCGGAGAAGGTGCCCGAATGGTGACGGCGCGACACACCGTCGCACCGTCATGGCACGACAGCACGCTGGTTTTCGGCTAAAACGGGGGCTGTGCCCCTGTTGATCCTGGACCCCCATGACCGTTCCCTCCGATGCCGACCTGGGCGTTCTCGCCCGTGACGTCGGCCAGCGCCTGCAGCAGGCTGCGCTGCAGCTGGTCACCGCCGAAAGCTGCAGTGGCGGCTGGATCGCCAAGGCCATGACCGATGTGGCCGGCTCGTCGGCGTTCTTCGACTGCGGCATGGTCGTCTACAGCTACGAAGCCAAGCAGCGCCTGCTCGGCGTGCGCGCGCAGACACTGGAGCAGTTCGGCGCGGTCAGCCGGGAAACCGTGCTGGAAATGGTCTCTGGCGCGCTGGTCAATTCCGGCGCGGGGATGGCGGTGGCCGTCACCGGTATCGCCGGTCCCGGCGGCGGCAGCCCCGACAAGCCGGTGGGGAGTGTCTGGATCGGCTGGAAGCAGCGTGGCGGCTATGCGCGCGCGCAGCTCTTCCAGTTCGACGGCGACCGCGAAGCCATACGGCGGCAGACCGTGCACCAGGCGCTGACGGGAATCTTCCCGCCGGTGTGACATCCTGAGCGCGTGTGCCGACAGGAGTGAGCGCAATGTGGGAAACGCTGGGAACCGTGCGCGACCTGGGGCGATTGCAGGAAATCGCCTCGGTCCTGATCCGCTATGGCTTCGGCGACCTGGTACGCCGGATCGGCCTGGCCGACGTCCTCGAACGGGCCGGGCGCCTGCTGCACTGGAACGACACCCAGCAGATGCTGCGCATGACCGCGCCGGTGCGGGTGCGCCGCGCGATGGAAGACCTCGGCCCCACCTTCGTCAAACTCGGCCAGGTGCTGGCCACCCGCGTGGACCTGTTCCCGCCCGACTGGATCGCCGAATTCTCCGAGCTGCAGAACGCGGTGCCGGCGCTGCCGTATGCGCAGGTGCGCGATCAGCTCGAACGCGATCTGGGCGCCCCGGCCAGCGAGGTGTTTGCCTGGCTCGATGAAACCCCGATGGCCGCCGCATCGCTGGCGCAGGCGCATCGCGCGACCCTGCATGATGGCTCGGCCGTGGTGCTCAAGATCCGTCGACCCGGTATCCGCGAGGTGATCGAGGCCGACCTGCGCCTGCTGGCGCGTCTGGCGGAGATCGTCGAAGCGCGGCTGCCGGACCTGCGCCGCTACCGCCCTTCGGAAGTGGTGCAGCAGTTCCAGACCTCGTTGCGGCGCGAACTGGATTTCGCCGCCGAATGCCGCAATGCCGAGCGCATCGCGCGCAATTTCCACGGGCGGCGGGACATCTTCATTCCGGCCGTGCACTGGCAGTGGACCTGCGAGAGCCTGAACGTCCAGGACTTCGTGGATGGCATCCCGGGGCGGGATCTGGCGGGCGTCGATGCCGCCGGCCTGGACCGGGTGCAGCTGGCGCGCACCGGCGCCGGGATCATCCTCAAAATGGTGCTGCAGGACGGCGCGTTTCATGCCGATCCACATCCCGGCAACATCATCTACCTGCGTGACGGCCGGATCGGGGTCATCGACTTCGGTATGGTCGGCGCATTGTCCGAGCAGCGTCGCTTCCAGGTCGCGCAGCTGCTGCATGGGCTGGTGACCCAGGAGCCCGAGCCGGTCATGGACGTGCTGCTGGACTGGGCCGGTGGCGTGGACGTGGACGAAGCCCGCCTGCAGCAGGACATCAGTACCTTCGTCGACCAGTACCGTGGCGTGCCGCTGAAGGACCTGCACATGGGCCTGATGCTGGGCGATGTGACGCAGCTCCTGCGCCAGTACGCCCTGACCCTGCCGGCCGACCTCGCGCTGATGATCAAGACCTTCCTGACCCTGGAAGGCATGGGCCGCCAGCTCGATCCACAGTTCGACATGGCGACCGCCGCGCGCCCGTACCTGGAACGGGTGATGTGGCAGCGCTATGCGCCGGCGGCGATGCTCAAGCGTGGCAAGCGCAGCCTGCTCGGGGCGATGGACCTGATGGGCGACCTTCCGCGCGATGTCCGCCGGCTGCTGCAGATGGCGCGCAACGGGCGCCTCCAGGTCAAGGTCGAGACCCGTGCCCTGGAAGGGTTTGGCGATCAGGTCAACCGGGCCGCCAACCGGCTGGTGATGGGTATCGTGACGGCGGCGTTGATCATCGGCTCCTCGATCGTGATGCACAGCGTGGGCGGGGTCTCCAGCCGCTGGCTGCTGGCGCTGGGTGTGGCCGGCTTCGTCGGTGCCGGCTTCTGCGGCGTGTGGATCCTGTTCTCGATCTGGCGCTCCGGGCGCAATCCCTGACGCCCCGGACCGGACGGTGCCACAGGCAACGCCGACCGTTGGTCGGCTGCCGGTCGCCCGGTCTGTGCAGGCACTTGCGCACCCCCGGCCTTAGTAGTAATACTACTAATCATGGACCTGACCGACACCCAGCAGGCGATCCTGCAGTTGATCGCCGAGCGTATCCAGACCGATGGCGCACCGCCCTCCCAGGCGGAAATCGCCCGTGCCTTCGGCTTCAAGGGCGTACGCGCCGCGCAGTACCACCTGGAGGCGCTGGAGCAGGCGGGGGCGATCCGTCGCATCCCCGGCCAGGCGCGCGGCATCCGGCTGGTGCAGGCGCCGCCGCTGCAGGACGGTCTGCCTGGTTCGCTGGCCGCAGCCGTGCTCCCGGACCATGTGCTGCGCCTGCCGGTCCTCGGCCGGGTTGCGGCCGGTCTGCCGATCGGGGCGGACATCGGCTCGGACGATTTCGTGGTGCTGGACCGGGTGTTCTTCTCGCCTGCACCGGATTACCTGCTGAAGGTGCAGGGCGACTCGATGATCGACGAGGGCATCTTCGATGGCGACCTGATCGGCGTGCATCGCACCCGTGACGCCCGGTCGGGGCAGATCGTGGTCGCCCGCATCGATGACGAGATCACGGTCAAGCTGCTGAAGATGGGCAAGGACCGCATCCGGCTCCTGCCTCGCAACCCCGACTACAAGCCGATCGAGGTGTTGCCCGACCAGGACTTCGCCATCGAAGGCCTCTATTGCGGACTGCTGCGGCCCAACCGCTAGGTCCTGATGCTGTTGAAACACGCGCGGTCTTTGTGGCGATTCTCTGGTTCCGCTGAGGTTGGTACGGATGTCCGATAATTTTTTTCCGAACGCCGGGCAGAATCTCAGCCTGTGCGATACGCCAACCTTAAAGTGACCCCGTGGCCAAGAAGACTCCCAAAGAAAGCACCTCCAACGACATGACCTCTGCAAGGACCAATACGATGGACGAGAACAAAAAGCGTGCGTTGACCGCCGCCCTGAGCCAGATCGAGAAGCAGTTCGGCAAGGGCTCGGTCATGCGCATGGGTGACCGCGTCATCGAAGCGGTCGAGGTCATCCCCACCGGTTCGCTGATGCTGGACATCGCGCTCGGCATCGGTGGCCTGCCCAAGGGGCGTGTCGTGGAGATCTACGGTCCGGAATCCTCGGGCAAGACCACCCTGACCCTGCAGGCGATCGCCGAGTGCCAGAAGAAGGGCGGTACCGCCGCCTTCATCGACGCCGAGCATGCGCTGGACCCGATCTACGCCGCCAAGCTGGGCGTGAACGTCGATGATCTGCTGCTGTCCCAGCCCGATACCGGCGAGCAGGCACTGGAAATCGCCGACATGCTGGTGCGTTCCGGTTCGGTGGACATCGTGGTGGTCGATTCGGTCGCCGCGCTGACCCCCAAGGCGGAAATCGAAGGCGAAATGGGCGACCAGCTGCCGGGCCTGCAGGCCCGCCTGATGAGCCAGGCGCTGCGCAAGCTGACCGGCAACATCAAGCGCTCCAATACCCTGGTGGTGTTCATCAACCAGCTGCGCATGAAGATCGGCGTGATGATGCCGGGCCAGAGCCCGGAAGTGACGACCGGCGGCAACGCGCTGAAGTTCTACGCCTCGGTGCGCCTGGACATCCGTCGTATCGGCGCCATCAAGAAGGGCGACGAGATCATCGGCAACCAGACCAAGATCAAGGTCGTCAAGAACAAGCTGGCACCGCCGTTCAAGCAGGTCATCACCGAAATCCTCTATGGCGAGGGCATCAGCCGCGAGGGCGAACTGATCGACATGGGCGTGGAAGCCAAGCTGGTCGAGAAGGCCGGCGCCTGGTACAGCTACGGTGAAGAGCGCATCGGTCAGGGCAAGGACAACGCCCGTGGTTACCTGCGCGACAACCCGCAGGTTGCCCAGCGCCTGGAAGCCGAGCTGCGCGAGAAGTTCCAGCCGGCCGAAGCGGTCCGCGAGGGTGGTGACGACGACGGCGACGACGCCGAGTGAGTTTCCTGCGGGGCAGGGCGGCGCCGTCAGTGACGCTTGCCCTGTCCCGCGGTTTCAGTATTCCCCCGACGGGGGGAGCGCCAGGGACGGCGCATTTCATCGAAGGTGGTCATGCACGATTCCGATGCCCCGGCACCCGGCCGCAAGCGCCGTGTCCGCGAACAGACCCCGGTCCAGCGAGCGCTGGGCCTGCTGGTCCGCCGTGAGCACTCGCGCAAGGAGTTGACCCGCAAGCTGCAGGCCCGCGGCATCGAGACCGAGGCGGCCGAAGCGGCCGTGGACAAGCTCAGCGAGGCCGGCTGGCAGGACGACACCCGGTTCGCCGAGAACCTGGTGCGCATCCGCGCCAGTACCGGCTACGGCCCCCTGCATATCCGCGCGGAGCTGGGCACCCACGGGCTGGACAGCGAGCAGGTCGCGGCCGCGCTGGCGACCTTCGAGGGCGATTGGACCGAGAACGCCCGCGATCTGGTCCGGCGCCGGTTCGGCGATGCCGGCCCGCAGGAGCTGCCACAACGGCGCAAGGCGGCCGATCTGCTTGCCCGCCGTGGGTTCGATGGCGACAGCATCCGCCGGGCGACCCGTTACGACCCAGAGGACTGAGCGGCCCGGGCCTGATACCCTTTGTGGTTTCGGCGGTCCTGCGAGGGACCGACCGGCCCGCACAAAGCCAGCCCCCATGAACGCATCCGTCAAATTCACTACCTCCCAGATCCGCAGCGACTTCCTTGAGTTCTTCAAGGGCAAAGGCCACACCATCGTGCCGTCGGCGCCGCTGGTGCCGGGCAATGATCCGACCCTGCTGTTCACCAACTCCGGCATGGTGCAGTTCAAGGACGTGTTCCTGGGCGCGGAAAAGCGCAGCTACGTGCGCGCTGCCGATGTCCAGCGCTGCCTGCGTGCCGGCGGCAAGCACAACGACCTGGACCAGGTCGGCTACACCGCGCGCCACCACACCTTCTTTGAAATGCTTGGCAACTGGTCCTTCGGCGACTACTTCAAGAAGGACGCCATCGCCTGGGCGTGGGAGCTGCTGACCCAGGTCTGGAAGCTGCCGGCCGAGCGTCTGCTGGTCACCGTCTACCAGACCGATGACGAGGCCTACGCGCTGTGGCGCGACATGGTCGGCATTCCGGAGTCGCGCATCGTGCGCATCGGCGACAACAAGGGCGCCCCGTACGCGTCGGACAACTTCTGGCAGATGGCCGACACCGGCCCCTGCGGTCCGTGCACCGAGATCTTCTACGACCACGGCGACCATATCGCCGGTGGCCCCCCGGGTTCGCCGGATGAAGACGGTGACCGCTACATCGAAATCTGGAACCTGGTGTTCATGCAGTTCGACCGCCAGCCCGACGGCACCCTCGTGCCGCTGCCGGCGCCGTGCGTGGATACCGGCATGGGCCTGGAACGCCTGGCCGCGATCCTTCAGCACGTTCACACCAACTATGAGATCGACCTGTTCCAGGCGCTGATCCGCAAGGCCAGCGAACTGACCGGCATGGCCGATCTGGAAAACAAGTCGTTGCGCGTGATCGCCGATCACATCCGCGCCTGTTCGTTCCTGATTGTCGATGGCGTGCTGCCGTCCAATGAGGGCCGCGGCTACGTGCTGCGCCGGATCATCCGCCGCGCGCTGCGCCACGGCTGGATGCTGGGCGTGCGCCAGCCGTTCTTCAGCAAGCTGGTGCCGACCCTGGTCGAGCAGATGGGCGAAGCCTACCCGGACCTGCCGGCACAGGCCGATACCGTCGTGCGCGCGCTGCAGGCCGAAGAGGAGCGGTTTGCCCAGACGCTTGATTCGGGCATGAAGATCTTCGACGACGTCGCCGCCCAGGTGACCGATGGCGTGATCCCCGGCACCGACGCGTTCCGCCTCTATGACACCTATGGCTTCCCCCTGGATCTGACCCAGGACATCGCGCGTGAGCGTGATCTGACCGTGGACATCGACGGCTTCGACGCGGCGATGAAAAAGCAGCGCGACGACGGCCGCAAGGCAGGCAAGGGTGGCGCAGGCGTGGTCCTGTCCGCCGAGCTGGTCGCCACTCTCAAACCCACTGTGTTTCTGGGCTATGACCGCCTGCAGGCCGACGGCCTGACCGTGGTGGCCCTGCTCAAGGACGGCCGCCCGGTGGACGCGGTGCAGGCCGGTGATGACGTCATCGTGCTGACCGACCAGACCCCGTTCTACGCCGAATCCGGCGGCCAGGTCGGCGACACCGGCACGCTGTCGGGCCCGGGCGTGCAGTTGCAGGTTGGCGACACCCAGAAGTTCGCGGGCCAGTACCACGGCCACGTGACCCGGGTGACGAGCGGCAGCCTGAAGGTGGGTGACGTGCTCAGCGGCGAGGTCGATGGCCAGCGCCGTGGCGCCACCATCCTCAACCACTCGGCGACCCACCTGTTGCACGCCGCCCTGCGCGAGGTGCTGGGTACCCACGTGCAGCAGAAGGGCTCGCTGGTTGCGCCTGACCGCCTGCGGTTCGACTTCTCGCACTTCCAGCCGATCAGCGCCGAGGAGCTCGCGGTGATCGAGCGCAAGGTCAACGAACAGGTGCGTGCCAACAACGCCGCCGAAGTGCACAACATGGGCATGCAGGAAGCTCTCGATTTTGGCGCGATGGCGTTGTTCGGCGAGAAATATGGCGAACACGTGCGCGTGCTGAAGATGGGCGACTACTCGACCGAACTGTGCGGTGGCACGCACGTGGGGCGCACCGGCGACATCGGCCTGTTCAAGATCACCGCTGAAGGCGGTGTGTCCTCGGGCGTGCGCCGCATCGAGGCGGTGACCGGGCAGGGCGCGCTGGACTACGTGGCCAACGAGGAAGCGCAGCTTGCCGAAGCGGCGGCGCTGCTGGGCGGCACGGCCAGCGATGTGGTCGAGAAGATCCGCCAGCTCGGCGAGCGGCAGAAAAAGCTTGAACGCGAACTGGAGGGCCTGAAGGCCAAGCAGGCCGCTGGCGCCACCGCCGACCTCGGCGCATCGGCGGTAGAGGTCAATGGCGTCAAGGTGCTGGCGGCGCGTCTGGAGGGTTTCGATGCCAGGTCGCTGCGTGATGCCGTGGATCGTCTCAAGCAGCAGCTGGGCGATACCGTCATCGTGCTGGCCGGCGTGCAGGACGGCAAAGCCGCGCTGGTGGCAGGTGTGAACGGCAGTGCAACGGGCAAGGTCAAGGCCGGGGAACTGTTGTCGCACATCGCAAGTCAGATCGGGGGCAAGGGCGGCGGTCGCCCGGATCTCGCCCAGGGTGGTGGTGAGGACGGGCCCGCCCTTGCCTCGGCGCTCGCCGCCGTAGTGGATTGGGTCACCCCGCGTATCTGAACGCCGTAAGCCTCGACTGTCCTGCTCCTTGATGGCGTGGGACGGCTGACGGTACTATGGCGAATCCTTTCCCTTTGTCGTGGGGCGTTCCTTGGCTGGGCGCCAAGCCGGTGGGGAAGTACCACCGGTTCCATGGAGACTTGCAAAAATGTTGATCCTGACTCGCCGCGTAGGCGAAACCCTGATGATCGGTGACTCGGTCAGCGTGACCGTGCTCGGCGTCAAGGGCAACCAGGTCCGTATCGGTATCACCGCTCCGAAGGACGTTGCCGTGCACCGCGAAGAGATTTACCAGCGCATCCAGCGCGGCGACGAGCCGAATGCCGCTGGAAGTGAAAATTCTTCCGATTAAGGCTTTACCTGAGGGCGCGGAAAACGTTATTATTCGCGCCCCCGCTGAGATGAAACATCACAGCGGCGGAACAAGAACACTGGAGCGGTGCCCGAGTGGCTGAAGGGGCTCCCCTGCTAAGGGAGTATAGGGTCAAAAGCTCTATCGAGGGTTCGAATCCCTCCCGCTCCGCCAGTTATGCAGAAGGCCTTCGTACGCAAGTACGAAGGCCTTTCTGTTTGGGCGGCCGCTGCATCACCCGGCAGGTCTCAGTCGGGGACGAAGGCGCGCTCTTCGTACGCGATGCGCTCCAGCCGTTCACCCGTCCACAGCAGATACTCGATCCGGTCGGGATGCCCGTAGCCGTCGTTCTGCGTGACGATCAACAGGCGACTGTCGCGCCGGTGAGCCAAGCGCCCGTTGTTGAGGGTCTGGCCCGGGTGGACCTCGCCACTGACGCGGTCGATCAATACGTATTCGATGCAGCCGCTGCCGCAGCCGGCCAGGTAGACGGTGAAGCGGTCCGCGAAGTCGAGGTCGCCGTCCTGGCCGTCGCCGCGCAGGTACATGTCCATTTTCCAGGTCACCCCGTCGTGCGGAGGCCGGGTTGGTGCGAAATGGTCGATCCGGGTCAGTTCGACCGGGTAGTCCTCCAGTTGCGGTGGGGCGGCCGCGACGGCGAGGGCCAGCAGCAGCGATGTCGCAAGCGCGATGTACATCCGTGTTTCTCCAGTCAGGGCATCCAGCGGCGCCAAGCATCGCATGTCCGCAGGCTGTAACATGTGGCTGCCGCGGAAGCGCCGTAGCGCCTTCCTCCCCCCATCTACCTCCAGCCGCCGCCAGAGGATGTCGTTCCTCACTGGAGGCGTTGCCGTGTCCGTTGTCGTGTCCCGTACTGCCCAGGCCCGTTCGGGCCGTATTCCTGCCGAACGTCCGTCGGCACCCTCCCTGTCCCTGCTCACCGTGGCCCTGAGTGGCGTGCTCGGGCTGGGTCTGTTTGCCCCCGCCGTGCAGGCGGAGGAGGCGCCGCCGGAGGATGCTGCTGCCCAGACCCTGCCGACGGTGCAGGTCACCGCCAATCAATTGGGCACAGTGACCGAAGGCAGTGGCTCCTACACGCCGGGCACGATCGCCACCGCCACGCGTCTGGTGCTCAGCCCGCGCCAGACGCCGCAGTCGATCAGCGTGATCACCCGTCAGGAAATGAACGACTTCGGGCTCAATGGCATCGACGACGTCATGAAGGTCACCCCGGGCATCAGCATCGTCACCTACGACAGCGAGCGCACCGAGTACTACGCACGCGGCTTCGCGGTGCAGAACTTCCAGTACGACGGCATCCCGATGGCGCGCGATTCGGCGTACTCGGCGGGCAACACGCTCAGTGATACCGCCATCTACGACCGCATCGAGGTGCTCAAGGGCGCGACCGGCCTGCTGACCGGCATGGGGGACCCCGGCGCGACGATCAACCTAGTGCGCAAGAAGCCGACCCGCGCGCCGGCCGGCAGTGTCACGCTGGGGGCCGGTTCGTGGGACAGCTACCGGGCCGCCGTGGATGTCGGTGGTCCGTTGACCGGGAGCGGCCGCGTGCGCGGACGCGCGGTGGCGGCGTACCAGGACAAGCAGTCCAACGTCGACCATTACCAGCGCAGCAACGAGGTCTTCTACGGCATTCTGGAAACCGACATCGGCGACAGCACGCTGCTGACGGTGGGGGCCGACTACCAGGACAGCGATCCCAAGGGCTCAAGCTGGGGCGGCATTCCACTGCTGGACAGCGCGGGCAAGTTCAACCGCATGCCGCGCTCATTCAACAATGGCGCACGCTGGAGCCGCTGGGGCCAGTACGCCCGCACCGGCTTTGCCACGCTGGAGCACACCTTCGGCAACGACTGGGTCGCCAAGCTGCAGCTCAACCACCAGGTCAACGGTTACGACGCCTCGCTGGGAGCGGCGGCCGGCGGCAATCCCGATCCCGTCACCGGCGAGGGCGTGAGCATGTGGCTGGGCCAGTACATCGGCAAGACCACCAGCAATGCCGCCGATCTGTACGTGAGCGGCCGGTTCGAATGGTTCGGTCGCCAGCACGAACTGGTGGTGGGCGGGAGTGTGTCGCGCAAGCGCTGGGTCAACAACGGGTATTCGCCCCAGCCGGGTTACGTGAGCGACGTTGCCGACTATTACGCCTGGACCGGCGATGTGCCCGAGCCGGACTGGCAGTGGAGCTATGGGGACAACCAGGTTACCCGGGAGAGCGGTGCCTATGTGGTGGGCCGCTTCGACCTGGCCGACCCGCTGAAGCTGATCCTCGGCAGCCGCATCGCCAACTACACATCCCCGGATACCGACGAGAGCGGCGTGGTCGTGCCGTACGCCGGCGTGGTGTACGACCTCAGCCGCACCGTCTCGGTGTTTGCCAGCTACAGCACCATTTTCAAGCCGCAGGGCAACCAGGATGAACAGGGTCGGCTGCTGGACCCGTTGGAAGGGCGCAGCTACGAGGCCGGCCTGAAGGCGGAGTTCTACGAAGGGCGTCTCAACGCGAGCGCGGCGGTGTTCCAGCTGGAGCAGGACAACTACGCGCAGCCCACCGGCGGCAGGACACCGGGCGGTGGCATCGCCTATGAAGGGCTGATGGGCGTGCGGACCAGGGGCTATGAGCTGGAGATCTCCGGTCAGCTCGCGCCGGGCTGGCAGGTCCAGGGCGGCTACGCGCACAAGATCGCGCGGCAGCAGTCCACCAAGGTCTCCACGCTGGAACCGGAAGACCAGTTCAGCGTGCACAGCACCTACCGCCTCACCGGTGCGGGGCAGGGCTGGAGCGTTGGCGGTGGTGCGCGCTGGCAGGGCAGTACGTTCGGCACCATCACCCACCCGGCCACCGGCGGAAGCCAGGTCCATCGCACTGAGCCGTACTGGTTGCTGGATGCGATGGCGCGCTACCAGTTCAACGACCAGCTGTCGGCGACGGTCAACGTCAACAACCTGCTCGACAAGCGTTATTACACGATCTTCAGCTGGTACAGCACCTACACCTGGGGCGAGCCGCGCAACGTGCGCCTGACGCTCAACTACAGGTTCTGATCCGCGCAACGCACGACACCCCGGGCAACCGGGGTGTCGGCGTTTCAGTGGGGGGGATTACAGCGGCAGCTCAAAGACGATCACTTCGGCATCGTTGCCATTCTCCAGCGTGACCTGCGCCTCGTCGCTGATCTGCAGCGCATCACCGGCTTCCAGGGTGATGCCGTTGACCTGGAGCTGGCCACGGGCGACCTGCACATAGGCGCCGCGACGCGGGGCCAGCGGCAGGTGCACGCGGTCATCGCCATCCAGGATGGTCGCGTAGATGTTGGCATCCTGGTGGATCAGCAGCGAACCGTCGCGGCCATCGCGCGAGGCGATCAGGCGGAGCTGGCCGCGCTTGGTGTCCGGCGCGAAGTGGGTTTCCTGGTAGCTCGGGGCGATGTTCTCCTGGTCGGGGAACAGCCAGATCTGCAGGAAGTGCACCGCCTCGTCGGCCGAGTGGTTGAACTCGCTGTGGCTGACGCCGCTGCCCGCACTCATCCGCTGCACGTCGCCATAGCGCAGCACCGAGCCGGTGCCCATCGAGTCCTTGTGCTCCAGCGCGCCGCCAAGCACGTAGGAAATGATCTCCATGTTGCTGTGGCTGTGGGTGCCGAAGCCCTGGCCGCCCTGGACGCGGTCTTCGTTGATCACGCGCAGAGGGCCGAAGCTGACATAGCGCGGGTCATAGTAGTTGGCGAAGGAGAAGGTGTGCATGGAGTTCAGCCAGCCGTGGTCGGCCTTGCCACGGGTGTTGCTCTTGCGGATCTGCAGCATGGGAATCTCCTGGGTGTTCGATGGTTTCGATGGCGGTCCGGGGCGGCGGCTGCCGCTCCCTTTCCTGTTGCGGCCAGTATCCGCTTGCGCCACGGACTTGAAAAACGGATAGTTTTGCAAGCCATCATCGAAAAATTCGAATGCTCAAGCTCAGCCTCGATGCCCTGCAGATCCTGGATGCCATCGACCGCCGCGGCTCGTTCGCCGCCGCCGGCAAGGCGCTGCACAAGGTGCCATCGACGATTTCCTACACGGTGTCCAAGCTGGAGGAGGACCTGGGCGTCCAGCTGTTCGACCGGATCGGCCCGCGCGCGCACCTGACCGCGGCCGGTGAGGCGCTGCTGGAGGAGGGGCGGCACCTGCTGCGCGCCGCGCGCGAGCTGGAAATGCGGGTGCGCCGGGTAGCGTCCGGCTGGGAGGCCGAACTGACCGTGGCGGTGGATGCGATGTTCCCCCCGGCGCTGCTGGCCGAGGACGTGCGGGCGTTCACGGCGGTGGCCGAACAGACCCGGGTGCGGCTGGTCAGTGAGGCGTTGTCCGGTACCTGGGAGGCCCTGCTGGACCGCCGGGCCGACCTGCTGGTCGGCGCGGCGGGCGAGGGGCCGAGCGGGGGCGGATACGTGGTCGAGCCGATGGGCGTGGTGCGCTTCGTCTTTGCCGTGGCGCCCTCGCACCCGTTGGCGACAGCGCCTGAGCCGCTCGGACGGGAGGTGCTGGCGGCGCATTGCGCGATCGCGGTGGCGGACTCGGCGCGCCGGCTGCTGCCGCGCACGGTCGGCCTGCTGATGGGCCAGGACACAGTGACCGTGCCCGATACGGCCAGCAAGTTCCGCCTCCAGTGCGCCGGTCTTGGCTTTGGCTTCCTGCCCGAGCCGTACGTGCGTCAGGCGGTGCGCGAGGGGCGGCTGGTGATCCGGCAGGTGGACGAGCCAAAGCCGGATGAAACCTTCTGGCTGGCCTGGCGGACCGGCGAGGAGGGCGCGGGGCTGCGCTGGTGGCGCGAGCGCATGCAGCGGCCCCAGGTGATCGAGGGCTGGTGGCCGACGATGGCGACGTGGCTCGGGCACGGCGCCTGAGCCGCCGGCCAAGCTGAACCGATGGTGCGCTGTCATGCCACCGTCATCCCGGTGCGATAGAGCGCCTGCGGCGCAGCCAGTACGCTGCCCGGCCCGTTGATGTCCGTCCACGCCCATGAAACGCCTGCTGCTGTTGCTGCTGGCCGGGGCCGGCCTGTGGCTGGCTGCCTGCTCCTCGCTGACCTCGTCCGCGTCCACGTCGCTGAGCGATCGTCTGGTCGCCCCCGGCGGCGTGTCCACGCTGCTGGATACCGCGCGCATCGCCGACGCGGTGGCGTCGGTGCCGAACCGACACGGTTTCGTCACCGGCCGCGCGGGCGTGCCGATCTTCTGGCGGGCGTTCGATCCTGGCCAGTACGGCGCGCGCTACCACTACCTGGCCCAACAGCACGACAACGGCCTGCCGCTGCAGACCGGCCTGCAGCTGGCGGTGCCGCATCCGTTCCGGCCGCAGGCGCCGCGCGGCACCGTCGTGCTCCTTCATGGGTGGATGATGAACGGCGATGCGATGCTGCCGTGGTCGCTGCAGCTGGCGCAGGCCGGCTACCGCGTGGTCACCATCGACCTGCGCAACCACGGTCAGTCCGGCGCCGGTCCGGCCGGCTATGGCACGTTCGAATCGGACGATGTGGTCGATGTGATCGGCACGCTGCGCCAGCGCGGCGAAGTCGCGGGTCCGCTGTACCTGTTCGGCGTCTCTTACGGGGCGGCCACGGCGTTGTTCACTGCCGACAAGCTGGGCGACCAGGTCACCGGCGTGGTGGCGATGGAGTCCTTTGCCAATGCCGGCGACGCGATCCGCAGCATGATTCCGCACCTGATGTCGCTGCAGCCGAGTGGCTGGAAGGCGCAGGCGGTGGCCGCGTACGGGCGCTGGCGCTACGGGGGGCAGGACATCGACCAGGTGATCGCCGCCGCCAGCCAGCGGCTGGACCTGGACCTGGACCGCGTCGATGTGGCCCGCGCACTGTCCGGTACGCAGGCCTGCGTCCTGCTGCTGCATGGCCAGGATGACCAGCATGTCCGGGTGGAGCAGGGGCGTCGGCTGGCATCATCCAGTCCGCGCGTGCACTACATCGAGATGCGCGGCGAGGACCACATCACGCTGCCGCTGCGCGTGGATCTGCTGGGCGGTGTGGTGGACGACTGGCTGGCGCACGACGACCCCGCCGGCGGTGCGTGCCCGGCGCCCGCACTGCCGGGCGCGGCGGATCGCCTGGTGATGCAGGCGGTGCGGGTGCAGGCGATGTCGCGCGGATGAGCGTCGCGCGCCGGGTTGCGGGGAGACGGCCAAAAAAAAACAGCAGCCGAGGGCTGCCGTTCTTGTCGATGCAATGGTGCGCCCGGAGAGATTCGAACTCCCGACCGCCTGGTTCGTAGCCAGGTACTCTATCCAACTGAGCTACGGGCGCATTTGCATTGTCTGATTGTAGTGCTGCACGCGATGCAGTGGTGCGCCCGGAGAGATTCGAACTCCCGACCGCCTGGTTCGTAGCCAGGTACTCTATCCAACTGAGCTACGGGCGCATGTGCATCGCGTTTTGTACTGCTGCTGCCAACGGCGGCGTTGTCAGCCTGTTGATGGTGCGCCCGGAGAGATTCGAACTCCCGACCGCCTGGTTCGTAGCCAGGTACTCTATCCAACTGAGCTACGGGCGCGTCAACAGGAGCGGAATTATGCGGATCGACGTCGCATTCGTCAACGCTTTTGTGAAGGTCTTCATTCAAATGAATGAAAAAGCGTGTCGGCAACGGCCTCCGGCGCCTTCATCCAGGCGAAGTGGTCGGCGCGTGCGCCCAGCGTGGCGGCGGACAGCACGGTCAGCGTCGATCGTACCTGCGGCAGCTTGGCCAGCAGGCCCTGCATCGACGTTGCCGGTGCCAGCCAGTCGTCGGCCATGATCACCGCCGTCGCCTGGCCGCGGACCGCGCGCATGGCGAGGTCGAGGTCCTGCGCGATGCCCTCGCCGCAGTAGTGGTTGCTCAGGCCCACGCGTGCCCAGTCGCCGATCAGGCCGCGCGCTTCGGTGCCGCCAAATCCCACGCGGCGTCCGTGCAGCACGCCTTGGCGCTGGGCCAGCCACGGCAGGAAGCGGTAGATCAGTGGCAAGGTCCAGCCGCGCGGCGCGGGGAAGGTGCGCCAGTATGGCGTGCCGCTGGCGACCAGCCAGAACCGGGCGACGACGTCCGGGTTGAGTCCGGCGAACGCGCAGGCAAGCTGGCCGCCGAGGCTGTGGCCGCCAATGATCAACGGTGCGCTGCCCTGGGCCTGCACCTGCGCCAGGCTGGCCGGCAGGTCGCGCTGGAGGATCTCGCGGTAGCCCCAGTCCTGCGTGCGCGATGGACGCAGGCTGCTGCTGCCGTTGCCGCGCCACTCATGCAGGTGCACGGCAAGGCCGCGCGCGGCGAGCGCCTCGGCCAGCGGCAGGTAGTGGCGTGCGGCCACGCCCAGTGCCGGCAGCCACAGCAGGCGCGCCTGCGGCGTGGCCGGGCGGCGCACCAGCAGGTCGGTACGATGGCCATCGTCGGACTGCACGGGCAGGGTCAGCGCATCGATCATGCAGGACGCGCCGCGCCGAAGTGATCGATCACCAGCACCTCGCTGCGGCCGGGGTAGTACCCGCTCTGCAGGCCGCGGGCCACGTAGTCGATGGCGGCCTCGCAGGCGTTCGGCACTGACAGCCCCTGGCACAACTGCGCGGCGATCGCCGACGCCAGCGTGCAGCCGGTGCCGTGGGCATCGACCGGCAGGCGCGCGTGGATGAAGTCATCGCGGGTGACGCCATCGAAGTAGCGGTCGATCACCCGTGCGCCCTCATCCAGATGACCGCCCTTGAGCAGAACGGCGCCCGCGCCGAGCGCCAGCAGCGCACCGGCGGCATCTTCGGCATCGTCGGCGGTGACAATGCGACGCCCGAGCAGCAGTTCGGCCTCCGGGATGTTGGGCGTCAGCAGCGTGGCCAATGGGATCAGGCGGGTGCGCATGGCGTGCAGCGCGCTCTCCTCCAGCAGCCTGGCGCCGCTGGTGGCCACCATCACCGGGTCGAGCACCACGTGCGGCGGGCGGTGTGTTTCCAGTGCGTCGGCAACCCGCCCGATCACCTCGGCGTTGGCCAGCATGCCCAGCTTCACCGCGTGGATTTCGAAATCGGCGAAGCAGGCATCGATCTGCGCCTGCAGGAACTCCAGCGGGGGCACATGGACGGCAGTGACGCCGCGGGTGTTCTGCGCGGTCAGCGCGGCGATCACCGACAGGCCGTGCACGCGATGGGCGGCAAAGGCCTTCAGGTCGGCCTGGATGCCTGCGCCGCCCCCGGAATCGGAACCGGCGATGGTCAGGGCGGAAACGGGAGTGGATGGGCTCATGCGCTGATTGTGCAGTGTTTGCGGCAGCGGTGCTGGCGCGCGCTCAGGGCCGTTGCAGGCGTCGCCATTGTGCGTGCAGCACGTAACCCAGGCCGGTGCCGCCGGTCAGCAGTGCCGGGGCGAGCAGGGCGTCGTAACCAACCCGCAGGAACAGCCAGGCGCCGAGGATGCCGCCGGCGAGGAAACCGCTGACGATCAGTCCGCTGAGGGTCAGGCGACGGATCGGCAGTGGCAGGCCGCGCAGCAGATGTCCCAGCCCGATCCCGAGGTCGGTGAACATGCCGCTGAGATGGGTGGTGCGCACCACGGCGCCGCTGAAGGTCGTGGCCATCGCGTTCTGCAGGCCACAGGCCATCGCGGCGGCGAGCGCACCCCAGATCTGCTGCTGCTTGAACAGCGGAATGGCGATCAGCAGCAGCAGCGATTCCAGCGTCAGCACCACGCCGTAGCGGCGGCCGAGCTGCAGGGCGCTGTCCTGCACGATCATGCCGCTGAGCATGGCCCCCAGGCAGAACGCAATGAGCAGGCCCCACAGGCGCCCGACCACGCGCCAGTCGCCCTGTGCCAGGGCCATGCCGAGCTGGCTGGTGGTGCCGGTCATGTGGCTGACCGCCTGGTGCTCGAACCCAAGGAAGCCGACCACGTTGACCATGCCGGCCACACAGGACAGCGCGATCGCGCCGACCCATACCCACGTGGGCAGCCGGATGCTCATCGGCCGTGGACGGCGTTGATCACGGGATGCTCAGCGGCCCGCAGGGGGGCCGTTGAACTGCACATCGGAGAACTGGCCGCTGGCCGGATCGAACACCGCGCCCCAGAACTGCGCACCGCCATCGCAGACGCGGATCGCCTCGCGCGCCGGATCGATGTCGCTGCCGTCGGGCAGGTGGAAAGCGTTGAGGTAGATCAGCTGGCGTCCATCGCGTTCGATGCCGACGTACTGGCGATCGAAATCGCCGGCCCTGGGCACCTGCGCCTCCAGCGAAGGCAGGGCGGCTTCAAGCTGCTCGACCTGCTGCCGGCTCGGCGCCCAGTAGCCGGTGACCCGCCCCGGCTCGCGGCCGGGGCTGGTGCGCGAGCAGGTATCCAGCACCTGGGCGGCGATCACCGGGCGGGTGACCACCCAGGACTGGCCGGCCTTGACTGCGGTCGGGATGGTGCTGCCGGGGCGCGTGTTGGACGGCGTGCACGCTGCCGCCAGCGCAGCAAGCGCCAGCGGCAGGGCGGCACGGGACAGGAAATGGTTCACAACACCTCCGAGGCGTAGTCGGCCAGGCGCGAACGCTCGCCA
The DNA here is from genome assembly GCF_049545475.1 of Stenotrophomonas sp. NPDC077461. NCBI lineage: Bacteria > Pseudomonadati > Pseudomonadota > Gammaproteobacteria > Lysobacterales > Lysobacteraceae > Stenotrophomonas > Stenotrophomonas sp. NPDC077461. The sequence goes on from NZ_JBMWDO010000001.1 coordinate 453,917, forward strand.
CGGCGCAGCGTGACATGGGCGCTGTGCGGCCAGTTCTTGAAACGGTCCACCGCGTAGGTCAGGCCCGAGGTGGTTTCGGTCAAGTACGGGGTGTCGATCTGTTCGACGTTGCCCAGGCAGACGATCTTGGTGCCGGGGCCGGCACGGGTGATCAGCGTCTTCATCTGCTTGGGGGTCAGGTTCTGCGCCTCATCCAGGATCAGGTAGCGCGACAGGAAGGTGCGTCCGCGCATGAAGTTCAGCGAGCGGATCTTGATCCGGCTGGCGATCAGGTCGTTGGTCGCCGCACGCCCCCAGGCGCCGCCTTCCTGGGTGTGGGTGAGCACCTCCAGGTTGTCGGTCAGCGCGCCCATCCACGGCGTCATCTTTTCCTCCTCGGTACCGGGCAGGAAGCCGATGTCTTCGCCGACGCTGACCGTGGCGCGGGTCATGATGATCTCGCGGTAACGCTGCTGGTCCATCGTCTGCGCCAGGCCGGCGGCGAGCGCGAGCAGGGTCTTGCCGGTGCCGGCGGTGCCCAGCAGGGTGACAAAATCGATCTCCGGATCCATCAACGCGTTGAGCGCGAAGTTCTGTTCGCGGTTGCGCGCGCTGATGCCCCAGACCGCATGGCTGCCGTGGCGGAAATCATTGACCAGCGACAGGGTGACCTTGTCGCCATCGACCTTGGCCACGCGCAGCTCAACCTCGTCGTCGCCGGGCAGGTAGGCGTACTGGTTGGGATGCCAGCTCTCATCGTCACTGGCGAGGATTTCGTAACTGGTGCGGCCCTTGTCGCTCCAGCTGCGGAGGTTGTCGGTGTGCTTCTTCCAGAAATCCTCCGGCAGCTCGGTGGCGCCGGTGTAGAGCAGGCTGAAGTCGTCCAGCGCACGGTCGTTCTCGTAGTCTTCCGACACGATGCCGGCGATGGCCGCCTTGATCCGCAGGTTGATGTCCTTGGACACGAACACCACCGGGATCTCCGGGATCTGCTCCTTCAGGGCCAGAATCGCACCGAGGATGGCGTTGTCCGGGATCACCGCGCCGAAGCTCTTGCCCGCCTCGAAATGGCTGGTCTGGAAGCGCAGCAGGCCCACGCTCTGCTTGCCGCGCAGCTGCAGGCCGTTCGGGCGCTGCAGCGGGATGCCGTCGGCGAGATTGTCCAGGCCCGACGCCTGCACCAGCTCATTGAGGAAGCGGCTCACCTGGCGCGCATTGCGGCTCGCCTCGGTGGTGCCCTTCTTGCCGTTGTCCAGCTCTTCGATCACCTGCATCGGCAGGTAGACATCATGCTCCTCGAACTTGAACAGCGCGGTTGGATCGTGCATCAGCACGTTGGTATCCAGTACGTAGATGCGCTTGCCTCGGGTCATCGTCATTTCCTGGTGGCAGAACAGGGACAAGCCATCACGGCCTGCGGGGCAGGGTGATGGCCATTGGGGGGTGCCGGGTTGGTCACTGGGTTTTCGCGGCCTTCAGGGCTTCAAGGACGGATGCGGCGTGGCCGGCGACTTTCACCTTGCGCCACGACTGCACGATACGACTGTCGGGTGAGATGAGGAAGGTGCTGCGTTCGATGCCACGCACCTGCTTGCCGTACATGTTCTTCAGCCGGATCACGTCGAATGCGGTGCACAGCGCTTCGTCGGCATCGCTGATCAGCGGAAACGCGAATCCCTGCTTGGCGCAGAAGTTGTCGTGGGATCTGACCGAGTCGCGGGAGACGCCGAACACGCGCGCATCCAGGCGCGTGAAGTCCGGCAGCAGGGCATTGAAATCGATGCCCTCGGTGGTGCAGCCCGGCGTGCTGTCCTTGGGGTAGAAGTACAACACCAGCCACTGGCCGGCGAGTGCGGCGAGGGTGGTGTGTTCGCCGCCGGACAGGGCCAGCGGAAGCGCGAGGGTGGTGCTGTCCAGGGTGTCGCCGTCGTTCATGAGGTCCTTTCCGGATCCTGGGGTGCGTCTACTACAACTGCATGAAACACCGCGCGCTCGTGACGAACGCGCGAAGCCGTCAGAACTTCATCGGGTCCATGATCGCGTCCAGGTTGAGGTGGTCGCAGAACTCGAGGAAATCGTCGCGCAGTGCGGCGATGTGCATGTTGGCGGGCACGCCGATGGTGACCTGTGCGGAGAACATTTCCGCACCGGTCTGCATGGCGCGGTAACGCGTGCTCTGCAGGTTCTCGATGGTGATGCCCTGGCGGTCGAAGAAATCGGCCAGCTGGAACAGGATGCCAGGCTTGTCGGCGGCAATCACTTCCACGATGTAGGGCAGCAGGTTGGACTGCGCCTGCTTGGCACCGGTGCGGTACCAGACCAGCTTCAGGCCTTCCTCGCGCTCCAGGCGGGTGAGCATCGCTTCGAGCTTGGCGACCGAGTCCCACGAGCCGGTGGCCAGGGCGGTGACCGAGACATCACGGCCCACGGTGGCCAGGCGCGCGTCGACCAGGTTGCAGCCACTATCGGAGATCCGCCGGGTCACGGGCAGCAGGGGGGACTCCGGATGCGTCGTATAGGCGTTGATCAGGAGATGGTTTTCGGTCGGCGCAGGCCGCGGCGTGGTGTCGGTCAAGGTGGTTCCGGTAATGCAGGGTGAGTCTGAACGGCACCGGCGACGGCCCGTTCACCTGGGTCCAGCATACTTGCCCGCGCTTTCGACCCGCAAGTAACATGCAAAGTACATCCGGCCGGCGTTTAGCCCGGTCCGCCTCCCCCTCTCTTCAGAGCATCGTTTCCTTGTCCCTTTCCGGTCTCATCACCGCGCTGGCGACGCCTTTTCAGGCTGACGGCGCATTGGATCCCGACGGTTGGCAGCGCCTGCTGCACCTGCAACTGGAGGGTGGTGTCCGCGGTGTGGTCGTGGCCGGCTCGACCGGCGAAGCGGCCACCCTGTCCGACGACGAATACGACCTGCTGCTGCGCAGCGCGGTCAAGGCCGTGGGCGGCCGCATCCCGGTGCTGGCCGGGACCGGGTTGTCGGGAACCGCCAAAACCATCGAGCAGACCCGCCGTGCAGCCGCCAACGGCGCCACCCATGCGCTGGTGGTGACGCCGCCGTACGTGCGCCCGACCCAGGCCGGCCTGATCGCGCATTACCGTGCGGTCGCCGACCAGGGCGGCCTGCCGGTGGTGCTCTACAACGTGCCGGGGCGGACCGGTTGCGACATGTTGCCGGAGACCGTGGCCGAACTTGCCCGGCATCCGAACATCGTCGGCATCAAGGAAGCGGTGGGCGACACCGGCCGCGTCAACGCGCTGCTGGCGCTGCGTTCGCCCGACTTCGCCATTCTCAGTGGCGATGACGGTACTGCCGCGCGTTCGATCCTGTCCGGCGTCGATGGCCTGATTTCGGTGGGTTCCAACGTCCTGCCCGGTGCATACCGCCGCATGTGCGACCTTGCCGCCGCCGGCGAGCGCGAGGCGACCGAGTCGTGGGATGCACGACTGGAGCCGTTCCATGAATTCTGCGGTGTGGAATCCAATCCGATCCCGGTGAAGGACCTGCTGCGCCGGATCGGCATCGGCGACGGACTGCGTCTGCCCCTGCTGCCCTTGTCCGAAGCCCACCATGCCGCCGCCGGACATCTGGCCAGCGACATCGGCGCGCTCGAAGCACTATCCAGCCACTGATCGACAGTGGCCTGACCCAGGAGATTCATATGCGTCAATCCGTTTCCGCCATTCGCGTGCTGTCCTTCGCGATTCTGGCCACCGCTACCCTCGTGGGCACCACCGGCTGCTTCAAGCGCGGCGCAAAGGGCGACTACGCGCTGGCGCCCGAAGTGCGTCCGCTGGAAATCCCGCCGGATCTGACCGTGCCCAGCACCACCGGCGGCGCGCAGGTGCCGGCATTGGCCTCGCAGGCGGTCAAGCCGGCCCCGGCGGCGTCCGCGCAGGCGCCGGCCAACAATGCCGGCTTCACCGTGGCGGGCAGCAAGGAAGACGTGTTCGCCAGGCTCGGCACCGCCCTGGAGTCGGTTGACGGCGTGAAGATCGCCAGCAAGGCCCAGCTGCTGGGCTCCTATGACGTGGCCTACGAAGGCAGCGACTTCCTGGTGCGCGTGGTGGCCGTGGATGCCGGCGCGTACATCTCGGCCGTTGACCCGCGGGGCCTGCCGGCTACCGGCGCTGCCCCGGTCAAGCTGCTGGGTGAGCTGAAGGCCAAGCTGGCACCGTAAGGTGCCGGCCGGTGAGGCCGGGCGCTGCCCGGCTGCACCCGGCAGTGGTCGAAAACAAAAAAGGCGCCGTGGGCGCCTTTTTTCGTTACCGCTCCAGCAACTTGAGCTTGTCCGGCTTGCCGTCCCACTCGCCGGCATCGGCGGGTGGGTCCTTGCGCACGGTCAGCACCGGCCAGGCCTTGGCCAGCTCTGCATTGAGCTCCACGAACACTTCCTGCCCGGCGGGCACGTCGTCTTCGGGGAAAATGGCGTTGACCGGGCATTCCGGCTCGCAGAGGGTGCAGTCGATGCACTCGTCCGGGTCGATCACCAGGAAGTTGGGACCCTCATGGAAGCAATCCACGGGGCACACTTCCACGCAATCGGTGTGTTTGCACTTGATGCAGTTTTCGGTGACGACAAAAGGCATGGCTGGATCTGAATCCGACAGTGAGCCGGACAATTCTAGAACAGGTTGGCCGCTGGCGCGGGATTCGATCTCACTTGGGCGTGCAACCGCCCGCGCACGCGGCGCCGCTCACCAGCGGAACGGGGTGTCGGGGAGGCCGGCGATGCCGGTGTCCACGGCGAACACGCTGCCGGCGTGCGGGGCGGCGGCGAGTTCGTCGGGGCCGTAGTCCAGGCGTGAGCTGGTGACCATCAGGCGGGTCAGGTCGGGCCCGCCGAATGCCACGCAGGTCGGGTTCTTCACCGGCATCGGCAGGATCCGGTCGATGCGGCCATCGGCGCCATAGCGCACCACCCGCGAGGCGCGCCACTGCGCGTTCCAGAGCCCGCCCTCCGCGTCGATGATGGCGCCATCGGGTTCCCAGTGCGGCGATTCCAGCGATGCGAAGCGGCGCGGATGGCGACAGCGGGCGCTGTCTGCGTCGTAGTCGCAGCACCACAGCTCCGGCCGCACCGAATCGCAGTAGTACAGGGTGCCGCCGTCGGCGCTGAAGCAGATCGCGTTGGGAATCACGACGCCGGGCAGGCCGAGATCGCGCAGGCCGTGGCGCGCGCTGTACTGGTAGAAGCGACCCAGCGGCGCTTGCGCCGGATCTTCGTTCATGGTGCCGAACACCAGGTTGCCGGCGCGGTCGGTGCGGCCATCATTGCTGCGGGTGCTGGCCACCTCGGGCTGCACATCGGCCAGCCAGTGCAGGGTGGGCTCGCCATTGGCGGTGTCCAGGTCCATCCGCTGCAGGGACCCGGCCAGAGCGAGCAGCAACTGGCCATCCGCGCCCTCGGCCAGGCAGCCGGGACGGTCCGGCAGCGCCCACTGGCGACGGGCGTCGGTAGCGGGGTGGTACTGCCACAGGCGTCGTTCGCTGATGTCCACCCAGAACAGGCATTGGCGACGGGGCGACCACAGGGCGCCTTCGCCGTGGGTGCAGCGGCTGTCGACCAGCAGGGTGGGGATGTGGGGGTGGCGGGGAGGGGTATCCGTCATCGGCTCGGGGGTGGGGAGCAGGGGCCCTGCATTCTGCCATTGCAGGCAGGTGCTGCCTGGGCCGGGGGGCATGCGGCGGTGCACGATTGCACCGCCGCCGGCGACCCGGCCAAGATGATGGCTGCCGGTGGACAGCAGGGGGCGGGAACAGTGTGACGGCGCAGCGTAGCGGGCGGCGGGAGGCCCGCGAGAACCGCATCACCCTGTCCGCGCCGGGCTGATCCACGTCCTTCCTTTTCCTTCCGGATGCGCCCATGTCCACTGCGTCAGCCACCCTCGCCACGCGCGGGGAGAACACCGCCTTCATTGTTCTGATCAGTTGCGTGGCCACCATCGGTGGCTTCCTGTTCGGTTTCGACAGCGGCGTGATCAACGGTACCGTCGACGGCCTCAAGCAGACCTTCCACTCCAGTGAAGCCGGGATCGGCTTCGAGGTGGCCTCGATGCTGCTGGGCTGTGCGATCGGCGCGTTCTTCGCCGGGCGGCTCGGCGACCGCCTGGGTCGGCGCGGGGTGCTGATCATCGCCGCGGCACTGTTCCTGTTCTCGGCGCTGGGGGCGGGTGCGGCACACAGCTCGCTGGTATTCATCATCGCGCGGGTGATGGGCGGCTTCGCGGTCGGCGCGGCGAGCGTGATGTCGCCGGCCTACATCGCCGAGGTGGCCTCGGCGCGGTACCGGGGCCGGCTGGCCACGGTGCAGCAGATGGCCATCATCGGTGGCCTGTTCTGCGCGTTCCTGAGCAACTACCTGCTGGCGCGGGCGGCGGGCGCCTCCACCGAGGCGCTGTGGCTGGGCCAGGCGGCCTGGCGCTGGATGTTCTGGATGCAGGTGCTGCCCTCGCTGCTGTTCCTGGCCCTGCTGATGGTGATTCCGGAGAGCCCGCGCTTCCTGGTGGTCAAGGGCCGCCGGGAAGCGGCGCTGGCGGTGCTGACCCGGCTCTACGGAGCGCAGGAGGCGCGGCTCAAGATCACCGAGATCGAAGGCTCGCTTGCCCAGGACCAGCACCGCCCGCGCTTCTCCGACCTGCTCGGCAAAACCACGGGCCGGCTGCGCCCCATTGTCTGGGTCGGGATCGGCTTGGCCGTGTTCCAGCAGCTGGTCGGCATCAACGTGGTGTTCTATTACGGCGCGGTGCTGTGGCAGGCGGTCGGCTTCTCGGAGAACGACGCGTTGCTCATCAATGTGCTGTCCGGCGGGCTCAGCATCGGCGCCTGCCTGCTCACCGTGGTGCTGATCGACCGCATCGGCCGCCGTCCGCTGTTGTGGATCGGCTCGGTGGGCATGGCGGTGTCGCTGGCGCTGATGGTGGTGGCCTTCTCCAGCGGGACGCTGATGGACGGCCGGCTGCAGCTGTCCGATGCGATGGGCAGGCTGGCGCTGGTGGCGGCCAATGCCTACGTGGTGTTCTTCAACATGTCCTGGGGCCCGGTGATGTGGGTGATGCTGGGCGAGATGTTCCCCAACCAGATCCGGGGGTCGGGCCTGGCCGTGGCCGGGGCGGCGCAGTGGACCTCGAACTTCGCCATCACCGTGACGTTCCCGATGCTGCTGGCCGGCATCGGCCTGGCCGGCGCCTACGGCATCTATACCGCCGCAGCGGTGGTGTCGATCTTCTTCGTGCTGCGCTATGTCAAGGAGACCAAGGGCAGGGAGCTGGAGCAGATGGAAGGCTGACGGGGCGGCCGGACGCCGGGCCGCCCCGTGCGGCCTGGCTGGCGCAGGCGCGGCGGGTGGGCCAACGCAAAAACCCCGCCGGAGCGGGGTTTTTGGCTTTTCTGCGCGACGACTGGTGCTCCCTAGGGGACTCGAACCCCTGTTTTAGCCTTGAGAGGGCCACGTCCTAACCTCTAGACGAAGGGAGCAGGCTTTGTCGCGAACTGCGCAGCGCGCTAGTATATTGACCTAGATGCCATTGGGCAATCCCGAAACTTCAACCGGAAGCGCCAACATCAATTCCTCTGCTACATCACCGTTCAGCCTGCGCGTGATCCCGCGCGACCAGCACAACATCTCCCGCAAGGACATCAGCCCCAACGCCCTGCGCGTCCTGTACCGGCTGCGCGATTCCGGGTTCGGCGCCTACCTGGTGGGTGGTGCCGTGCGCGACCTGCTGGTGAACGGAAGCCCCAAGGATTTCGACGTCGCCACCGACGCCACGCCCGAGCAGGTCAAGCAGTTGTTCCGCAACTGCCGGCTGATCGGCCGCCGCTTCCGCCTGGCGCACGTGGTGTTCGGCCGCGAGATCATCGAAGTGGCCACCTTCCGCGCCAACATCGATGACGGCAGCGGCGACCGCGAGATGGAAAACGGCATGCTGGTGCGCGACAACGTGTACGGCAGCATCGAAGACGACGCCATCCGCCGCGACTTCACCTGCAACGCGCTGTACTACGCCATCGAAGACTTCTCGGTGCGCGATTACACCGGCGGCTTTGAAGACGTGCAGGCACGCCTGATGAAGCTGATCGGCGATCCCGAGCAGCGCTACCAGGAAGACCCGGTGCGCATGCTGCGCGCGGTGCGCCTGGCGGCCAAGCTCGGGTTCCAGATCGAAGACGCCACTGCCGAGCCGCTGCCGCGCCTGGCCAATCTGCTGTCCGAAGCCGCGCCGGCGCGCCTGTTCGAGGAAGTGCTGAAGCTGTTCCTGTCCGGGCACGGCGTGGCCAGCTTCGAAGGGCTGGAACGCTACGGCCTGCTGCAGGTGATGTTCCCGGAGAGCGCGGCCGCGTTGCGCAGCAACCGCAGCGGTGCGCTGCGCCGGATGGTGATCGAAGGCCTGCACAACACCGATCTGCGCGTGGCCAATGACGAGCCGGTGTCGCCGTCGTTCCTGTTCGCGCTGCTGCTGTGGCCGGCGTTCTGCCGCGCGCTGGCCACCCTGCAGAAGCAGGGCGTGGCACTGGAAGAAGCGCAGCGTCGCGCCGCCGATCGCGTGACCCTGCACCAGCTCACCACCATTGCGCTGCCGCGCCGGTTCTCGCTGCCGATGCAGGAGATCTGGCTGCTGCAGGGGCGTTTCAGCTCGCGCCAGCGCAAGCGCGTGTTCCGCACCTTGACCCACCCGCGCTTCCGCGCCGCGTTCGACTTCCTGGTCCTGCGCCAGGTAGCCTCCAGCGAGCACCAGGCCGATGTGGAGTTCTGGCGCGAGGCCCAGCAGCAGTCCGGCCATGAACTGGACTCCACGCTCGACGCGGCCCATGCCGATGCCGATCTGGACGGGGAAGACGGTGCGCCGCGCAAGCGTCGCCGTCGCCGTCGCCGGCCCGTCGGCGGGCCTGCCGCCAGCGAGTAAGCCGTGACCCTGGCCTGTATCGGGTTGGGCGCCAACCTCGGGGACGCCGCGCAGACCCTGCGCGATGCGTTCCAGGCGCTGGCGGCGCTGCCGCACACCACGCTGCGGGCGCGCTCGCAGTTGTATGGCACGCCGGCGTGGGGCAACGTGGACCAGCCGCCCTTCGTCAATGCCGCTGCCGTGCTGGACACCGCGCTGGCCGCCCCGGTCCTGCTGGAGGCGCTGCTGGCGATCGAGCGCGACTTCGGCCGGGTCCGCGAGCCGGGCCTGCACTGGGGTCCGCGCACGCTGGACCTGGATGTGCTGCTGTACGGTGAGGAGGTCATCGACCTGCCGCAGTTGAAGGTGCCGCATCCCCATCTGCACGAACGTGCGTTCGCGTTGCTGCCGCTGGCTGAAATCGCCGGTGAGGCGCTGATTCCAGGACGTGGCCGCGTGCGGAATGCTGCAATGCAGGTGGAGGCCTGCGGGATCGCTCCAATAGGAGGATAATGCGGGGCTTATCGCCACCGGTTATCAGCTCATGAGTACCCACGCAGACAGCAAGCCCTGGACCGTCCCCGCGCTGGCGGAGGCCAAGCGCAACGGGCAGAAGCTGGTGATGTTGACCGCTTACGATGCTGGCTTCGCGCGCAGTTTCGATGCCAACGGGGTCGATCTGATCCTGATCGGCGACTCGCTGGGCATGGTGGTGCAGGGGCACGATTCGACCCTGCCGGTCACCACCGACGACATGGTCTACCACACCCGCGCCGTGGCCCGGGTGGTGCAGCGCGCGCTGGTGATCGCCGACCTGCCGTTCGGCGCGGACGCGAGCCCGGAACGTGCCTTCGAGGCCTCGGTGCGCCTGCTGCAGGCCGGTGCCGAGATGGTCAAGATCGAGGGCGCCGGCTTCAAGCTGGACGTGATCCGTTATCTGGTCGAGCGCGAGATTCCGGTCTGCTCGCACCTGGGCCTGACCCCGCAGTCGGTGCTGCGTCTGGGCGGTTACCGCGTGCAGGGGCGTGGCGATGCTGCCCGCCAGCTGGTCGAGGATGCCAAGGCCGTGGTCGAGGCGGGCGCCACCCTCATGGTGCTGGAGTGCCTGCCCACGCCGGTGGCCGCTGCGGTCACCGCGGCCGTGACGGTGCCGACCATCGGCATTGGCGCCGGCCCGGCGTGCGACGGCCAGGTGCTGGTCCTGCATGATTTCCTCGGCCTGGACAGCGGCCATCGCCGGCCCAAGTTCGTCAAGGATTTCCTTGCCGAGGGCGGTTCCATCGCCGGCGCCGTCCGTGCCTTTGCCGACGCCGTGCGCGACGGCTCCTTCCCCGACGCAGAACACGCCTACGCCTCATGATCGACACCGTCACCGAACTGTCCCGCCTGCGCGCCGTCGTCAACGGCTGGAAGCGTGAGGGCCTGCGCGTCGCGCTGGTGCCCACGATGGGCAACCTGCACGCGGGCCACTACTCGCTGGTGACGCTGGCGCGGCAGTACGCCGACCGCGTGGTTTCCAGTGTCTTCGTCAACCCGACCCAGTTCGGCCCGAACGAGGACTTCACCCGCTACCCGCGCACGCCCGAGGCCGACACATCCGGCCTGGAGCAGGCCGGCTGCGACGTGCTGTGGCTGCCCACGGTCGAATCGATGTATCCGTTCGGCGTGGCGTTGGCCGCCAGCGTCAACGTGCCCGGCATCAGCGGGCTGCTGGAAGGCGCGCACCGCCCGGGCCATTTCGACGGCGTCTGCACCGTGGTCTCGCGGCTGTTCAACCAGGTCCAGCCGGACGTGGCCGCGTTCGGCAAGAAGGACTATCAGCAGCTGGCGGTGATCCGCCAGATGGTGGAGGACCTGGCCTTCCCGATCCAGATCGTCGGTGGCGACATCGTGCGCGAGGCCGACGGCCTGGCCATGAGCTCGCGCAACCAGTACCTCAACGCTGAGCATCGCCAGGTGTCCACCACCATCCACCAGGTGCTGCTGGCCATGCGCGAAGGATTCATCGGCGGCAAGGCACGCACCCTGATCGAGGCGGAGGCCACCGCCGCGCTGCAGGCCGCCGGCTTCCAGGTCGACTACGCCGTGGTGCGCCTGCCGGACCTGTCCGAACCGGCCGATGCCGACGATGGCACGCGGGTGGCCCTGATCGCCGCCCGCATCGGCACCACCCGGTTGATCGACAACCTGGAGTTCTGAGCCGCCGGGCGGCGGCCCGCCGGCCGCCACCCGCCGCTGCCGTCATCTGCCTGAACCGCCGGCAGCGGGCAGGGCGCACCCCCTGCCGCCTGCCGCCCGGGTGCTAGAATTTCCCTTTCCTTTACCGTTGTCGCGTGCCATGCACCTCTCCCTGCTCAAGACCAAGATCCATCGCGCCACCGTCACTCACTCCGAGCTGAACTACGAAGGTTCCATCGCCATCGATGACAACCTGCTGCAGGCCACCGGCATCCGCGAGTTTGAACAGGTGCATATCTGGGACGTCACCAACGGTGCGCGTTTCTCCACCTATGCGATCCGTGCCGAGGCCGGCAGCGGCGTGGTCTCGCTCAACGGCGGCGCGGCGCGCCACGTGCAGGTGGGCGACATCATCATCATTGCCGCCTTCGCCAGCATGAGCGAAGAAGAAGCTGACAGCTTCAAGCCGAAGTTGGTATATGTGGACGGCAAGAACCAGATCTCCCACACCAACGACACCATTCCGACCCAGGCCGCATGACACAGCACAACGGATTCGACCCGCTTCATTCCCATGCCCAGCGCCTGCGCGGCGCCAGCATCCCGTCGCTGCTTGCTGCCGAACCGGAGCGGGCACGAACGTTGGGGCTGCGGGTGGGTCCGTTGTACGTCAATTTCGCGCGGCAGAAGGTCGACCGCGCGGCGTTGGATGCGTTGCTGGACCTGGCGGCCGGATGCGATGTCGCCGGTGGCCTCCAGCGCCTGTTCCGCGGTGAAACGGTCAACGTGACCGAAGGCCGCGCGGCGCTGCATACCGCGCTGCGCGGCGACCTCAGTGGCGCACCCGTGGCGGGCGAGGCCTTCGCCACCGCCGCGCAGGTGCGGGCGCGGATGGGCGAACTGATCACGGCGCTGGAGCAGACCAACGTCACCGATATCGTCAGTGTCGGCATCGGCGGGTCGGACCTTGGTCCGCGCCTGGTCGCCGATGCGCTGCGTCCGGTGAGTGGCGCACGCTTCCGCGTGCATTTCGTATCGAACGTGGACGGCGCGGCCATGCAGCGCACGCTGGCCACGCTGGACCCGGCCACCACGGCCGGCATCCTGATTTCCAAGACCTTCGGCACCCAGGAAACCCTGCTCAACGGGCAGATCCTGCACGACTGGCTGGGCGGCAGCGATCGTCTGTACGCCGTCAGTGCCAATCCCGAACGCGCCGCCAAGGCGTTCTCGATCGCCGCCGGCCGCGTGCTGCCGATGTGGGACTGGGTGGGGGGGCGCTACTCGCTGTGGTCGGCGGTCGGCTTCCCGATCGCGCTGGCCATCGGCTTCAAGGGCTTCGAGCAGCTGCTCGACGGCGCGGCGCAGATGGACGCGCACGCGCTGAACGCACCGCTGGACCAGAACCTGCCGGTGCTGCATGCGCTGACCGATATCTGGAACCGTAATCTGCTTGGCCATGCCACCCATGCGGTGATGACCTACGACCAGCGGCTTGCGCTGCTGCCGGCCTACCTGCAGCAGCTGGTGATGGAAAGCCTGGGCAAGCGCGTGCAGCGCGACGGCAGCCCGGTCACCACCGACACCGTGCCGGTGTGGTGGGGCGGGGCGGGCACGGACGTGCAGCACAGCTTCTTCCAGGCGCTGCACCAGGGCACCAGTGTCATTCCGGCCGATTTCATCGGCTGCGTGCACAACGATGATCCCTATGTGGTCAACCACCAGGCGCTGATGGCCAACCTGCTGGCGCAGACCGAGGCGCTGGCCAATGGCCAGAGCAGCGACGACCCGCACCGCGATTACCCGGGCGGCCGCCCCAGCACCATGATCCTGCTCGACGCGCTCACCCCGCAGTCGCTGGGCGCCCTGATCGCGATGTACGAACACGCCGTGTACGTGCAGTCGCTGATCTGGAACATCAACGCCTTCGACCAGTTCGGCGTGGAGCTGGGCAAACAGCTGGCCAGCCAGCTGCTGCCGGCGCTGCAGGGCGACGCGGCCGCCATCACCGACCCGGTGACGCTGGAGCTGCTGGCCCGCCTGAAGGCCTGACCGCATCCCAACCCGTAGCGCCGACCAACGGTCGGCGCTATCTGCTGGGGTCGCGCTCGGGGCTCGGCCGCTTGGCCAGCTTGCGCTGCAGCGAACGGCGGTGCATGCCGAGCAGGCGCGCGGCGGCGGAGACGTTGCCGCCGGTTTCGTGCATGGCCTGCTGGATGTGCTCCCACTGCAGGCGACTGATCGGGGTCATCGCATCCGGTGGCTCAAGATCGCCGTCGTCGGCCGGGCCGTCGTCTTCCTCGCCCAGCGCACGCAGAATCATCGGCACTGTGGCCGGCTTGGGCAGGTAGTCGTCGGCGCCCAGCTTGATCGCCTCCACGGCGGTGGCGATGCTGGCGTAACCGGTGACCAGCAGAATGCGCATGTCCTCGCGCAACGCGCGCAGCGGCTGGATCAGCGCCAGACCGGATTCGGCGCCCAGCTTGAGATCGATCAGGGCAAAGGCCGGCGGCTGCTGACGGGCCAGCAACAGCGCCGAGGCGATGTCGCTGGCGGTGACGGTGTCCAAGCCCTTTCGCGCCAGGCTGCGCTGCAGGGTGCGCAGGTACAGTTCGTCGTCGTCGACGAGCAGGCCGTGGAGGGCCGGCGCGGTGCCGGGTACCGGAGTGTAAGGGGTCATGCGGAAGTCTCCCGGGGGGACAAGGGCAGGCGGAAGCCGACGCGGGTGCCGGCACCGTGGGCCGGACGCATCCACAGTTCGCCTTCCAGCCGCTCGATGGTGGCATGCGACAGGGCCAGGCCAACGCCCATGCCCTCGGTCTTGCCGCTGTTGAAGAGCGTGCCGGGCAGCACCGCCTGGCGCGCATCGAAACCGTGGCCGTAATCGCGGACTTCGCCGATCAGGTCCTCGCCCTGGATGCGCAGGGTGAGATCGACCTGCGGGCGCTCGGCTTTCTCACCGGCATCGGCGGCATTGTTGAGCAGCACCATCAGCAGGTGGCCGATGCCGGGATCCAGTGGCAGGTCCAGCGGGGCATCGTCATTGCGCTTGAGGGTGATGGTCGGGCGCACCAGTCGCCACTGTTCGAGTACCTGCGGCAAGGTCACCCGGTCGCGGCCGGAGCTTTCGCCCGCCGCCGGGCGGGCCAGCGCCAGCACGCGTTCGCGGCATTGCACCAGCAGCTCGCGCAGGGTCTCCACGTCGTCGCGGACCTCGCTGCTGTCGGTCTGGTCGGCGATGTCGTCGGCGAGCAGGGTCATTGTCGCCAGCGGCGTGTTGAGCTCATGCGCCACCGAGGCGGCATGCGTGGCCAGCGCGACGATGCCTTCGTTGCGCACGAAGCGCTCGCGCAGCAGCGCCAGTTCGTGCTCGCGATGGCGCAGGGCGATGGCCAGCCGGGTGGCGAACACCAGCACCACCGTGGCCGACAGCAGGAAGTTGCAGACCACGCCCCACTGGTGCATCTGCATCGCGGTGAAGTAGCCGGCCGGCAGCGGAACGCCGAACAGGCCGCTGACGGCATAGCCGATCAGACAGGCGGCGGCCACCGCCAGGGTCCAGCGCAGCGGCAGGGCGAGCGCGGCCAGGGCGATCAGAATCAGGAACAGCGAACCGAACGGATTGGCGATGCCGCCGCTCCAGCCGACCATCCAGGTCAGGACGGTGACGTCGACCAGGATGTGGCAGAACGCGGTCAGCGGCGCGGTGTCGGCGTCATGCACCCGCCATTGGGCGTAGAGATTGAACAGGGCCAGCGCCGCCACGCCGGCCCAGAGGGGGCGCTGCGACAGCTCCAGGCCCAGCACCCAGGTGGCGACAAGGATGGTGGCCGCCTGGCCGGCCACGGCCAGCCAGCGCAGACTGCACAGCGTTCGGAGGAAGGGGGCGTCGGGACCGGTCATTGCCCGCCCATCGTATGCGTTCAGCGGGCCGGCTGCCTGCGACAATCGGCCGCATCGGACGGACGGCACCGAAAATGAGTGCCGTCCAACGGCCGGCACCTACGCGCGCGCCGGGCGCGCTAAAATGCCCGGATGCACGATGCCGTTACCCGACCGACCCAACCCGCCGACACCACCGTGTGGGCCCGCCGCCAGACCCAGCCCGTCCGCATTGGCGGCGTGGTGGTCGGTGGTGGCCATCCCGTGGTGGTCCAGTCGATGACCAACACCGACACCGCCGATGTTGCCGCCAGCGTCAAGCAGGTGGCCGAGCTGTGGCGGGCCGGATCGGAAATGGTGCGGCTGACGGTCAACAACCCCGAATCGGCAGCGGCGATCCCGCGTATCGTCGAGAAGCTGCGGATGATGGGGATCGACGTCCCCCTGATCGGCGACTTCCACTACAACGGCCATCAGCTGTTGACCCAGGAACCGGCCTGCGCCGAGGCCCTGGCCAAATACCGCATCAACCCGGGCAACGTCGGCTTCGGCAAGAAGAAGGACACCCAGTTTGCCCAGTTGATCGAGTTCGCGATCCGCTACGACAAGCCGGTGCGCATCGGCGCCAACTGGGGCTCGCTGGACCAGTCGCTGGCCGCACGCCTGATGGACGAGAACAGCCAGCGCGCACAACCGTGGGATGCCGGCCGGGTGCTGCGCGAGGCGCTGATCCGTTCGGCGCTGGATTCGGCCCATACGGCCGTGGAACTGGGCCTGCCGCGTGATCGCATCGTGCTTTCGGCCAAGGTCAGCGGCGTGCAGGAACTGATCGCGGTCTATCGCGACCTGGCCCAGCGCTCGGACTTTGCCCTGCACCTGGGGCTGACCGAGGCCGGCATCGGCAGCAAGGGCATCGTCGCCTCCTCGGCGGCGCTGGCGGTGCTGCTGCAGGAAGGCATCGGCGACACCATCCGCATTTCGCTCACCCCCGAACCGGGGCAGTCGCGCACCGCCGAGGTGATCGTGGCCCAGGAGCTGCTGCAGACCACCGGCCAGCGCGCGTTCACGCCGCTGGTCACAGCCTGCCCGGGCTGCGGACGCACCACCTCCGAGTTCTTCCAGGAGCTGGCCAAGGTGGTGCAGAACCACGTGCGCGGCAAGATGCCGGAATGGAAAGTGAGCCACCCGGGCGCGGAGAACATGACCCTCGCGGTGATGGGCTGCATCGTCAACGGGCCGGGTGAATCGCGCCATGCCAACATCGGCATCTCGCTGCCGGGCACCGGTGAGACCCCGGCCGCGCCGGTGTTCGTCGACGGCGAAAAGACGGTGACCCTGCGCGGCGACAACATCGCCCAGGACTTCGTGGCGTTGATCGACGACTACGTCGAACGGACCTATGTCCGACGTGTCGGATAAGCCCACGGTGCTGGCCGCACCGGAGCCGGCCGCCGGGTTCCGCCACTGGATGGGCCACAACGCGTGGCGCTTTGTCCTGCTGTTCGTGGGCGTCCTGCTGCCGCTGGCCGGGTTTGTCGCATTGGCCGACGAAGTGCACGAACTGGAATCGATCCATTTCGACGCGCCGCTGCTGTGGAAGATGCATGGCCTGCATTCGCCCGGGCTGGACCGCTTCTTCGTGCTGCTGTCCAAGCTGGGCTACGAGTGGTTTCTGATCCCGGCCGACGTGCTCATCGTGGCCGCGCTGCTGTGGCGACGACGCTGGCGGGAAGCCAGTTTCGTGGCGATCTGTTTCGTGGGCTCGGCGTTGTTGAACCTGGGCAGCAAGCAGTTCTTCCAGCGTGACCGCCCCAGCCTGTGGGAATCGATCGCCCCGGAGAGCACATTCAGCTTCCCGAGTGGCCACGCGATGGGCTCGATGACGCTGGCGGTCACCCTGATGCTGCTGGCCTGGGACACCCGCTGGCGCTGGCCGGTGCTGATCCTGGCCGGTACGTTCGCCCTGCTGGTGAGCGTGTCGCGGGTGTATCTGGGCGTGCATTACCCGTCCGACATCCTGGCCGGGTGGTGTGCCGCCGTGGTTTGGGTGGTAGGGTGTTTCCTGGTGATGTTCCGGCGCCGCCACCCGTGGCGGCTTCGCAACTGACCCGGACACGGCACGAATCGCACCGGGGAGAGGTGCGGTGACGCGGGGAGCGTCGTTGCCGATAGGCTGAGTAAACCAGGGTTGCCTTCATTGAAAGGCAAGGGGAAGGGGCTTCCAGAAGCGGATGTGATGTCAACACCAGAATGGACGATGCAATGCGTGTTCATTCTTGTGATCGTCGTGTCCCGCCGTTAGGCTGGCCCCCGTTAGCAGCGTTTGAAGAGGTACGTGCATGACGATTCGAGTGTATCTGGTGGACGATCATGCGCTGGTGCGTACCGGCATGAAGATGATCCTCTCCAACGAGACCGACATGGACGTGGTCGGCGAGGCCGAGTCCGGCGAGGACGCGCTGCCGGAAATCCGTCAATTGCGTCCGGACGTGGTGCTGTGTGATCTGCACCTGCCTGGCGTCAGCGGCATGGAAGTCACCGAGCGCGTGGTCCGTGGCGATCACGGAACGCGGGTGGTGATCGTGTCGGTGCTGGAAGACGGCCCCATGCCCAAGCGGCTGCTTGAAGCCGGCGCGTCCGGGTACATCGGCAAGGCCTGCGATACGCAGGAACTGCTGCGTGCCGTACGCGACGCCGCGCTGGGCCGCCGTTACCTGGGCAGCAGCATCGCCCAGAACCTGGCGCTCTCGAACGTGGAAGGCAGCCACTCGCCGTTCGATGCGCTGTCGCCGCGCGAACTGGAAGTGGCCCTGCTGCTGACCCAGGGCCTGCGCCAGGAGGACATTGCCAAGCGTCTGAGCCTCAGTGCCAAGACCGTCAATACGCACAAGGCGCGCCTGTTCGAAAAGATGGGCATCAGCGACAACATCGCCCTGGCACGCATGGCCAGCCAGTACGGCCTGGTGGACTCGGCGCGACCGATGTAATCCGCGCCGGTGTCGTCGGCGGCAGCGGGGCGATGCCCGGCCGCCGTTGCCTCACCTGGCGCTGACGCGCGCCACGATCTTCGCCGCCTGGGCCGCGCTCTCGCGCACCTTGTCCCAGTCGCCGTTGTCGATCCAGTTGCCCGGCACCATCCACGAGCCGCCGATGCAGACCACGTTCTTCTGCTCCAGATACTCTGCGGCGGTGGTTTCGGTGATGCCGCCGGTCGGGCAGAGCTTCAGGTCCGGAATCGGACCGGCCAGGCCCTTGATCATCGCCAGGCCGCCCACCGCCGAGGCCGGGAACAGCTTGCAGACGCGGAAGCCGCGTGCATACAGCGCCAGCATTTCGGTCGGCGAGGCCGCTCCCGGCACCACCGGCAACGGTGCCGCGGCAAGCGCATCGGCCATAGGCGCCGGCGTTCCCGGCGTCACCAGGAAATCCGCGCCGGCATCGATCGACTGCTGCATCTGCTCCAAGGTCAACACCGTGCCCGCGCCCACCACCACGTCCGGCAGCTCGCGTTTGAGCATCGCCAGTGCCTCCATCGCAATCGGCGTGCGCAGCGTCAGCTCGATCGCCGGCAGGCCGCCTTCCAGCAGCGCCGCACTGACCGCGCGTGCCTGGTCCAGGGTGTGCACGGTGACGACGGGCAGGATGCCGGCGGCGTGGAGGAGGGATTCAGCGCGTTTCTGGTGTTCGGCAATGCTCATGAAAATGTCTTCCTGTTGATCGGGTCGACCAGGTGTTGGCCGGAGACCCCAAAGGCCGGCCAGAGGCCGGCGCTACCGAATTGGCCGACGCCAACAAAGCGCCGCACTGTGTCGTGAGGCGGTTGGTGAATCGCGTAACGGTCGCGAATCAGCCAGTGAGGCGCCGCCATCTGTCGAGAGGTGGCGGGTTCACGGCGTGTCCCGGAAACCCCACCGCCGCGCTCGGCGATAAACCGTCAGGCGTCCTTGGCCTCATGCGGCGCAAGCGCTGCCTCGGCGTCGTGCCCCAGCTCGTACTCCGCGTCGTAGTTCCAGATGTCGCCGTCGGCGGCAGCCGGCCCACACGAGATCGAAATCGCGCCCTGGTCGGCCGGTCCCACCAGGCGGCGGTTCATCGCGAACAGATTGCGGCCCAGATCGTGCGCTGCCGGTGCCGTGTTCGGCGCCAGCGTGCGCGCCGCCCATTCGGCCGGATCAACCAGTACGTCCAGCGTGCCTGCCTCGCCATCCATCCGGATGATGTCGCCTTCGCGCACGCGCGCCAGCGGACCGCCGCGCGATGCCTCCGGCGTCATGTGGATCGCCGCCGGGAATTTGCCCGACGCGCCGGACAGACGGCCGTCGGTCACCAGCGCCACGCGCCGGCCCTGGTTCTGCAGCAGGCCCAGCAAGGGCGCCAGCGAGTGCAGCTCCGGCATGCCGTTCGCACGCGGACCCTGGTAGCGCACCACCGCCACGAAATCATGCGGCAGCATCCCGGCCGCGTGCAGCTTGTTCAGCACCTGCGGCGCATCCACCACCACCGCCGGCGCCTCGATCGTGCGGTACTGCGGCTTCACCGCCGACAGCTTGATCAGCGAACGCCCCAGATTGCCGCGCAGCAGGCGCAGGCCACCCTGTGCCTCGAACGGGTCGGCCACCCCGCGCACCACCTCGGTGTCGGCGCTCTCGGTGATGCCATCGATCCAGGTCAGCGCGCCGTCGCGCAGGGCCGGCTCCTGCCCGTACTGGCGCATCCCGCCGACCGCCACCGTGTCCAGGTCCGCATGCATCAGCCCCGCATCCATCAGCTCGCGGAACACGAACGCCGTGCCGCCAGCCGCCGCGAAGCGGTTCACGTCCGCTTCGCCGTTCGGATAGACCCGCGCCAGCAACGGAATCAGCTGCGACAGCTGGTCCATGTCGTCCCAGGTCAGCACGATCCCGGCGGCACGTGCCACGGCGATCCAGTGGATCGTGTGGTTGGTCGAGCCACCGGTCGCCATCAGCGTCACGATGGCATTGACGATCGCGCGCTCGTCGATCAGGCGGCCCAGCGGACGGAAGTCGTCGCCCAGCGCACTGATCTCCAGCGCACGCGCGCCCGCATGACGGGTCAGTGCATCGCGCAGCGGCGTATCCGGATTGACGAACGACGCACCGGGCAACTGCACGCCCATTGCTTCCAGCAGCGTCTGATTGGAATTGGCCGTGCCGTAGAACGTGCAGGTGCCTGCGCCGTGATAGGACGCCGCTTCCACTTCCAGCAGCTCCTCGCGGGTTGCCTGGCCGGCCGCGTAGCGCTCGCGGACTTCGGCCTTCTGCTTGTTCGGAATGCCCGGCGTCATCGGCCCGGCCGGCAGGAAGATCGCCGGCAGATGGCCGAAGGCCAGCGCGCCAATCAGCAGGCCCGGCACGATCTTGTCGCAGACACCGAGGTACACGGTGGCATCGAACATGTCGTGGCTCAGCCCGATCGCGGTCGACTGTGCGATCACATCACGCGAGAACAGCGACAGTTCCATGCCGCCGCGGCCCTGGGTGACGCCATCGCACATCGCCGGCACACCACCGGCCACCTGTGCAGTGGCGCCGAGCTCGCGGGCGGTGTCGCGCAGGATGTCCGGATAACGCTCGAACGGCTGGTGCGCCGACAGCATGTCGTTGTAGGCGGTGATGATGCCCAGGTTCGGCGTCACCCCGCCGCGCAGGCGGCTCTTGTCGGTGGGGCCGCAGGCCGCGAAGCCGTGGGCGAGGTTGCCGCAGCTCAGGCGCGAACGGAACGGACCGTCGCGCAGCGCGGCGTCGATGCCGGCCAGGTAGGCGGCGCGCGAGGCGGCGCTGCGCTGGACGATGCGTTCGGTGATGGCATGGAGTTTGGGATGCAGGCTCATTGGCTACCGGCTATGAGAAGGCGAACGGAATACCACCGGGGCGAGGTCAGTCGCACCAGTGCACGCGCAGCTTGGTGCCGCCGATGTCGATCGCGTTGAGAATGGGATAGAGGTGCGGATTGTTGCTGTCCAGCGCCTGGCGCAGCACGTCCAGCTTCTGCTTGCCGCGCAGCAGCAGCAGACGCTGCCGGCTCTGGCCGAGCCCGTGCGGGGTCAGGGTGATGCGCAGTGGCCACTGGTTGGCGCCCGGGCAGCCGGTGGCATCCAGCGCCGCATAGGGCAGGGTGCTGTCCACGGCGCGGGCCAGGTCGCGGGAACCGGGAAACAGCGAGGCGGTGTGGCCGTCGTTGCCCATCCCCAGCACACTCAGACACGGCCGCTGGCTGTGCTGCGCCTGCAGGTTGGCGGTGTACACGCATTCGGCCAGCGGCTTGCCCACCCGCACCAGTGGGTCGAAATGGGCGCCTTCGGCACGCGTGAGGAAGCTCTCGCGCACCAGCCAGGCATTGCTGTCGCGGTCCTGCGGGGACAGCCAGCGCTCATCGACCAGGCTGACCTCGACGCGATCCCAGTGCACGTCCAGCTCGGCCAGTGCCTGGTAGACCGGCGCTGGCGTGGTCCCGCCGGACAGCAGCATGCGCGCACGGCCGAACGCGGTGATCTCCTGGTTGAGGAGCTGGGCCATCTCTGCGGCCACGGCCTCGATCCAGGCGTCGGCGTCGCCGTGGCGGATCAGGGTGAAACGGTCCTGCGTGTCCAGCGCGGTCATGCGGCAGCTCCCTGCAGATCGCGCTCGGCGTCTGCGGCGTAGGCGGCGGCGCCGAGCAGGCCGGCGTGCGGGTGCATCACCGCCAGCGACGGCACCCGGGCCATGATCGAGGAGAAGCGTCCCTTGTGCTCGAAACGCTGGCGGAAACCGGAGTGCTGCAGTGAGTCCAGCATCTTCGGCACCAGCCCGCCGGTCAGGAACACGCCGTCCCACGCGCCCTGGATCAACACCAGGTCGCCGGCGATGGCGCCGAACACGGCGCAGAACACGTCCACAGTACGCATTGCCTGCGGATCGCCATGCAACGCGCGCGCGGTGACGTCCACCGGTTGCAGCTGACCGGGGTCGATGTCGGCCATCTCGCACACGGCGCGATGGATGTTGACCAGTCCCGGCCCGCAGATCAGGCGCTCGTTGGAGACGCGGCCGAACTGTTCGGAGAGGATTTCCAGGATGCGGATTTCTTCAGGCGTGCCCGGCGGGAAGCTGACATGGCCACCTTCGGTTTCCAGCGGATAGCAGCGGCCGTGGCGCAGGATCAACCCGCCCACGCCGAGCCCGGTGCCCGGGCCGATCACCGCATAGTTGCGCGGCTGGCCGGGCTTGCCCGGCACCCATGCGGCGCCACCGACCTGGACCACGTCCTGCGGCTGCAGCAGCGAGATCGCCATCGCCTGGGCGGCGAAGTCGTTGATCAGGTGCAGTTCGTCGAAGCCGAGCATGTGGGCGGTACGCGCACGCGAGATCACCCACGGATGATTGGTGATGCGCGCCTCATCGCCATCCACGCGGCCGGCCACGGCGAACACGCCGCGGCGCGCCTCGGCGCCGATCTGGTCCAGATAGTGGCGCGCCGCATCGCCGAGCGACGGGAAATCGGCGACCACGAACTCGCGGATGCTGTCCTGCTGCAGCGGCGCGGCCTGCGCCGTGTCGGCCAGCGCGAAACGGGCATTGGTGCCCCCGATATCGGCGACCAGCACCGGTTGTGACGCCCGGCTCATGCGCGATCCTTGCCGGCATCGGCGTCCACGTCGGCAGGCAGGAAGCCGATTGCCTCCTCCGGGCCCCACTGGCCGGCGGGGTAGGGCTGCAGCGGCAGGGCCGCGGCTTTCCAGGCATCGCTGACGCTGTCGATCCAGGCCCAGGCGGCGCGCACTTCATCGTCGCGCACGAACAGCGCGTGGTTGCCGTTGAAGGCGTCCAGGAACAGCCGTTCGTAGGCGATGCGGCGGTGCAGGCCCGTGGGTACCGACAGCTCCAGCTCCAGCGGGTGCAGTTCCAGCGCGCCCCATTCCGGGCCGGCCAGGCTGCTCATCAGGCCGAGCTCGATGTTCTCCTGCGGCTGCAGCTGGAAGGTAATGCGGTTGGGCGTGGCATTGCCGCGGTCCGGGCGCTCGAACAGCCAGTGCGTGACCGGCTTGAGCGTGACCACCACGCGGGTGGTGCGCTCGGCCAGGCGCTTGCCGGTGACCAGATGGAACGGCACCCCGGACCAGCGCCAGTTGTCGATGTGCGCGGTGACCCCGGCAAAGGTTTCCACGTCGCTGCCTTCCGGCGGCTGGTAGGCCTGCGCGGGCTGGCCGTTGATGGTGCCGGCGGTGTAGCGGCCGCGGACGCTGTCGCGCGCGGCGTGCGTGGCATCCAGGGGGCGCAGGGAGCGCAGCACTTTGACTTTCTCGTCGCGGATGCGGTCGGCTTCCAGCGACGCCGGCGGCTCCATCGCCACCAGGCAGAGCAGCTGCAGAATGTGGCTCTGGACCATGTCGCGCAGCGCACCGGAGCGGGCGTAATACGCATCGCGGCCGTCCACGCCCTCGCTCTCGGCCACCAGGATGTGCACCGACTCGATGTAATTGCGGTTCCAGACCGCTTCCAGCAGCGTGTTGCCGAAGCGCAGCGCGATCAGGTTCTGCACTGCTGCCTTGCCCAGGTAGTGGTCCAGGCGGAACACGCGGTCTTCGTCGATCCACTGGCCGATGGTGGAGATGATCTCCTCGGCGCTGGCGCTGTCGCTGCCGATCGGCTTCTCGAGCATCAGCCGGTGCGGCGCCGCCAGCGCGCCGCCCAGGGCCAGGCCTTCGCAGGTGGAGATGTACAGGCCCGGCGGGATCGCCAGGTAGCTCACGCAGCGGCGGTTGACCAGATCGCGCACCGAGTCGGCGACGGACTGTGGGTCGCGCAGGTCCACCGAACGGTAGTCGATGCGCTGCAGCAGCGACTGGATGTCCTCCTGGCTGGCCATCGGCATGGCCTGCTGCAGGCGCGGCCGCAGGATTTCGCGGAAGGCCTCGGTGTCGTGCGGCGACAGCGCCAGCGCACGGACCTTGAAGTCTTCGGGGAGCAGGCCGTCGCCGAGCAGTCGCAGCAGCGAGGGGAACAGATAACGCTGGGCCAGATCGCCTGTGGCGCCAAACAGGAAGAGGGTGTCGTGCATCGCTCGAGTTTCAGATCCGGGTGACATCGTTGTCAATCGCTTCTCGTCTATGTTCTCGGGGGTACGGGTGGGTACGTTGACCGCATGTTGCGATCGCGGCATCGTCCACCCGACGGGCCTGGCGTGACGGCCTGACGACCCGGCGCGCAGGGGAGGAAACCGCCCCGCTGGCGCCGACGTCGTTGCCGACCATCGGATAGTGCCACGTGAAAACGTTTACATGGCAGAATGCGCAGACTGTATTCGATTGCAGTGGTCGCCGTCATGCGGCACCACGCCATCGACCTGCCATCGGGAGGGCCGAGGGCAGTTCCGCATAACAGCCCGGAGTCCGGGCGGACTGGAATGGTGATATGGCAAAAGTGCAGTTGCAGGGGGTTCGCAAGGTCTACGACAACGGTCAGGTGGCCGTGCAGGGCGCGACCTTCGAGGTGGCCGATGGCGAACTGATGGTGCTGGTCGGGCCGTCCGGCTGCGGCAAGTCGACCTTGCTGCGCATGGTCGCCGGGCTGGAGGAGATCAGCGGCGGTACGCTGACCATCGGCGACCGCGTGGTCAACGATGTGGCGCCGAAGGATCGCGATATCGCAATGGTGTTCCAGAGCTATGCGTTGTATCCGCATATGACCGTGGCCGAGAACCTCGCCTTCGGCCTGAAGCTGCGCGGTCACGACAAGGCCACGATCAGCAGGCGGGTCAACGAGGCGGCGCAGACGCTGGGCCTGACCGAGATGCTCGACAAGCTGCCCAAGGCGATGTCCGGCGGCCAGCGCCAGCGCGTTGCGCTGGGTCGCGCGCTGGTGCGCGAGCCGGCGGTGTTCCTGCTGGACGAGCCGCTCTCCAATCTGGATGCCAAGCTGCGTCACAGTGTGCGTACCGAGATCGCGCAGCTGCATCGCAAGCTGGGCACGACGATGATCTACGTCACCCACGACCAGGTGGAAGCGATGACGCTGGGCCAGCGCATCGTGGTGCTCAAGGACGGCATCATCCAGCAGATCGATACGCCGATGGCGCTCTACGACCGCCCGGCCAACCTGTTTGTGGCCGGCTTCCTGGGCAGCCCGGCGATGAACGTGCTGCGCGGCACCCTGCAGCGCAATGACCGCGGCGTGGTCGTGCAGGAGGCGGCGCTGACCGCACCGCTGGGCCAGGCGTCAGTCGATGCGGGCTGGATCGGCCGGACCATCGCCGTGGGCGTGCGTCCGGAGCATCTGCAGCCGGCCGCGGCCGAGGATGCGACGGGCTTCGAGGCGACCATCGACGGCATCGAGCCGGTGGGCAACGAGATCTTCGTGAACATGACCAGTGGCGGCCAGCCGTTGGTGATGCGCGTGGCGCCGCAGGCCCTGCCGCAGGTCGGCGAGTCGATCCGCGTGGCGATACAGCCGAAGGGGCTGCACTTCTTCGATGCGGAGACCGGCGAGCGGTTGAACCACGACGCCTGAGGCCTCAGGTGGGCGGACCAAGGGTCCGCACCCACCCCGCCTTGGCCGGTCAGCAGCACGGATGACGGGGACGCCGGCCGAGGGCCGGGTCCACGCACTTACCGCGCCAGGCCGTCCAGCAGGGGCAGCGAGGCCGCTTCCACGCCGCCGATCTCCAGCGGATCGCTGGCGATCTCCAGCGGCAGCACGGCCAGCGCCAGTTCGCCAGCCACGCTGACCACGGTGCCGATCGCCGCGCCATTCTGCTGGACCTGCGCGCCGCTGGTGATGCCGGCGCCCACCCGCAGCAGCTGCAGCGCCCGCTTGGCCTTGCCGAGGAAATGCGTGCGCGCCACGATTTCCTGGCCGGGATAGCAGCCCTTCTTGACGCTGTAGCCGTTCAGTCGATCCAGGCCCAGCTGCTGCGGCGTCCACTGTTCGCGTTGATCGACGTCCAGGCGCGGCACGCCGTAGCGCAGATCGGCCTGGCGCCAGGCGAGCGCGAATGCCGGGTCATCGGCCAGCACCGTGTCGTCCAAGGCGGCGATGCGCAGTGTCCGGGGCAGGGCATCGCTGCCCACATCCAGTTCGAGCGTCTCGCCGAGCACCGCGATGGCGGCGCCGGAGGCGGCTTCCGGCGCAGTGAAGCTGCCGGCCACGCCCAGATCGGTACGCACCGTCAGTTTCACCTTGCGGCGGAACACGAAGCGCTGCAACTGCGACGCAATCGCATCGGCATCGCCGTCGGCGAGCACCAGCACCACCTGCGTCTGGTCCAGGCGGATCAGCTGAAACACAGCAATGGTGCGGCCTTTGGCGCTCAGCCAGGCGCTCCACTGCCAATGCCGCAGGGGCAGGGCAGTGACGTCGCTGGCGAACTGGGCATGCGCGAATGCGGCCGCATCGGGGCCTTCCAGGCTGAGCAGCTGGTGACCGGAGAGGGCCGGATATCCGACGAAAGCAGGGGGCAGGTTGTCAGGCACGTGAACGGGGTCTAAAATTTGTGCGTTGCGAGACCACCCATGATAGGCCAAACAACCCCCACTCCAGAATCCGACTCCCCAGCCCCGCAGGTCGAGCAGAAGCAGCCGCTTCCCGAGACCCCCGCGGTGCCCGTGGAGATTGGTGGCCGCGGCGGACTTGATCCGGTGCGGTATGGAGACTGGGAGAAAAACGGACGCTGCATCGATTTTTGATCAGCATTGAGCCAACGCGGCATTGCGCCGCCCAGCCGAGACAACGAGCCCAGCGAATGGCCGCCAGAGAACGTCCCCTTTCCCCGCACCTTCAGGTGTATCGCTGGCAGATTCAGATGGCCACCTCGATCCTGCATCGAGCCACCGGCATCTTTCTGTCTGTTGGAGCCCTGATCATTGCGGGCGGCCTGCTCGCCCTGATGATGGGCCCTGAATCCTGGAACTGCTTCACCGGCCATGCCGGCAGCTGGTACGGCAAGCTGTTCCTGTTCGCATGGACGTGGTCCTTTGCCTACCACCTGTGCAATGGCATCCGCCACATCGTGCAGGACTTCGCGATCGGCTTCTCCATTCCCGCCTTTGTGCGCAGCAGCTGGGTCTCGGTCTTCGCCAGCCTGGTGATCACCGCGCTGGTCTGGGCCTATGTGTTCGCCGGAGCCACCGCATGAACAAGTTCCGTACCCCGCTGAAGAACGTGCGTGGCCTTGGCGCTGCCAAGACCGGCACCGAGCATTTCGTGATGCAGCGCCTGACCGCCACCGCGCTGGTCGGCCTGACCATCTGGTTCCTGGTGTTCGTGCTGAGCCTGATCGGCGCCGATTACGTGACCGCCACCGAAGCGGTGTCCAAGCCGTGGAACGCGGTCCTGCTGGTCGGCTTCCTGGTCGCGATGTTCTGGCACGCCCAGCTCGGCCTGCAGGTCGTGCTGGAAGACTACATCCACAACTCGCTGCTGGCCCTGGCGCTGCAGACCACGGTGAAGTTCATCGCCGTGCTCGGCGCGATCGTCAGTGTTTTTGCGGTCGCCCGCATTGCGCTCGGCGTTGCCTGAGTCCAGGCACCAAGACAGGAATCCAGATTAGATGTCCGCTTACAAGATTACGGAACACAAGTACGACATGGTCGTGGTCGGCGCCGGCGGTGCCGGTCTGCGCGCCACGTTCGGTCTTGCCGCCAAGGGCCTGCAGACCGTCTGCCTGACCAAGGTCTTCCCGACCCGCTCGCACACCGTGGCCGCGCAGGGCGGTATTTCCGCCGCGCTGGGCAACATGGGCGAGGACGACTGGCGCTACCACTTCTTCGACACCATCAAGGGCTCGGATTGGCTGGGTGACCAGGACGCCATCGAGTACATGTGCCGCGAAGCGATTCCGGCCATCATCGAACTGGAACACTACGGTGTGCCGTTCAGCCGTACCGAAGAGGGCAAGATCTACCAGCGCCCGTTCGGTGGCATGACCACCAAGTACGGCGAAGGCCCGTCCGCGCAGCGCACCTGCGCCGCGGCCGACCGCACCGGGCACGCCATGCTGCACACGCTGTACCAGCAGTCGCTGGCGCACAACGCGCGCTTCATGATCGAGTACTTCGCGCTCGACCTGATCTTCGATGAGGAAGGTGTGTGCCGCGGCGTGCTTGCCCTGGACATGGCCGACGGCTCGCTGCACCTGTTCCGCGCCCACGGCGTGGTGCTGGCCACCGGCGGTTACGGCCGCGCGTATTTCAGCGCCACCTCGGCCCACACCTGCACCGGCGACGGCGGCGGTCTGGTCATGCGCGCCGGCCTGCCGATGCAGGACATGGAGTTCGTGCAGTTCCACCCGACCGGCATCTACGGCGCGGGCTGCCTGATCACCGAAGGCGTGCGTGGCGAAGGCGGCATCCTGCGCAACAGCAACGGTGAGCGCTTCATGGAGCGCTACGCACCGCACTACAAGGACCTGGCCTCGCGCGACGTGGTGTCGCGTTCGATGACCATCGAAATCCGCGAAGGCCGCGGCGTCGGCGAGCACAAGGACCACATCCTGCTCGACCTGACCCACCTCGGCCCGGGCGTGATCGACGACAAGCTGCCGGGCATCGCCGAAAGCGCGCGCATCTTCGCCGGCGTCGACGTGCACAAGCAGCCGATTCCGGTCATCCCGACCGTGCACTACAACATGGGTGGCATCCCGACCAACTACCACGGCGAAGTCGTGCGCAAGGTTGGCGACAACCCCGATGCCGTGGTGCCGGGCCTGTACGCCATCGGCGAAGCAGCCTGCGTGTCGGTGCACGGTGCCAACCGCCTGGGCTCCAACTCGCTGCTGGATCTGGTGGTGTTCGGGCGTGCGGTGGCCAACCGCTGCGCCGATACCATCAAGCCGGGCCAGTCGCACAAGACCCTGCCGTCGGACGCCTGCGACAAGGCGCTCGGCCTGCTGGACAAGCTGCGCTACGCCAACGGCGACACCCCGACCTCGGTCATCCGCGACCGCATGCAGCGCACCATGCAGAACGACGCGGCGGTGTTCCGTACCAGCAAGACCCTGCAGGAAGGCTGCGGCAAGATGGCCGAGATCTTCGACTCCTTCCAGGACGTCAAGGTCTCCGACCGTTCGCTGGTGTGGAACTCCGACCTGATCGAAACCTACGAGCTGAACAACCTGCTGCTCAACGCGGTGGCGACGATCAACTCGGCCGAACAGCGCAAGGAAAGCCGCGGCGCGCACGCGCATGAAGACTATCCGGACCGCGACGACGTCAACTGGCAGAAGCACACGCTGGTCAGCGTCGACGAGAAGGGCAAGTGCGAGTTCGACTACCGTCCGGTCCACATGTACACGCTGAGCAAGGACGTGGACGTGGTCCCGCCCAAGCCGCGCGTCTACTAAGCGACCTTCGGCATGACCTCCGGCCACGCAGTGCCTGCCACTTCCTCCGCCCACACGGGTGGGGTGGTGCGCGCGCTGCGGGCCGGCGGTGTCGACTTCCTCATCTTCCGTGCTAGCCGCGCCTGCATCGCAGCGCGAGCCGCCTGAGCCAACGAGAACAGCCATGGCCGAGTTTTCCCTCCCCAAGAATTCCAAGATCGGAAAGGGCAAGCACTTCCCCGCCAAGAGCGGCGCGAAGAACACCCGTACGTTCAAGATCTACCGCTGGAATCCCGACGACGACAGCAACCCGCGTACCGATACCTACGAGATCGATCTGGACGCGTGCGGCCCGATGGTTCTGGACGCGCTGATCAAGATCAAGAACGAGATCGATCCGACCCTGACCTTCCGTCGTTCGTGCCGCGAGGGCATCTGCGGTTCGTGCGCGATGAACATCGATGGCACCAACACGCTGGCCTGCACCCGCGCCATCGCTGACTGCGGCAAGGCCGAAGTGCCGATCTACCCGCTGCCGCACATGAGCGTGGTCAAGGATCTGGTGCCGGACCTGACCCACTTCTACGCGCAGTACGCGTCGATCAAGCCGTGGATCCGCACCCAGACCCCACCGCCGCCGGATCGCGAGCGCCTGCAGTCGCCGGAAGACCGCAAGAAGCTGGACGGGCTGTACGAGTGCATTCTGTGCGCCTGCTGCTCGACCAGCTGCCCGAGCTACTGGTGGAACGGTGAGCGTTACCTGGGCCCGGCGATCCTCCTGCAGGCCTACCGCTGGATCGTCGATTCGCGCGACGAGGACACCGGGGCGCGTCTGGACGACCTGGAAGATCCGTTCAAGCTGTACCGCTGCCACACCATCATGAACTGCGCCCGGACCTGCCCGAAGGGCCTGAACCCGGCCTTGGCCATCGCCGAGATCAAGAAGCTGATGATGGCGCGCCGCGCCTGACGTAGCGCCGGGCTCAGCCCGCGGCTCCGTAGCGCCGGGCTCTGCCCGCGGCTCCGTAGCGCCGGGCTCTGCCCGGCTGAACCGAAAAGGTAAAGCCGAGCCATGCTCGGCTTTACCGTTTAAGGCCTTGCCGTTCAAGGAGCCACACCGATGGATGAAGCAACCCTGCTGAAAAAGCTGCGCTGGCGCTGCCGCCGCGGCATGCGTGAGCTGGACCAGCTGTTCGAGCGTTACCTTGACCGCGAATGGGCCGGTGCGCCGACTGCAGAGCGCGAGGTTTTCCTGTTCCTGCTGGAATGCGAGGACGATAGGCTGTGGCGGTGGTTCATGGGCTACGAGGAGTGCCCCCATGCCGAGCCGGCCGCGCTCATCGCCAGGATCCGCGCCCTGCCGGCTTGAATGGCGGCCCTCGCGCAGGCAATGCCGCGTGCAGGTCCTGCTGGCGATGCTGGTGCCCTGGGCGCTGTCGATGAGCGATCTGCCGTCGCCGCACTGGCAGTGGGTGGCCGGGACGGTCGTGATGGCGTCCCTTGTCGAAGCGGCAGGTCAGGTCCGTCGGCGTACCCGGCACCTGCTTGTTCCGCCTGGCGAGGCGGCCGTCATGGTGGACGGCAGGCCGGTCGAGGCCTTCGTGGTGCGGTTCCGGGGACCGCTGGTCCAGCTTCGCTGGCGGCAGGGGTGGCGCCGGCACGCACTGCTGTTCTGGCCCGATACCCTGTCGGCGGCGCAGCGACGTGAACTGCGACTGGCCGTCGGCACCCGCTGCATTTCCCGTTCACGTCGCGCAATGGCACCATAGCCTGAATTGTCCGGCACACCTGCATGTTCAAACCCATACCTGTCGCAATCGGCCTGCGTTACCTGCGCGCCAAACGTCGCAACGGCTTCATCTCCTTCATCTCGATGGCGTCCATCCTTGGCATCGCGCTGGGCGTGACCGTGCTGATCACCACCCTGGCGGTGATGAGCGGCTTCCAGAAGGAGATCCGCGACCGCCTGCTGCAGATGTCCGCACATACCACCATCACCAGCGACGGCGCGCCGATGGCCGACTGGCAGCGGTCGGTGGATCTGGCCATGAAGGACCCGCGCGTGGCCGGTGCCGCGCCGTACATCGAGATCCAGGCCATGCTGAGCGGTCCACGCGTGCAGGGCGCGATCGTGCAGGGCATCGACCCGGCGCTGGAGCCCACGGTCTCGGTCATCAATCAGAAGCTCAAGCGCGGCAGCTACGACAGCCTGACCCCCGGCAGCTACAACCTGCTGCTGGGCAGTGAACTGGCCATCTGGCTCGGCGTGGATGTCGGCGACACCGTGGTGGTGACGCTGGCCGAAGTGCAGGGCACGCCGATGGGCGCGATGCCGCGGCTGAAGCGCTTCACCGTCAGCGGCATCTTCGAGGCCGGCTACAACGAGATCGACCGCGGCGTGGCCTACGCCAACATGAGCGACCTGGAGCGTGTCCTGCGCATCGATGGCGCGACCGGCGTGCGCCTGAAGCTGCACGACATGGACAAGGCGCTGGATGTCGGCCTGGATCTGGCGCATGCGCTGCACGGGGCCTACCGGGTCAGCGACTGGACCCAGCAGAACGCCAACCTGTACCACTCGCTGCGCATGGAAAAAGTGGTGATGGGCATCCTGCTGTCGCTGATCATCGCGATGGGGGCCTTCAACCTGGTGTCCTCGCAGGTGATGCTGGTCACCGACAAGCAGGCCGACATCGCGATCCTGCGCACGCTTGGCCTGACCCCGGGCGGGGTGATGCAGGTCTTCATGGTGCAGGGCTCGCTGATCGGCATCTTCGGTACCGTGATGGGCGTGATCGGCGGCATCACCCTGACCTTGAATCTCGAACGCATCCTCGGTGCGATCGAGACGGTGTTCAACGTCAAGCTGCTGCCCGAGGACGTCTACTACATCACCGGCCTGCCCACCGACATGCAGGCGCCGGACATCATCATCATCACGGTGGTCGCACTGGTCATGAGCTTCCTGGCGACGTTGTATCCCGCGTGGCGCGCTGCCCGCACCCAGCCGGCGGAGGCCCTGCGTTATGAATGATGTGATCGGGCATGACGTGAGCGTCCGCGGCCAGGAAGTGCTCCGCGCCGAGCGCCTGGGCAAGACCTATTCGGAAGGGCGCATGCAGACCCCGGTCTTCGATGGCCTGGACCTGAGCGTCAACACCGGCGAGACGGTCGCGATCATTGGCGCCTCCGGTGCCGGCAAGAGCACCCTGCTGCATCTGCTTGGTGGCCTGGACCTGCCCACGGCGGGCGAGGTGCTGGTGGCTGGCGTGCGCATGTCGCAGCTCTCCGATGCAGCGCGCGGCAGCCTGCGCAACCGCACGCTGGGCTTCGTGTACCAGTTCCATCACCTGCTGCCCGAATTCACCGCGTTGGAGAACGTGATGATGCCGGTGCTGCTGGGCGGTGCGGACGTGGCCGATGCACAGGCGCGCGCCCGTTCGCTGCTGGAGTCGGTCGGCCTGGGCCACCGCCTGGAGCACAAGCCCAGCGAGCTGTCTGGTGGCGAGCGCCAGCGCGCCGCCGTGGCCCGCGCGCTGGTCAACCGGCCGGCCTGCGTGCTGGGCGACGAGCCCACCGGCAACCTGGACGACAAGACCGCCGCGACCGTGTTCGACCTGATGCTGGAGCTCAACCGCGCCCACCACACCAGTCTGGTGCTGGTGACCCACGACCGCAGCCTGGCACGCAAGCTGGACCGCGTGCTGGAACTGCGCGAAGGTCGCCTGCACGCCTTGTCGCACGACCAGGTCTGAGCACCCCGTCCAGGCGCTGAACTGCCGGCGGGCTGCATGCGCCGGCATCATCCCGGGGGGCGCATGATGCCTGCAGCCCACCCCGCCGGAGGTTCCATGAAAGCCCATGTTGCCGTCGCCCTGTGCCTGGCCCTGTCCGCCTGTGCGACCAGTGGTCGCCTGACGTCCGAGCAGAAGCTGTCGCTGTACCGCGCCCATGCGGCACCGCCGCAGCAGGACATGCCGCTGTATGGCGGCATCAATGGCTGGACCGAACTGGGCGACAGTGCGCTGGCGGTATGGACGCGCCCGAGCGAGGCCTATCTGCTCGAGCTGACCGGCCCGTGCCAGGGCCTGGACTACGCGCTGGAGATCGCGCTGACCAGCCGCACCGGACGGGTGTCATCGCGCTTCGACAAGGTCCTGGTCCGCGACCCGACCTCGGGCCCGATGAACATGCCGTGCTTCATCCGCAGCATCCAGAAACTGGACATCAAGGCGCTGCGCGCGTCCGAACAGGACATGCGCCAGGCGAAGCTGCAGGAGCGGGAGCCGTAAGGCGTACCGCGACCTGCCCTGCAGGTGCCGGCCACTGGCCGGCACAGCGGCCTCACGCCTCCGGCGCGACGTAACCGGCCGGCTTTTCTGCGCCGCCGGAGAACAGGTACTTGACCAGCTCTTCTTCCAGGAACGCGCGGTGCCTGGGATCGCGCGGCGACAGCCGGTTCTCGTTGATCAGCATCGTCTGGTGCGCCAGCCATGCGGCCCACGCGCTCTTGCCGATGTGATTGAAGATGCGCTGGCCGAGATCGCCGGGATAGGGCACGAAGTCCAGGCCGTCGGTGTCGCGTTGTTCGTACTGGCAGAAAACGGTGCGGGGCATGGGCTTACTCGGAAACGGGTGGGGAGGACGCGCGTCGCATTGTACGGCGCTTGGGCGAGGCGGGCGGCGCGCCGGTGTCGAGCAGCTTGCGGATCGGTGCGGGCAGGCCGAGCGTGGGCAGGTCCACCGGAGCGACCCAGCGCAGGCCCGGGACATCGGCGCGCAGGCCGTCCACCTGGCAGGACAGCACCTGCAGGTGCAGGCGGTAATGGCTGAAGGTGTGTTCCAGCACCGGCAGCGCCTCCGCGTCGTCCAGCGAGCCGTGCAGGTGCGCGTCGAACCAGTCCTGCAGCGCGCTGCCATGCTCGGCCTGGGGCAGCGTCCACAACTGCGCCCAGATGCCGGTGTCCGGCCGCTTCTGCAGCAGCACGCGGCCGCGGCCATCGCGCAGCAGCAGGGCCACGGCCTCGCGCTCGGGCAGTGCCTTGCCTGGTTTGGGCGTGGGCAACCGGTCGGTGCGGCCTTCACGGCGCGCCACGCAATCGTCCTGCAACGGGCAGATCACACAGGCGGGACGGCTGCGGGTGCATACGGTGGCGCCCAGATCCATCTGCGCCTGCGTGTAGTCGGCCATGCGACCGTCGGGAACGTGCTGTACGTGCGCCTCTGCCAGCCCCCAGAGCACCTTCTCCACGGCGGGCAGACCGGGAAAGCCGTCGATGCCGTGATAGCGGGTGAGCACGCGTTTGACGTTGCCGTCGAGGATCGCATGGCGATCGTTCCAGGCCTGGCTGAGGATTGCGGCGGCGGTACTGCGGCCGATGCCGGGCAGGGCGTGCAGCGCGTCGAGATCGCGCGGCAGCTCGCCATCGTGATCGGCCACGCAGCGTTGCGCGGCGGCATGCAGGTTGCGCGCACGCGCGTAGTAGCCAAGCCCGGCCCACCGTGCCATCACGGCGTCGTTGCTGGCTGCGGCCAGCGCGGGCAGGGTGGGGAAGACCTGCAGGAACGTCAGAAAGTACGGAATGACCGTACTGACCTGGGTCTGCTGCAGCATGATCTCCGACAGCCACACCCGGTACGGCGAGCGCGGGTGCTGCCACGGCAGGTCATGCCGGCCGTGGCCGTCGAACCACGGCAGCAGGCGGCCGACGAAGGCGTCGCCGCGCCCGTCCACGCCGGGCATCAGCCGCCCAGAGCCTCGGGCAGCAGCGCGTCGACGAACGCTTCCGGATCGAACACGCGCAGATCTTCCGGGCGCTCGCCGATGCCGGCGAAGCGGATCGGAATGCCGAACTCGCGGGCCAGCGCGAACACCACGCCCCCCTTGGCGGTGCCATCCAGCTTGGTCACCACCAGGCCGGTGACGTTGACCGCCGCGTGGAACTGGCGCAGCTGGGAGAGGGCGTTCTGCCCGGTGGTGCCGTCGATCACCATCAGCACCTCGTGCGGCGCGGCCGGATCGATCTTGCCCAGCACGCGGCGGATCTTGCCCAGCTCGTTCATCAGGCCGGACTGGGTATGCAGGCGGCCGGCGGTGTC
This sequence comes from Stenotrophomonas sp. NPDC077461, assembly GCF_049545475.1. Taxonomy (NCBI): domain Bacteria; kingdom Pseudomonadati; phylum Pseudomonadota; class Gammaproteobacteria; order Lysobacterales; family Lysobacteraceae; genus Stenotrophomonas; species Stenotrophomonas sp. NPDC077461. The sequence continues at coordinate 489,254 of NZ_JBMWDO010000001.1, forward strand.
GGCAATCAGTACCTCTGTGCCGCGTGCCTTGCCGGCCTGCAGCGCATCGAAGGCGACCGATGCCGCATCGGCATTCTGGCCCTGGGCCACCACGGCCACGCCGTTGCGCTCGCCCCAGGCCTGCAGCTGGGCCACGGCGGCGGCGCGGAAGGTGTCGCCGGCGGCCAGCATCAGACTGTGGCCGTCGTCCTTGAAGCGCTTGGCCAGCTTGCCGATGGTGGTGGTCTTGCCCACCCCGTTGACGCCGACGGTGAGCACCACGAAGGGCTTGGCGGTGCGGTCGATGACCAGTGGTCTGGCGACCGGCTGCAGGATCGCGATCAGCTCGCTGCGAAGAGCGGCCAGCAATGCCTTGGCGTCGGCGAACTCTCGCGCCTTCATGCGCTTGCGCAGGCCCTCGACCAGCGCGGTGGTGGCGCCAACGCCGACATCGGCGGTGATCAGGGCGGTTTCCAGCTCGTCGAGCAGGTCGTCGTCGAGCTTGGGATTGCGCGAGAACAGGCCGCCGAAGCTGCGGGCGATGACGCTGTTGCGCAGGCGGTCGCGCCAGCCGAGCTTGCCGGGAGCGGCCGGAGCGGTGGTATCGCCGGGCTCGAGGATGTCGGCGGCCGGGGCGGCGGCCGCCACGGGCGGTTCGGTCGGCTGAGCGGCTTCCTGCACGATGTCGGTGGCGACCAGGACCGGCGGGGTCACCTGCACGACGGGTGCAGGGTCGGTCGGGCGCTGGCCGGCGGGCGGCACTACCGGTGTGGTCGGTTCCGGGGGCGTGGCGGCCCGGGCGACCGGTGCGGTCGATGCCGGAGGCGCGGTGGGCGGGGCTGCCGGGGCGGTCGATTCCACGGGCGCGGTGGGCGGGACGACCGGCGCGGGCGGTTGGGCCGGCGGCGCGGCAGCATCAGCCGCCTGCGGGAACGCGGCGGCCAGCTCTTCAGCCGAGTAGTGCTGGGTCTTGGGCGCGTCCTGTGGGGCGTCCTGGGGCTTTTTGCGACGGAAGAAACTGAGCATTGGATTCGGCGCTGAAATCAGGGGGATATGCTACCACTCGGGCCTGTCAGCCCCGAGTGCACTCAAGTGCGCGGCCCGGCGGCCGCTATCGACGGTGGAGGGCCGCACGGGGCGGTCCGGGGTGCATCCGGGTGGGCAATATTCTGGCAATCGCGGGCAGCGGCATGCGTGCGGCCCAGCAGGGCGTACAGGTGGCCGCGCACAACGTGGCCAGCCTGGACGCGCCCGACGCGACGCGTCTGCAGGTGCTGCGGGGCGCTGCGCCTGCCGGCGGGGTGCAGTCCGTCGTGGGCACCACGCCCCAGGACCCGACGGCCCCGTTGACCGACCTGCTGGCCGCCCGCAACGAGGTGCTGGCATTCACGGCCAATGCCGCCGTGATCCGGCGCTCCGATGGCATGCTTGGCGCATTGCTGGACGCAACCGCCTGACCGTGGGTCGCCACCGTTGGCCGGCACGACCGGGTCATGTGACTTTCCTGGAGCCCGTCGTGGCAGGACGATGCCGACCCGCGGCCGGCATCGTCGGGTGCCGCGGTCTTACGCGGACAGTTCGAGCAGGAGCTTGTTGAGCCGGCGCACGTAGGCGGCCGGGTCCTTCAGCGTGTCGCCGGCTGCCAAGGCGGCCTGGTCGAACAGCACGCGGCTGAGGTCGTCGAAGCGTGCCGCGTCGGCTTCCTGGTCGAGCTTGCCGATCAGCGGGTGGCCGGGGTTGAACTCGAACACGGGCTTGCTGTCCGGCACCTTCTGGCCGCTGGCTTCCAGGATCTGGCGCATCTGCAGGCCCAGGTCCTGTTCGCCGATGGCCAGGATCGCCGGGGAGTCGGTGAGGCGGTGCGAGACGCGCACGTCGGCCACGTCCTCGCCGAGCGCGGTCTTGAGCCGCTCGACCAGGGCCTGCTTGTCCTTGGCGGCTTCTTCCTGGGCCTGCTTGTCTTCCGCCGACTCCAACGCGCCGAGGTCGAGGTCGCCGCGTGCGACGTCAACAAACGACTTGCCGTCGAAGTCGGTCAGGTAACCCATCAGCCACTCGTCGATGCGGTCGGTGAGCAGCAGTACTTCGATGCCCTTCTTGCGGAACACTTCCAGATGCGGGCTGTCCTTGACCTGGGTATGGCTGTCGCCGGTCAGGAAGTAGATCTTGTCCTGGCCTTCGATCATGCGGCCGACGTAGTCGGCCAGGGACACGCTCTGCTCGCCGCTGGCGTCATGGGTGGAAGCGAAGCGCAGCAGGCCGGCCACCTTTTCGCGGTTGCCGTAGTCTTCGGCGGGGCCTTCCTTGAGGACCTGGCCGAACTGCTTCCAGAAGCCGGCATAGACGTCCGGCGAGTCCTTGGCGAGCTTGTCGAGCATGTCCAGCGAGCGCTTGGTGAGCGCGGCCTTCATCGAGTCGATGACCGGGCCGGACTGCAGGATTTCGCGCGAAACGTTCAGCGACAGGTCGTTGGAATCCACCACGCCCTTGATGAAGCGCAGGTACAGCGGCAGGAACTGCTCGGCCTGGTCCATCACGAACACGCGCTGCACGTAGAGCTTCAGGCCCTTGGGCGCATCGCGGTGGTACAGGTCGAACGGCGCGTGGCCGGGCACGTACAGCAACGAGGTGTACTCGAGCTTGCCTTCGACCTTGTTGTGGCTCCACGCCAGCGGGTCCTGGTGGTCGTGCGCGGCGTGCTTGTAGAACTCGCGGTACTCGGCGTCGGTGATCTCGTTGCGCGGACGGGTCCACAGCGCGCTGGCGCGGTTGACGGTTTCCCACTCGGGCTCGGCCGGTGCATCGTCGCCGTGGGCGTTCTTGACCATCTGGATCGGCAGGCCGATGTGGTCGGAGTACTTCTTGATGATGCCGCGCAGGCGCCAGCCATCGGCGAAGTCGAGCTGGTCGTCCTTCAGGTGCAGCACGATGCGGGTGCCGCGCTCGGGCTTGTCGATGCTCTCGACGTCGAACTCGCCTTCGCCTCGCGAGGACCAGTGCACGCCTTCGCTGGCGGGCAGGCCGGCGCGGCGCGAGTAGACGTCGACCTGGTCGGCGACGATGAAGGCGCTGTAGAAGCCGACGCCGAACTGGCCGATCAGCTGGGAGTCCTTCTTCTGGTCGCCGGAGAGCTGGCGCAGGAAGTCGCCCGTGCCGGACTTGGCGATGGTGCCAAGGTGCGCGATGGCCTCGTCACGGCTCATGCCGATGCCGTTGTCGTCGATGGTCAGGGTGTGGGCATCGGCATCGAAGCTGACGCGGATGCGCAGGTCGCTGTCGTTCTCAAGAAGGGCCGGCTGGGTCAGCGCTTCGAAGCGCAGTTTGTCCGAGGCGTCGGCAGCGTTGGAGATCAGCTCGCGAAGGAAGATTTCCTTGTTGGAGTACAGCGAGTGGATCATCAGCTGCAGCAGCTGCTTGACTTCGGTCTGGAAGCCCAGGGTTTCTTTTTGGGTCTGCACGGTCATGAGTGGCGATGCTCCTTGGACGATGCCGCGCCCTGCGCGGCGGCTGGCTCAAGGGGTAGGGGCGGCGGGGTGGGTTTTCAAGAGCGTGCGGATACCCGCCGTTTGTATCTTTCCTGGCTCGGGGGCGATGCAGGTCGCGGTTGCAGCCGGTCACTCGGAGGTCCTGATCAGGGGCCTTTTTCCACGGGAGGAGGGCTTGCACGCGACACTGCCCGTCTGTCGATCAGATGTCTGCATTGAATCCGGTGCGGTCATTGGCTGGGCGAATGGCGGGAGGGTCGGGCGGCGGTGCCATCCGCCGTCTCCGGTGCATGAAACGCGCCCGCCGGGGATCAGCGCTTAGAATGTCGGCCCGCCCCCCGTTGCCCCTGTGCCATGACCCGTGCCGCACCGTTTTCCCTGCCGACCCGTCCAGCCAGGCGCCGGGCATGACGCCGCGTCAGCCCGCAGCACCGGCGGTGGGGCAGGTGCGCATCATCGGCGGCAAGTGGCGTGGGACGAAGCTGCCCGTGCCACTGTCGCCGGGCCTGCGGCCAAGCAGCGACCGGGTCCGCGAGACGCTGTTCAACTGGCTGATGCCGCGGTTGGGCGGGGCGCGGGTGCTGGACCTGTTTGCCGGCAGCGGCGCGCTGGGACTGGAGGCGGTGTCGCGCGGGGCGGCGCACGCCACCTTGGTGGAGAAAGACGGGGGGCTGTCCCGGCAGCTGCGCGAGTCGGTGACCCGGCTGGGCGCGCAGAGGCTGGTGGAGGTCGTCCAGGCCGACGCCCTCCAGTGGCTGCGTCAGCCGGCTGGGGCGCTGGCCGATATCGCCTTCGTCGACCCGCCGTTTGCCGCCGGGCTGTGGGACGCGGTGATCGCCGGACTGCCGGCGCACCTGGCCCCCGATGCCTGGCTGTACGTGGAGTCGCCGGCCGGTCAGGCGCCACGATTGCCGGCGCCGTGGCTGCTGCACCGCGAGGGGAGCACCCGGGAGGTCCGTTTCGCCCTGTACCGCCGCGCCGCTGCTACACTTTCACCAGATCACAACGTGTAGCTGCCGTATGACCGTGGCCAACCGCCGCATTGCCGTGTACCCGGGCACCTTCGATCCGATCACCAACGGTCACATCGACCTGGTGAACCGGGCCGCGCCGCTGTTCGAAAAGGTGGTGGTGGGTGTGGCGCAGAGCCCGTCAAAGGGGCCGACGCTGCCGCTGGAGCTGCGGGTGTCGCTGGCGCGTGAGGCGCTGGCCCACCACCGCAACGTGGAAGTGCGCGGTTTTGATACGTTGCTGGCGCATTTCGTGCGCTCCATGCAGGGTGGCGTGCTGCTGCGCGGCCTGCGTGCGGTGTCCGATTTCGAGTACGAATTCCAGATGGCGAGCATGAACCGCCACCTGATCCCGGAAGTCGAGACGTTGTTCCTGACCCCGGCCGAGCAGCACAGCTTCATTTCGTCTTCGCTGGTCCGCGAGATCGCCCGTCTGGGCGGCGACGTGTCCGGCTTCGTTCCCGCGTCGGTGCTGGAAGCGCTGCGCAGGGTCCGGGAAGCGAAGTCGGGCCCGACGCAGTAACCGCCAGACCCATACATACCAAGAACCACCAAGGGAGGAATTCCATGAACAACACCATGCGTGCCATGCTGATCGCGTCGTTCGCGCTGGCCTTCACCGCCTGCAAGAAGGAAGAGGCTGCTCCGGTCGCCGAAGCCCAGCAGGCGCTGGTCGCCCCGGGCAAGGACGACGATGCCGGCTGGAAGAAGTACCTGCAGGCCGTGGCCGTGCAGAACATGGGCAACATCACCAACAGCCCGTTCCTGTATTACCTCGGGCCGGAATCGGACCCGCAGTTCCAGGACAAGTACGAGCGCCAGGTTGAAAGCGCCACCCAGGCCGTCGCCCGTGGCGTGCAGCCGGGCAACATGCTGGCCTTCGGTTCGTCTGCCTCGGGCAAGATGGCCGACATGATCCAGACCGTGTTCAAGGACGTGTCGCCGGACTCGATGAAGGGCGTGCGCGTCGTGTTCATCGGCCAGGCCGCCGACAACGCCCGCGTGCAGTCCATCGTGCAGCCGACCGGTGCCGAGTACATCTTCGTCGAAGCCAAGTAACCCGTGCAGTGGCGGCCGCGCCCCGCGCGCGGCCCGGGCGGCGTCCTGCGGGGCGCCGCCGATCATCGGCCGGCGCCCTGCGCTGGCCGGTTTTCTTCCGCCGGCGCGGGCGTGGAGTAACGCCATGTCGCTGAAAATCAATGAGCTCTGCGTCAACTGCGACGTCTGTGAGCCGGCCTGCCCCAATCAGGCCATCTCGATGGGTGAAACCATCTACGTGATCGACCCGGCCCGCTGCACCGAGTGCGTGGGACACTTCGACGAACCCCAGTGCGTGGTCGTCTGCCCGGTGGAATGCATCGATCCCGATCCGGACATCCCGGAAACCCAGGAAGCGCTGTTGGCCAAACTGCATGGGCTGCAGCGTGATCATCCCGAACTGTATGTCACGGAGTCCCCGTCCGAATGAACAGGCTGTCGCGTCGTTGGTTGCTGCTGGTGCTGCTGTGGGCACCGGTGGCCTGGTCTGCTGGATCCACCCCGGCGTCGTTGGCCAAGCACCCGGAGGGCGCGGCGATTGCCAGCGGGCACCATCTGGCCACCGAGGCCGGCATGGAGATCCTCGCCAAGGGCGGCAACGCGTTCGATGCCGCCGTGGCGGTGTCCTCGGTGCTGTCGGTGGTCGAGCCGATCAGTTCAGGGCTGGGCGGCGGCGGCTTCTTCCTGCTGCATGACGCGGCCACCGGCAAGGACGTGATGCTGGACGCGCGCGAGACCGCGCCGCAGTCGGCCACGCCCGAGGCGTTCCTGGACGGGAAGGGCGAGCTGGACCGCGACCGCTCGGTGAACGGCGCGTGGTCGGCCGGCATTCCCGGCCTGCCGGCGGCGCTGGTGGAGCTGTCGTCCAGGCATGGCAGGCTGCCGCTGCGCACCTCGCTGGAACCGGCGATCCGCATCGCCCGCGACGGTTTCCCGGTGTACGCACGCATGGCCAAGGGCTATGCCTCGCGCCGCGCGGTGATGGAGCGCTATCCCGGCACGCGCGAGGTGTACCTGCGCAACGGCAAGCCGATCGCCGAAGGCGATGTGTTCCGGCAGCCGGAACTGGCCGCCACCCTGGAGCGCCTGGCCGACAAGGGCTTCGACGGTTTTTACCGCGGGCAGACCGGCGCGCTGCTGCTGGCGGGCGTGAAGCAGGCCGGCGGCCGCTGGACGGCCGAGGAACTGGCCGGCTACCGGGTCAAGCAGCGCGAGCCGATCGTGTTCAAGTACCGCGACTGGACCGTCACCACCGCCGCGCCGCCCTCCTCCGGTGGCATCGCACTGGCGTCGATGCTGCAGATTCTGGAAGGCTGGGACCTGAAGACGCTCGACGAGGCCCACCGCACCCATCTGGTGGTCGAGGCCATGCGCCGCGCTTACCGCGACCGCACGTTCTTCCTCGGCGATCCGGACTTTGTGCAGATCCCGCAGAAGGTACTGACCAGCAAGGATTACGCGCAGGGGCTGCGCGCCACCATCCACCCGGAGAAGGCGACCCCGAGCGATCTGCTGTCTGGCAATCCGACCCCGCTGGAAGACGACGAGACCACCCACTTCTCGATCATCGACCGCGACGGCAACCGTGTGGGCGCCACCCAGACCGTCAACCTGCTGTATGGCTCGGGCCTGATTCCGTCCGGTACCGGCGTCCTGCTGAACAACGAGATGGACGATTTCGCGCTGAAGCCGGGCACGCCCAATGCCTTCGGAGTGATGGGGTATGCGGCCAACGCACCCAAGCCGGGCAAGCGCATGCTCAGCTCGATGACCCCGACCTTCATGGAATCGGCGGACAAGGTGGTGGTACTCGGCACGCCGGGCGGCAGCCGCATCATCACGATGGTGCTGCTGGGCATCCTCGGCTACGACGCCGGGCTGGACGCCCAGCAGGTCGCGGCGTTGCCGCGCTACCATCACCAGTGGCTGCCCGACGTGATCGAGGCCGAGAGCGGTGCCTTCGACGATGCCACCCTCCGGCAGCTCCAGGCGATGGGCCACAAGGTCGATCTGCCCGGCGACAGCGCGGCCGGCGGCCGTGGCTCCAGCCACGTCTGGGGCAACCTGCAGACCGTGGAATGGAACCGGCGCAGCAACGTGCTCAGTGGCGGCAGCGATCCGCGCAATCCGGTGGGCAGCGCCGCGGTTTCACCGGCACGCTGATCCACACCACCGATGAAAAGCCCCGTCCTGTGGACGGGGTTTTTCGTTCGCGCCGGATCGGGTTGACTAGCGAATATTTAACGGCGACGGCACGATACTTTCCGCATGAAACTCTGGTCCATTCGCGGCAATTCACAGAAGCTCGACGGCGGCGCGATGTTCGGCAACGCGCCGCGCGCCGTATGGGAAAAATGGGCGGCACCGGACAAGCTCAATCGCATCGAGCTGGCCTGTCGCGCGCTGCTGGCGAGCCCGTTGGCCGGCAAGACGGTGCTGTTTGAAACCGGCATCGGCGCGTTCTTCGAACCCCGGCTGCGCGACCGCTACGGCGTGCAGGAATCCAGCCACGTGCTGATCGAATCGCTGCGCGAAGCCGGCTTCGAACATGAAGACGTGGATGTCGTGGTGCTCAGCCACCTGCATTTCGACCATGCAGGCGGGCTGCTGGCGCCGTGGAGCGAAGGGCGCGCGCCGGAACTGCTGTTCCCCAACGCCACGTTCCTGGTCGGTGCCGGACACTGGGAGCGCGCGTTGCATCCGCACCCGCGCGACCGCGCCAGTTTCATTCCAGAGCTGCCAGGCCTGCTGCAGGCCAGCGGCCGCCTGGAGATCGTCGACGGCCCCTATTCACAGGCGCTTGGCGAAAGCGTGCGTTTCACCTTCAGCGATGGCCATACGCCGGGGCTGATGCTGGCCGAGATCGTGGGACCCGAGCAGGTGGACGGGCAGGCGCGGGGCGGTGTGGTGTTCTGCGCAGACCTGATTCCCGGCCGTTCCTGGGTGCATGTGCCGATCACGATGGGCTACGACCGCAATGCCGAGCTGCTGATCGACGAGAAGCGCAGCTTCCTGGAGGACAAACTGGCGCGCAACGTGCACCTGTTCTTCACCCACGACCCGCAGTGCGCGCTGGCCCAGGTCACGCGCGATGAGAAGGGCCGCTTCGGCACCGCCCACGAGCAGGGCGAGCTCAAGGCGCGTGCGCTGGCGTAAGCCACACGGGAGCCGCCTGCCGGCATCGTGCCGCATCGCGTGTGTTTGACCGACGTCGTCGTAGAGCCGGCCTCTGGCCGGCTATCGCGCGCAGTGCAGGCGTGTTGATGTCCGGTGCGAACAGCAGCCGAGCAACGGTCGGCTCTGCCGGGGCGCAGGGGTGGAGACAGGCCCCCCGCTGCCTGCGGTCAATGCGCTTTCAGGCAACTGCTCATGAAGGTCCTGCGGGCGTCGCCGGCCAGCTTCCTGGCGGCGGCATCGGCGTTGCAGGTCTTCATACGTTCCTGCGGCGTGGTGGCCGGGGCGGCGGGGCCGCTCAGGCAGGCCTTCTGCGCGGTTTTGTAGTCCTCGCCGGTCTTGCCCTTGTTCTTGGCCGAACAGTCGGCCATGCGCTGCTGCTGGGGCGTGGCGGCGGCGGCGATCACCGGACTGCCGAGCAACAGCAGGCAGGCGAGCAGGGGGAGGGTCTTCATCGCAGGCTCCACGCACGGGTTGAGATGCGCGCAGCGTCCGCCCGGCGGGGCATAGGCGGTGTGAAGCGCCAGCACGTGGAAACCGCGGCCGGCGCGGTGCGTCGGATCAGCCGGCGACGCGGGTACCGAAGATGCGGTCGCCCGCATCGCCCAGGCCCGGCAGGATGTAGCCTTTCTCGTTGAGCTGGGCATCGATGGCGGCGGTAAAGATCTCGACGTCCGGATGCACGGCCTGCACGGCGGCGATGCCTTCCGGTGCGGCGACCAGGAAGATGCCCTTGATGCGGCGGGCGCCGGCGCGCTTGAGCATGTCGATCGTGGCGATCAGGGTGCCGCCGGTGGCCAGCATCGGGTCCAGGATCAGCGCGTCGCGCTCTTCGAGGCGGCCGGTCAGGCGTTCGAAGTAGGGCACCGGCTGCAGGGTTTCCTCATCGCGCTGCAGGCCGACCACGCTGACGCGCGCCGCCGGGATCAGCGACAGCACGCCGCTGAGCATGCCCAGCCCGGCGCGCAGGATCGGCACCACGGTGATTTTGGCGCCGGCGATGCGCTGCACCGTCACCGGGCCGGCCCAACCGGCCATCGTGTGGGCTTCGGTCTCCAGGTCGGCGGTGGCCTCGTAGGCGAGCAGGCCGCCGAGCTCGTTGGCCAGTTCGCGGAAGTCCTTGGTGCTCAGGGAGGCATCGCGCATCAGGCCGATCTTGTGCTGCACCAGCGGATGGCGCACTTCGACGATTTTCATGGGACAGGGGCTGAAAAAGAGGGGAGGCGCCTAGTGTGCCGCAACCCCACCCAAAGCCCAACGACCAGCGCCCGGACGTGCGCGCTGCCCCCGGTGTCATGCCCATGCAACCTGCCGGACATACCGTGCTGACCCAATCTTTACACCGTTGGGGATAGCTGTGCAGAAGAAGTCACCGTTGGGGCTGGCCATCAGCCTGTCGTTGCTGGTCATGGCCAGTCCGTCCGCTTTCGCCGCCGATACGGCAGTCGCGACCGCAGCCGTCGGCGCCGAGGCGATCGATCTGGATCGCATTGAAGTCCGGCCGCAGCTGGAGTCGCAGACCCGCGCGGTCGACCTCAAGCGCAGCAGCGACGCCATCGAAGATGCCGTCTCCTCCGACGCGATGGGGGTGTACCCGGACAAGAATGTGGCCGAGTCGCTGCAGCGCCTGCCGGGCGTGAGCGTGACCCGCGACCAGGGCGAGGGGCGCTTCGTGGTCATCCGTGGCCTGGACGCGGCGCTGAACAGCGTCAGCGTCGATGGCATCGCCATCGGCACCCCGGAAGATTCCAGCCGCGCCGCGCCGCTGGACGTGATTCCCTCCGACTCGACCGAGCGCCTGCGCGTGGTCAAGTCGCCCACCCCGGACATGCCCGGCGATGCCATCGGCGGCGCGATCCTGGTCGAGTCGGCGTCGGCTTTCGACCGTGAAGGACGCAGCCTGCGCGGCAAGGTCGAAGCCAGCCACCAGCAGCTCTCCGGCAACACCAGCCCCAAGGCGGCCATCAACTACAGCGAAGTGTTCGGCGACACCCTGGGCGTCGCGCTGGGCGTGAACTACCAGAACCGCACGTTCGAGTCGGACAACACCGAGGTCGAGTACGGCACGTTCGACGGCGGCGCCGATGACGATCTGTTCGCCAACAGCCTGCAGCAGCGCAAGTACGAGATCGAGCGCAAGCGCATCGGCGCCAACCTCAACTTCGACTGGCGCCCCGACGACGACAACCGCTACTACCTGCGCACGCTGTACAGCCAGTTCGACGATGCCGAGACCCGCCAGCGTACCCTTTTCAATTTCGGTGATGGCGAGGTGACCGCGCGCGGCAACAACCAGTACACCATCGACGAACTCCCGGCCGATGCGATCCAGAAGCGCATGCGCTACCGCACCAAGAAGGAAAACACCTTCGCCGCCAGCCTCGGCGGCGAGAACCGGCTGACGGGCGCGGTGGTGGACTACAAGGTCGGCTACACGCGCACCGAAGAGCGCGTCAACGACGAGATGGAAGCGCGCTTCAAGTACAACGGCGACGACCTGACCGCCACCGTGGACCAGAACAGTGGCATTCCGCGCTACACGCTCAGCGATGCCGGTTGGATCAGCAACGCCAACTACGACTTCGACCGCGTGGTGCTGTCACCCAAGCAGGTCAACGACCAGGAGCGCAGCGCGCAGATCAACGTGCGTTTCGACGGTGATGCGTCCAGCTACAAGGTCGGGCTGCTTGGCCGCTGGCGCGACCGTGACGTGAACGTGGACGAGCGCGAGCTGCGCGTCGGCCCGAAGATCGCGCTGTCGGACTGGACCGCCGCCACCCCCGATCACCGTGGCGGCAACCTGGGCCAGGGCATGAGTTCGGATGCGATGCGTCGCTACTGGGCGCAGTCCGGCGGTCAGTACAGCGCACGTCCGCAGGACGCAGGCGGCAATGCGATGGCCTCGCTGGAAGAGGACTACACCGCCAGTGAAGACATCTTCGCCAGCTATGCGATGGGCACCTGGGATATCGGCGCGCTGCGCATCATCGGCGGCGTGCGCGTGGAGAACACCCGGTTCGCGGCCACCGGCAACAGCGTGGACGTGGCCAGCAATGGCCGCAGCTACACAGTCACCCCGTTGAACGTCAGCCGCAGCTACACCAGCGTGCTGCCTGGCCTGCACCTGCGCTACGACGCCGGCAGCGACTGGGTGCTGCGTGCGGCCGCCAACAAGACCGTGTCGCGCCCGTCATTCGGCGACATTGCCCCGCGCGTGGGCCTGAACCGGGGCGATGAGGAAGTGCGACTGGGCAACCCGCAGCTGGACCCGTACGAATCCAGGAACCTGGACCTGTCGGTGGAGAAGTACATCGGCAGCACCGGCATCGTATCGCTGGGGCTGTTCCACAAGTCGATCGACGGCTACATCGTCAGCACGCTCAGCAACAACGACCCGGCCTACCCGGGCTATGAAGTGACCCGGGTGATCAACGGCGACAAGGCCACCGTCCGCGGCGCCGAGTTCAATTGGCAGCAGCAGCTCGCCTTCCTGCCGTCCGGCTGGGACGGCCTGCTGGTGGGCGCCAGTGGCACCTGGCTGGACACCGACTTCGACCCCGGCCTGGCCGGCCGCGAGCGCGACGACTTCATGCTGCCGCGCGCCTCCAGGCACGTGTACAGCGCCCATGTCGGCTACGAGAAAGCGGGCTTCAGCACCCGCGTGGCGGCGGTCTACCGCAGCGAATATCTGGATACCCTCGGCGACAGCCGCGCCTACGACATCCATGTGGCGCCCAACACCCAGCTCGACTTCAGCCTGGACTACAAGATCACCGCGAACGTGAGCCTGTATCTGGAAGCGCAGAACCTGCTGGACAAGCCGCTGGAGCTCTATCAGGGCGTACGCTCGCGGACGCTGCAGAATGAAGAATACGGGCGCACCTACGCGCTCGGCCTGAAGGTGGCCCTGTGATGCGTACGACCCACACGCTTGGCCTGCTCGGCCTGGCACTGCTGACCGCCTGCGGCCAGCAGCCCGCACCCGCTGCGTCGGCGCCGGCGGCCGCTGCCGATGCCGCACGCAACATCGCCACAGTTGCCGAAGCCTTCGTCACACCCATGACCCCGGCCGACAACATCGATTCGCCCGCCAGCTGGACCACGCCGGACGGCCAGCGCTGGCTGATCGCCACCGCCAAGGCCACCGACAAGCTGGTGGTCTACGACGGCCAGACCGGCACGCATCTGCGCGATGTCGGCAGTACGGGTACCGGCTTGGGGCAGTTCGTGCGGCCCAATGGCATCGCGGTGGTCGACGACCTGGTGCTGATCGTGGAGCGCGACAACCACCGCGTGCAGGTGCTGCGGCTGCCGGACTTCGCCCCGTTGGGCGTGTTCGCCGCCGACGACCTGCGCAAGCCATACGGCCTGTGGGTGAACAAGCGCGAGGGCGGCTACGACGTATACGTCACCGATTCCTACGATGCCGGTGAGGATGCCCAAGGCAACGACGTGCTGCCGCCGCTGGCCGAGCTGGACAAGCGCGTGCGCCGCTACGCCATGACGGTGCAGGGCGACAAGGCGCAGGGCACGCTCGTCTCGAGCATCGGCGACACCAGCGAGGCCGGTGCGCTGCGCGTGGTCGAGTCGATCTGGGGCGACCCGGCCAATGACCGTCTGCTGATCGCCGAAGAGGATGAAACCTACGCCAGCGAGTTCAAGGTATACACATTGGCGGGCAGGTTCACCGGCACCACCTTCGGCCGCGACGCCTTCAAGGCGCAGGCCGAGGGCGTGATGCTGCGGACCTGCGGCAAGGACGGCTGGTGGATCACCACCGAGCAGGGCAAGCAGCGCAGCGTGTTCCATCTGTTCGACCGCCACACCTTCAAGCATGTGGGCGCCTTCCAGGGCAATACGGTGGCCAACACCGACGGCATCTGGCTCGATCCGCATGCGTCGCCGCGCTTCCCCGACGGCGTGCTGTATGCCGTGCACGATGACCAGGGCGTGGTGGCCTTCGACTGGGCCAGCGTGGCCCGGCAGTTGTCGCTGCCGCTGGAGTGCGCGCCATGACCCGCGGCTGCCTCGGCGCTGCCGCGCTGGCGTTGTCTCTGCTGCTGGCCGGCCCGGTAGTCGCGAAACAGGCCGACAGCATCGCCGAACCGAACACCCAGGTACCGGTCGGCAATCGCCACTACGCGGCGACCGGCTTCCCTGACCGTATCGTGGCCTCGCCGGCGCAGGACGCCGCGCGCGGCGTCGGCGTGTCGTGGCGGACCGATACGACGGTCAATGCGCCGGTGCTGGAGTGGGTGCTGGCGGGCGATTCGCCGGACGTCGGCACGCCTGTCCGCGTGGTCGCTGCCACCCGCGCGCTGGACACCGAGAACGGTCCCGCCCACTACCACCGCGCCGACATGAGCGGCCTTGCACCGGACACGCTGTATCTGTGGCGGGTGCAGGGGCAGGGGACCTGGAGTGCCTGGAACCAGCTGCGCACCGCCGGCGCCGCGCAGCAACCGCTGACGCTGCTGTACTTCGGCGACACCCAGAACAAGAACCTCAGCCATGTTTCGCGGGTGCTGCGTGCCGGGCTGAAAGCCGCGCCGGACGCCCGCCTGAGCCTGTTCGCCGGTGACCTGGTCAGCGGCGGCGACGGCCAGGACGACAGCGAATGGGGTGAATGGTTCGCCGCTGCCGGCTGGCTGCCGCAGGAAACGGCCGTGGCGCCGGCGATCGGCAACCACGAGTACGTCGAGGAGTTCGAGGACACCCCGCAGGAGCGCCGCGTGCTCGGCAGGCATTGGCCGGTCACTTTCGCGCTGCCGCGCAATGGCGTGGCCGCTGCCGACACCAGTACCTACTGGTTCGACTACCAGGGCGTGCGCATCGCGGTGCTCGACGGCACCTCGGCGCTGGATCTGGGCAGCGCCGCCGCACAGGCGGCGTGGCTGGACAAGGTGTTGGCCGACAACCCGCACCCGTGGAGCATCGTGCTGCTGCACCAGCCGTTCTACTCCCCACGCGAAGGGCGCGAGAACGCCGAGCTGCGCGACGTGCTGCTCCCGGTGGTGCGCCGCCACCGCGTCGATCTGGTGCTGCAGGGCCACGACCACACCTACGGGCGTCGCGGCGAAGGCGACGCCGCCACGCCGCAGTTCGTGGTCACCGTGGCAGGCCCGAAGCAGTACCGGTTGTCGGCGCAGGCCCGTGCCACTATGGCGCCGGTGGGTGAGGACACCCAGTTGTTCCAAGTGCTGAAGATCGATCCCCAGCACCTGCGCTACGAGGCGCGCACGGTCACCGGGCGGCTGTACGACGGGTTCGAGTTGACGCGCCGCGCCGATGGCGTCAAACAGAAGGTTGAACTGACCGATGGCCGAATCGCACCCCGCGACTGCACCCGCACACAGACCTTGAAGGGCCGCGCGGACCGTTGCTGGGAATGACCTGTATGCCGGGCGGCTGCGAGCTGCCCGGCCATCGCTGGAGAGAAGGATGGACATGCACCGCACGGCGTCCCGGATGGTGATCGCCACGTTCCTGTTGCTGCTGGCCGGTGCCGGCACCGCCACCAACGCGGTGCTGCACCCGTTCCTGGCCGCGCAGCCGAAGGAAGCTCCCGAGGAAGCGAACCTGGCCGTGGAGATTCCGGCCGGCAGTTTCACCAAGTACGAAATCAAGGAGGACGGGCTGGTGCACGTGGACCGCTTCCAGTCGATGCCGGTGGCGTACCCGGCCAACTACGGCTCGATGCCGCGCACCCTGGCCGGCGACAACGACCCCCTCGACGCGTTGGTGTTGACCCGGGAGCCGTTGCATCCGGGGGTGATCGTGCGGTTCCGCCCGATCGGCTACCTGAAGATGGTGGACAACGGCGAGCAGGACGAGAAGGTGATCGGCGTTCCGACCGACAAACTCGACCCCACCTACGCCGGCATCCGTGACCTCGACGATCTGCCGCTGATCGAGCGCCAGCGCATCGAGGCGTTTTTCCGCGTCTATAAAGATCTGCCCGCGGGACGCAACCCGGTGCAGCTCAACGGCTGGGGCACGGCGGCCGAGGCCCGGGCCCTGATCCGCGCGTCCATGCAGCGTTTCGATCTGCAGCAGCAGCGCCGCAAGGGTGACTGAGCCTGCGTCTCTGGACGCACGGGGGAAACGGCGATCCGGGAGCTGCGGCTGTGCGGGCTGGGCGGGACAACGTAGTATGTGTGTCCGGCGTCATGACGCCACTCAGCAAGGGCCTGTCCGGATGACGCAGGCGCAGCCTCATGCCTGCGTTGCACGGGCTTTCAGCGCGCGTCGCAGGAACACGGTCATCTCCTTCTCCGCCTGCCTGTCGCCATTGTGCGTGGCCACCGCGATGCCGCGTCGCCATGCCTGGGCGGCGGCCGCCGCGTCGCCAGCCGCCAGGCAGGCTTTGCCCAGCAGCTTCCAGCCGGCCGAGTAGTCCGGGTCCTGGGCCACGCACTGCGCCAGGTGCGTGGTGGCCAGGGCCGGATCGCCTGCGTCGAGCAGGCTCTTGCCGAGGCTGAAGCGCAGCAGCGGGCCATCGCGGCCGCGGTCCAGCAGTTGTTGCAGCGCATGGATGTCCATTATGGCGTCCTGAGATGGGCATACCGCCCACGATGGAAGGCAAGCGTATCGCCTGGGGCCGTCTCCACGCGGGCGACCCGGCCCAGGATCATCATGTGGTCGCCGCCGGGCAGCGTCCGCTCCACCGTGCACAGCAGATGCCCCACCGCATCGCGGACCACCGCGATGCCACTGTCATGCGGCGTGATCGCGTCCGGCAGGGGGGTATGCCGGAGGCGACCATCGGCAAAGTGACGGGCGATCGCGGTCTGGCCGGCCGCCAGGATGCTGATTCCAAACGGCTGGCCAGGCCGGTACAGCGGCAGGTCCAGCGAGTGTGCGCACAGGCTCCACATGATCAGTGGCGGGTCCAGCGACAGCGAGGCGAACGAATTGATGGTCATCGCCCGCAGTGCGCCGTCTTCGGCGCGGGTGGTGACCACGGCCACGCCGGTGGGGTACTGGCCGAAGGCATGGCGCAGTGCCGCAGCCGTCAAGGTGGCGTCGCCGGGCAGGTCCAGCGCGGGCACGTCCGCGCCTGCCCGGCCGTGATCCAGCGCTGGACCTGCGTCCATCAGCGTCCGCCCGCGGCGTGGAAGCGGCGCGTCACTTCGGCCCAGTCGATCAGTTGGAAGAACGCGGCGATGTAGTCGGGGCGACGGTTCTGGTAGTTCAGGTAATACGCATGTTCCCAGACATCCAGACCCAGGATCGGCGTGCCGCCCGACAGCCCGGCGACATCGCCCATCAGCGGGCTGTCCTGGTTGGCGCTGCTTTCCACCCGCAGCGTGCCATCGGGCATCAGGGTGAGCCACGCCCAGCCACTGCCGAAGCGGGTCTGAGCGGCCTTGGTGAATGCCTCCTTGAAGGCCGCGTAGCCCCCCAGGTCACGGGCGATCGCCTCGGCCACCGGGCCCTGCGGCTCGCCGCCGCCGCTGGGGCTGAGCACGGTCCAGAACAGGCTGTGGTTGGCGTGGCCGCCGCCATTGTTGCGCACGGCAGTGCGCAGCGCGTCCGGCAGCGCCTCCAGATCGGCGATCAGCGTTTCCACCGGCGTCTGGTCGATACCGGCATCGGCGAGTGCCGCGTTGAGGTTGTTGATGTAGGTCTGGTGGTGGCGCGCGTGGTGGATCTCCATCGTGCGCGCGTCGAAGTGCGGTTCCAGCGCCTCGTAGGCGTAGGACAGGGTGGGGAAGGTGTAGGTCATCGGTACGGCTCCAGAAAGGAGGCGTCACCATAGAACCTCAATGTAAGTTGAGGTCAAGCGCCCGCGTCCGGCACATGGCATCATTCCCGGTCAGGGTCCCGCGTGGACCACCGGACCAGTACACCGTGCAGCCCCAGTTCCCCCCGGTGTGGTGCTGGCCGGCCGGATCATCAGAGGAACATCGGCGATGAGCATCAGGGATACGCTGCAGGCGCAACGTCGCGTGCTGCTTGATCTTACCTATCGCAACCGGCTGCTGAACCTGCCGAAGAAGCCCTCCAGCCGCTCGCTGGTGTTTCACGACGAGCGCGCCGTGCCGACGCTGCAGACGCTGCTCGATCGCAAGGCCATGACCTTCGCGGCGGTGGGCGGCGATGCCGACGTGGAGGGCATTCCCGAAACGGAATCAGCCGTGGAAGCGGACCTGCCCGCACTGCCGCAGCCCGGCGACGAGCCGGCCGACCCCGCCACGCTGGCCGCGCACCATACCGACTCGCGCCTGCAGACCCGGCTCAAGTCCGAACACCTGCAGAAGCGCCTGCTGGAGATGTACTACGAGTACCGCACCATGCTCGAAGAGCAGGGCGTCAACGTGCTGTACCTCGCCTTGGGGCAACTGGCCTTCCGTGAGCCGTCCGCGGCCGCCGACGAGGTCCGCCACGCGCCGCTGGTGCTGCTGCCGGTGGTGCTGGAGCGCAAGAGCGCGCGCGATCGCTTCGCCCTGCGCTGGGCCGAAGAGGACCCGCAGGAGAACCTGTCGTTGCGCGAGAAGCTGCGGGTGGATTTCGGCATCGTGCTGCCACCGTTCCCCGACGCCGATACGTTCGACCTGGCGGCGTACTTCGATGCGGTGCGCGCCTGCGTTGCCGCCCAGCCCGGCTGGAGTGTGCTGGACAACGCACTGCAGCTCGGCTTCTTCTCGTTTTCCAAACTGCTGATGTTTCTCGACCTGGACCCGGAAAAATGGCCGGCCGGCAACCCGATCGATCAGAACCGGCTGGTCCGCGGCCTGCTCGGCGAGGGGTTCGACAGCTGTGACAGCGACCTGCCGGCCGAAGGCCCCGGGTTCCTGGATGCGCTGATTCCCGCAGCCGATCTCAAGCACGTCATGGATTGCGACAGCTCGCAGGCGCTGGCCATCGAAGCCGTGCGTCGCGGCCAGGACCTGGTCATCCAGGGGCCGCCGGGCACCGGCAAGTCGCAGACCATCGCCAACCTGATCGCCACTGCGGTCGGTGATGGGCGCAAGGTGTTGTTCGTCTCGGAAAAGATGGCCGCGCTGGAGGTGGTCAAGCGCCGCCTCGAGAACGTCGGGTTGGGGCCGCTGTGCCTGGAGCTGCACAGCAACAAGGCCAACAAGCGCAGCGTGCTGGAAGAACTCGGCCGCACGCTGCAGATCGGCCGGCCGGAAGCGACGGACGTGGCAGGGGGCGTGGCGCGGCTGGATGCGCTGCGCGACCAGCTCAACGATCACGCCATGCGCATGCACGCTCCGGTCGGAAAGGCCGGGATGACGCCGTTCCGCATTCTGGGCGAGTTGATCCGTGGCCTGCCCCGCGCGGGTCGGCCGCCGTACCGGATCGACGATGCCGGCGCATGGTCGCGGGCCGATCTGGACCAGCGCAGTGCAGTGCTGCGCGAGGTCTGCGCGGTGCTGCCGCGGGTGGGGAATCCGCAGGCGCATGTGTGGCGGGGCGTCGCGCACGGCCCGGTGCTGCGCACCCAGGCGGAGGATATGGTGGCCGCCAACGCGCCGCTGGCGGCGGCCGTCCAGGCTGCGGTGGACGCTGCCGACGGGTTGGGGGCGGCGCTGGGTGTGCCGGCTGCCGCAGACCTGCGCGCGCTGGAGCAGCAATGCCAGGTGGCTGACATGCTGGCGGCCGCGCCGGCTTTCGACCGCAGCACCATCGCCTCGGGTGTGTGGACGGCGGGGCTGGGCTCGCTGCGCGACGCGCTGCAGCAGGGGCAGGTACTCACACGCATGCGCGCCGCCCGCGTCGATCAGGTCATCGACATGGCGTGGTCTGCGGACTGGGTTCCGCAGCGGTTGGCGATCGCCGCGCACGGCGACCGCCTGCTGCGGATCTTCAACGGCAGCTACCGCCAGGCCATCGCCCAGCTGCGCAGCGTGATGAAGGGCCCGCTGCCCAACGGCACGGCCGCGCGCCTTGCGCTGCTGGATGATCTGATCACCGCGCGAGGCGCGGAGGCCGCGCTGACCGCGATCGCGCCCACCGCCACGGCGGCGTTCGGCTCTGTCTGGCAGGGTGCCGCCACGGACTGGGCCCTGGCCGAGTCGATTCTCGGCTGGGTGCAGCAGTCGCCCCCGCTGGGTGGGTTGGACACGCGTGAGCTGGCCGCGGTGCTGCAGGACCGGCAGGGCCTGGCCACGGCGACCGCGCGGGCACGCGCGGCGTTGTCGGCGGTTGCGATGCAGTGGGAGATGTTTGCCACGCGGTTGCAGGTCGATACGGTCCAGGCCGTGGCGGCGCCTTGCCTGGAGCAGGCGGCGCTGGACCACCTGCAGCGCCGGTCCGCTGCCTGGGCAGTGGATGTGGACGGCTTGCTGGCCTGGCTGGCCTATGCCGAAGCGGCCCGCCGCGCGGATGCGCTGGGCCTGCAGGCGCCGCTGGCGCTGGCCGTTGTGGAGGGGCATACGCCGGACCAGGCCGAGGCGCTGTATCACTGTGCGTTCCACCTGGCGATGCTGACGCTGGCCACCACGGCTGACCCGGCATTGGCGGCGTTCGACGGGCGGCAGCACGAGACACTGGTGGCCCAGTTCCGCCAGTGGGACCGCACGCGCCTGCGCCTGGCCCAGGTCGAGGCGGCCGAGGCCCACCATGCCGGCCTGCCACGTGGTGGCGTGGACGGCATTGGCGCCCTGGGGACGCTGCGCAGCGAAATCGCCCGCAAGCGCAACCACATGGCCCTGCGTCGCCTGTTCCGTCTGTGCGCCTCGCCGATCCAGACGATCAAACCGGTATTCATGATGAGCCCGCTGTCGGTCGCGCAGTTCCTGGAGCCCGGCGCCATCGACTTCGATCTGCTGGTGATCGACGAAGCCAGCCAGGTCGAGCCGGTGGATGCGCTCGGGGCGATCGCGCGCTGCCGCCAGATCGTGGTCGTGGGCGACGACAAACAGCTGCCGCCCACCTCGTTTTTCGCCCGCCTGGGCGGCGCCGAAGACGACCCGGTCGAGGAAGAGGGCGCACAGGCCAGGGACCTGGAAAGCGTGCTGTCGCTGTGCGCGGCCAAGGGGCTGCCCCAGCGCATGTTGCAGTGGCACTACCGCAGCCGCCACGAATCGCTGATCGCGGTGTCCAACAAGACCTTCTACGAGGGCAAGCTGTTCATCGTGCCGAGCCCGGACCGTGAGCGCAGCCAGTCCGGCCTGCGCCTTCGCTACCTGCCGGAAGGTCGCTTCGACCGTGGCAACACCTACAGGAACGATGTCGAAGCGGCCGCCATCGCCGAGGCCGTGGTCGACCACGCGCGGCACAGCCCGCAGTTGACGCTGGGCGTGGGGGCGATGTCGGTCCGCCAGCGCCAGGCGATCAGCGACGCGCTGGAACTGGCGCGTCGGCAGCACCCCGAGCTGGAAGCGTTCATCGGCCGCCATCCGCATGAGCCGTTCTTCGTCAAGAACCTGGAGAACATCCAGGGCGACGAGCGCGATGTCATCCTGATTTCGATCGGCTACGGTCGCGCCAAGGGCGATGGCAAGCTCTACCAGGGCTTCGGTCCTCTGAACGCCGATGGCGGCCATCGCCGCCTCAACGTGCTGATTACCCGTGCACGCCAGCGCTGCGAAGTGTTCAGCAGCATCACCGCCGACGACATCCGCGTGGATGAGCGCACCCGCCTTGGCGTCATCGCGCTGAAAGCGTTCCTGCAGTATGCCGAGAAGGGCGACCTGGGCGTGGCCCAGGCCAGCGGTCGCGGTGTTGACTCGCCCTTCGAGGCGGCGGTGCAGGAGGCGCTGGCCGCGCAGGGCTTCCAGGTGGACAACCAGGTCGGTGTGGCGGGCTTCTTCATCGATCTGGCGGTGGTCGATCCGGATGCGGCGGGCCGCTATCTGCTGGGCATCGAATGCGATGGCGCGGCTTACCACGCCGCCCCGTCGGCGCGCGACCGCGACCGGCTGCGCCAGGAAATCCTGGAAAACCACGGCTGGAACATCCACCGGATCTGGAGCACCGACTGGTTCCAGCGCCCCGAGGCGGAGCTGCAGCGCCTGCTCGCCGCGCTGGCCGACGCACGCCAACGGCAGGCAGGAGGCGTGTCCACCCGCGCACCGACCGAGATCGAGGCGGCGGTGCCGGTGCCTGCGGTGCAGCGCCGGATCGACGGGGGGACGCTGTCCGGCGGCGCCGACGACGGCGGCGCGGTGGCCTACGTGCAGGCGGATTTCGCGCCGGCACACGCCGCGCTGGCCCCGCACGATGTGCCGCTGGGCAGCATGGCCGCCACCGTCGAACGCATCGTGGAGATCGAAGGTCCGATCCACGAAGACGAGATCATCGCGCGCGTGCGCGACCTGTGGAACCTGCAGCGCGCCGGTTCACGCATCCAGGCTGCGGTCCAGGCGGCATTGGCGCATGCCGGTCGCGGCGGCACGCTTGCGGTTGAAGACGGCTGCTATCTCCGCGATGGCAGTCCCGTGGTGGTGCGCAACCGCATGACCGCCACCTCGCGCTCGCTGCGCCGCCCGGAGATGCTGCCGCCCCAGGAGATCCGCCAGGCGCTGCTGGAGGTGATCGAAGGCGCGCACGGCGCGGGCGCCGATGAAGTGGCCGTGCCGGTGGCGCGGCGGCTGGGTTTCCAGGCACTCAGCCAGCCGCTGCGCGAGCGCATCGCCGCACAGGTGCAGGTACTGCTCGACCACGGTCGCCTGGAAGCGCGCAACGGCGCGCTGTGCGTGACCGCACCCGCGGCCTGATCGATGCGGCTGCCGGGTGGGCCGGCAGCCGGGAAGCGCTGGTTACGGCAGCTCCAGTGCCCAGCACAGGACGGGCCCGGCATCAGCATCCATGCCGTGGCCGACCTGCAGGAACCCGTTGCGCGCCAGCACCCGCTGGGAGGCGATGTTGTCCACCGCGGTTTCGGCGGTGAGCTTTCGCAGGCGTCCGTCGCGGGCGCACCAGCGCACCAGCTCGCCGATGGCCCGGGTGGTGATGCCGCGCCCCTGGCGATCCGGCGCGATGCCGTAGCCGATGTTCAGGTCGCCATCGATGGGGATGCGCGTGGCCGAGCACAGACCAACCGGCTGGCCGTCATCGAGTATCAGCCAGGCGGCTGGCACGAATGCCGGCTCGATGCAGGCCGCGAGCCCGGCGAGCAGATGCAGCACCTCCGGCGGGGCGAGGGCGCTGCCCGGATCGAACGGGTGCTGGCAGGCGTCATGGTGCAGTGCGCGCAGCGCAGTGGCCGTAACGGGAAGGATCATGGGTCTCCCGGATCTGGGTAGGCGCTGGACAACGGTCCTTCTGCTGGTGGACCCCGGCGATTCCAGCACATGCCGGGGTGCCGCACGCTAGCGGAGGCGTGCGCGGCCGGGCGCCCGGGGGATCGCACCGGCATGGTGCAGCGCATACCGCAGCAGGGGCCGGATGGCCCAGGTGGCCAGTGCGCACAGGGCGCAGGCCAGCAGCCAGTGGCCGCCGTCGCGCGTCAGGGCATGTTCGATCGCCTGCCACCAGGTCCGGGCATGCCCGGCGGCGGCGGCAGAGAGGGTGACAGCCAGTGCGACGAACAGCGGTGGCAGCAACCAGCGTTCCAGACCGACGCTCCTGCGCGGGGTGACCTGGCGGGCGACCGTGGTGGCGAAATCCGCTGGCGGCGCGCTGCGCGGCAGAGTGCGCAGCGCCTGGGCGATCTGCAGGTAATCGCGGCTGTCCGCATCCATCGGTGCCGCGGGAGGCGCCATCGCTGCCCGCCGGCCGCATTCCTGTGCCTGCCAGTGCGCATCCTCGGCGCGCGTGCGTGGATCGGTGCTCATGCGGGTTCCCCCAGGTGCGAGTGAAGCAGGGTGCGCAGGCGCGCGCGGCTGCGGAACAGGTGGCTCTTGATGGTGCCTTCGGGCAGATCGGTCAGGTGGGCGATCTCGGCGATGGACAGCTCCTCCAGATGATAGAGCGTCAGTACGGTGCGCTGCAGGGGCGGCAGCGCATCGATCGCCGCATGCAGCAGGGCATGCACTTCATCCTGCGACGCCATCGCTTCCACATCCACGCCATCGCTCACCTGTTCGACCCGCCACTGGCCGTCCTCGTCGTCGTGGACGTCGGCGATGGGGATGCGGCGACGCTCCAGATGGCGGCGGGCGACCGAGTACGCCACCTGCGCCACCCAGGACTTCAGCGCGCTGTCGCCGCGGTACTGGTGCAGGGACCGGTGCACACGCAGGAACACCTCCTGGCACAGCTCGCGCGTATCGTCGGGGTGTCGCACCATGCGCTCGACGATATGCCAGCACAGACCCTGGTAGGCCGTCACCAGCTGTTCGAACGCGCCGCGCCGACCGGCCAGCACAGCCTCGACCAGGGCGCGGTCGGCCTGCAGGATCGTTTCGTCGGTGGCCAGGGAAGTGGGCATGACGCTAGAGATACGTCGGCGGGGCGATCGGTTGCAATGGATCGGCTGCAACCGACGGCCCGCCGGCCGTATCTCCTTGCACACCCCAAACCCGAACGGAGCAGCCACCTCATGGATTTCAACCTCATTCTTCCGATGCTTCTGATTGTGTGCATCGTGTACACCATCAAAACCATCGTCGATGCCGCCACCCGCCGCCGCATCATCGAGGCGCGAGGCTCGGAGGAGCTTGTGCGCTCCCTGCTGGAAGGCGATGCGAACAAGCGCCGGCTGGCCTCGCTGCACTGGGGCTGCGTGCTGCTGCTGCTCGCGCTCGCCCTGGGTCTGATCGACGTGCTCGGCATCACCGAGGTCACCCCTGGTGCGATCGGTCTGCTGCTGGGCGCGACCGGTGTCGGCAACCTGGTCTATTACCTGTTGCAGCGGCGGATCCGCTGACTGCACCACGCCGCGGCGCGCGAACGGCACGCGTGCAGCCTCGCATGGCGGTGCGCACGCGCTGCCTTCACCGCAGATGGCTATCATGGCCGCTGTCCAGAAGTGAGGCGATGCGCGTGTCGGTAGCGCTGCTGTGGTTCCGTCGAGACCTGCGACTGCAGGACAACCCCGCATTGCAGGCCGCGCTCGATGCCGGCCACGATGTGGTGCCGGTGTACATCCATGCCCCCCATGAGGAGGGCGACTGGGCGCCGGGCGCGGCGTCCGATGCCTGGCGGCACCGTTCGCTGGCGGCACTGGACGCTGATCTGCGCGCACGTGGCACGTCGCTGGTGCTGCGCGCCGGCGACAGCCTGCCGACCCTGCAGGCCCTGATCGCGCAGACCGGCGCCGAAGCGGTGTACTGGAACCGCAAGTACGAACCGGCCACGCAGCCGCGCGATGCGGCCATCAAACGCACGCTGCGCGAGCAGGGCATCGAGGCGCAGAGCTGCAATGGCAGCCTGTTGTTCGAACCCTGGGACGTGGCCACTCAGCAGGGGCAGCCGTACAAGGTGTTCACCCCATACTGGCGCAACGTGCTCAGCCACTGGAGGCTGCCCGCACCGCAGCCGGCGCCGCGCGCGCTGGTGGGGCATCCGGTGGACAGCCTGGCGTTGGACGCGCTGCAGTTGGCGCCCACGCTGGACTGGGATGCCGGCTTCTGGACGCACTGGCAGCCTGGCGAGGCCGGTGCCGAGGAGGCGCTGTCGGTGTTCGTGGAAGGGGCACTGCGCGGCTACCGCGAGCAGCGCGACCTGCCGGACCGGGTCGGTACATCGCGGCTGTCGCCGCACCTGCACTTTGGTGAAATCGCGCCCTGGCGGATCGCGCATGCGCTGGAAGGCCTGCGCAGCGCCGCGACCGACGCCGACATCGACGGCTATCTGCGCCAGCTCGGCTGGCGCGACTTTTCCTACCACCTTCTGCATCACTTCCCGAAGACGCCCACCGACAACCTCAACCCGCGTTTCGACCGCTTTGCCTGGGCGACGCCCAGCGCCACGCAGCTGCACGACTGGCAACGCGGCCGCACCGGCGTGCCGATCGTCGATGCCGGCCTGCGTGAGCTGTGGCAGACCGGCTACATGCACAACCGCGTGCGCATGATCGTGGCCAGCTACCTGTGCAAGCATCTGCGCGCCCACTGGTCGCACGGCGCGCGCTGGTTCTGGGACACGCTGGTGGATGCCGATCTGGCCAACAACACGATGGGTTGGCAATGGGTGGCCGGTACCGGCGCCGATGCCGCGCCGTACTTCCGCATTTTCAACCCGGTGACGCAGGCGCAGAAGTTCGATCCGCAGGCGCGCTACATCACCCGTTGGGTACCCGAGCTGGCTGCGCTGCCGGTGAAGGCGCGCTTTGCTCCTTGGCAGTTCCCGACCGAGCTGGCCGCGCTCGCGCCGGGCTATCCGCCCGTGCCGATGGTCGATCTGTCCACCGGGCGCGACGCGGCGCTGGCGGCGTATCGGCAGACAGGCTGACCGGCGGGTCAGCTAGCTGAACACGGGGTTGCTGACGATGCCGTTCATCATCCCGGCATCGCGCGGGCGTGTTTATTCTTCATGCCGTCAGCACGCCGCCAGCCCGGCACCCTAGGAGATAACACCATGATCCGACCTGCAATCCGTAACGCGACCCTGGCCCTGATGACTGCCGCCGCCCTGTCGGCCTGCGCCACCGGTGGTTCGTACGTGCAGAGCGACCAGTACGGCAACCCGACCGAGCAGCAGAGCCGTACCGGCCGCAATGCGCTGATCGGCACCGCCATCGGTGTCGCTGCTGGCCTGCTGACCGGCGACAGCGCCACCGAGCGCCGCCAGCATGCGATGGTCGGTGCCGGTATCGGCGCACTGGCTGGCGCCGGCGTTGGTGCGTACCAGAACCGCCAGGAAGCCGCGCTGCGCCAGCGCACCGCCAATACGGGCATCGACGTGCAGCGCCAGGGCGACAACATCGTGCTGAACCTGCCGGATGGCATCACCTTCGATTTCGGCAAGTCCGCCCTGAAGCCGCAGTTCTACAGCGCCCTCAACGGCGTCGCGAGCACGCTGAAGGAGTACGACCAGACCATGATCGAAGTGGTCGGCCATACCGACAGCATCGGCAGCGATGCGGTCAACAACCGCCTGTCCAAGGAGCGCGCCGACTCGGTCGCCTCCTATCTGACCGCGCAGGGCGTGCAGAGCGTGCGCATGGAAACGCTGGGTGCGGGCAAGGCCTATCCCATCGCCGACAACAGCACCGATGCCGGCCGCGCGAAGAACCGCCGCGTGGAAATCCGCGTGATTCCGCTGACGCAGTAAAGCGCCCGGACGCGCTTCATCGCCGCGCACCGGCGATGGTGCTGCAACACCGAAATGCCGCCCGAAAGGGCGGCATTTCCGCAGGTGGAAACCGGTGGCGGGGCCTGCCGTCGCCCGACCTCAATTGGCGGTCACGGTCTCCAGGATGCGTTTGCCGGTTTCCTGCAGCTCGGCTTCGGCCTGGGTCTGCTGCTGCTTGGCCAGCTTGGCCGCCGGGCACTGCGCCAGCATGTAGTTGGCGTCGAAGTTGAGCTTCTCGACCAGGAAGTCCACGAACGCGCGCACCTTCGGCGAGACCAGCCGGCCACCGGCGAATACCGCGTTGAAATCCACTTCGGGACCGGTCCAGCCGGCCAATACGCGGCGCACCATGCCCGATTCCACGAACGGCTTGGCCATCACATCGCCGGTCAGCAGCAGGCCTTCGCCGCACACCAGCGCACCGTTCAGTGCCGACGGATCGTTGGCCACCAGCAGCGGATTGACCGGGAAATCGCGCAGCTCGCCACCGTTCTCGCCCAACTGCCAGAAGAACCGGTTGTTGTTGAGGTTGCGCGCCTTGCGCATCGCCAGGATGCGGTGGAACTGCAGCTCATCGGGATGCAGCGGCTCGCCGTAGCGCTCGATGTAGGCCGGGCTGGCAAACACCTGCGTGCGCAGGCTGCCCAGCTTGCGCGCCACCAGATTGGAGTCGGGCAGGGTGCCCACGCGCAGCGCCAGGTCGGCTTCACCGGCAATCAGGTCGAGCTTCTCGTTGCCCAGGTGCATGTCCAGCTGGATTTCCGGGTACTGCGCGTGGAACTGCCCGAGCAGCGGTGCGATCCACGTAATGCCGATCGAGTAGGGCACGGTGAAGCGCAACCAGCCGCGGGGGCCGGACTGCAGCTGGCTGACCGCGCCTTCGGCTTCTTCCAGCTCGCGCGCGATGCGTTGGCAATGCTCGTGATACACCGAGCCGGCCTCGGTGAGACCGAGGCGACGCGTGGTCCGGTGCAGCAGGCGCGCGCCGAGGCGCGTTTCCAGTTCCTGTACTTTGCGGCTGACCGTGGTCTTGGGCAGGCCCAGGGCGGTGGCGGCGGCGATGAAACTGCCTTGCTCGACCACTTTGACGAAGATCAGCGTGTCGTTGAGATCGTGGGCCATGACGGAGGTCCATTGTCGGGGGAGGGGACGTCCGGCGGATTGTGCCGGGGACGGGACGATTATTCCCTTTAATCCGGACTAATCAAGTGGGAGTTTGGGGTCTATCGTGGCGCCATTCCCGTTATGCAGGACGACAACCATGTGGTTGCGGAACATTCTTGGCCGCGTGCTCAGCGGCCGCAAAGCCCCGCTGGACCTGGCGATGACCGTTGAAAAGCGCCCCGGCGCCTTCTCCCACAAGGCCTTCCGTGAATTCACCCCGCCTGCCAACCTGCAGCGCGGCGGTGCCTTCCGACTGGCCCCTCGTGCGGGCGACCGACTGGGCCGAATTGGGATTATCCCGGCGACGGGAGTGAAAGTCCCATGAATGGGATATTGGCTCCCGAGGTGCTGGTGCTTGGCGGCACCGGCAACGTCGGCCAGGGCATCGTGGCGGCCCTGCTCGAAGCGGGCAGTCCGGTGCTGGTGGTCGGCCGTGATCCGGGTCGCCTGGCTGCGCTGCGCGACCAGTTCGCTGATGAGCCGGCGCTGGAGACGCTGCTGGGTTCGGTGGCCGACGACGCTTCGGCGCGCACGCTTGCCGAACGCATCGCCGCGCGCCCGCGCCCGCTTGCCGCGGTCGTGGCCAGCCTCGGGGCACCGCTGCGGCGGGGCCGGTTGATCGACCAGCCCTCGTCGTGGCTGATGGAGCGCATCGAGCGCGACCTGGTCCCGCACGTCAACGCCGCCCATCACCTGGTGCCGCTGCTTGCGCAGCGCGCGCCGGGTGCGCGTTATGTGGTCATTGGCAGCCCGTGTGGGCTGCGCCCGTGGTCCGGTCACGGCGATGCCTCGGTGTCGTCCGCCGCCATCCGCATGTTCGTGCAGGTCCTGCACGAGGAAGCGCAGGGCGTCGGCGTACGCGCGCAGATGCTGGAAGTCACTCATCCGGTGTGCACGCCAGGCAATGCCGCCAACGCCTGCGTGGAATGGCCGAGCGCGCTGGCTGTTGGCCGCCGTGTGGTGTCGGTGCTGGATGGTTGCCGCGACATGCGCCCGTTCCTCCGCTGCGACAGCACCGATGACGCGCTGCCCAAGGGACTGCTGCGCATCGATGCGCCCGCCGTGCCGTGGCGCAACTCGCTGGATATGGCTTGACCTGAACATAAGTTGAGGTCGCAGGATGCCGCACCCCGTTTTTGAACACCTCTGTTTTCCTATCGTCACCACCCCCAGGACATCGTCATGACGCACTCCCCCTCTTCGAAGAACCTTGCCCGGCGCCTCGCGCTCGGGACTGTGACCGCTTTGGCCCTGGCGGTGATTGTCGGTTGCAGTGGTGGCCACGCCGAAACCGCCGGCCCGCCGCCGCCGTCGGTCAGTGCCGCGCCCGTGCTGGTCAAGCAGGTCAGCCAATGGGATGACTTCAGTGGCCGTGTCGAAGCGGTTGAAAGCGTGGAGTTGCGCCCGCGCGTTTCCGGCTACATCGACAAGGTCAACTATGTCGAAGGCCAGGAAGTAAAGAAGGGCGACGTGCTCTTCACCATCGACGCGCGCAGCTACCGCGCCGAACTGGCCCGCGCCGACGCCGAACTGGCCCGTGCGCGTACCCAGGCGCAGGTCAGCCGCAGCGAAGCCGAGCGCGCCCGCCGCCTGTCCGACCAGCAGGCCATCTCCACCGAAACCTGGGAACAGCGCCGTGCCACCGCCGAACAGGCGCAGGCGCAGGTGCAGGCCGCGCAGGCGGCCGTGGATGCGGCGCGCCTCAATGTCGAATTCACCCAGGTGCGTGCGCCGATCAATGGCCGTGCCGGCCGCGCGATGGTCACTGCCGGCAACCTGGTCACCGCCGGCGACAGCGCCAGCGTGCTGACCACGCTGGTCTCGCTGGACAAGGTGTTTGTCTACTTCGACGCCGATGAAGGCACCTTCCTGCGCTATGCGCAGATGGCCCGCAACGGCGAACGCCCCAGCGAGCGCGACAGCGAACTGCCGGTCCGGGTCGGTCTGTCGGGTGAGGAGGGCTATCCGCACAGCGGCAAGGTCGACTTCCTCGACAACCAGGTCACCCGCAGCACCGGCACCATCCGTGTCCGCGCGCTGCTGGACAACGCAGACCGTGCCTTCACCCCGGGCCTGTTCGCCCGCGTGCAGCTGCTCGGCAGCGGCCAGTTCCAGGCCATGCTGATCGATGAGAAGGCCGTGCTGACCGACCAGGACCGCAAGTACGTGTACGTGGTCGACAAGGACGGCAAGGCGCAGCGCCATGACATCCAGCTCGGCCGCACCGCCGATGGGCTGCGCATTGTCGAGCAGGGCCTCAAGGCCGGCGACCGCGTGATCATCGACGGCGTGCAGAAGGTCTTCATGCCCGGCATGCCGGTGC
This sequence comes from Stenotrophomonas sp. NPDC077461, assembly GCF_049545475.1. Lineage (NCBI taxonomy): Bacteria > Pseudomonadati > Pseudomonadota > Gammaproteobacteria > Lysobacterales > Lysobacteraceae > Stenotrophomonas > Stenotrophomonas sp. NPDC077461. The sequence continues at coordinate 519,559 of NZ_JBMWDO010000001.1, forward strand.
AGGCCAAGGCGGTTGCGATGCAGCCGGTCGCCGCGCCGGCGGCTTCCCCGGCGGTTGCACAGGCCACCGCACTGAAGTGAAGCGCCGCCGGCTGACCATCGTCTCCACATAGCAGCCGACCCACCCTCGGCTCTGCCGTTTCTGCCATCGCCCCATGCAGGGGCACCCTGCCACCGCTGTCGCCTTCGACAGCGGCCGGGGCCCTGCACGCCGGCGTTGGTGAACACCCAGGAATCCACCAATGGACTTTTCCCGTTTCTTCATCGACAGGCCGATTTTCGCGGCGGTGTTGTCGATCGTGATCTTCGCCGCCGGCCTGATCTCCATACCGATGCTGCCGATCGGCGAGTACCCCGAAGTGGTGCCGCCGTCGGTCGTGGTGCGCACCGTCTACCCGGGTGCGAACCCGAAGGTGATCGCTGAAACCGTCGCCACCCCGCTCGAAGAGGCCATCAACGGCGTCGAGGGCATGATGTACCTCAAGTCGGTGGCCGGCTCGGACGGTGTGCTGCAGATGACCGTCACCTTCCGCCCGGGTACCGACCCGGACGAGGCGGCGGTGAAGGTGCAGAACCGCGTCGCCCAGGCGCAGGCACGCCTGCCCGAGGACGTACGCCGGCAGGGTGTCACCACCCAGAAGCAGTCGCCGACGTTCCTGATGGTCGTGCACCTGACTTCGCCCAATGGCAAGTACGACACCCTGTACCTGCGCAACTACGCCCGCCTGCACGTCAAGGACGCGCTGGCCCGGATTCCCGGCGTCGGCGATGCGCAGATCTTCGGCGGTGGCGACTACGCCATGCGCGCCTGGCTGGACCCGGACAAGGTTGCCGCGCGCGGCCTGACCGCGTCGGATGTGGTCGGCGCGATGCGCGAGCAGAACGTGCAGGTCTCGGCCGGCCAGCTGGGCGCCGAGCCGATGCCCAACAGCCAGTTCCTGACCCTGATCAATGCCCAGGGCCGCCTGCGCAGCGAGCAGGAGTTCGGTGACATCGTGCTCAAGAGCGGCGCCGATGGCGAAGTGGTGCGCCTGTCGGACGTGGCCCGCGTCGAGCTGGGGGCGGGCGATTACACCCTGCGCTCGCAGCTGGACGGCAAGAACGCCGTGGGCATCGGTATCTTCCAGGCCCCCGGTGCCAACGCGCTGGAGATCCGTGATGCCGTGATCGGCACGATGGATGAAATGCAGAAGGCCTTCCCGGCCGACGTGAAGTACGAAGCGGTGTACGACACCACCATCTTCGTGCGCGATTCGATCAAGGCGGTGGTTTCGACCCTGCTGGAAGCCATCGCGCTGGTGGTGCTGGTGGTGATCCTGTTCCTGCAGACCTGGCGCGCCTCGATCATTCCGTTGATCGCGGTGCCGGTGTCGATCGTGGGTACGTTTGCCGCACTGTACGTGCTTGGCTTCTCGATCAATACGCTGAGCCTGTTTGGCCTGGTGTTGGCGATCGGCATCGTGGTCGATGACGCGATCGTGGTGGTGGAGAACGTCGAGCGCAACATCGAGGAGGGCCTGTCGCCCACCGCAGCGGCGCATCAGGCGATGAAGGAAGTGTCCGGCCCGATCATCGCGATCGCGCTGGTGCTGTGTGCGGTGTTCGTGCCGATGGCCTTCCTGTCCGGCGTGACCGGCCAGTTCTACAAGCAGTTCGCCGTCACCATCGCCATCTCCACGGTGATCTCCGCGATCAACTCGCTGACCCTCTCGCCGGCCCTGGCCGCGCGCCTGCTCAAGCCGCACGGTGCGCCCAAGGATGGCCCGAGCCGTCTGATCGACCGCCTGTTCGGGTGGGTGTTCCGTCCGTTCAACCGCTTCTTCAAGTCCAGCTCTGAAAAGTACGAGCGTGGCGTGTCCAAGATCCTCGGCCGTCGTGGCGCAGTGTTCGTGGTGTACGCGGTACTGCTGGTGGGTACCGGCTTCATCTTCAAGCTGGTGCCGCCGGGCTTCATCCCGACCCAGGACAAGCTGTACCTGATCGCCGGTGTGAAGCTGCCGGAAGGTTCCTCGATCGCGCGTACCGATGAAATGCTGCGCAAGGTCGCCAAGATCGCCCAGGAAACCGACGGCGTGGCCCACACCATTTCGTTCCCGGGCCTGAACGCGCTGCAGTTCACCAATACGCCCAACACCGGCGTGGCGTTCATTCCGCTCAAGCCCTTCAATGAGCGCCACGGACGCACTGCCGCGGAGATCAACGCCGAGATCAACCAGAAGATCGCCGGGCTGCAGGAAGGCTTCGCCTTCGCGATGATGCCGCCGCCGATCCTCGGGCTGGGCAACGGCAACGGCTACCAGATGTTCATCGAGGACCGTGGCAACCTGGGCTATGGCGCGCTGCAGAACGCCGTGCAGGCGATGCAGGGTGCGGTGGCGCAGACGCCGGGCATGGCCTTCCCGATCACCAGCTACCAGGCCAACGTGCCGCAGCTGGATGCCGAGGTGGACCGCGTCAAGGCCAAGGCCCAGGGCGTGCAGCTGACCCAGTTGTTCGACACGCTGCAGACCTACCTTGGTTCCTCCTACGTCAACGACTTCAACCAGTTCGGTCGCACCTGGCAGGTGATCGCCCAGGCCGACGGCCAGTTCCGTGACAGCGTGGAAGACATCGGCAAGCTGCGTACCCGCAATGACCGTGGCGAGATGGTGCCGATCGGTTCGATGGTGACGGTCAAGCAGACCTTCGGCCCGGACCCGGTGCTGCGCTTCAACGGCTATCCGGCTGCCGACCTGGCCGGCGAAGCCGACCCGCGGATGCTGTCTTCGGCCGAGGCGATGAACAAGCTGACCGAAATCGCCGGGCAGGTCCTGCCGGTGGGCATGACCACCGAGTGGACCGACCTGAGCTACCAGCAGGCCACGCAGGGCAAGGCCGCCTTCATCGTGTTCCCGGTGGCGATCCTGCTGGCGTTCCTGGTGCTGGCCGCGCTGTATGAGAGCTGGTCGCTGCCGCTGGCGGTGATCCTGATCGTGCCGATGACCCTGTTGTCCGCGTTGTTCGGCGTGTGGCTGACCGGCGGCGACAACAACGTGTTCGTGCAGGTTGGCCTGGTGGTGCTGATGGGCCTGGCGTGCAAGAACGCGATCCTGATCGTCGAGTTCGCCCGGGAGCTGGAGATGGGCGGCAAGGGCATCGTGGAAGCCGCGCTGGAAGCCTGCCGCCTGCGACTGCGCCCGATCGTGATGACGTCCATCGCCTTCATTGCCGGCACCATCCCGCTGGTGCTCTCGCACGGTGCCGGTGCGGAGGTACGCTCGGTAACCGGCATCACCGTGTTTGCCGGCATGCTGGGCGTGACCCTGTTCGGCCTGTTCCTGACCCCGGTGTTCTACGTGGCCCTGCGCAAGTTCGTCAGCCGCAACGGCGGCGGCAAGCTGGTGACCCACGGCGAACCCACTCTCCACCATTGATTCCCTACCCCGCGAGGTTGTTCACATGAATACCGCTACCCAACAGATCGCCCTGGTCACCGGTGCCACCCGCGGCATCGGTCTGGAAACCGTCCGTCAACTGGCCCAGGCCGGCGTGCACACGCTGCTGGCCGGGCGCAAGCGCGACGTCGCCGTGGCCGAGGCGCTCAAGCTGCAGGCCGAAGGCCTGCCGGTCGAAGCGATCCAGCTGGACGTCGGCGATGCCGCCAGCATCGCCGCGGCGGTGCAGACCGTGACCGAGCGTCACGGCCGCCTGGACATCCTGGTCAATAACGCCGGCATCCTGCTCGACGACATCAAACTGGCCCCGTCGGCGCAGACCCTGCAGACCTGGCGCGATACCTTCGACACCAACGTGTTCGCGGTCATCGCCGTCACCCAGGCGTTCCTGCCGCTGATCAACGCGTCGCCGGCCGGTCGCATCGTCAACGTGTCGAGCATCCTCGGCTCGCTGACCCTGCACAGCCAGCCGGGCTCGCCGATCTACGGCTTTGCGGTGCCGGCCTACAACGCCTCCAAGAGCGCGGTGAACGCCTGGACCGTGCAGTTGGCCTATGAGCTGCGCGACAGCACCACCAAGGTCAACACCGTGCACCCGGGCTATGTCAAAACCGACATGAACGGTGGCGAGGGCGAGATCGAGATCAGCGAAGGTGCGCGCTCCAGCGTCGGCATGGCGCTGATCGGTGCAGATGGTCCCAACGGCAGCTTCACCTACCTGGGCGAGGTGCTGCCGTGGTGATCCGCCTGTTGACCGCGGCCGTGACCAGCGCGCTGCTGGCCGGCTGCGTCAGCGTCGGCCCGAACTACAAGGCGCCACCGGCCGAGCCGGTGACCCTGCAGGGGGCCGCCGCGCCGGTGTTCAGCGCCACCTCCCCGGTCGCCAGCTGGTGGGCGCAGTTCGACGATCCGGTGCTGGAGCAGCTGGTGCATGACGCACTGGGTGCCAACCTGGACCTGCGCATCGCGATGTCGCGGGTCCGCGAGGCCCGTGCCGTGTTCGTCGAACAACGCCTGGACCAGCTGCCGCACGTGACCAGCGGTGGCAGCTATGACCGCCGCAAGCAGCCCGACGCCACCGTGGGTGGCGAGCGGGTCTTCAGCGAGACCTACCAGCTCGGCTTCGACGCCGGCTGGGAGCTGGACCTGTTCGGCCGCCAGCGGCGGGCCGCCGAAGCGGCGCGCGCCGATCTCGGCGCCGAGCAGGACAACCTCGCCGATGCGCAGGTCACCGTGGCCGCCGAGGTGGCGCGCAACTACTTCGAACTGCGCGGTACCCAGAAGCGCATCGACGTGGCCAAGCGCACCCTGGTCAACCTGCGCGACACCCAGAAGCTGACCGAAACCCGCTGGGAACTCGGCGCGGGCAGCGAGCTGGACGTGCAGAGCAGCCGGGCGCGCCTGAAGGCGATCGAAGCAGACATCCCGCTGCTGGAAGTGGCCGAGGTGCAGTCGCGCCACCGTCTGGCGGTGCTGCTGGGTCAGCGCCCGGATGCACTGGACAGCGTGCTGCAGCCGCGCGAGGTGCCGGCGTATGCCAAGGCATTGCCGCTCGGTGATACCACCGATCTGCTGCGTCAGCGTGCCGACGTGCGCGTGGCCGAACGTCGGCTCGCCGCAGCGACGGCGCGTGTCGGCGTGGCCACCGCCGACCTGTTCCCGCGGATCAGCCTGAGCGGCTTCGTCGGCTTCCTGTCCGGCGATGCCAGCGGCCTGGTCAACGGCAGCAACAAGGCATGGTCGGTGACGCCGTCGATCAGCTGGGCCGCGTTCGACTTCGGCACGGTCAAGGCCCGTCTGCGGGCCAGCAAGGCCCAAGCCGACGGCGCCGCCGCCGAGTACGAGAAGGCGGTGCTGCTGGCGCTGGAAGACACCGAGAACGCGTTGACCCGCTACGCCAAGCAGCAGGCGCGGTTGTCGATCGTCGCCGAGCAGGCGCAGGCCGCGCGGCGTGCCGAGCAGCTCGCGCAGATCCGCTACCGCGAAGGGTCCGAGGACTTCCTGACCCTGCTCGACGCGCAGCGCACCCAGCTGGCAGCCGATGACGCGCTCGCCGAGGCCGAATCCACGGTCAACGTCAGCGTCGTCGGTGTGTACAAGGCGCTGGGCGGGTGGGGTCAGCAGCAGGCAAGCGCGGCCGTGGCAGTGGTCCCGTCGAACCGCTGAGAAGACCACGACGACCGGGAGCCCCGATGGGCTCCCGGCCGTTGTCGGGCGTAGGAATATGCCGTGATCGTGCGTAGCGGGCGTGCCGATGGCGACAGATGACGGCATTGCCTCTGCCCGCCGTGGGGGCGCCGGTGCTACAAGCCGGTAACCCTTCAGGAGTCGCCGACATGCCGCAGCCGAAACCTTCCTTCTTACAACTGGCCTATGGCGATCCCGGCCTTGCCGACGCCGGGCTGTCTCTGGGTGTGGTGGTCCTGCTGGTGGTGGGTGCCCTGGTGGTGGCCGTGGCGTTCATCCGCATGAACGACGCGCTGCTGGACATGGGGCTGCTCGGCACGGGCGTCTTCCTGGCCATCGGTGCGCGCATCTACCAGGCACGCAACCAGCACCACGCACTGCATCGCCTGATCGAGCGCAGCCTGCAGCGCCGCTGAGCCTCAGGGCCTCAGGGCCACACGGTGGCCGGCGCCCGTCCATCATCGCCGCGCATGCGCACGATGCAGAACCGATGCCCGGTTGGCGCTTCCATCACCCACCAGCGTTTGACGAAACCGATGCGGCGCGCGCCCAGTTTCTCCAGGCGCTCGGCTTCGGCATCGATGTCGTCGCTTTCGATGTCCAGATGCACGCGCGAGGCGTGCGTTACCCGCTGTACCTCGACATTCAGACCGGCCGGTGCCCCTTCCAGGTCGGCATACTCCGCGCCGTCCTCGGCACGGGCGGGTGCGGCGCGGTAGCCCAGCGCCGCCGACCAGAAGGCGGCGGCGTCATCGGCAGGGCTGTCCTGGCAATCGATGATGAATCCGGCCAGACGGCTGCGATGGGGCATGGTCCTGTCCTCGTTGGAGAATGGGGACCTCTATCGCACCGTCGCCATCGACGCGATGTGATGCCGCTGGACCGCCCGTGGGCCGTCCGGCGGGGGCGTTACCTGCCCGCGGCAGCGGTGGGCGCGGCAGCACGCAGCTCCGCCTGCACCGGGTAGTGGTCCGAGGGCAGCACGCCGCCGGGCGTCTGGTCCAGCGTGCTGAAGCGGTCCACGGTGAAGCCGCGCACCAGGATCCAGTCCAGCTCCACCGTCGGCTTGCCGGTGAAGTCGTGGAAAGTCAGGCGCGGGCCATCGACCTTGCCGGCGAGTCTGCGTGCGTCGCCGAGTGCGGCGGTGAACGTCTTGTAGGTGTCGCTGCCGGGCTCGCTGTTGAAATCGCCGGTGACCACCACCGGGATGTCCTTGGGCAGCGACGCCAGCCGCGAAACGATCAGCTTCGCGCCGAGCACCCGGCGCGGCTCATCCTCATCGCGGTAGGGCAGGTGGGTGTTGAACAGATAGAAGCGCTGGCCGTCGGCCTGCCGCTGGAACAGCGCCCAGGTCACCATGCGCGGGAACAGGTTGCCCCAGGTGATGCTGCCCGGCACATCCGGGGTATCGGACAGCCAGAAGTCGCCGGATTCCAGCACCTTCAGGCGCGCCGTGTCGTACAGCACGCCCATGTGTTCGTCGCCGTTGCCGCCGCGGCGGTCCTTGCCGAACAGCGCGTAGCCCGGCAGGTGTGCGACCAGATACTCGCCCTGTTTCCGCACCAGTTCCTGCGTACCGATCACCTCGGGCTTCTGCTCGCGGATCAGCGTGACCATCGCATCGCGACGGTCCTCCCAGCGCTTGCCCGGGTCGGTATCGGCAGGCGTACGGACGTTGAACGACATGACCTTCAACGCGGCCGGGGCCTGCGCCCAGGCAGTGCCCAGCGGGGCGGCGACCATCATCAGCGCCAGCAGCGCGGGCCGACGGAAACGAGACAGCATGTGGAATCCCTCCATTCCATGAAAACGTTCTCAAAGGGTCGCATGGAAGCAGGGAGAAAGGCTATGCGGGACATGGCGGATCGCGGGCGAACCGACCCGGACAGCGCGCATGGCCTCTGCGCCGTATCGCCGCCCACCGCCGATGCGCTCAATTGGAGAGCAGGACCATCCCGATCGTGATGTTGATCAGCGAGCCCAGCACCAGCACCCACGCGGTGGACAGGATCGTGTTTACCCAGGAGCGCTGCAGCGCCACCTTCAGCCACACGGCCTGCACCGCCACATACCAGAGCGCGGCGATCACGCCGACGGTGACGCCGAGCGTGGTCGACAGCGCGCCAGGCAATCGCACGAATACCATGCTGGTGGACAGGGCCACCGCGAACGGTGCGGTCAGATAGCACTGCATGAAGAACGGACGGCGCAGCGACTCGCGGGTCATCGGCAAGTGCTTGCGCCGCAGCAGATGCGTGGTGGTTACCAAGGGCCAGATCGCGAAGGTGATCGAGCGGTACAGCAGCAGGCTTTCCTCATTGCCGAACACTGAGCGCGACAGTACCCCGGTCCCCACGATCTGCTGGTGCATCATCAGCTCCACCCCGTGCGCCACCAGCACTGACAGCATCAGGAACATCGGCGGACTGATCGCATCGTCGAACTGCCGGTCCAGCTTCTGCGTCAGCTCGGTGTTGACGTACTGCGCCATCCGGCGCGGATGCACGACCACCCGATACAGGGTGCGCGGAAAGAACAGAAACCAGGTGCACAGCTCGTACAGGAATTCTTCAAGCGACCGCAGGAGCTTGAGGAAGTCCATCGGCGTCAGCGCACGCCGACGGTCAGCGTGAACGGCACTGTCTCACCCCGACGCCCCGACGCACGCATCTGGTAGACCTGTACCGTGTAGCTGCCGCTGGCGGGCAGGGCGCCGCGCCAGGGCATCCCGACACTGCCCTGGCCCAGTGCTTCGGCGCTGCCGGGCTGTTTGCCGGGCGCGAACACATTGAAGTTGGCATTGCTGCTGCCGGCGATCGATACGGTCATGGTCTGCCCAGCCTTGGCGACCAGCGCGTAGCGCGCATCGTCGCGCCCTGTGAACCGTCCCTTCAACGTGGCGCTGGTGGCGCCCTTGGCGAAATGGATGGGCGTGGCGGTGGGCGCGGAAGTGGGCTGCGCGGACAGCGGGGCGGCGGCAAGCAGAGTGGCGAGGGCGAGCAGGCGAAGGGCGGTCATGGCGGTTCCGGGCAGGTGGCAGGCCGCACCAGCATCATGGGTGGGGCATCAACGGGCTGTGGAGATGCTGCAACGACTGGCCGGTGATGGCGGTCATGCAGGGCACCGCCCAGCCCCCAGCCTTGAGGCTGGCAATGAACACAGCCGCATTCTCCGTAATCGACATCCGCTGCGCTACGCCGCAGGACAAGGCCTAGCGCGGCGATTGATACAGTTGTCCAGCACGAACCTGCCCGCGCGGATCAGATCAACGTGTGGGTGCAGGCCACCGCATCCCACGTGCTGCACCACGTAACGGGGGCCCCGCGTCGTTCACCTGCATGGCCGAACCGACAGGACGCTGGCGGTCACGGCGTCGATGTCCACCCGGTAGTTTGCGTGGTCGCGCCTGCGGCTGCAGATGCAGATGAAGGTACCCGGCGACGCATGCGCCGGGTGCTCGAACCATAGATAGGTGACCGCCTCGGCGTTGCCGTTGATCATGAGTTCGCCCGGCACCCTGGTGAACTTCCGCTTGTCGCCGGCGACGACGTACAGCGTCGCGTCGAGCCCTTCGGCATCGTGGCTCCACAAGACGGCCAGGTGCTGGCGATCGGGAGCAACCATGACCAGAAGCCCGAGGTGGTTTGCAAGGCGCAGCAGCTCACCTTCCCAGCGCCAGCACACCTCAATGACCTTGCTGGGTTCCCAGCCCAAGCCGATCATCCGGTCCAGGGTCATGCGTGCATCGATGACCCTGCCGTCTGCCCGGATACGCGCAAGCTCGCTGATCACAACCATTTACTCCAACAGGTGGGGGATCCGGCGGAGATCGATGTCGCCAGGGTCGGCCGGGTGCTACGGTCCAGAACTTTCGTGAGCGCCTCTGCAGCCCCCGTCGTTCCGCGCGGGCAGGCCGCCGCCATAGGGTACGCATGGCGGCCTGTTCTCGATGAATGAGCGTCGTTGCGATGCGATGAGCGATCTCCTTCAACTCGACACGCTTACTCTTCAAGTCCATGAGGTGCCGCTGCGCAGGATGCCGCATGGTCCAGGCAGGATGTTCGTGCAGACGCATGGCTCCGGCAAGCTGCTGATGAACTTTGCCGACGGTGTGAATGAGTGGGGCAAATCTCTGGCACTCACCGAAGCGCAATAGGAAGATTTGGGTCGGCAAGCGTTTCACAACGCACTGCCGGACCTGGAGCGCATCTCAACGGGACGGCTCTCATCCTGGACCAGATGGAAGGCCAATACCCCACAGTACATAGGGCAGCGTCGCTCAGCGGCATAGGGGTATCGGGTTTTGGGGTAGGGCGGACACCCTTTGGATATACCCCCAAGCATCTCATGGGGTGCAACGTACAACCCCGGACAACAAAAAAGCCGGAACCCCTTGTTTGATGAGGGATTCCGGCCTTCTGTGGCCCTTGCGGGGCCATCTGATGGTGGAGGTGGGCGGAATTGAACCGCCGTCCGAAGGCACTCCATCCCCGGTACTACATGCTTAGCTCACCGTTGGATCTCATCCTGTGGCAGCACGGTGTGCAAAGCGCACCCCAGGACCAGCCTGCTTTAGTTAAGTCGTGACTGACAGGCAGCCATCACAACCGGTTCCGTGATAATGACCCTACACCTACGAGCACGGGCACAAGTAGGTTCGGGGGTTCGCCTTAGGCGGCTGTAGAACTAAACGCTAAAGCTGTTTTTAGGCAGCGATTGCGAAGTCGTTCGAACCGTAGTTGTCGTCGTTGGCAACTAGAAGTTTGCTGCTGGATTAACGAGGAAAGCGGCCCCCTCGGCATGCACCAAGTAACTTCACAACCCCCGTCGAAACCAATGCACCCCCGGTTTCTTCAAGAACAGTAAGGTTTTCAAACCTTCGACCTTGTCCGAAGACAGCGCCGCAGGTTCACCTGACACCGCGAATCCTACGCCTATTTGGCTGAACAGTCACGTTGGGCCGTTTCCTTCTACCATGCCCCCAGCTCTTCTCCACTGGACCTCCCATGCTGCTGCCAGGACGCCGGCCCCCCTTCGACGCACGTATCAGCGCGCCGCGTGTGCCTGCCCCGTTGAGTGTGTCCCACCTGGAGCCGGGCGGCATTGTGCTGTCCGAGGGGCTGGCGCGGCAGACGATACCGTTCGATGACCACGGGCCGCGCTGCGACAACCCGGCCTTGTTCGATGCGCTGCGGAAGCTGAACGCAGACGGGATTCCGTTCCAGTACCAGCCGCAGGTGGTGGATGCGCCGGCACGGCTGATGGCTTGGTGGCAGGAGACCGGCCGGCTGGCGGACACCTTCTCGGAAATCGCCTGGCTGTCGCCGGAGCAGTGGCGCATCACCTCCATCCCGGTGCCGGTGCAAGGGGTGATGGGCTGGGACGGACGCGCAGGTCCCTTCGCGGGCTGAGTCAACAGCCGCAGCGCGGGCAGGGGCGTCCCGATGGGCGCACCGCGCGGGGGACCGCCGCGCACGCGCGCGCTCAGTCTTCCTGCAACTGCTCGAAGCGCATGGCGAGGTAGTCGATCAGTGCACGCACTGCCGGCAGCAGGCCCCGGCGTGAGGGGAATACCGCGTGCACGATGCCGTGGTGCGGCTGCCAGTCGGGCAGCAGGCGGACCAAGCGGCCATCGGCCAGTTCGTCGCAGATCATCATCGTGGGCAGCATCAGGATGCCCACGCCGGCGACGGCGGCTGCGCGCAGCGCGACCATGTCGTCGCTGACCATGCGCGGTACGTGGTGGACCAGCGCCACGGCGCCGTCGGCGGCGGTCAACTGCCAGGCATGGACCTGGTGCGCGGCGCTGAGGTCAACGCTGGGGAAGTGCGCAAGGTCGGCCGGTACGGTGGGCACCGGCGTGTGGGCGAACAGCGACGGGCTGGCCGCCACGCACCAGTTGCGGGTGGCCAGTACGCGCACGATCAGGTCGCTGTCAGCCAGCGGCGGCGGCCGGACCCGGATGGCGATGTCCAGGCCTTCGCCGATCACATCCACGCGCCGGTTGGTGGCGTCCAGGTGCAGCGAGACTTTCGGGTGTTCGGCCAGGAAGTCGGCCAGCATCACCCCCATGCGCGCATGCAGGATGGCGACCGGCACCGCGATGCGTACCGTGCCACGCGGCTCGGCGCGCGACAGGGCGATCGCCTCTTCCGCCGCTTCGGCTTCGACCAGCATCGCCTTGCAGTGCGCATAGTACTGCTGGCCCACCTCGGTGACAGAGAAGCGGCGGGTGGAGCGGTGGATCAGGCGGACACCGAGCCGTTCCTCAAGCAGGGCGATGCGACGGCTGAGTTTGGACTTGGGAATGCCCAGCGCCCGCCCGGCCGGGGCGAAGCCGCCATGCTCGACCACATGCGCGTAGTAGGAGAGGTCGTTGAGGTCGAGGGTGCTCATGTCGAGCATCGTTCATCTGGTGGGACGCTGAGGATAGAACCTGCTGGCTACCGGGTCCATCGTTCCGTGAATAGTCTGGATCGCATGGTTCGGCAGCCTGCCGGCCAGCCCCAGACACCCGAGGACCGCCAGATGAGCACCCCCGCCAACTTCAACAACGCCGCCCCCGTGATCGACCCGGCCAATGCGGCCATGCTGTTGATCGACCACCAGAGCGGCCTGTTCCAGACCGTGCACGATATGCCGATGCCAACGTTGCGCGCCCATGCCACCGCGCTGGCGCAGATGGCGACGCTGACGAAGATGCCCGTGATCACCACCGCATCGGTGCCGCAGGGGCCGAACGGGCCGTTGATTCCGGAGATCCACGCCGCCGCGCCGTATGCGCAGTACGTGGCGCGGCGCGGCGAAATCAACGCCTGGGACAATCCCGACTTCGTTGCTGCGGTGAAGGCGACCGGTCGCCGCCAGCTGATCATCGCCGGCACCATCACCAGTGTCTGCATGGCGTTCCCGTCTATCGCCGCGGTTGCCGACGGGTACCAGGTATTCGCCGTGATCGACGCCTCCGGCACCTATTCCAAGATGGCGCAGGAAATCACCCTGGCACGGGTGGTGCAGGCCGGCGTGGTGCCGATGGACACTGCCGCGGTCGCCTCGGAACTGCAGAAGACCTGGCACCGCGAGGATGCGGCGCAGTGGGCGCAGATCTACACGCAGATCTTCCCGGCCTACCAGCTGTTGATCGAGAGCCATGCCAAGGCGCAGGACGTGGCGTTGCGCCAGGAAGTGCTGGATTCGCAGCGCGGGTAGGACCCCGCGCCTGGGTGGGCCTGCCGAACACGGCCGGCCCCGACCGGCTCAGCCGCGCGGGCCGTGCTCGCGCAGGCGGCGGCTGTCCGCCTGGTGACGGGCCTTTTCCTTGCGCACGCGGTTGTGCTCGTTGCGCAGCGCCGATGCCTGCTTGCGGACTTCCGGCTCGGTCTGCTGCATCAGCGTCTGCAGTCGCGCGATCAGGACGGCCTGTTCGCGGCTGGGGGCGGCGTCGCCCAGATCGCGTCGCACGTTGCGCAGCAGGTAGGTCAGCACCTTCAGCAGGGCGGCGGGGTCCATCGTGCGGGTGAGTTCGGAAAACACGAACTCCAGGGCAGCCACATCGGCCGTGAGGTCGGCGACTGCGTCTGCCGGGTGCGCCGAAGCCTGGGTTTGTTCGAGGGTCACGCGCCGTTCCTGTGCTGTATTGAGGATGGATTCTGACACTTGTAAGGCCCGCGCAGGGGATCGGCCTGCACGGTCTCCTGCAACGCCGCCTCAACGGCGCGATTGCCAGCGCTGCACGGCCACGCCGGCCAGCATCACGGGGACGAACCACAGCGCCTCCAGCGCGCCGATGCCCAGCCGGACCAGGGCCGGTCCCGGACAGCAGCCGGTCAGGCCCCGGCCCACGCCGAACAGGGCGGCGCCGGCGGGGTCAGGCGTCGCGGTTGTGGCGGCGCATGGTGCGCGACTTTTCGCGGGCCCAGTCGCGGTCCTTTTCGGCATCGCGCTTGTCGTGGGTCTGCTTGCCCTTGGCCAGGGCGATTTCCAGTTTGATCTTGTTCTTGCTCCAGTACATCGCGGTGGGCACGATGGTGTAGCCGTCGCGCTGGACCTTGCCGATCAGCTTGTCGATCTCGCTGCGGTGCAGAAGCAGCTTGCGCTCGCGCCGGTCGTTGGCCACCACGTGGGTGGAGGCCTGGATCAACGGGGTGATCTGCGCACCGATCAGGTAGATTTCGCCGTCACGCACGTAGGCGTAGGCATCGATGATGTTGCCGCGCCCGGCACGGATCGACTTGACCTCCCAGCCCTGCAGGGCCAGGCCGGCTTCGAAACGGTCCTCGATGTGGTACTCGTGGCGGGCACGCTTGTTGAGCGCGATGGTTTTGTTGGCCGTCGCGTTCTTTGCTTTATCCTTGCCGCTGTTCTTGCTCATGTCCGTATTGTCTCCGATTCGGGCCTCCCCGGTCGATTCATCAGCACACCAGTACCGCCGCATGCCAACTATCCGCCGTAGTGCCCTGGTCGAACATTCGGCTGCCCGTATGTTCGACCTGGTCAATGATATTGACGCCTATCCGCGCCGCTTCCGCTGGTGCTCGGCCTCGCAGATCCTGGAATCCGCTCCGGATCGCCTGGTGGCGCGCCTGGACCTGGGTCTGGGTTCGTTCTCGACCTGGTTCATGACCGAGAACGCGTTGCAGCGACCGTGCAGCATCGACATGCAGCTGCGCGATGGTCCGTTCAAGCGCCTGCATGGGCGCTGGGAATTCCATGCACTTGCCGAGGATGCCTGCAAGGTGACCCTCACGCTGGAGTTCGAACCGAACTCCCGCCTGCTCGGGCCGGCGCTCGCGCTGGGCTTCCAGGGCCTGGCAGACCGCATGGTCAATGATTTCGTTCGTGTCGCCGACGAGCAGGACTGAACGATGATCCGGGTGGAGGTGGTGCTGGCCTGGCCGGACCGTGCCGAGGTCCGCGTGCTGTCCCTGTGCGAAGGGGCCACCGTCGGCGATGCGATCCAGGCGGCGGCCATCGAGGGCAGTGCGCAGTGCCCGGCGGTGGCCGTGCATGGCCTGCTGGCGACCGCCACGCAGGTGCTGCACGACGGCGACCGGGTCGAGCTGCTGCGCCCCCTGCTGGCCGACCCCAAGGACAACCGCCGCCGGCGCGCGGGCGCCGGCCGCTGATTGCCGTGCCGCGGGGCCTCAGCGGCCGCGCTGCTTCTTCTTGTCCTTGGCCAGGTTGCGGCCGAACTGGCGGATGCTGGTGCGGGCGAGTTCGGCGTCCTGGTTCGGGAAGTAGTCGCCCTCCCAGCGGGTCACCAGGTCGTTCTCGAAGAACACCGTGAAGTTCTTCACTTCAGTGTTGCCCAGCCGGTTGATGCGCTGGCTGGCGGTGTAGTCCCAGCGCTGGGCGTGGAACGGGTCGGGAATGGAGGGAGTGCCGAGCAGGGCATTGACCTGCTGCTTGCTCTGACCCACCTGCAGCTGACCGACGGCCTGCTCCCGGATCAGGTTGCCCTGATAGATGGGTTGCTTATAGATGATGCCGCAGCCCGTGGTGGACAGGGCAACGGCGGCGACCAGCAGGAGATTGCGCATCGGGAATGGCGTTTGGGGAAATCGAGTCGATGATACACTCCCGACGTGTCGCCGCGACCCAATCCGAGGCAGCTGGCGCTAAATCGCCAATGAACGGAGAATTATGGAAACCCACGACCTGCGCAAAGTCGGCCTGAAGGTGACCCATCCGCGGATGCGGATCCTTGCCCTGCTTGAGCAGCGCAACGCCCAGCACCACATGACCGCCGAGGACATCTACCGCCAGCTGCTCGAGCACGGCGACGAGATCGGCCTGGCGACGGTGTACCGGGTGCTGACCCAGTTCGAGGCCGCCGGCCTGGTCCTGAAGCACAATTTCGAGGGCGGCCAGGCCGTCTATGAACTCGATCGCGGCGGCCACCACGACCATATGGTCGACGTGGACAGCGGCAAGATCATCGAGTTCGAAAGCCACGAGATCGAGGAGCTGCAGCGCAAGATCGCGGCCGACCACGGTTACGAGCTGGAAGAGCACTCGCTGGTGCTCTACGTGCGCAAGAAGCGCAAGTAACCGCCAGACGGCTGTTACGCGGGTAGCTCCCGCAAGTAGCTCCCGCAAGGCACGGCGCAGGCGTTCCCAACGCCGCTTGCCGGCCGCCCGACCGTCGGCGGCCGTTACGGTGGCCATGCCGTCGGTCGGGGTGCAACGCAGCGACGACCGGGGGTCGTCGCCTGCCGGTTGTCAGGGCCGGTCAGGCCTGCAACAGTTTCCGCGCCGCGGCGCGGGCTTCCTTGGTGACTTCCACCCCGCCCAGCATGCGCGCCAGCTCTTCCTCGCGCGCCCGGGTGTCCAGCTTCTCGACCGCGCTCTGGGTCATGCCGTCCACCGGTGCCTTGCTGACCCGGTAATGGGCATGGCCTTTGGAGGCCACCTGCGGCAGATGGGTCACGCACAGCACCTGGCGCTTTTCGCCCAAGGCGCGCAGCTTCTGCCCCACGATGTCGGCCACGGCGCCGCCGATGCCCGAATCCACTTCGTCGAAGACCATCGTCGGCACCGCGTCCAGGCCCAGGGCAGCCACCTCGATCGCCAGCGAGATCCGGGACAGTTCGCCGCCGGAGGCGACCTTGCGCAGGGCGCGGGGAGGCTGGCCGGCATTGGCCGCGACCAGAAACTCGACGCGCTCGGCGCCGTTGGGGTCCGGCTTGGCCACGGCCTGGGGCTCGATGTCGATCAGGAACTGGCCCCCGCCCATGCCCAGCTCGCCGATCAGGTCGGTGGTGGTCTGCGACAGGGCGGCTGCGGCCTGCTGGCGGCTGGCGCTGAGCGCGGCCGCCACGGCCTGCCATTGCCCGCTCGCGCGCTGGATCTCGCCTGCCAGGGCCTGCAGGCGCTCGTCCGCGCCCCGCAGCTGTTCGACCTCGGCGTCCAGTGCGTCACGGTGTTCGCCCAGGGCTTCCATCGGCACCCGATGCTTGCGCGCCAGATCGTGCAGGCGGCCCAGCCGGCGTTCGATGTCCTCGAACTGCTCCGGATCGGCGTCGAGGTCGTCATGGACCCGGTCCAGCAGCGACAGGGCTTCATGCAGCTGGATGGACGCGCTGTCCAGCAGCGCGTCCACCTCGCCCAGGCGGGTGTCGTGTTCGGCCACCCGGGCGAGATCATGCCGGGTCTGCTGCAGCAACTGCAGGACGGACACGTCGTCGTCGCCGTTGAGGCGGCCGGCGGCCACATCGCAGGCGCTTATCAGCGCGCTGGCGTGCGCCTGCCGGCGATGGCTGCTGCCCAGCGCCACGATCGAGGCGGGGTCCAGGTCTTCGCGCTGCAGTTCGCCCAGCTGGTGTTCAAGGAATCCGATGCGGTCGCTCACGTCTCCCTGTTTGGACAGGGCCTCGGCCTCGTCCACCAGTGCCTGCCAGCGGGCCGCCGCCTGGCGGACCTGGCTGCGTTCGGCCTCGTTGCGGGCGTAGGCATCCAGCAGGGCCAGCTGCGAGGGCCGCGACAGCAGGGCCTGCTGTTCGTGCTGGCCGTGGATCTCCACCAGGGTGGCGGCCAGTTCGGTGAGCTGTGACAGGGTGACCGGCCGGCCGTTGATCCAGGCCCGCGAGCCGCCGTCGGCACGGATGATCCGGCGCAGCTGGCACTGGTCCTCGTCGTCGAGCTCGTTGTCGCGCAGCCACTGCCGCGCCGGCGCATCGGCCGGCGGGGCGAATTCGGCCGACAGCTCGGCGCGGGCGGCGCCGTGGCGGACCACGCCGCTGTCGGCGCGCAGCCCGGACAGGAAGCCCAGCGCGTCCACCATCAGCGACTTGCCCGCGCCGGTTTCGCCGCTGACCACGGTCATGCCCGGCCCGAATTCGAGTTCGGTAGCGCGGACGACTGCAAAATCCTTGATCGATAGATGTCTAAGCATGGTCTGAGGTTCGTGAGCCGCGCAAAGCTAGCATGGGCGAGGGGCGGCTCCAATGACTTGCCAACGCCGGGTCCAGCCATTATCTAAGGGGGCGTCTCACAGGCTGATTCCATGCACCCTTCCTCTCCCCATCTTGCGCCCCGTGCCCGCCATCTGCTGCGGACGCTGATCGCGCGCCATATCCAGGATGGCGAGCCGGTGGGGTCGCAGACCCTGGCGCGGCATGCGGGGCTGGATGTCAGCCCGGCCACCATCCGCAACATCCTGGCCGATCTGGAAGACCTGGGCCTGCTCAGTTCGCCGCACACCTCGGCAGGCCGGGTGCCGACCGCGAACGGCTACCGGGTGTTCGTGGACAGCCTGGTCAAGATGCAACCGCCAGGCGAGGGCGAACTGACCCGCCTGCGCAGCGAACTGGCCACCGGTACCGGCACCCAGGCACTGCTGGGCAGCGCCTCGGAGCTGTTGTCGGCGATGAGCCATTTCGTGGGCGTGGTGAGTGCGCCGCGCCGGGAGCAGTTCGCGTTCCGCCACATCGATTTCGTGGCGCTGGACGCGCGCCGGGTGCTGGCGATCCTGGTGTTCGCCGACAACGAGGTGCAGAACCGGGTGATCGAGCCGCGCCGCAGCTGGGAGCCGGGCGAGCTGGAGCAGGTGGCCAATTACCTCAATGCGCAGTGCGCGGGCCGGCCGCTGTCGGAGATCCGCGCGCGGCTGCTGCTGGAGCTGCGCGACGCGCAGTCGGAGATGGAGCAGCTGCTGGCGCACAGCATCGAGCTGGCCGAGCAGGCGCTGGTGCCGCCGGCCGATGACATGGTGCTGGCCGGACAGACCCGGCTGATGGGGGTGCAGGACCTGTCGGACCTGGAGCGCCTGCGCGAGCTGTTCGACGTGTTCGCCAGCAAGCGCGAGATCCTGCAGCTGCTGGAGCGCACCATCCAGGCCCCGGGCGTGCGCATCTTCATCGGCGAGGAGACCGGCGTGATGCCGCTGGAGAGCGTCTCGCTGGTGACCGCCCCGTACTCGGCCGGTGGCCGGGTGCTGGGCGTGCTGGGGGTGATCGGCCCCAAGCGGATGGCCTACGACCGCATGATTCCGCTGGTGCAGGCGACGGCCGAGGTGCTGGGGGCGGCGTTGGAACCGGGTGGACCGGGCGGATTGTCCCGTGAGCGGGCCTGATCGACGGTTCAGCTCTTGAAACCGGTCGGCGCGCCCACATAGGGGTGGGTGGAGGCGGGGAGTCACCGCCAGGGAAACGGAAATGAACCAAGATCAGTCAGATATCGCATCCCAGACGTCGACCGGCGAGCAGGCCCCGGCCGATGCGCTGCAGCAGCAGGTCGAGAGCCTGCACAACGAGCTGGCGCTGCTGAAGGCCGAGTCGCTGCGCGAGCGCGCCGACCTGGACAACCAGCGCAAGCGCGTGGCCCGCGACGTCGAGCAGGCGCGCCGCTTCGCCAATGAAAAGCTGCTGGGCGAGCTGCTGCCGGTGTTCGACAGCCTCGACGCCGGCCTGGCAGCCGCCGGCACCGACCCCAGCCCGCTGCGCGAAGGCCTGGAGCTGACGTACAAGCAGCTGCTCAAGGTCGCCGCGGACAACGGCCTGACCCTGCTGGACCCGACCGGCCAGCCGTTCAACCCGGACCACCACCAGGCGATCAGCCAGGTCGACGCGCCCGGTGCGGCACCCGGCAGCGTGGTCCAGGTGTTCCAGAAGGGCTATCAGCTCAATGATCGCCTGCTGCGCCCGGCCCTCGTCGTGGTCGCACGCGACGCGTGACGCCGGGCGCTCCCCGGCGGACGGGGCCGGTTCCGCCCGGCCCCATCACCGGACGCTGAACGCGTTTGGCAGCCATCGGACACTGTGTTCGGTGGATGGCTTGAAAGTCTTCCCGGCGTCCCACACATCCCATTCATAACCCGGCAGCAGCCGGATGTTCCCAGAACTTTCAGGAGTCTCCCTCATGGGCAAGATCATTGGTATCGACCTCGGCACCACCAACTCGTGTGTGGCGATCATGGACGGCGGTAAGGCCCGCGTCATCGAGAATGCGGAGGGTGACCGCACCACGCCTTCCATCGTCGCCTACACCAAGGACGGCGAAGTGCTGGTGGGCGCCTCGGCCAAGCGCCAGGCCGTCACCAACCCGAAGAACACCTTCTACGCCGTCAAGCGCCTGATCGGCCGCAAGTTCACCGACGCTGAAGTCCAGAAGGACATCGCGCACGTGCCCTACGGCATCCTGGCCCACGACAACGGCGACGCCTGGGTGCAGACCAGCGACGCCAAGAAGATGGCGCCGCAGGAAATCTCCGCCCGCGTGCTGGAGAAGATGAAGAAGACGGCCGAAGCCTTCCTGGGCGAGACCGTGACCGAAGCGGTGATCACCGTGCCGGCCTACTTCAACGACAGCCAGCGCCAGGCGACCAAGGACGCCGGCCGCATTGCCGGTCTGGACGTCAAGCGCATCATCAACGAGCCGACCGCGGCCGCACTGGCCTATGGCCTGGACAAGGGCGACAACAAGGATCGCAAGATCGTGGTGTACGACCTGGGCGGCGGCACCTTCGACGTGTCGGTGATCGAAATCGCCAACGTCGACGGTGAAAAGCAGTTCGAAGTGCTGGCCACCAACGGCGACACCTTCCTGGGCGGCGAAGACTTCGACAACCGTGTCATCGAGTACCTCGTCGACGAGTTCAACAAGGACCAGGGCATCGACCTGCGCAAGGATCCGCTGGCCCTGCAGCGCCTGAAGGACGCCGCCGAGCGCGCCAAGATCGAACTGTCCAGCGCGCAGCAGACCGAAGTGAACCTGCCGTACGTCACCGCCGACGCCTCGGGTCCGAAGCACCTGAACATCAAGCTGACCCGCGCCAAGCTGGAAGCGCTGGTGGAAGAGCTGATCAAGAAGTCGATCGAACCGTGCCGCGTGGCGCTGAATGACGCCGGCCTGCGCTCGAGCGACATCAGCGAAGTGATCCTGGTCGGCGGCCAGACCCGCATGCCGAAGGTACAGCAGGCCGTGACCGAGTTCTTCGGCAAGGAACCGCGCAAGGACGTCAACCCGGACGAAGCCGTGGCACTGGGTGCGGCCATCCAGGGTGGCGTGCTCGGCGGCGACGTCAAGGACGTGCTGCTGCTGGACGTGACCCCGCTGTCGCTGGGCATCGAGACGATGGGTGGCGTGTTCACCAAGATCATCGAGAAGAACACCACCATCCCGACCAAGGCCTCGCAGGTGTTCTCCACCGCCGAGGACAACCAGTCGGCCGTGACCGTGCACGTGCTGCAGGGTGAGCGCGAACAGGCCCGCTTCAACAAGTCGCTGGCCAAGTTCGACCTGTCCGGCATCGAGCCGGCCCCGCGCGGCATGCCGCAGGTGGAAGTGTCCTTCGACATCGACGCCAACGGCATCCTGCACGTGTCGGCCAAGGACAAGAAGACCAACAAGGAACAGAAGGTCGAGATCAAGGCCGGTTCGGGTCTGTCCGAGGACGAGATCGCGCGCATGGTCGCCGACGCGGAAGCCAACCGCGAGGAAGACAAGAAGTTCCACGAGCTGGTCCAGGCCCGCAACCAGGCCGACGCGCTGATCCACGGTACCCGTACTGCGATCAACGAGCACGGCAGCAAGGTCGGTGGTGATGTGATCGGCAAGGTCGAGTCGGCCCTGTCCGACCTGGAAACGGCGATGAAGGGCGACGACAAGGCGCAGATCGAAGCCAAGTCGAAGGTGCTGGAAGAGGCCGGCCAGTCGCTGTTCGCCGCGGCGGCCGCCGCCGAGCAGGGCGGTGCCGCTGCGGGTGCCGATGCCGGTGCCGGCAACACCAACGGCGCGCATGACGACGTGGTGGACGCCGAGTTCACCGAAGTCAAGGACGACAAGAAGTCCTGATCCGGACAAGACGCGGGACGTTGCGCAGGCAGCGTCCCGTTGTCGTTTCCCCCAGGTCCTGACAGCCGTATCCCGGCCTGTCGGGGCGCCCGACGCAAGAGCGGACCTGGTTCCGCTCTTGCGCGTTGACGAATCCCGACTTCCGGAACCCGATCCAAGTTATGAGCAAGCGCGATTACTACGAAGTGCTGGGTGTGTCCCGCACCGCCAGCGAAGAAGAGCTGAAGAAGTCCTATCGCCGTTGCGCGATGAAGTTCCACCCGGACCGCAATCCGGGTGATGCGGCTGCCGAAGCATCCTTCAAGGAATGCAAGGAAGCCTACGAAGTCCTGTCCGACGCCAACAAGCGCCGCATGTACGACGCCCACGGCCACGCCGCGTTCGAGCATGGCATGGGCGGTGGCGGTGGCGGTGGTCCGGGTGGCCCGGACATGAACGACATTTTCGGCGACATTTTCGGCAACATCTTCGGCGGCGGTGGCGGTGGTCCGCGCCAGGCCCGTCGCGGTGCCGACATCGGCTACGTGATGGAGCTGGACCTGGAAGAAGCGGTGATGGGCGTGGAGCGCCGCATCGAGATTCCGACCCTGGCCGAATGCGGTGACTGCCACGGCAACGGCTCGGAAGACGGCAAGGTGGACACCTGCACCGTCTGCCAGGGGCGCGGCCAGGTGCGCGTGCAGCGCGGCATCTTTGCCATGCAGCAGGCCTGCCACAACTGCGGTGGCCGTGGCCAGATCATTCCCAATCCCTGCAAGACCTGCCACGGCAACGGCCGTGTCGAGGAAGACAAGGTGTTGTCGGTGAAGGTGCCTGCGGGCGTCGATACCGGTGACCGCATCCGCCTGTCCGGCGAAGGCGAGGCCGGTCCGGCCGGTACGCCGGCGGGCGATCTGTATGTGGAAGTGCGGGTGCGCGAGCACGCGATCTTCCAGCGCGACGGTGACGACCTGCACTGCGAAGTGCCGATCCGCATCTCGCAGGCGGCGCTCGGCGACACCGTGCGCGTAGCCACGCTGGGCGGGTACGCCGAGATCCGCATTCCGGCCGAAACCCAGACCGGCAAGCTGTTCCGCCTGCGCGGCAAGGGTGTACGGTCGGTGCGCAGCCGCAGCGAAGGCGATCTGTATTGCCGCGTGGTGGTGGAGACCCCGGTCAACCTCACCACCGAGCAGCGCAAGCTGCTGGAGCAGTTTGAAACCACCTTCACCGGCGAAGAAGCGCGCAAGCACTCGCCGAAGTCGGCCACGTTCATCGATGGCGTGAAGGGGTTCTGGGATCGGATGACGTCATAAGCGGCGTTGGTTCCTGCCTTGTACCGAAGGCCCCCTGGAGACAGGGGGCTTTTTTTTTGTTCCCGTCGCGGTCCGGTGCAGGTCGTCTGCCTTTGGTGTTGATCGCGACAGGCGTGGGTGACTGTGCCTGCAGCGATTACTACCATGCCGCGATGAACACGCTTGCCCGCAACGTCCACGCCGCTGTTCGATCCCTGTCTTGCGCTGTACGCCGCGCATGGCCGGTGGCCGTGGTGACTGCCTCCCTCGCTGCAGGCGCGGTGTCCGCCGCGCCGTTGGAGGCATGCAGGCTGGATGCGATCGACGGGACGATCGAGCGTCCTCTGCAGTTGGCGCCTGGCACGCGATGGACGTACTCGATGGGTCCCGACCATCCTGTGTCGTCCCTTCGCCTGGATGGGATGTCGGAGCGCCTGACGCGGCTGGCGGTGGGGGACGGTGTGGCGCGGGTTGAACACACCGACACCTATGCGGACGTCAATCCGCTTCGCCAGGGGCGCAAGGAAATCCTGCGGTTCCCACTTGCGGTGGGTGCGGCGTGGAACGATGCCTTCGCCGAACCCGGTGCAGTCGTGGGGGCCAACGGGACCTACCGCTACGACTACGAAGAGGAGGCCAGCAGTCGTGTGGTGGGCATGGAGACAATCAACATTGGGATTGGCAGCGTCCGTGCGTACCGCATCGAACGGCGTGCACGCTGGCGAAAGTCCAATCCCACCTCCGATGACATGACCGGCAGGCGCTGGCAGGGGCGATCGGCCGTCGAGGGGCTGGAGCACAGCGTCAGCTGGTACGCGCCTGCCGTGGGACGGGTAGTGCTCAAACGCAGCATTACCGCGCATCCGTCGTATGCGCCCCATCTCCAGGAAGCGGGCAGCTCCCGCCACGCCATTGTCACCGAGCTGGTCGCCTTCGAATCGCCGGGCGGCTGTCGCGTGGAAGGGGAGCCCGTCCACGCGCAACGGTTCGCCGATCGCCGGCCGCTGCATTACCCACTGGTCTTCAGCGATACCTGGGAGTTCCTGCTGCAGCGTGACCCCCACATCCCGGAACGGGCAGATCCGGCTGCGTAGACGGGCAGGATGCGGCATAGCGGTTGGGGGATAATGGCCATAGAGCCCCCCCACCGTGCCGATCCCATGAACGAATCCCTCGAAAGCCACCTGGTCCACGGCCGCCGCCAGCGCCCGGACGGTCCGTCGCCGGTCGATGTCATCTCCGTGCAGTCCCAGCTCGTCTACGGCCATGCCGGCAACAGCGCTGCGGTACCGCCGCTGCGTGCGCTGGGCGTGCGCGTGGCGGAGATCCCGACCACGCTGCTCAGCAACGCGCCGTTCTACGCCACCACGCGTGGCCGCGTGCTGCCGTCGGAGTGGTTCTCGGACCTGCTGCTGGGCACCGCTGAGCGCGGGCTGCCGCAGCGTGCACGGATGCTGGTCTCGGGCTACTTCGGCAGCGTCGGCAACGGCACCGCGTTCGCCGACTGGCTGGACGAGGTGCTGCCGGCATCGCCGCAGCTGAGCTACTGCCTGGACCCGGTGATCGGCGATACCCACACCGGTCCGTATGTGGAGCCTGGTCTGGAAACCGTGTTCGCCGAGCGCCTGCTGCCGCACGCGTGGCTGGTGACGCCCAATGCGTTCGAGCTGGGGCGGTTGACCGGGATGCCGAGCCTGGCCCAGGACGAAGCCATCGCCGCGTCGCAGGCCCTGCTGGCACGCGGGCCCGAGTGGGTGCTGGCGCACAGCGTGGGCGGCGAGCCGGGGCAGCTGGTGACGCTGGCGGTGAGTCGCGATGCGATCTGGCGCTGGACCTCGCCGCACCTGCCGGTGGACGTGGCCGGCACCGGCGACGTGCTGATGTCGCTGCTGGTTGCCTTCCTGCTGCGCGGCGAAGCCTTCGAGCAGGCCATCTCGCGCGCGATCGCCGGTGTGCACGTGGCGTTGGAGACCACGCTGGCCAACGGGCATGAAGAGTTCGACGTACTGGCTGCCGCACCGGCGGCCCTGTCGTTGCCGCAGCGCTTCGTGCCCGAGCGCCTGGCGTGACCTGGATGCCGGTGGTTGGCATCGTCGGCAGTGCCGGGGCCTACGGGCGCTGGCTGCGGCGGTTCCTCCAGCAACGGATGGGCCTGGAGGTACTGGGACACGATCCGGCTGATCCCCGATCGGACAGCCCCGAGGTTCTGGTCGCGCGCGCGGAGGTGCTGATCTTCTCCGCGCCGATCCGCCATACCCCGGCGTTGATCGGCGAGTACGTCGCGCGCTCGGCCGGGCGCGAGGCAGGGCGGCTGTGGCTGGACGTCACGTCGGTGAAGTCCGCGCCGGTGGCGGCGATGCTCGCCTCGCAGGCCGACGTGGTGGGCCTGCATCCGATGACCGCGCCGCCGAAGGCGCCGACCCTGAAAGGCCGCGTCATGGTGGTCTGCGAGGCGCGCCTGTCGCAGTGGAAGCCGTGGGTGCAGGGCCTGTGCGATGCACTGGAGGCCGAGTGCGTGCGCGCCACGCCCGAGCACCACGACCAGGTGATGGCGCTGGTGCAGGCAATGGTTCACGCCACGCACCTGGCCCAGGCCGGCGTGCTGCGCGAGTACGCACCGCTGCTCGGCCCCCTCCCGGCGCTGATGCCGTACCGGTCGGCGTCATTCGAGCTGGATACGGCGATCATCGCGCGCATCCTGTCGTTGAACCCGGCCATCTACGAAGACATCCAGTTCGGCAATCCGCACGTTGGGCCGATGCTCGACCGCCTGCTTGCGCACCTGCAGACGCTGCGTAGCCAGGTCGGGCAGGGCGACGACGATGCGCGGGCGGCGTTCCGCCAGCAGCTGCTGCTGGACAATCGTGACAGCCAGGGCGAGGCCGTGCTGGCCGAAGGCAACTATACCTTCGAGCGGGTGGGCTACCTGCTGGCCGACCTGACCGAGCGCAATGCGATCAGCGTGCATCTGCCCGAGGATCGCCCCGGTTCGCTGCGTGAACTGCTGCATGTGTTCGAGCGCCACGCGGTGAGCCTGGCTTCCATCCACTCGTCGCGCACGCCGGCCGGCGACGTGCATTTCCGCGTGGGATTCGTTGCCGGCAGCGACGCACGCGCGCTGCAGCAGGCGGCCGCGGAAATCGACGCGTCCGGCATCGGTCGGGTGCTGTCACGCTGACCTGCTGCACTGCCGCATTCATCCACAGGGGGTGTGGATGAATTGCGGACAACCATGTGGATAACCGCGTTCATCCCTTGCGACAGAACGGTGTCAAGATGGCTGGCGAAAAAATGACCAGCGGTCAGGTCGTCAGGGTAAGTTCGCCGCCCGAGGTGCGGAACTGGCGGCCGTCGCGGACCAGATGACGACCATCGGCCAGCTCGTAACGCGTGGCAGGCGCGGACGACGCGGTGTCGCTGGCAGCCTCCTCCCTGAACTCGATGATGACGTAGTTTTCGCCATTGGCGTCAGTGGCGGGGAACTGTCGGAACGACATGGAACACCTCCTGCAGCGGCACGGACCACGGTCCGTGCACCATGCATCGCGACGCGTTAGGCGTGTGTCGTCAATCGATGAACTGCAGCTTCGCCAGCTCCGCATACAGGCCACCTTCGGCCAGCAGCTGCGCATGTGTGCCCTGTGCGACGATCCTGCCGTGGTCCATCACGACGATGCGGTCGGCCTTCAGCACGGTGGCCAGGCGATGCGCGATGACCAGCGTGGTGCGGCCGGCCATCAGCCGCTCCAGTGCCTGCTGCACGGCGCGTTCGCTCTGCGCGTCCAGAGCGCTGGTGGCCTCGTCGAGCAGCAGGATCGGTGCATCCTTGAGCAGGGCGCGTGCGATGGCGATGCGCTGCTGCTGCCCGCCGGACAGGCGTGCGCCACGCTCTCCCAGCTCGCTCATATAGCCCTCCGGAAGGGCCTGCAGGAACTCGTCGGCTTCGGCAGCCGCAGCAGCGCGCTGCACCTCCTCGTCACTGGCCTCCAGTCGGCCGTAACGGATGTTGTCCAGTGCGGTGCTCGCAAACAGGGTGGGCTGCTGCGGCACCAGCGCCATCTGCGCGCGCAGCTGGGCCGGATCGACCTGGCGCACATCCACGCCATCGACCTGGATGCGGCCGGCGGCGGGATCGTGGAAGCGCAGCAGCATCGACAGCACGGTGCTCTTGCCCGCGCCGGAGGGACCGACCAGAGCCACGGTCTCGCCCGGGCGCACGTGCAGGTCGAAATGATCCAGCGCGGCGGTGTCCGGGCGCTGCGGATAATGGAACACCACGTCGTCGAAGCGGATCTCGCCACGCAGCGGCTGGGGCAGCGGCTGCGGATCGGCGGGGCTGGTGATCTCGATGTCTTCCTGCAGCAGTTCGGCGATCCGGCCCATGCCGCCGGAGGCGCGCTGCAGCTCATTCCAGACTTCTGCGAGCGCGCCGACCGACCCGCCGCCGATCAA
Source organism: Stenotrophomonas sp. NPDC077461 (assembly GCF_049545475.1). Taxonomy (NCBI): domain Bacteria; kingdom Pseudomonadati; phylum Pseudomonadota; class Gammaproteobacteria; order Lysobacterales; family Lysobacteraceae; genus Stenotrophomonas; species Stenotrophomonas sp. NPDC077461. The sequence continues at coordinate 546,697 of NZ_JBMWDO010000001.1, forward strand.
CGCATACAGCACGAACTGGCCCAGCGTGCCGGCGCTCATGCGGCCGTCGATGACATCGTGCGCCCCCAGCCACAGCACCCCGACGATCGCGCCGAACACCAGGACGATGGCGGTGGCGGTGACGATGGACTGAGCGCCGATGCGCCGGCGCGCGGCCTTGATCGATTCGCCCAGCGCCGCGTTGAAGCGGCTGCGCTCGTAAGGCTCGCGTGCATGCGCCTGCACCGTGCGGACCGCGCCCAGGGTCTCGGCGGCGAGGCTGTTGGCGTCGGCGATGCGGTCCTGGCTGGCGCGCGAAATGTGGCGCAGACGACGCGCGCCGATGATGATCGGCAGCACGGCCAGCGGAATGCCGACCAGCGTCCACGCCGCCAGTGCCGGGCTGGTGACGAACAGCATGACCAGGCTGCCCACTACAGTGACGCTGCTGCGCAATGCCACCGACATCGTCGAGCCGATGACGCTGCGCAGCAGTTCGCTGTCGGCCGTGAGGCGCGAGACCAGCTCGCCGCTGCGGCTGCGGTCGTGGAAGCCGGCACCCAGCGCAATCAGGTGGGCATACAGGCGGCTGCGCAGGTCGGCGACGACCTTTTCGCCGAGCAGGGAGACGAAGAAGAAGCGGGCAGCGGTGGCCAGGGCCAGTACCACCGCGACCAGGAACAGCAGCGCGAAGGCGCGGTTGATCTGGCCGTTGTCGCTGAAGCCATGATCGATCATCAGCTTGACTGCCGGCGGCAGGCTCAGCGTGGCTACCGAGGACACCGCGAGCGCCACCAGCCAGGCGCTGAACAGCCCCGCATGGCGGCGCACGAACGGCCACAGCGTGCGCAGGCTGCCAAGGCGGCGCAGCGCCGGGGCGGGCGCGGGAGGGGTGTCAGTCATTCGGTTGGCCTGGTTCGGTGCGTGTTTCCACGCGGATACGATCACGGGTGGCGTCGCGCAGCCGGTTTTTCAACGGGTCGACCTGATCGGCCGGTAGACGAAGGTGCAGCGATACGCCCGACGGGGTGAAGGTTTCGGCCTGCTTTTCGGCCAGGTGGGCGGCCAGTGCCGCATGCAGCGTGCCCAGATCGTCGAACGGGGCGTGCACGTCCAGCTCGGCCAGCGCGATCAGCGGTTGCCGTGGCGCCAGCCGCAGGCATTCGGCAGCGGTGCCGCCGTAGGCACGGACCAGGCCGCCCGCGCCGAGTTTGATGCCGCCGTACCAGCGGATGACCACCACCATGACGCGATCAAACCCCTGCCCATCGATCGCCGCCAGGATCGGTCTGCCGGCGGTCCCGGCCGGTTCGCCGTCATCGCTGGAGCGGTAATCGTTGCCATGCCGGTAGGCCCAGCAGTTGTGCGTCGCATCGGGCACGGCCACCTGCTGCAGGAACTGCAGCGCCGCGCCGGCGTCGGTGATGGGGGCGGCATGGGCGATGAAGCGGCTGTGCTTGATCTCCAGGCTGTGACTGACGGCGGTGGCAAGCGTATCGGGCATCCGCGCCATTCTAGAGCTTTGCCCGCGAGACGCGGCGTACGCGGCTCAGGTGTCGAGCAGTTGGCGCAGGTCGCGCGGGATGCGCACTTCCGGGTACTGCTGCAGGTAGCGCTCCAGGCTGGCGCGCGCGGTATCCAGATCACCGGCATCGCGCCGCTCGCGGATACGCTTGAGCCACTGCTTGCGCGGCAGGCTGGCATCGGCGGACACCGCGGCATCGACGGCGCTGGCCGAGAGGACGGCCTCGCTGGACGGTGCCATCGCCGAACGGCGCTGCATGACGCCTGCGGCGCTCGGGGCCGGGCGTGGCGCCGCGAGCGGCGCGGTGGCGCGCTCCGGGCTCACGGCCTTCTGCGCGGGGGCCGGCGCCGGTGGCGGTGGCGGTGCCATCGCCGGCGCGGTGTCGGCGGCGGCGCTGTCGGCCGGTTCGATCGAGAAGGTCTGCGGCGCTGCGGCCGGTGCCGGCGGAGCAGGCGGCGGCGCCATTCTGGGCGGGGTGAGCGGTGCCGGTTCCGCCACCACCGGTGATGGCGGGGGGGTGACGCGCGCCTGGGGCAGTGGGGCGGCCGGGGGCGTGATGGCGCCCGCCGGTTCGGCCGCAGCGGGCGCTGTCGCCGGGCTGGCCGCGACATCTGCCGCTTCGGCGGCCACGGGTGCCGCAGCCGGGGCATCTGCCGCCGGCACCTCGAGAGCGGGTATGGGCGGGTCCTGCAGCCGCAGTTGCCAGGCGATCCCGACGGCGAACACCACCGAGGCGGCGATCCCCATCACGGCCGGCAGGCGCGAGCGCCGACGCCGTGGCGGCGCGTGCGGGGCGGCCGCGGCTGCGGGGGCGACCGGGGGCGCCTGCACCGCCGCGCGCGCAGCGGCGAGCACGGCGTCGTCGAGCGCCGGCGGCGGCGGGGTCGGCGCAGACCGTCCCAGCAGGCGGGCCAGTTCGCGTTCTTCGGGTGTCAGTGGCGTGCGGTCGTTCATGCGTTCATCCCCGCGCGCAGCTTGTCCATCGCATAGCGCAGCCGCGACTTGACGGTCTCGCGGCCCACGCCGGTGATCTCGGCGATCTCCTCCAGGCTGAGCTCCTGTTCCAGCCGCAGCTGCAGCACGTTGCGCTGGTCGGCGGGAAGCTGCTCCATCGCCAGTTGCAGGCGACGGCGCTGCTCGAACTCGGACAGCTGGGTTTCCGGCGTGCGGCTGTCGGTCATGCGCGCCACGCGTTCGTCGGCATCGCCGGGCGGCGGCGGCCGGTGCCGCGCCGCACGCCAGTGATCGTTCAGCCGGTTGTGCGCGATCCGGAACAGCCACGTGGTGAAGGCGGCCTCGGGCTGCCAGCCGGTGCGGGCAGCGATCACCCGCTGCCAGACGTCCTGGAACAGTTCGTCGGCGAGCGCGGCGTCGCGCAGCTGTCGCAGCAGGAAGCTGTACAGCCGGGCACGATGGCGCCCGTAGAGAACCTCGAACGCAGGCAGGTCCCCGCCGGCCCAGGCCAGCATCAGCGCTTCATCGGTTGGCAGGGCCACGGCGTCCACGGCGCACAGAGTAAGCGGTGCGGGTGCGTCCGCAAAGCGTGGCGGTGGCAGGGAGGTGGCCGGCGGCATGGGGAGAGCGGTTCCAGGTGACGTTCCAATAACGTCCATCTGCAACAATCGGGGTTGCCACCCTTCCATTGCCCCCCGGTCCCCGCGTTATGCTCGGGGGACAGGGGAGGTGCCGGGCATCCGGTGCCAGTAGAGACGAACATGCTGTCCAGTCAGGTAGTGACGCCTTCAGTGGACCCGGACCGTGACGCGCAGGTGTCCGCCGATCTGGCGCGCACCCTCTGCGCGGTGCTGCCTGTCGGCAGCAGCCTGCATCTGGCCTGGCGCGACCCGGTGCTTGGCGACGGGCTGCAGTCCGAACCCTTCGATCGCTCGATGACCGCCGGTCACCTGCTCGACGCGGCGCTTCCCGCGCCGGGGCAGCTGCAGCGATGGCAGTTCGGGGACACCCGGCTGGCGATGCGGGTGCTGAGCCAAGGGGAGCCGGTGCCCCTGGACGCAGGGTGGTGGGGGCTGGCGCGGCGTGCCGTGCAGGACGCCATTGCGCTGACCCGACAGCGCCGCGAGATCCACTCGCTGGAAATCTCCAAACGCCTGCAGCAGGCGCTGTATGAAATCGCCGACCTTGCCGGCGCGGACCTGGAAATGTCCGAGATGCTGCGTCACGTGCACAGCGTGCTCAACTCCCTGATGTACGCGCAGAACTGCTTTATTGTCGAGTACGACGATGTGCGGCGCCGGGTCCGGTTCCTGTACTTCGCCGACCAGCAGGACAGCTTTGTCGCCGATCCTGACCGCAGCTACGAAGAGCACGAGATGCCGCGCAGCCTGACCTTCGCGCTGCTGCGTCACGGACAGCCGTTGAGCGGTCCGTCGCGCGAGCTGCTCGCTGCCGACAACGACGAACCCGATCCGGATCGGGGGCCGGAAAGCCTGGACTGGCTGGGCGTACCGATGCTGCGCGAAGGCCGCGTGTGTGGCGCCATCGTGGTGCAGAGCTATGAACACCGCGCGCGTTACGGCGAAGCCGACCGCGCACTGCTGGGCTACGTCGCCCAGCACATCCAGACCGCGATGGACCGCCGCCAGGCACAGGTGCAGCTGGAGCGCCAGGTGGAGCGGCGCACGCTGGAACTGCAGCGCGCCAACCGCAGCCTGCAGGACGAAGTGGTGGAGCGGCGCCGCGCCGAGAAACTGCAGCTGGCGCTGTTCAACATCTCCGAGATGGCGATGAGCGCCTCCAGCCTGACCGAGTTCTATGTCCAGGTGCATGGGGTGGTGGGCACGCTGCTGGATGCGCGCAACTTCTACATTGCGCTGGTCAACGAAGGGGGCGACGGGTTGGAATTCGTCTACTCGGTGGACGAGTACAACGCCTCCCGCGCACCGCGCCCCTTCAGCGAGGGTCTCACCGAGTACATCGTGCGCAACCGCCAGCCGCTGCTGGCCACGCGCGACAACATCGATGCACTGCGCGCGGCCGGCGCGGTGCGCGAGTTCGGTGCGCGTTCGCATTGCTGGCTGGGCGTGCCGTTGCTGAGCGACGACGACGTGGTCGGCGTGATCGTGGTGCAGAGCTACTCGCCGGACGTCAGCTTCACCGCCCACGACCAGCGCCTGCTGACGTTCGTGGCGCAGAACATCGGCAACGGCCTGGCCCGCCAGCGCGACCAGGAGCGGCTGCGCAACGCGCACGCCGAGCTGGAACTGCGGGTGGAGGAGCGCACCCGTGAACTGGCCGATGTGAACGAAAAACTGCTGGGCCAGATCGGCGAGCGCCTGCGCGCGGAGCAGCGGCTCACCCACCAGGCCATGCACGACGCGTTGACCGGTCTGCCCAACCGGCTGCACCTGCTGGACCGGCTGGAGGATGCGATCGCCCAGGCGCGTCAGCCCGACGGATCGGCCTTCGCGGTGCTGTTCCTGGATCTGGACCGCTTCAAGCTGGTCAATGACAGCATTGGCCACGCCGCCGGCGACCAGATGCTGGTCGAGGTGGCCAAGCGGATCGTCTCGATGGTCTCCAGCGAGGACGTGGTGGCGCGGCTGGGCGGCGACGAGTTTGCGATCCTGCTGCAGTGCCGTCACGGGTTGTCCTCGGCGGTGGAGTTCGCGCAGCGGATGCTGATGGCGCTGGAAGAGTCGATGTGGGTCAAGGGGCGCGAGCTGTTTCCGTCCGGCAGCCTCGGCATTGCCATGTGGCATCCGCGCTACCGCAATGGCGAGGAACTGGTGCGCGACGCCGATGCGGCGATGTACCGTGCCAAGGCGCAGGGCAAGGACCGCTGCGCGGTGTTCGATGAAGCCATGCGCGAAGAGGCGCTGCGCAGCCTGGACCTGGAAGCGGACCTGCGCCGGGCCATCATCAACCGCGATTTTCTTCCCTATTACCAGCCGATCGTGCGCCTGTCCGACGGGGAGGTGGTGGGGCACGAAGCGCTGCTGCGCTGGCAGCACGAGCGGCGCGGTCTGCTGCTGCCGAGCGCGTTTCTCGACCTGGGCGAAGAGAGCGGCCTGATCGAACAGGCGGACTGGCTGCTCTACGAGCAGGTGATCGGGCAGCTGGCACGCGGCGGACGCGGCTATCTGTCGGTGAACGTGTCGCCGCGTCATTTCCGGTCGGCCGATTTCAGTTCGCGTCTGTTTGGCCTGATCGAGGCAGTCGGCGCCGACCCGCACCGGTTGCGGCTGGAGATCACCGAGGTGGCGCTGCTCGATGACGGCCCGCGCACGCTGCGCATCCTGCAGACGCTGCGCGAGCGGGGTGTGCTGGTGCAGCTGGACGATTTCGGGACCGGCTTTTCAGCGCTGTCCTATCTGCACCGGTTCCCGATCTCCACGCTCAAGATCGACCAGAGTTTCATCGCAGGTCTGCACGGCCAGGACATCCAGAGTACCTATGCGCTGGTCCAAGGCGTGCTGTCGCTGGCCCGCACGCTGGGCATCGAAACGGTGGGCGAGGGTATCGAGAACGCCGCCCAGCGCGACACGCTGCTGCAACTCGGCTGCGACTATGGCCAGGGTTACCTGCTGGGCCGCCCCGCACCGATGGAAACGGCGTAGCGCCGGGGTCTCCCCGGCACGTTCACCAGGCACGACGGAGATCCAGCGGGGCAGCGCCCCGCGCCACGGTGTCACCGCAAGGCGTTGCGGCGCTTCTCGTCGATCCACTTGGAGGCCTGCGCCGGTTCGTACCCGCGCATCCACTCCAGCATCGCGTCGATGTCCGACCCGTACCAGAGGTCGGCGCGCTGCTCGGGATGCAGGAAGCGCTCTTCCACCATGCGGTCGATCATGCCGATCAGCGGGGCGTAGAAACCGTCCACGTCCAGGAAGGCGCACGGCTTGTTGCCGATGCCGAGCTGGCGCCAGGTGAGCATCTCGAAGATCTCTTCCATCGTGCCGAAGCCGCCGGGCAGGGCAACGAACGCGTCGGACAGGTCGAACATGCGCGACTTGCGCTCGTGCATCGAACCGACGATTTCCAGCTCGGTCAGGCCGCGGTGGGCCACTTCCCAGTCGGCCAGCTGCTGCGGAATCACACCGGTGACCTCACCGCCGCCAGCCAGCACGGCGTTGGCCACCGTGCCCATCAGGCCGACGTTGCCGCCGCCGTACACCAGGCGCAGGCCGTCGCGGGCGATGCGGTCGCCCAGCGCGATGGCGCGCTCGGTGTAGATCGGCTTGCTGCCGGGGTTGGAGCCACAGTAAACGCAAATCGACTTCATTGGATCTTCCTGTGTTCGGAGGTGACGCGGCGGAAACGAAAAAGCCCCGCCGATGACCGATGTTCCGGTCTCGTGACGGGGTTCGTTCCGCAGATGCGATCGGCGATTTTAGCGCGTTCGCCGGGCCGGGGCCAAACCGGACCTGACCGGGTGGTCAGGTCCGCTGCCGGCTTACGCCGCCTGCGACTGCTCCCTGCGCGGGCCTTCCTTCAGCGCCCGTCCCACCAGGCCCACCAGCAGGTCCAGCTCGTCGCTGTCCATGCCGAAGTGCGGGGTGAAGCGCAGCGAGTTCTCGCCGCCGTGAATCACATTGATGCCGTGGTTGCGCAGCCACTCTTCGGTGGAGCCGGCGCCGTAACACTTGAACTGCGGGGCCAGCTCGCAGGAGAACAGCAGGCCGGTGCCCTGCACCTTGGTGATCAGCCCGCCCAGCTCGCTCCTGAGTTGTTCCAGCTTGCGCACGGCTTCCTCGCCGCGCACGCGGATGTTCTCACGCACCTGCGGCGTCAGCAGCGACAGGGTGGCGCAGGCGACGTCCAGCGCACGCGGGTTGGAGGTCATGGTGTTGCCGTAGATGCCCTTGCGGTACAGCTGGGCGGCGTGGTCGGTCACGGCCAGCACCGACAGCGGGAACTGGGCGGCGTTGAGTGCCTTGGAGTAGGTCTCCATGTCCGGCGCGTCCAGCCCTTCGAAACCGGGGTAGTCCACGATCGACAGCACGCCATGCGCACGCAGGCCGGCCTGGATCGAATCGAGCAGCAGCAGGCTGCCGTGCTGGCGGGTCAGCTCGCGGGCCAGGGCGTAGAACGATGGCGGCACCGAACGGCCCGGATCGCCTTCGCCCATCACCGGCTCCAGGAACACCGCTTCGACGAACCAGTGGTTCTGTTCGGCCTCGGCGAACACCCGCTTGAGCGCGTCTTCGTCATAGGGCGCGATCGCGATCACCGAGTCCTCGCCACGATAGCTGGCCAGGTGCTGCATGTAGGTTTTGCGGCTGGAGTCCGAGTACAGGCCGGGGCGGTCGGTGCGGCCGTGGAAGCTGCCCTTGACCACGACACGCTTGATGGTGGCCCCGGCGTGGCGGGCGCCTGGATCGGTCTGCAGCTTGGCGTTGACGTCGGCGATGCGTGCGGCCAGGCCGACCGCTTCGGAACCCGAATTCAGGCACATGAAACGGCTGTACGGGCAGCCACCGCGACGGTGACCGATCTCCTGGCGCAGCGCGGCGATGAAGCGCTGCTGGGACAGGCTCGGGGTCATCACGTTGGCCATCACCTGCGGGGCTGACATGGCCTCCATCACGGCCGCAGGCGTATGTCCGAAGCCGAGCATGCCGTAGCCGCCAGCGTCATACAGCACCGCGCCCTTGAGCGTGACCACCCAGGCGCCGCGGGCGGCCAGGGCCACGTACGGCGTCACCGCGTCATCGGCATAGAAATTGACGAAGCCGTCCTGCATGGCGTCGATCTGGGCGCGCTCGTCCAGCGGCAGCAGGGCACCCAGGTCGGCGCGCACGCGCTCGAACTCGGCGGCGGCGGCGTCGATGGCGGCGACCAGGTCCGGGTGGCCGGCGGCCAGGCGTTCGAGGGTGGCGTCATCCAGGCCGGTGGTCAGGCGGGCGCCCGGCTGGGCGCGAAGGGGGGCGAGACGGTCGATGAAGCTCATTGCAGATCTCCTGAAACGATTGGCGGCACGGCGGAAAAGCAAAACGCGCGTCTATTCGCGCGCGCTTCGGGCATTCCTGCTCGTGCATCAGACTTCCAACTCGATGCTAGCACGCGGTTTTTCGCGCGATAACCCCGCAAAACGCTGCTGCATAGCAGCATTTTGCGCGACGTTTGGCCAATCCTGCGTTGCCATCGAGGGCCAGTCGTACAATGGACGACATTGCCTACACGTTGCCGTGCGCTGCCTTGAAGAAGTCCGATTTCAACTACGAACTGCCGCCTGAACTGATTGCCCAGGCTCCGCTTGCGGAGCGCTCGGCCAGCCGCCTGATGGTGGTGCCGCCGGCCCCGGCCGCGTTCGAGCATCGCCATGTGCGCGACCTGCCCGATCTGCTGCGCGCCGGCGACCTGCTGGTCTTCAACGATACCCGGGTGATTCCGGCGCGTCTGTTTGGCCAGAAGGCCAGCGGCGGGCGGGTCGAGATCCTGATCGAGCGCCTGCTCGGCGCCCAGCAGGCCCGCGCCCAGGTCGGCGCCAGCAAGTCGCCCAAGGCCGGCAGCCGGATTGCGCTGGACGCCGGGGGCGAGGCCGAGGTGCTCGGCCGCGACGGCGAGTTCTACGTCCTGCAGTTCCACATCCCCGAAGCACTGGAGCAATGGCTCCTTCACGCCGGGCGCCTGCCGTTGCCGCCCTACATCCAGCGCGAGCCCGGGCTGGACGACCGCGAGCGCTACCAGACCGTGTTCGCCCGCGAGGTCGGTGCGGTGGCCGCACCCACCGCCGGGCTGCATTTCGACGAGGCGCTGCTGGCCGCCCTGGCGGCGCAGGGAGTGGCCTTCGGCCATGTGACCCTGCATGTGGGCGCCGGCACGTTCCAGCCGGTGCGCGTGGATGACCTGAACGAACATGTCATGCACCGGGAATGGCTCAATGTCGGTGCCGAACTGGTCCAGCAGGTGCGTCGCACGCGCGCGGCCGGGGGCCGGGTGATCGGCGTGGGTACCACCGTGGTGCGTGCCCTGGAAAGCGCGATGCGTGATGGCGAACTGCTGCCGTATGCCGGGGAGACCCAGATTTTCATCACGCCGGGCTACCGGATCCGCAGCGTCGACGCGATGGTGACCAACTTCCACCTGCCTGAAAGCACGCTGCTGATGATGATTTCGGCCTTCGTCGGGCAGGCGCGGGTGTTCGATGCATATCGGGCGGCCATCGAAGAGAAATACCGGTTCTTCAGCTACGGCGATGCCATGCTGCTGTTCCCGCAGGGGGAATGACCGGGCCGGGGCAGGGCAGGGCGGCCGTGCCCCCGCCGACGCGGCAGCACGTTTTCGGCGACAATGGGCAATTATTTGCCCGAACGCCTGCTCCATGTCCCGACTCCAGTTCCAGCTCCAGACCACCGACGGCCGCGCCCGCCGCGGCCGCCTGACCTTCCCGCGCGGAACCGTCGAAACCCCGGCCTTCATGCCGGTGGGCACCTATGGCACGGTCAAGGGCATCCTGCCGGAGCAGATCCGTGCGCTGGGCGCGGAGATCATCCTCGGCAACACCTTCCATCTGTACCTGCGCCCGGGCCTGGACGTGATCGCCGACCACGGCGGACTGCATGGCTTCGCGCGCTGGAACGGGCCGATCCTGACCGACTCCGGCGGCTTCCAGGTGTTCTCGCTGGCGCACCGCCGCAAGATCACCGAGCAGGGCGTGACCTTCGCTTCGCCCACCGACGGTGCACGCGTCTTCCTCGGGCCGGAGGAGAGCATGAAGATCCAGAAGGTGCTCGATTCGGACATCGTGATGATCTTCGACGAATGCACCCCGTACCCGGCGACCGAACCGGTGGCGCGCACTTCGATGGAACTGAGCCTGCGCTGGGCCCAGCGCAGCCGCAATGCGCACGATGCGCTCGGCAACGATGCGGCCCTGTTCGGCATCGTCCAGGGCGGCGTGCACCACGACCTGCGCACCCGCTCGGCCGAGGGCCTGCAGCAGATCGGCTTCGACGGTTACGCCATCGGTGGGCTGGCGGTGGGCGAGCCCGAGCACGAGCGCAACGCCATGCTGGACCACATGCACCCGATCCTGCCGGCCGACCGCCCGCGCTACCTGATGGGCGTGGGGCGCCCGGAAGACCTGGTGGAAGGCGTGGCGCGGGGCGTGGACATGTTTGATTGCGTCATGCCCACCCGCAACGCCCGCAACGGCCATTACTTCACATCGTTCGGCACCGTGCGCATCCGCAATGCCCGTTACGAGCGCGACATGGACACCATCGAGCCGGGCTGCGGCTGCCACGCCTGCAGCAGCGGCTACACCCGGTCCTACCTGCGCCATCTGGACCGCTGCAATGAGATGCTGGCGCCGATGCTGGGCACCCTGCACAACCTGTATTACTACGAAAAGCTGATGGCCGACATGCGCGCGGCCATCGCGGCGGGAACCTTTTCAGCCTTCCGCGAGTCCTTCTATGCGGCCCGGGGTGCCGCCACGCCGCCGCTGTAAGCGGCAGCGGCGTCCCCGAATCCGCGCGCATACCCTGCCAAACGGCCCAAGGACGAACTCCCGGGGCCGTGGCATACTTCGCGGCTGACCCCTGTTTCGCGGCGACACCCCGCTCCCCCTCGGAACGGGGCGCCTCCAACCCAAGGACACACTGTATGAACCTGATCGCCTTCCTGATCCCCGCCGCACACGCCCAGTCCGCTGCCGGCCAGCCGCCGGGTGCCTCCTGGACGACGTTCCTGGTCCCGATCGTCCTGATCGCGGTCATGTACTTCCTGATGATCCGCCCGCAGATGAAGCGCCAGAAGGAACACAAGGCGATGCTGGAGAAGATCAAGCGCGGCGATGAAGTGCTGACCAACGGCGGCATCGCCGGCGTGGTGACCGACATCGGCGACAACTTCATCACCATCGAAGTGGCCGACAACGTGCGCATCCGCGTGCAGAAGGGCGCCGTGGGCAACGTGCTGCCGACCGGCACGCTGAAGTCGGCCAACTGATCCACTCCCTTTCCGTTCAACCGCGGTGCCGGGACGGGCACCGCGCGGGACCCAAGCAATGCTCGAATTTCCACGCTGGAAGTACTTCCTCATCCTGATCGTACTGGCGGTCAGCGCGCTGTATGCGCTGCCGAACATCTACCAGAAGGACCCTGCCGTGCAGATCACCGCCAACCGTGGCGGGCAGATCGACGACGCCCTGCGCGACCGCGTGCTGGGCGACCTCAAGCAGGCCGGCGTGGAACCGCTGTCGGTGGCCAAGGAGGGCGACAGCCTGATCGTGCGCCTGCCCAGTCTGCAGGCGCAGACGGCCGCCAACGACGCGCTTCGGGATGAAATGGGCGAGGACTACGTGGTCGCCCTGAACCTGGCCTCCACCGTGCCCACCTGGCTGAGCGATCTCGGCGCCAAGCCGATGGTGTTGGGCCTGGATCTCCAGGGCGGCGTGCACTTCGTGCTGCAGGTCGACCAGAAGGCCGCGCTGGACAAGCGCCTGGATGCCTACGCCGAAGACGTGCGCACCAGCCTGCGCGACGCCCGTATCGCCTACCAGTCGGTGGAGCGTCGCCCGGACAACACCATCGTGGCCAGCATCAGCCCGTCCGCCGGTGCCGATGCTGCCGCCCGCGCCCGTGACGTGATGTACAAGGCGCAGCCGGCCCTGGGCTACGACGTGGCCGGCAACCGCGTCACCGTGAGCGTGCCGGAAACCGAGCTGACGTCGATCGCCAACGGGGCCATCGAGCAGAACGTCAACACCCTGCGCAACCGCGTCAACCAGCTGGGCGTGGCCGAGCCGATCATCCAGCGCCAGGGCGCCGACCGCGTGGTCGTGCAGCTGCCGGGCGTGCAGGACACCGCCGAAGCCAAGCGCATGATCGGCGCCACCGCGACGCTGGAATACCGCGCCGTGGTTGAAGGCAACGCACAGGACGCCATCACCAGCGGCCGCATTCCGCCGGAGGCCAAGGTTTACCAGCAGCGCGACAATCGCGGCCCGATCCTGCTGAACAAGCGCGTGATCGTCACCGGTGACCAGATGGTTGCCGCGCAGGCCACCACCGACCAGAACGGCCTGGCCGCGGTCAGCGTGACCCTGAACAACGTCGGCGGCCAGCGCATGTTCGACTTCACCGCGGCCAACGTGAACAAGCCGATGGCGGTGGTGTACACCGAGCGCATCCCGACCGTCAACGTGGTCGACGGCAAGGAAGTGCGCAGCTTCCGCGTCAAGGAGGAGGTGATTTCGGTCGCCAACATCAACGGCGTGTTCGGCAAGAACTTCCAGACCACCGGCCTGGACAAGGCGGAAGCGGAAAACCTGGCCAAGCTCCTGAAGTCCGGCTCGCTGGCCGCACCGATGGACTTCGTCGAAGAGCGCATCGTCGGTCCCAGCCTGGGTGCGGAGAACGTCGAGCGCGGCGTGACCGCCGTGGGCTTCGCCTTCCTGTTCACGCTGGTCTTCTTCACCGTGTACTACCGCATGTTCGGCGTGATCACCTCGGTGGCCATGCTGTTCAACCTGCTGATCGTGGTGGCGGTGATGTCGCTGTTCGGCGCCACGATGACGCTTCCCGGCTTCGCCGGCCTGGCGCTGTCGATCGGCCTGTCGGTCGACGCCAACGTGCTGATCAACGAACGTATCCGCGAAGAACTGCGCGCCGGCGTCCCGCCGAAGGCGTCGATCGTCGCCGGTTACGAAAAGGCCTCGGGCACGATCCTGGACGCCAACCTCACCGGCATGCTGGCCGGCGTGGCGCTGTACGCCTTCGGTACCGGTCCGCTGAAGGGCTTCGCGGTCACGATGATCGTCGGCATCCTGGCCTCGATGTTCACCGCAATCACCGTCTCGCGTGCGCTGGCCGTTCTGGTCTACAGCCGCCGCAAGAAGCTCAAGTCCCTGGCCATCTGACGGGAAGAGAATCGAAACCATGAAACTGTTCCCGTTGCATCTGATTCCGAACGACACCAAGTTCGACTTCATGCGTACCCGCTGGGTGGCGATCACGCTGGCCGCGCTGGTGTTCATCGCCGCCGTGGGCTGCATTGCCTTCAAGGGCTTCAACTACGCGTTGGACTTCACGGGCGGCACGGTGGTCGAAGTGCGCTTCGACAAGCCGGCCGACGTCGATGCCGTGCGTGAGCACCTGGAGGGGGCCGGTTACGGTGGCGCCCAGGTGCAGAACTTCGGCAGCGGCAGCAACCTGCTGATCCGTCTGCAGCCGCAGGCGATGGGCGAGGGCGAGAACGCCGGCGAAGCCAACAACCGTACCGCCCAGGCCGTCCAGAAGGCGATCTCGGTGGAAGGCAACCGGGCCACCATCGTCGGCGCCGAGTTCGTCGGCCCGCAGGTCGGCAAGGAGCTGGCGCTGAACGGCCTGTACGCCGCGCTGTTCGTGCTCGTCGGCTTCCTGATCTACATCGGCTTCCGCTTCGAGTGGAAGTTCGCGATGGTCGCCATCATTACCACCCTGTTCGACGTACTGGTGGTCGCCGGCTACTTCTCGCTCAGCGGTCGCGAGTTCGACCTGACCGTGCTGGCGGGCCTGCTGTCGGTGATGGGCTTCTCGATCAACGACACCATCGTGGTCTTCGACCGTGTCCGCGAGAACTTCCGCAGCCTGCGCGTGGAGCCGCTGGAAGTGATGAACCGCTCGATCAACCAGACCCTGTCGCGCACCATCATCACCTCGCTGGTGTTCTTCCTGTCGGTGCTGGCGCTGTACCTGTACGGTGGCGGTTCGCTGGAAGGGCTGGCGCTGAGCCAGATGATCGGCGCGGTGATCGGTACGCTGTCCTCGATCTTCATCGCCTGCCCGCTGCTGACGATGGGCGTGCTGGCCGTGACCAAGCAGGACCTCCTGCCCAAGGCCAAGGACGTCGAAGCCCTCGCACGCCGCCCGTAAGCGGCCTGCACCGCAACACCGGAAAAGCCGCGCCCTGCGCGGCTTTTTCGTTGGGGACTGGCTCTTCGGCTCTTCCCTTCCGGCCCGACCCACTTCGGGGCGGGTGAGGTCATGCCAGTGGCAGGACCGTAGGCGGCATGGATGCCGCCTACGAGCCCCCAAGGATGGGTTCACGGCGTGTCCTGACACTGGCATGGCCTTACCCGCGCTCCCTGACAGGGGCCTGCCATACACCCCCGTCGGTTGTGCAACGCGCCCCCGCGCACTACGATCCCATGCGTTCCGCGCAGCCGTTCCGATGGCGCGCCGCCCTTTTCATCGCGCAGGCCGTGCCTGCGCCTGTTCCCATCGAGGTCTTCATGGTCATCAAACCGCGTGTGCGCGGCTTCATCTGCGTCACCACCCATCCGGTCGGCTGCGACGCCGCTGTCAAGCAGCAGATCGACTACATCCAGTCCAAGCCGAAGATCGTCAACGGCCCGAAGAAGGTGCTGGTGCTCGGCGCGTCCACCGGCTACGGCCTGGCTGCACGCATCACCGCCGCCTTCGGCAGCGATGCCGCCACCCTGGGTGTGTTCTTCGAGCGACCCGGCACCGACACCAAGCCCGGCACCGCTGGCTGGTACAACTCGGCCGCGTTCCACAAGTATGCCGGGCAGGCCGGTCTGTACGCCAAGAGCATCAACGGCGATGCGTTCTCCGACGAGGTCAAGGCCAAGGTCATTGAGCTGATCCGGCAGGACCTGGGCCAGGTCGACCAGGTCGTCTACAGCCTGGCCGCGCCGCGCCGCAAACACCCCAGGACGGGTGAAGTGATCAGCTCCACGCTCAAGCCGATCGGTGCGCCGATCACCCTGCGTGGTCTGGATACCGACAAGGAAGTCATCACCGAAACCACGATCGAACCGGCCACGCCGGAAGAGATCGCCGGTACCGTGGCCGTGATGGGTGGCGAAGACTGGCAGATGTGGATCGATGCGCTGCTGGAAGCCGGCGTGCTGGCCGAGGGTGCCACCACCACCGCGTTCACCTATGTGGGTGAGGAGATCACCCAGGCGATCTACTGGAACGGTTCCATCGGCGCAGCCAAGAAGGATCTGGACCAGAAGGTGCTGGGCCTGCGCGCGAAGCTGGAGACGATCGGCGGCGACGCGCGCGTGTCGGTGCTCAAGGCGGTGGTGACCCAGGCCAGCTCCGCGATCCCGACCATGCCGCTGTACCTGTCGCTGCTGTTCAAGGTGATGAAGGCCAAGGGCACCCACGAAGGCTGCATCGAGCAGCTCGATACGCTGTACGACATCCTCTACGGTGGCAAGGACACCGGCACCGCCACCGAGCGCCTGCGCCACCAGCTGCTTGCCGACGGACACCCGGTGGAGCTGGTCGATGAAGCCGGCCGCCTGCGCGCGGACTACAAGGAAATGGCGCCGGACGTGCAGGGTGAAGTGGTTGCGCTGTGGCCGCAGGTGACCAATGAAAACCTCTACGAGATCAGCGACCTGGCCGGCTACAAGGCCGATTTCCTGCGTCTGTTCGGTTTCGGCGTGGAAGGCGTGGACTATGAGGCGGACGTCGCCACCGACGTGGCCATCCCCAACCTGGTCGACATGACCTGATAGCGCACGCCGACCCTTGGTCGGCTGTGATGCGATACGACATGCCGCCTTCGGGCGGCATTGTCGTTGTCGGCGTTGCGTTGACGCACGCGTCTGCTTCTTCCGTGCGAGGCGGGCGGATACTCCCACTCTCGATGCTCACGTCGTCACGGCAGCCAACGGCAGCCTGGCCGTTTCATCTGCGGCCACCGCGGCACTGTGGAAGGCCCCCGCGCGCGGCCGACCCGCACTCCGGCGACAGCGCCCGCCTCAGGCGAAGTCGAAGTTCATCAATGGACCGGCAGGCCCCACGAACTCACCCTGCACGTAATCCACGCCGGCACTGAACAGCAGGCTCATCGAATTCGCATCGGCCACGAACTCGGCGATGGTTCGGATGTTGGCCGACTGCGCGCGGGCGGTGATTTCGCTGATCTTCTCGCTGTGCTCGCGCGTGCGTGCGAAATCGCTGGTGAAGTCGCGGTCCAGCTTCAGGAACTGCGGCTGGAAATGCGCCAGCAGCTGGAACGAATCCAAGCCCGAGCCAAACTGCTCCAGTCCGATCCGGCAGCCCAGCGGCGCCACCTCGGCCAGGAACTGCTGCGCATTGCGCAGGTGCGTGAACACCTTCGCTTCCGGCGCGTGCAGCCACAGCCGCTCGCCGGGTACCCCGTTGGCCAGCAGCTCGCGGCGCAGGGTGGCGATCATCTGCGGATCGTTGAACGATTCCGGTGTCACCTTCACCATCATGTGTGTTGGATGGCCGGCGCGTTCGCGCTCGCCCAGCACCCCGATCGCATGGGCCACCACCCAGCGGTTGATGTCGGCCAGCAGCCCGTGCTCCTCGGCGATACCCAGGAAGGCCGTCGGGCTCAGCAGCTCACCGTTGTTCTCCAGGCGCAGGTAGGCCTCGTACAGCTCCAGCGCCTCGCCCTGCAGGTTCAGCACCGGCTGGTAGTGCAGCTGGAACCCGTCGCCGGCCAGGGCTTCACGGATACGCGCCACCCAGCGCTGGATGCGTTCTTCCTCGACCCGGTCGACTGCGGCGGGGTCGAAGATGCGCGTGGTGTTGCCCAGCTCCGACGCTGCGTGCGTGCACTCGGTTGCCCGCGCGAGCACCTGGCCGATGCTGGCAATCTTCTCGCCGACCTGTACCCCGCCGATGCTCACCGTCACCGTGGCCGAGCGGTCGCCGATGCTGAACACCTTGGCGGCGTAAGCCTCGCGGATCTGGTCGGCCAGCGCCACGGTGTGCGCGTAGGGGCCCTCGGTCAGCACGGCGAAGCTGTGCTCGCCGAAGCGCGCCAGGCGCGCGTCATCGCCGACGGTGTCGGCCAGCACCTGGCCCAGCGCGCCGATCAGCACATCGGCCGAATCCAGGCCGATGTCCGGCAGCAGGCGCGCGTAGTGGTCCGGCTCGATCAGCAGCAGGCCAAACTGGCCTTCGCTGCGACCGGCCTGGGCCACCGCATTCTCCACGTGCAGCATGAACGTCGGGCGGTTGAGCAGGCCCGTCACCTGGTCGCGCTGGCGCAGGTCCTCGACCTCGCGGGCCAGCTCCGGGTCGAACTCCATGCGGCGGCGGAACACCACCTGCAGGCACGACTCGCCCTCATAGCTGGCCTGGGTGAACTCCATCGTCGCCGGAAACACGGCGCCGTCCTGGTTGCGCGCGTCCACCTGGTACTGCGGCGGCGGCGCGTCGCCCCTGCTCAGCGACTTGAGCAGCTGTTTGAAGCCGTCCACGTGCTGCGGCGCCACCATGTCCAGCAGCGAGATGCCTTCCACGTCGTCGAACGCCTCGTAGCCGAACATCTCCAGATAGGCTTCGTTGGCGCGGATGTGCATGCCTTCGTGGATGTAGGCGATGGGATCGCGCGAGGACGAGATCAGCGCGTCGCAGCGTCGCTCGGTCTCACGCATCTGCGCCTCGATCCGGCGCAGCCCGCGGCGCGCCTGCAGGTCGGTCCACTCGTTGCGGACCACTGCCAGCAGGTGCTCGGGGCGGTGGCGCAACGCGATGGCCCGGATGCCGTTGGCACCGGCTTCCACCCATTCGTTCTCGTCCAGGCGTTCGGCCAGCAGGATCATCGGGATGTCCTTGCCGCTCGCCGCGATCTGCTGGGTTACCTGCAGGAGCGGAATGCTCTGTCCAGGGGCGGCCAGGATCAGGTCGATCGGCTGGCTGCCCAGCACCTGCGCCAGCTCCTCGCTGTTCTGCGGGCGCGCCGGGCGCACCGCGATGCCGCTGTTGCGCAACGTGCTGACGATGGTCTCAGCGTTCTCCCCGCTGTCGTCCACGATCAGCAGGCGGACGGTCATGTCATTCGCGTTCTGCATTCACTACTCCCCAGACTGCAAACTTGATACACGATGCGTGGGATTACGTCCATGCTGACGGCGGTACTCGCGGTACCCGATCACGGAATCGTCGGCCTAGACCACCTGGCCGGCGGCATGGCCGCAGGCCCACGCCCATTGGAAGTTGTATCCGCCCAGCCAGCCGGTCACGTCCAGCACTTCGCCAATGAAGTGCAGGCCCGGCACCAGCTGCGATTCGAATGTGCTGGAGGACACCTTGCGCGTGTCCACCCCGCCCAGGGTGACCTCGGCGGTCCGATAGCCCTCCGTGCCGCTGGCCACCAGCGGGAAGTCCTTCAGCAGGGCGGCCGCCTCGCGCAGCTGGCGCTCGTCGATCTGGCGCACCGGACGGTCCGGCAGCCAGTGCTCGCACAGACGCAGTGCCAGCCGGCGTGGCACCACCTCCGACAGCACGGTGCGCAGCTCGGCGGCGCCGCGGTCGCGCTTCATGTCGCGCAGCCAGGTCTCGGCATCGCGGTCGGGCAGCAGGTCCAGGCGCAGGTCGTCGCCGGGCTGCCAGAACGAGGAGATCTGCAGGATCGCCGGGCCGCTGACGCCGCGGTGGGTGATCAGCATGGAATTGCGGAACGCGACGTCGCCGCAGCGCGCTGCGACCGGCAGGGCGACCCCGCTCAGGTCGTGGAAGCGTTCCTGATGCGTGCCACTCAGGGTCAACGGCACCAGGCCGGCGCGCGTGGGCAGCACGGTGTGGCCGAACTGGCGGGCCAGCTCGTAACCGAAACCGGTGGCGCCCAGGCTGGGGATCGACAGGCCGCCGGTCGCCACCACCAGCGATGCGGCGTGGAAATGGCCCTGCGCGGTGTGGACGTGGAAGCCGTCGGCGCCGCGCTCCACCTTGTCCACGCCGCAGTCAGTGCGGATCTGCACGCCTGCCGCCTGGCACTCCTCCACCAGCATGCGCACGATCTGCTTGGACGAGACGTCGCAGAACAGCTGGCCCAGTTCCTTTTCGTGATAGGCGATGCCGTGGCGTTCGACCATCTCGATGAAGTCGCCGGGCGTATAGCGTGCCAGCGCGGACTTGCAGAAATGCGGGTTGGCCGACAGGAAGTTGGCCGGGGTGGTGCCGGTGTTGGTGAAGTTGCAGCGCCCGCCACCGGACATCAGGATCTTCTTGCCGACCTTGTTGGCATGGTCGATCACCTGCACGATGCGACCGCGCTGGCCCGCCGTGAGCGCGCACATCAGCCCGGCCGCACCGGCCCCGATGACCAGCACGTCGCAGCGGATCACGCTCATGCCTGCGGTTTGCGCTTGCGCCAGACCGGCGTCACGGCCAGTTGCGCCTTGTCCGAGAGCAGCTGCACCTCGCCGTCCTGGATCAGCACGTCCCAGCGCATGGTGCGCTCGACCTGTGCACCCCATTCGGCGACGAAGTCGGCCGGCAGATCCATCACCTCCAGCACTGACAGCTTGTTGGCCGCTGCGGCGTTGCGCTCCCACCAGATATCGGTGGCGCGCCCGCCGTAGGTGATCAGCTGCACCGCGCGAGAACGGCCGGCGGCCTTGCGCAGGCGCGATTCGTCCGGCTGGCCCAGTTCGATCCACAGCTCGATGTCGCCGGTGTAATCGCGGCGCCACAGATCCGGCTCGTCGTCCACGCTCAGCCCGCGGCCGAATTCCAGGCGGTCATCGGCATTCAGGGCGAAGGCCAGCAGCCGCACCATCAGGCGGTCGTCGGTCTCCGACGGGTGCTGGGCCAGGGTGAGCGTGTGGGTAGCGTAGTAGCCACGATCCATGTCGCTGATCTGGAGTTCGGCCTTGCGGATGGTGGCGGTGAGGGCCATGGGGGTACCGTAAACAAAGAGCGCCATGATAATGCGTGGGCCATGACCCCGTCCGATCCCGTTTCCGCCGATGTTGCCGCCAGCCGCCTGCAGTTGCCCCCGGGCGATTGGGGCTGCCTGCTCGACGGGCTGTGCGCGCGCTTCCCGCGCATCGACCGCGCCCAGTGGGTTGACCGTTTCGCGCGTGGACGGGTGCTCGATGTGCAGGGCAGGGCGCTGGCGGCGGAGCAGCCCTGGCAGGTCGGTCTGGAGATCCGTTACTTCCGTGAGGTGGAGGATGAACCGGCGATCCCGTTCGTCGAGTCGATCCTGCATCAGGACGACGACCTGCTGGTGGCCGACAAGCCGCATTTCCTGCCGGTCACGCCGGCCGGCGGGCACGTTCGCGAGACGCTGCTGGCGCGGCTGGTGGCGCGTACGGGCAATCCGCACCTGGTGCCATTGCACCGCCTGGACCGGCTGACGGCGGGGCTGGTGCTGTTCTCGACCCGCCCGGCCACGCGCGATGCCTACCAGCGGCTGTTCCGCGAGCGTCGTATCGACAAGACCTACCAGGCCCTGGCCCCGGCCCTGCCGGCGTTGCAGTTCCCGCTGGAGCGGCACAGCCGGCTGGTGCCGGGCGAGCCATTCTTCCGCATGGCCGAAGCGGCTGGCGTGCCCAACGCACGCACCCGGATCGAGGTGATCGACGCCGGCGGCCCGGTGTGGCGCTATCGGCTGGACCCCGAATCCGGGCGCAAGCATCAGTTGCGCGTGCACATGGCCGCACTGGGAGCCCCGATTCTCGGCGACGACCTGTACCCGGTGCTGCGCACAGAGGGGCAGCGGGATCCCGGTGAACCGCTGCAGCTCCTCGCCCAGGCGCTGGCGTTCGTCGACCCCCTCAGCGGTCAACGCCGCAGCTTCACCAGCGGCCGCCAGCTGATCGTGTAGCGCCCGGCTGGCGCGCGCAGCGCGGGCGTTGCGGTGGCGGACCGGAGAGCAGCCGGGCAGAGCCCGGCTCTACGGTGAGGCATTGGGAGCAGACGTAGAGCCGGGCTCTGCCCGGCTGGCTGGCGCGCGCAGCGCGGGCGTTGCGGCGACGGACCGGAGAGCAGCCGGGCAGAGCCCGGCGCAACGGTGAAGCGTTGGGAGCAGACGTAGAGCCGGGCTCTGCCCGGCTATCGCGCGCAGCGCGGGCGTTGCGGTGGCGGATCGAGAGCAGCCGGGCAGAGCCCGGCGCAACGGTGAGGCATTGGGAGCGGACGTAGAGCCGGGCTCTGCCCGGCTATCGCGCGCAGCGCGGGCGTTGCGGCGACGGACCGGAGAGCAGCCGCGCAGAGCCCGGCTCAACGGTGAGGCGTTGGGAGCAGACGTAGAGCCGGGCTCTGCCCGGCTGGCTGGCGCGCGCAGCGCGGGCGTTGCGGCGACGGACCGGAGAGCAGCCGGGCAGAGCCCGGCGCAACGGTGAGGCATTGGGAGCGGACGTAGAGCCGGGCTCTGCCCGGCTATCGCGCGCAGCGCGGGCGTTGCGGCGACGGACCGGAGAGCAGCCGGGCAGAGCCCGGCGCAACGGTGAGGCGTTGGGAGCAGACGTAGAGCCGGGCTCTGCCCGGCTGGCTGGCGCGCGCAGCGCGGGCGTTGCGGTGGCGGATCGGAGAGCAGCCGGGCAGAGCCCGGCGCAACGGTGAAGCGTTGGGAGCAGACGTAGAGCCGGGCTCTGCCCGGCTGGCTGGCGCGCGCAGCGCGGGCGTTGCGGTGGAGGATCGGAGAGCAGCCGGGCAGAGCCCGGCGCAACGGTGAAGCGTTGGGAGCAGACGTACAGCCGGGCTCTGCCCGGCTGGCGCGCGCAGCGCGGCCCGCAATAGAGTCAGCTTCCTGAACGATGGGCGAGCCAGCGGTCCAGCGCTGCGGCGAAGCGCTGGCGATCGCGCGCGTCCAGCGGGGGTGGGCCGCCGGTCTGGATACCGGCGCCGCGCAGCTCCTCCATGAAATTGCGCATGGACAGCCGCTCGGCCATGTTGTCCGGGGTGTACAGCTGCCCCCGCGGATTCAGGGCCACGCCGCCCTTTTCCAGTACCAGCGCGGCGAGCGGGATGTCCTGGGTAACCACCAGGTCGCCGGCTGCCATGCGCTCTACGATCACGTTGTCGGCCACATCCAGCCCCGGCGGGACCTGGATGGCGGTGATGCAGCGCGAGGGCGGGGTGCGCAGCCACTGGTTGGCGACCAGTGTCAGCGGAATCCTGACGCGTTCAGCCGCGCGGAAAAGGATCTCCTTGATCACGCCAGGACAGGCATCGGCATCCACCCAGATGCGGGAAACGGCAGAACTTGAATCGGGCATTTGGCTGATCTTAAGGTAGGAAAAGTCTGAATGGGGACTCAGATTTCGTGTAGAATTGGTCAATCCCTTGTCCTGTCAGGCGGGACGGGGGGATGGCTGAATAAATCAGCTATCGCTTTTTCGGTAAAACACGAGTATCGTCCCCCACACTGTGTTTGCTAGGGTCACCGTGAATCGTGGCCTGGTGCAGTTGATCTCACGATCTGCTCATCGATCCGCTTTACCAACGCCTGCAACTCAGTCTCGGCTCCGATATCCGGCGGCCGCGATTATTTCAACTTTTGTTTCAGGAGTTAGTACATGTCTGATCGTCAGCAGGGCACCGTGAAGTGGTTCAACGACGCCAAGGGCTTCGGCTTCATCACCCCGGAAAGCGGCCCGGACCTCTTCGTCCACTTCCGCGCCATCCAGGGCACCGGCTTCAAGTCGCTGCAGGAAGGCCAGAAGGTCACCTTCGTCGCCGTCCAGGGCCAGAAGGGTATGCAGGCTGACCAGGTGCAGGCGGTCTAATCGACCCCTGCTACCGTAAGGTCGCCATGAACGCCGGAAGCGAAAGCTTCCGGCGTTTTTTATTGTCTTCTCCACGGCGCGGTGTACGCGACGGCGCACGCTCGTGACGTCACCGCGGCAGGCGCGCGGTTACGATGCGGGTTTGAACGCGCGGAACGATCGATGATCAAAGTGCACCATCTGGACCACTCGCGCTCGCAGCGCGTGCTGTGGATGCTTGAAGAGCTGGGCCTGCCATACCAGGTCGTGACCTATCAGCGCGATCGGAAGACCTGGCTGGCGCCGCAGGCGCTGCGCGATGTCCATCCGTTGGGTAAATCGCCGGTGCTGCAGGACGACGCGCTGGTCCTGGCCGAATCCGGTGCGATCCTGGAGTACCTGGCCGACCGCTACGACAGCGCCCGCCAGTTGTCCCCCGAACTGCTGCCTGCACAGGCCCCCGAGCGCATCCGCTATCGCTACTGGATGCACTACGCCGAGGGCTCGGCGATGCCGCCGCTGCTGCTCAGCCTGGTGTTCGCGCGGGTGCGCAAGGCGCCGATGCCGTTCTTCGCGCGACCGATCGCCCGCGGCATCGCCGACAAGGTGATGAAGGGATTCGTCGGTCCACAGCTGACCCTGCACCTGGACTGGATGGAGCGTGAGCTGGGCAGTGCGCCGTGGTTTGCCGGCGAGCGATTCACCGCCGCCGACATCCAGATGAGCTTCCCGATCCAGGCCGCCGCCTCGCGTGCGGGCAGCATGGCGGCCTACCCGAAACTGCGCAGCTTCCTGCAGCGCATCGAGCAGCGCCCGGCGTACCAGCGTGCGGTGGAGCGTGGGGGGGCGCTGGACCTCGGCGCCGGCGCCGGTTGAGCTTGCGGGGGGGCGCCTGTGCCCCCATCTGCTGGTCATGAGCACTGAGCCGCTGCGTTTCGACAACCGTTTCATCCGTGATCTGCCCGGCGACGAGGAGACTGGCCCGCGGGTGCGCGAGGTGCGCGGCGCGGCCTGGTCGTCGGTGCTGCCGACGCCGGTGACGGCACCGCGCCTGTTGGCGTATGCGGAGGAGGTCGCCGCGCTGCTGGGCATCGGTGCCGAGCTGCTGGACAGCGCGGATTTCCCGCGCGTGTTTGGCGGCAATGCGCTGTATGCCGGGATGCAGCCGTGGGCAGCCAACTACGGTGGCCATCAGTTCGGACATTGGGCCGGCCAGCTCGGCGACGGCCGTGCGATCTCGCTGGGCGAACTGATCGCACCCGACGGCGCGCGCTGGGAGCTGCAGCTCAAGGGGGCCGGACGCACCCCGTATTCGCGCGGTGCCGATGGGCGCGCGGTGCTTCGCTCGTCCATCCGCGAATTCCTGTGCAGCGAGGCGATGCACCATCTCGGCGTGCCGACCACACGCGCTCTGAGCCTGGTGGGCAGTGGCGACGCCGTAGTGCGCGACATGTTCTACGACGGTCATCCGGCGCCCGAACCGGGTGCGATCGTCTGCCGGGTGGCCCCCTCGTTCATGCGATTCGGAACCTTCGAACTGCCGGCCTCGCGCGGCGATACCGCGTTGCTGCGGCAGCTGGCCGATGTGTGCATCGCCCGCGATTTCCCGGCGCTGGCCGATGCCGGCGCCGCGCGTTACGCGGCATGGTTCACCCAGGTCTGCGAGCGCACGGCGAGGATGGTGGCGCACTGGATGCGGGTGGGCTTCGTGCACGGGGTAATGAACACCGACAACATGTCCATCCTGGGGCTGACCATCGACTATGGCCCGTACGGCTGGGTCGAGGATTACGATCCCGACTGGACCCCCAACACCACCGACGCACAGGGCCGGCGCTACCGCTTCGGCACCCAGCCGCAGGTGGCGTACTGGAACCTGACCCGCCTGGCGCAGGCGCTGTCGCCGCTGTTTGACGACGTCGCGCCATTGCATGCAGGGCTGGCCCGGTTCCAGGACGTGCATGCGCAGTGCGAGCGCGACGACATTGCCGCCAAATTGGGTCTGGACCAGTGTCACGACGACGACGTGGCGATGATGGCCGCGTGGCTGCAGATCCTGCAGGACGGCGGGATGGACATGACGCTGGCGTTCCGCGGCCTGATCGGGCTGGACCCGCAGGCGCCGTCGGTGGACGTTCTGGAGGATGCGTTCTACAGCGCCGAACGCCGCACGGCGGTGCTTCCGGCGCTGCAGGCATGGCTGCAGCAGTACGCCGCGCGGCTGCGCGCCGACCCGCTGGACCGCGCGGCGCGCGAGCAGGCGATGGCGCGCGCCAATCCGCTCTATGTGCTGCGCAACTGGCTGGCGCAGGAGGCGATCGAGCAGGCGGAGCAGGGCGACCTCAGCGGCGTGCACACGCTGCTGGAGGTGCTGCGGCATCCGTACGACGTCCAGCCGGGGCGCGCGCACTATGCGGGCAAGCGCCCCGAGTGGGCGCGCGACAAGGCGGGCTGTTCGATGCTCTCCTGCAGTTCCTGACGCCCCCTGCAACGCTGGGTCCCACCGGCGGCGGAGGCAGGTGAGCGGCCCGGTGGGCGGGTCGGGTTACCCTATGCCGCCCACCTGCTTTACCCGATCCCCATGACCGATTCTCCCACCACGCCCGCCTGGGCCGGCCGCCTGCGCGATATCGCCGATTTCCCCAAGCCCGGCATCCTGTTCAAGGACATCATGCCGCTGCTGGCCAACGGCGAGGATTTCGCTTCGGCCGTCGATGCAATGGTCGCCCCCTGGCGCGACGCGCGCCTGGCGGCGGTGATGGGCATCGAATCACGTGGTTTCATCCTGGGCGCGGCGATGGCGCGGGTGCTGGGCGTGGGCTTCGTGCCGGTGCGCAAGCCGGGCAAGCTGCCCGGCCGGACGTTGAAACAGGACTACACGCTGGAATACCGCACCGACAGCATCGAGGTGCATGCCGACGCGCTGCCGGCCGGTGCGCGGGTGCTGGTGGTCGACGACGTGCTTGCCACGGGAGGCACGCTGCTGGCGGCGTTGTCGCTCGCGCAGCAGTTGCAGGTCGAGGTGGTCGGTGCAGCGGTGCTGGTCGAACTGGCCGGACTCGGCGGCCGCGAGCGTTGGACCAGCAACGTGCCGCTGCTGGCCAACCTGGTCTACTGACCCCGTCCCGCGGCGGCCGCTCCCTTACATCTTCCGCACGCGGAAGCGACGGCCCTTGATTTTGCCCGCTTCCAGCCGTGCGATCGCACGGCCGACGTGCTCGCGCGCGATGGCCACGTACGACCGCGTCGCGTAGATGTCGATCTTGCCGATCACCTTGGCGGACAGCCCGGCCTCGCCGGTCAGCGCGCCGAGGATGTCGCCGGGGCGCAGCTTGTCGGTCTTGCCGCCGTCGATCCGCAGCGTCTCCATCGCCGCCTGCGGCAGTACGGCCGGACGCGCGGTCGCCAGCGGGGTTTTCTGCCAGTCCAGCGGCGCGCCCTGTGCCGCTTCCAGCGCGTCGGCGCGGTTGCGCTCGCGGCCGGTGACCAGGCTGATCGCCAGGCCGGTGGCACCGGCACGACCGGTGCGGCCGACGCGGTGTTCGTAGGTTTCGATATCGGTCGGCAGCTCGTAGTTGATCACCGCCGCCAGGTCCTGCACGTCCAGTCCGCGCGCGGCCACGTCGCTGGCCACCAGTACGTTGCAGCTGCGGTTGGCGAAGCGCACCAGCACTTCATCGCGGTCGCGCTGTTCCATCTCGCCGTGCAGGGGCAGGGCGGAGAACCCGAACTGCTGCAGCGACAGCGCCACCTCGTCGACGTCGCGCCGGGTATTGCAGAACACCACCGTCGACTCGGGCGTGTACTTGAGCAGCAGGCCCGCCAGCGCCTTCTGCTTCATCGCCAGCTCGGTCTCGCAGAACAGGTGGCGGATCGCGGGCGCATGGTCGGCGCCTTCCACGGTCACTTCGATCGGGTCACGCAGCAGCACACGGGCGATCTCGCGGATCTCGTCGGGGAAGGTGGCCGAGAACAGCAGCGTCTGGCGATCCTTGCTGGTGCGCCCGGCGATCTCGCGGATGGGCTCCTCGAAGCCCATGTCGAGCATGCGGTCGGCTTCGTCCAGCACCAGCGTCTTGACTCCGCCCAGATGCAGGGCGCGCTTGCGCCCCAGTTCCTGGATGCGGCCCGGCGTGCCCACCACCACATGTGGATCGTGGGCCTCCAGCGAGGCCAGCTGCGGGCCCAGCGGCATGCCGCCGGTCAGCACCACCAGCTTGAGATTGGGAATGCCGGTGGCCAGCTTGCGGATCTGCTTGCCGACCTGGTCGGCGAGCTCGCGGGTCGGGCACAGCACCAGCGCCTGTGCGCGGATCACGGCCGGGTCCAGTGCCTGCAGCAGGCCAAGGCCGAAGGCGGCAGTCTTGCCGCTGCCGGTGGGCGCCTGGGCGATTACGTCACGACGGTCGAGGATGGCCGGCAGGCTCTGCGCCTGCACGGGGGTCAGGCGGGTATAGCCCAGCGCGTCGATGCCCGCCGCCAGCGAGGCCGACAGGGGCAGTTCGGAGAATTCATTCATGGCACATTCTACCCGGTGCGCCAGCCACCGGGCGTGTGCCGGCAGGCTTGAGGCCGGATCGTGCGCCCGCAGTCCCTCCCCGGCTTCCTCCCGTGCACCGTAGCGGTCCGGCACCCGGCGGTACGGGACAGCAGGCGGCGACGATCAACAACGGCAATGCGTTCACGGTCCATCTGCGCAGAGGGCATGGGGACGGTGCTCACCCCAGCAGTGCGTGCACGCCCAGGTTGATGCCCAGCCCGCCGGCCAGCAGCCAGGCAAACAGCAGCAGGGCGAGCAGCAGCGGTTTCATGCCGGCCTGACGCAGGGCCGACACATGGGTGGTCAGGCCCAGCGCGGCCATCGCCATCGCCAGCAGGACGGTGTCCACCTGGATGGCCAGCGCCACCAGCCCGGCTGGCAGCAGCTGCAGCGAGTTGAGCCCGGCCACCGCGACGAAGCCGAAGGCAAACCACGGCACCACGATCTTCGCCGGTGCCGCGCCCGGTCGGACGCCCTGCCTGCGGGCCAGCAGCAGCGACAGCGCGACAAGGAACGGGGCCAGCATCATCACCCGCACCATCTTGGCAATGACCGCCGTGTCCGCGGCTCCCTCGCTGACCGCGCGCCCGGCGGCGACCACCTGGGCCACCTCATGCACGGTCGAACCGGTGAACACGCCGTACAGCGTTTCGCTCATCAGCACCCAGGCATGGGCCAGGTTGAGCTGGTACAGCGCCGGGTACAGGAACATGGCCGCGGTGCCAAACACCACCACGGTCGATACCGCGACGGTGACCTGCTCCGCTCGCCCGCGCACCACCGGTTCGGCGGCCATCACTGCGGCTGCGCCGCAGATCGAGCTGCCCGCGCCGATCAGCAGTGCAGTACCCCGGTCAATGCCGAACCAGCGGGTACCGGCCAACCAGGCCAGCGCGAAGGTGCTGGTCAACACCAGCGCATCGACCAGCACCCCGGCCACGCCGACCTGGCCGATATCCTGGAAGGTCAGGCGCAGCCCGTACAGCACGATCCCGGCGCGCAGCAGCCATTGCTTGGAAAAGCCCACCCCGGTCGCGGCCGGCGCTGACAGAGGGGGGTACACGGTATTGCCCAGCGCGATGCCGAGCACGATCGCCAGGGTCAGCGCGCTGATGCCATGCGCCTGCAGCCACGGCAGGGTGGCCAGACCGATCGCCGCGGCGGCCACTGCGGCGGTCAGCAGCAGGCCGGGCACGCGGCTGCGCCAGCGCTGGGCGGCAGTGGTGGTGGCGGGCAGGGGAGCGGTGGACGCGTTCACGGCAGTCTCCAGGGGTGTTGGGTGATAGCCTGCGCCGGCCACATGAACCTGTAAAACGCATTGTTCATGTCATTTCAACCCACTATATGGGTTAATTGGCCCATGCATCTGACACTGCGCCAATGGCAGGTTTTCGTCGGCGTGGCCGACGCCGGCACCACGGCGGCGGCCGGGCTGCAGGTGGCGTTGTCGCAGTCGGCCACCAGCGCGGCCCTCAATGAGCTGGAGGGGCAGTTGGCGGCGCCGCTGTTCGACCGGATCGGCCGGCGCCTGGTGCTCAACGCGCACGGCCGCGCGCTGCTGGACCCGGCCCGTGCGCTGCTGGTGGCCGCCGCCGACCTGGAGCAGCTGGCCGGCGTGGGCCGGGCGGGGGCGGCCGGGCCGTTGCCCCTGCAGCTGCGGATCGGCGCCAGCACCACCATCGGCAATTACCTGTTGCCACAGCGGGTGGCGGCGCTGCTGGCGGCCAATCCGCAGGCGGAGGTGGACCTGCGGATCGGCAACAGCGCCGAGGTGGTCGCTGCCGTGCAGCGGCTGGACGTGGACCTCGGCGTGATCGAAGGGCCCTGCCACGAAAGCGGCCTGCAGGTGCTGCCGTGGCAGCGCGACGCGCTGGTGATCGTGGCAGGTGGCAACGCCGACCTGCCCTTGCACGTGGACCTGCCGACCCTGGCGGCAGCGCGCTGGCTGCTGCGCGAACCCGGCTCGGGCACGCGCGAGGCGGTCGAGCAGGCCCTGCTGCCGCACCTGCACCACTTCGGCCGGGCGATGCAGCTGGGCAGCACCGAGGCGATCAAGCAGGCCGCTGCCGCCGGGTTGGGACTGGCCTGCCTGTCGCGCCACGCCGTGGCCGATCTTGTGGCGTTGGGCACGCTGCGCATCCTGGACACGCCGCTGCCGCCGCTGTCGCGTCAGTTGTGGGTGGTGCGCCACCCGGGCAGGCGCGTACCGCCGCCGTTGGGCGACCTGTTGGCACTGCCCCCGGAGGCGTTCGCGCACGGGTCAGCGACGCGGTAGCCGCCAGCCCGTACAATGGTCGGATGCCTCTGATTACTCTGCAAAACGTCGACTTCAGCGTCGGCGGCCCGCTGTTGCTGGAAAAAGCCGAACTGTCGATCGAGCCGGGCGAGCGTATTGCCCTGATCGGCCGCAACGGCGCCGGCAAATCGACCCTGCTCAAGCTGCTGTCCGGCGACCACAAGCCCGATGACGGCGAAATCCGCGTGCAGCAGGGGGTGCGCATCACCCGCTTGGAGCAGGAAGTGCCGCACGGCGCGGCCGGCAGCGTGTTCGACGTGGTCGCCGATGGCCTGGGTGAGCTGGGCCAGTGGCTGGCCGAGTTCCACCACCTCAGCCACGCCGACGAATTCGACGGCGATGCGCTGTCGGATGTGCAGGCAAAGATCGACGCGGCCAACGGCTGGGGCCTGGACCAGCGCGTCAGCGAAACCCTGACCAAGCTGGATCTGGATGGCGAGGCCGAGTTCGCGCGCCTGTCCGGTGGCATGAAGCGCCGCGTGCTGCTCGGCCGTGCGCTGGTGTCTTCGCCGGATCTGCTGCTGCTCGACGAACCGACCAACCACCTGGACATCGAAGCCATCGACTGGCTGGAAATGTTCCTCAAGAACTGGAATGGCAGCGTGGTGTTCGTCACCCACGACCGTCGCTTCCTGCGTGCACTGGCCACCCGCATCGTCGAGATCGACCGCGGCCAGGTCACCAGCTGGCCGGGCGACTGGGCCAACTACGAGCGCCGTCGCGAAGAACGCCTCAACGCGCAGGCGCAGGAAAACGCGCGCTTCGACAAGCTGCTGGCCCAGGAAGAAGTCTGGATCCGCCAGGGCATCAAGGCGCGACGGACCCGTGACGAAGGGCGCGTGCGCCGGCTCAAGGCGATGCGCAACGAACGCTCGCAGCGGCGTGAACTCGGCGGCAACGTCCGCATGGAAGCAGCGCAGGCGGAGAATTCCGGCAAGAAGGTCATCGACGTCAAGGACATCTCGTTCGCCTTTGGCGAGCGCACGATGGTCAAGGATTTCAGCACCGTCATCCTGCGTGGCGACCGGATCGGCCTGATCGGCCCCAACGGCAGCGGCAAGACCACGTTGCTCAAGCTGCTGCTGGGCGACCTGCAGCCGCAGAGCGGCGAAGTGCGCGCCGGCACCAACCTGCAGATCGCCTACTTCGACCAGTACCGCTCGGTGCTGCGTGAGGACTGGACCGCGATCGAGAACGTGGCCGAAGGCCAGGACTTCATCGAGGTCAACGGCAAGCGCAAACATGTGCACGCCTACCTCCAGGATTTCCTGTTCACCCCCGAACGCGCGCGTGCGCCGATCACCCGTCTGTCCGGTGGCGAGCGCAACCGCCTGCTGCTGGCCAAGCTGTTCGCGCAGCCGTCCAACCTGCTGGTGATGGACGAGCCGACCAACGACCTGGACGTGGAAACCCTGGAGCTGCTCGAAGAGCTGCTCGGCGACTACGCTGGCACGCTGCTGCTGGTCAGCCATGACCGTGACTTCCTCGACAACGTGGTGACGTCCACGATGGTGATGGAAGGCGACGGCGTGGTGGGCGAGTACGTCGGAGGCTACAGCGACTGGCAGCGCCAGGCCGCACGCATGGCCGCCGCCGCAGCGGCGGTCCCGGTGGCGGCAGCCAAGCCGGCCGTGACGGCCGCGGCCCCCGCCGAAGCGGCGGCGCCCAAGCGCAAGCTCAGCTACAAGGACGCGCGCGAGCTGGAACAGTTGCCGTTGAAGATCGAGGCCCTGGAGAAGGACGTCGAAGGCCTTACCGCCGCGATGAACGACCCGGCCTTCTACCAGCGCAGCGCCGCCGACATGGCCGCGCACACCCAGAAACTCGGCAAGGTCCAGGCCGAGCTGGATGCGGCGTACGCGCGGTGGGAAGAACTGGACGCATGACCGGACGCGCGCATCAGGTGTCCACACACAGCCCCGTAGAGCCGGGTTCTACCCGGCCTGCGTCAGGCATGCACGACAACAGCAGCCCCGTAGAGCCGGGTTCTACCCGGCTTGCCTCAGGCGTGCACGACAACAGCAGCCGCGTAGAGCCGGGTTCTACCCGGCTTGCTTCAGGCGCTTTGCCCCCGAACGAAGAGCAGCCGGGTAGAACCCGGCTCTACGCTGTTGCTTCAGGCGCTTTGCCCCCGAACGAAGAGCAGCCGGGTAGAACCCGGCTCTACGCTGTTGCGTCAGGCGAACGGTCGCGCCGCGCGGTCACTTCAACCCGTGCAGGTCCCGCAGCTGGCTGGGTCGCGAGCCGAAGTATGCCGCCAGGTCGGCGATGTCCTGGTCGCTGAGGTCGGCTGCCTGCGGGGTCATCAACGCGTGCTGGCGGTCGCCGGCGCGGTAGGCCTGCAGGGCATGGGCAAGGTAATCCCCGTACTGCCCACCCAGTTTCGGGTAGGTCGGGTCGATCGGCTGGTTGCCGTCGGCACCGTGGCAGTCGATGCAGCTCTGCTGGGTGGCCTTGCCCTTGACCTGGGCCCGCGCTTCGCCGGCGGCGATGCGACCGGCCGGCAGGCCGGCGGAGGAGCCCGATCCGTGTTCACCACTGGCATGGCCGGGATCGGCGGCGGAATCTGCACTGTTTTCCACCTGCGACTGCGAACAGGCAGCCAGCAGCAGGGCAACGGACAGGGCGATGGCGTAACGCTTGAACGGCGCGGCTTTCGTCATGAGCGTGCTTATTTGGCGGTGGACAGGTAAACAGCGAGATCGGCGATCTCCTGTTCGCTGAAACTCATGGACTGCGCCTGCATCGTCGGATGCCTGCGCTTGCCCTGGCGGTATTCGCTCAGCGCCTGGCTGAGGTACTGCTGGGTCTGGCCGCCGATCTTGGGTACCCGGTAGCTGGGATAGGCGTTCTTGTAGCCGGTGATGCCGTGGCACCCCTGGCAGGTGTAGGCGAGCACGCGGCCATTGTCGTAGCGGCCGGTGAGGGCCGCAGGCGTGGCCGGCGCGGCGGTCGGTGCGGGTGCGGCAGGTACGGCGGGTACGGCGGGAGCAGTAGCGGCCTGTGCGGCGGCCCCGAGGGGCAGGAGGACGGCCAGAAGACAAGCGGCGAGCGGCTGCGGGCGCATGATGTCCTTTCCGTTGTACGGGTCTGGTCGTTCCGGCGTGGGGTACGGAACTGGCACGAGTATAGCCTGCGTTTTCATCTAGCTGAAACCGGGGTGCCCGAGGGGGCGGCCCAAGGTCACCATGACCTTTGGGATATGGTGTGATCGTGACGTGGTGCATTACTTTGCTACCACACCTGCCCACGCATCCCCCAGGGACACGACGATGTCGCGAATTACTCTTCTGCACGGCCGCACCGGAACCTGCGCCGCTGCACTGCTGATCACCACTTCCCTGTTGCTGAGCGCCTGTGGCGCCGGCGGTGGTTCGACCGAGGCCCAGGCTGCCGAGAAGGACCCCAAGGCCGCCAAGGCGGTCGAGGCGGTTCCAGTGGAAGCGGTCGCCGCAACCCGTCGAGCGGTCGCTGCCAGCTATACCGGTACCGCGGCGCTCGAGCCGCGCGCCGAATCGCAGGTGGTCGCCAAAACGTCCGGCGTAGCGCTGGCGGTGCTGGTGGAAGAAGGGCAGCCGGTGCGCGCTGGCCAGCCGCTGGTGCGCCTGGATCCGGACCGCGCCCGCCTGGCCGTGGCCCAGAGCGAAGCGCAGATGCACAAACTGGAGAACAGCTACCAGCGCGCCCAGAAGCTGGTTGGCCAGCAGATGGTCAGCGCCGCCGACGTCGACCAGTTGCGGTTCGATCTGGAAAACGCCCGTGCGCAATACCGCCTGGCGGCGCTCGAGCTGTCCTACACGACGGTGGTGGCGCCGATCTCCGGGGTGATCGCCTCGCGCTCGATCAAGACCGGCAATTTCGTCCAGAT
The DNA here is from genome assembly GCF_049545475.1 of Stenotrophomonas sp. NPDC077461. Classification (NCBI taxonomy): domain Bacteria; kingdom Pseudomonadati; phylum Pseudomonadota; class Gammaproteobacteria; order Lysobacterales; family Lysobacteraceae; genus Stenotrophomonas; species Stenotrophomonas sp. NPDC077461. The sequence goes on from NZ_JBMWDO010000001.1 coordinate 580,305, forward strand.
CAATACGCCGATCTTCCGCATCGTCGACAACTCGCGCCTGGAGGCCACGCTCAACGTGCCTGAGCGCGAGCTGGCAACCCTGCGCCCCGGCCAGCCGGTGACGCTGGTGGCCGACGCGCTGCCCGGCAAATCCTTCCCCGGCACCGTTGACCGCATTGCGCCGGTGGTGGATTCCGGCAGCGGCACCTTCCGCGTGGTCAGCGGCTTCGGCGAAGACGCGGCGGGATTGCAGCCGGGCATGTTCGGCCGCATCCGCATCGACTACGACCAGCGCACCGATGCACTGGTGATTCCGCGCCTGGCGCTGCTTGACGACGGCGAGCCGGCGGTGTTCCGCGTGCAGGCCGGCAAGGTCACGCGTGTACCGGTCACGCTGGGCTATGCCGAAGGCCCGTGGGTGGAAATCCGCGCGGGGCTGGAGGCGGGCGACCAGGTGGTCACTGCGGGCAAGGTGGCGCTGCGCGACGGCACTGCCGTGCAGGTGATCGGTACCAAGGCGGCAACGGTGGCCAAGGCGGCACCTGCCGCCAAGGCGGAGAACCGTCAATGACGTCGGCCGGCAACGACCACGGCAACGACCCGCACGCGGGCGATCGCCCGGGTGCCCACGGCGGCGGCCTGGTGGAGTTCGCCACCCGCCGCCGCGTCACCATCGCGATGTTCACCGTCACGCTGCTGCTGTTCGGCTTCATCGCGCTGGGCAATCTCAAGGTCAACCTGCTGCCCGACCTGAGCTATCCCACACTGACCGTGCGCACCGAATACACCGGTGCGGCACCGGCGGAAATCGAAACGCTGATCACCGAGCCGGTGGAAGAAGCCGTCGGCGTGGTCAAGAGCCTGCGCAAGCTCAAGTCGGTCTCGCGTACCGGCCAGAGCGATGTGGTGCTGGAGTTCGCCTGGGGCACCAACATGGACCAGGCCAGCCTGGAGGTGCGCGACAAGATGGAGGCGCTGAACCTGCCACTGGAAGCGAAAGCACCGGTGCTGCTGCGCTTCAATCCCTCCACCGCGCCGATCATGCGCCTGGTGATTGCGGCCAAGAGCGATCCGGCCACCGATGCCGACGCGATGCGCCAGCTCACCGAGCTGCGCCGCTACGCTGATGAAGACCTGAAGAAGAAGCTGGAACCGGTCACCGGCGTGGCGGCGGTGAAGGTAGGCGGTGGCCTGGAGGACGAGATCCAGGTCGACATCGACCAGCAGAAGCTGGCCCAGCTCAACCTGCCCATCGACAACGTCATCAAGCGCCTCAAAGAAGAGAACATCAACATCTCCGGCGGGCGCCTGGAAGAGGGCTCGCAGCGCTATCTGGTGCGCACCGTCAACCAGTTCGCCGACCTGGAGGACATCCGCAACCTGCTGGTGACCACCCAGAGCAGCAACGGCAACGCCGCCGACGCGGCCATGCAGCAGATGTTCGCCATCGCGGCGTCGACCGGCTCGGACGCGGCCATCGCCGCCGCCTCCGCCGCGCAGAGCGCATCCAGTTCCAGCTCCACCAACATCGCCAACGGCGTGCCGGTGCGCCTGAAGGACGTCGCGAGCGTTCGCCAGGGCTTCAAGGAACGCGAGGCGATCATCCGCCTGGGCGGTCGCGAGGCGGTGGAGCTGGCGATCTACAAGGAAGGTGACGCCAATACCGTGGCCACTGCCGAAGCGCTGCGCAAGCGCCTGGAGCAGATCAAGGACCAGATTCCCGGCGACGCACAGCTGACCGTCATCGAGGACCAGTCGCGCTTCATCGAGCATGCGATCAGCGACGTCAAGAAGGACGCGGTGATCGGCGGCATCCTGGCCATCCTGATCATCTTCATGTTCCTGCGCGATGGCTGGAGCACGTTCGTGATCAGCCTGTCGTTGCCGGTGTCGATCATCACGACGTTCTTCTTCATGGGCCAGTTGGGCCTGAGCCTGAACGTCATGTCACTCGGCGGCCTGGCGCTGGCAACGGGCCTGGTGGTGGACGATTCCATCGTGGTGCTGGAGAGCATCGCCAAGGCGCGCGAGCGTGGCCTGGGCATCCTCGAGGCGGCCATTGCCGGCACCCGCGAAGTGAGCATGGCGGTGGTGGCCTCGACCCTGACCACCATTGCGGTATTCCTGCCGCTGGTGTTCGTCGACGGGATCGCCGGCCAGCTGTTCCGCGATCAAGCGCTGACCGTGGCGATCGCCATCGCGATCTCGCTGCTGGTGTCGATGACCCTGATTCCGATGTTGAGCTCGCTCAAGGGGCGTCCGCCGCTGGCCTTCCCGGCCGAGCCGGCGCACGCCACGTGGCAGCCGGAGAGTCGCTGGCTGAAGCCGGTGGCAGGCGGCCGTCGCGGTATCGGCACGCTGGCGCGCTGGAGCTTCTTCGGCGTGGCGTGGGCCGTGGTCCGCGTCTGGCGCCTGCTGGTCGCCGTGATCGGCCCGGTGATGCGCAAGGCCAGCGATGTGGCGATGAAGCCCTACGCCGGCGCCGAGCGCGGCTATCTGCGGTTGCTGCCCAACGCCCTGCAGCATCCGGGCAAGGTGCTCGGCCTGGCCGCGATCGCCTTCCTGGCGACCCTCGCGCTGGTGCCGATGCTCGGTGCCGACCTGATCCCGCAACTGGCCCAGGACCGCTTCGAGATGACCGCCAAGCTGCCGGCCGGCACGCCGCTCAAACAGACCGATGCGCTGGTCCGCGAGGTACAGCTGGCACACGCCGGGGATGACAGCATCGCGTCGCTGTACGGCGTCAGCGGCAGCGGTACGCGCCTGGATGCCAGCCCGACCGAGAGCGGCGAAAACATCGGCAAGCTGACCGTGGTGATGGCGGGGGGAGGCGATGCGCGTACTGAAGCGGCGATCACCGAACGCCTGCGCGACACCATGAAGCAGCACCCCGGCGTGCAGGTCGATTTCGCGCGTCCCGCACTGTTCAGCTTCTCCACGCCGCTGGAAGTGGAGCTGCGCGGCCAGGACATGGCCACGCTGGAGCGTGCCGGCCAGGCACTGGCGGCAATGCTGCGCAACAACCCGCACTACGCCGACGTGAAGTCCACGGTCGAGGAAGGGTTCCCGGAAATCCAGATCCGCTTCGACCAGGAACGCGCCGGCGCACTGGGCCTGACCACGCGCCAGATCGCCGACGTGGTGGTCAAGAAAGTGCGTGGCGACGTTGCCACCCGCTACAGTTTCCGCGACCGCAAGATCGATGTACTGGTCCGCGCGCAGGAAGGCGACCGCGCCAGCGTGGACAGCATCCGTCGCCTGATCGTCAACCCGGGCAGCAGCCGCCCGGTCACGCTGGACGCGGTGGCCGAGGTGGTCGCCACCAACGGTCCCAGCGAGATCCATCGCGCCGATCAGACCCGCGTGGCGGTGGTGTCGGCCAATCTGCGCGACATCGACCTCGGCGGTGCGGTGCGTGAAGTACAGGCAATGGTCGCCGCGCAGCCGGTCGGTGCCGGTGTGGGCATGCACATCGGCGGGCAGGGCGAAGAGCTGGCCAATTCCGCGCGCTCGCTGATCTTCGCCTTCGGCCTGGCCATCTTCCTGGTCTACCTGGTGATGGCCTCGCAGTTCGAATCGCTGCTGCATCCGTTTGTCATCCTGTTCACCATCCCGCTGGCGCTGGTCGGTGCGATCCTGGCACTGATGCTCACCGGCAAGCCGATCTCGGTGGTGGTGTTCATTGGTCTCATCCTGCTGGTGGGTCTGGTGACCAAGAACGCGATCATCCTGATCGACAAGGTCAACCAGCTGCGCGAAGCCGGCGTGCCCAAGCAGGAGGCCCTGGTCGAGGGCGCCCGTTCGCGCCTGCGCCCGATCATCATGACCACCCTGTGCACGTTGTTCGGCTTCCTGCCGCTGGCCGTGGCGATGGGCGAGGGTGCCGAGGTGCGCGCACCGATGGCCATCACCGTGATCGGCGGCCTGCTGGTGTCCACCCTGCTGACTCTGGTGGTGATTCCGGTCGTATACGACCTGCTCGACCGTCGCGGCGATGCCTACTACCGCGAACGCGGCCGCCACCTCACGCGGGCACCGCGCGGCCATGCCGCCGGCAGCGCACAGGAGCCGGCATGAGCGTCGCCGAGTTCTCCATCCGTCGTCCCATCACCACCATCATGTGTTTCGTGTCGTTGGCGGTGGTGGGGCTGATCGCCTCGTTCCGGTTGCCGCTGGAGGCACTGCCGGACATCTCCGCCCCGTTCCTGTTCGTCCAGGTGCCTTACACCGGTTCCACCCCGGAAGAGGTGGAGCGCAACATCATCCGCCCGACCGAAGAAGCGCTGGCGACGATGACCGGAATCAAGCGCATGCGCTCCTCGGCCACCTCCGAGGGCGCGAGCATCTTCATCGAGTTCACCGACTGGGATCGCGACATCGCCATCGCGGCCTCCGATGCGCGCGAGCGGATCGACGCGATCCGCACCGACCTGCCGGACGACCTGCAACGCTACAACGTGTTCAAGTGGTCCAGCAGCGACGACCCGGTGTTGAAGGTGCGCCTGGCCAGTACCTCGGACCTGACCGGCGCGTACGACATGCTCGACCGCGAGTTCAAGCGGCGTCTGGAACGCATTCCCGGCGTCGCCCGCGTCAATATTTCCGGCGCGCCCCCCAATGAAGTCGAGATCGCGATCAGTCCCGACCGTCTGACCGCGCACAACCTGAGCATCAACGACCTCAGCGACCGCCTGCGCACGCTGAACTTCTCGATCTCGGCCGGGCAGATCGACGACAACGGCCAGCGCGTGCGCATCCAACCGGTCGGCGAGATCACCGACCTGCAGGAACTGCGCGATCTGGTGATCGACACCAAGGGCCTGCGCCTGGGTGACATCGCCGAGGTACGCCTGAAGCCGACACGGATGAACTTTGGCCGACGACTGGATGGCAATCCCGCCATCGGCCTGGATATCTACAAGGAGCGCAGCGCCAACCTGGTGGAAGTGTCGCGTGCGGCGTTGGCCGAAGTGGAAGCGATCCGCAGCCAGTCATCGATGCGCGATGTGCAGGTCAAGGTGATCGACAACCAGGGCAAGATGGTCACCTCCTCGCTGCTGGAGCTGGCCGAGGCCGGTGCGGTGGGCCTGCTGCTGTCGGTGACGGTGCTGTTCTTCTTCCTGCGCCACTGGCCCTCCACGCTGATGGTCACCCTGGCCATTCCGATCTGTTTCGTGATCACCCTGGGCTTCATGTACTTCGCGGGGGTCACCCTCAACATCCTCACCATGATGGGACTGCTGCTGGCAGTGGGCATGCTGGTGGACAATGCCGTGGTCGTGGTGGAAAGCATCTACCAGGAACGCGAGCGCATGCCCGACCAGCCGGTGCTTGCCTCGATCATCGGCACCCGCAACGTGGCCATCGCGCTGAGCGCCGGCACCTTGTGCCACTGCATCGTGTTCGTGCCGAACCTGTTCGGCGAAACCAACAACATCAGCATCTTCATGGCGCAGATCGCGATCACCATCTCGGTGTCGCTGCTGGCCTCGTGGCTGGTCGCCGTCAGCCTGATCCCGATGCTGTCGGCGCGCATGAAGACGCCCAAGCTGGTGCATTCGGAGACCGGCGTGATCGCACGCCTGCAGCGACGCTATGCGCGCATCCTGCAGTGGACGCTGGAGCACCGCGGCTGGAGCGTGTTCGGCATCTTCCTGGTGGTGCTGATCAGCCTGGTGCCGATGAAACTCACCAAGATCGACATGTTCGGCGGCGAAGGCGGCAAGGACATCTTCATCGGGTACAACTGGAAGGGCGCCTACACCTACGTCCAGATGTCCGAGGAAGTGGCGCGGGTGGAGCGCTACCTCGACGAGAACCGCGAGAAGCTCTACATCACCCAGGTGTACTCCTGGTACAGCGAGCAGGAAGGCAGCAGCACCACGGTGACCTTCGATACCGAACATGCCGACAACCTGCCTGCGGTGCAGGAACTGCTGCGCAAGGGCCTGCCGCGTTCAGCGCGTGCGGATTACGTCGTCGGCAACCAGGGCGGCGATGGCGGCGGTGGCGGCAATCAGTCGGTGCAGGTGCAGCTGGTGGGTGATTCGACCAAGATGCTCCAGGAGATCGGCGAGGAAGTGCTGCCCCTGCTGGCCCAGCGCACAGAGCTGCGCGATGTGCGCATCGACAACGGCGAAAAGGGCAGCGAACTGGCCATCCATGTTGACCGCGAGCGTGCGGCCGCCTTCGGCTTCAATGCCGAGCAGGTGGCGAGCTTTGTCGGCTTGGCGCTGCGCGGCGCCCCCATGCGCGAGTTCCGTCGCGGCGATACCGAAGTGCCGGTGTGGGTGCGCTTTGCCGGTGCCGAGCAGAGCAGTCCCGAAGACCTGGCCAGCTTCACTGTTCGTACCGGTGACGGCCGCTCGGTGCCGCTGCTGAGCCTGGTCGATGTGACGGTCAAGCCGACCGCGACCCAGATCGGCCGCACCAACCGCCAGACCACGCTGACCATCAAGGCGAACCTTGCCGAGAAGGTCACGGTGCCCGAAGGGCGCAAGGCGATGGAGGAGGTGCTCAAGCCCATGAGCTTCCCGGCCGGCTACACCTTCACCTTCGATGGCGGCGACTACGGTGACGACAACGAGGCGATGCAGCAGATGATGTTCAACCTGCTGATCGCACTGGTGATGATCTACGTGGTGATGGCGGCGGTGTTCGAGTCGCTGCTGTTCCCGGCGGCGATCATGAGCGGCGTGCTGTTCTCGATCTTCGGTGTGTTCTGGCTGTTCTGGTTGACCGGCACCTCGTTCGGAATCATGTCCTTCATCGGCATCCTGGTTCTGATGGGCGTGGTGGTGAACAACGGCATTGTGATGATCGAGCACATCAACAACCTGCGCCGGCGCGGGGCAGGGCGCACGCTGGCGCTGGTGGAGGGCTCGCGTGAGCGCCTGCGACCGATCATGATGACGATGGGTACGGCGATTCTGGCCATGATTCCGATCTCGCTGACCGACACGCAGCTGCTCGGCAACGGCCCGCCGTACTACCCGATGGCACGTGCCATTGCCGGTGGACTGGCGTTCTCCACGGTGGTCAGCCTGCTGTTCCTGCCGACCATCTACGCGATCCTGGACGACCTGAGCAGCGCGGTTGCAAGCCTCGTGCGGCGGGCGAGGGGATTGCCGCCGAAGGGCAGCGATGCGGTGATCGAAGCGGCGTGATGCCACGGGGTGCCGGCCGTTGGCCGGCCCCCCGAAAAACAACGGCAGCCGACCAACGGTCGGCTCTACCTCGCGGTGGCGGTCAGCCGCCGACCTTGTGCCACACCTGGAACCCGGTCAGCCACAGGCCCAGCATGCTGCCGATGTTGGTCAGCATGAAGGTGAGCACCACCCGGGTAACGCGGTTGCGGTACCAGCCCTTGAGGCTCTGGGCGTCATCGCGGAGCTTGAGGAAGTCCTCATACGCCGGCTTGCGCAGGCGCGCTTCGACCAGGGCCGAGAACGCGCCGGTGGGGATGCTCAGGCGGAACGGCTTGAACGGAGCGACCACGATCGCCGTCAGGATGCTCAACGGATGGCTCCCCGCCAACAGACAGCCCAGGCCGGCCAGGCCGCCGGTGTACATCGCCCACGTCGCGAGCAGCTCGGTACCCACGCCCAAGCCGCCCCGGTAGAAGCCAACGGCGATGCCGGTCAGCACGATCGCCAGGATGGTCAGGGTGATCCAGGGGATGTTGCGCTTCTTCGGCACCTCTTCCAGCGACGCACGCAGCGGGCCCGGCGCATCGGTATCGTTTTCCAGGTACCGCGCCAGTCCGGCCAGGTGACCGGCACCGACAACGGCCAGCACGTTGCGCTGCTCTGGATCGTGGGTCTCGCGCAGGCGGGTGGCCATGTAGCGGTCACGCTCGCCGATGATGGTTTCGTACAGCGCCGGGCTTTCGCTGGCGAACTCGCCGAAGCTGGCTTCGAGCATGTCGCCCTGCTTGAGCTTTTCGATCTCGTCCTCGCCCACGTCCTCGGAGGCGAACAGGCCGGCCCCCAGGCCCATAACGAGCTTGATCTTGCCGAAGAAACCCAGCCGCTGCGAGGCGCGCTTGAAGGTCAGGCCGACCTCGCGGTCGATCAGGTGCACCGGCAGGTGCCGCTCGTTCGCCAGGGCGACCGCCCGCTTGAGCTCCGCGCCCGGTTCGATGCCCAGCTGCTCCGCCAGGCGTCGCTGGTAGGCGGCCAGGGCCAGGTTGGCCGCGAACAGCGCCACACGCCCCTTGCGGATCACCTCGACCAGATCCAGCTTGTCCAGCGCATCGGGGTTGGTCAGCGCCTGCAGGCGCTGCGCGTCCAGCTCCACGGCCACCGCATCGAAGCGGCCGCTGCCGATCGCGCGCTCGACCGCGTCCACACTGGCCTGGGAGACGTGCGCGGTGCCGAGCAGGGTATAGCGCACGCCGTCGCGTTCGACCACGCGCACGGGTTGGCCGGCGAACAGTGTGTCGCCGGTGTCGTCGATCTGGGTATCAGTCATCGCATCATTCATTCGAAGGGGCGCTGTCGGCACCATCGCCGAGCGCGCGTTGCATCTGGACGGTGTCCAGCCAGCGGCCATGCTTGCGGCCGAGGCCGCGGAAAACGCCGACGGTGTGGAAGCCGAAGCGTTCGTGCAGTTTGATCGAGGCGGTGTTCGACGGCTCGCCGATCACCGCCACCATCTGGCGATAGCCGCGCGCCACGCACGCGTCGATCAGACCCTGCATGAGGGCCGTGCCGACCCCGTGTCCCTGGAACGCGGCATCCACGTAGACCGAATTCTCCACGGTCCACTGGTAGGCGATGCGGCCGCGGTAGGTGTTGGCATACGCGTAGCCGGCAACCCGGCCATCGACCTCTGCAACGAGGTACGGGAAGCCGCGCGACACGATGTCATGCATGCGTCGCTGCATCTCCGCCATGTCCGGTACGTCGTACTCGTAGGTATTGACGAAGTCGGTCACTTCCACCGCGTAGATGGCGGTGATGGCCGGGATATCGGCAACGTTGGCGTCGCGCAGCAGCACGGTCACGGTCACGGGTCAGAGGCCTGGGCGGTCAGTCGATGTAACGCTTGAGCAGGTCGCCGTAGGCGTCGATGCGGCGGTCACGCAGGAACGGCCAGATCCGACGGACATGCTCGCTGCGCTGCAGGTCCACGTCGCAGATCAGCACGGTCGGGTCGGTGCCGGCCTCGGCGATGAACTCGCCCTGCGGGCCGAGCACATGGCTGTTGCCCCAGAACCGGATGCCCGAGGCGCCCAGCGGCGAGGCCTCGTGGCCGACGCGGTTGCAGCTCAGCACCGGCACGCCGTTGGCGACGGCATGGCCGCGGTGGCTCAGCACCCACGCGTCACGCTGGCGGGTCTGTTCGTCCTGCTGGTCATCCGGGTCCCAGCCGATCGCGGTGGGGTAGAGCAGCAGCTCGGCGCCGGCCAGCGCCATCAGGCGCGCCGCTTCCGGATACCACTGGTCCCAGCACACGAGCACGCCAAGGCGGCCCACCGAGGTGTCGATCGGCTTGAAGCCGATGTCGCCGGGGGTGAAGTAGAACTTTTCGTAGAAACCCGGATCGTCCGGGATGTGCATCTTGCGGTACTTGCCCAGCAGCGTGCCGTCCTTTTCGAAGACGACGGCCGTGTTGTGATAGAGGCCGGCGGCGCGGCGCTCGAACAGCGAACCGACGATGACGACGCCATGCTTTTTCGCCAATGCGCCCAGACGTTCGGTGCTGGGGCCGGGGATGGGTTCGGCCAGGTCGAATTCATCGACCGATTCGTGCTGGCAGAAGTACGCGCCGTTGTGCAGTTCCTGCAGCAGGATCAGCTTGGCACCCTGGGCGGCCGCTTCAGCCACGCGCGTCTCGATCACGGCCAGATTGGCGGCCGCGTCACCGTGGTTGCGCTCCTGGATCAGGGCGACGGAAAGGGTGTGGCGTGAGCTCATCCGGGGCGGGTCCTGCAGGGGGAAAACCGCAGTTTATCGCGGATGGGTGCACGCGGCGTGCTGGGCGCTAAATGCGCGGCGATGGCATGGTGCCAGCCCGGCGAGCGCGCGGACCCCCGTGCGTTGCCGAAAACAAAAAGCGCCGGGCAAAAGCCCGGCGCCAGGTGGTGCGTCGACCAGGGGGTGGCGTTACGCCAGCAACCCTTCCGGCAACTGCATGGTGATGCAATGCAGGCTGCCGTTCTGCCAGATCAGCGAGCGGCAGGGGACCTGCACGATCTCGTGGTTCGGGTAGGCCTCGGCCAGGACGTCGCGTGCGGCGTTGTCGGCCACGTCGCCGTAGGCCGGCATCAGCACCGCCCCATTGAGGATCAGGTAGTTTGCGTAGGATGCCGCCAGCCGGCGGCCCTCGTCGATCACCGGGCGGGCCCACGGCAGCGGGAACAGGCGGTACGGCGCGCCGTCGGCGGTGCGCAGCGCGGCCAGTTCGTCGCCCATCGCCTGGAGTTCGGCGAAGTGCGAGTCGCTGCTGTCGTCGCAGGCCTGGTAGACGATGCTGTCCACCGAGGCGAAGCGGGCCAGGGTGTCGATATGGGCGTCGGTGTCGTCGCCCTCCAGATAGCCGTGGTCCAGCCACAGCACCCGGTCCTGCGCCAGCCAGGTTGCCAGATCGGCGCTGAGCGAGGCGCGGTCTCGGTCCGGATGGCGTTCGTGCAGGCACTGCCAGGTGGTCAGCAGCGTGCCGGCGCCATCGGTTTCGATGCCGCCGCCTTCCAGCGCGAACGGAATGCTCTGCAGTTCCGCATTGGCGAACAGCCCGGCGCCATGCAGCACGCCCACCAGCTGATCGTCCAGGCTGGCGTCGAACTTGCCGCCCCAGCCGGTGAAGCGGAAGTCGAGCAGGCGGAAACGGCCATCGGCACGCGTGAGCGTGATCGGGCCGGAATCGCGCAGCCAGGTGTCGTCGTACTGCGCGGTGACGAACCGGACGCGGTCCATGTCGATGCGGTTGGAGCGCAGGCGCGCGTCGGCGTAGGCCTCCAGGTCATCGTCGGCAACGATGATCACCACCGGCTGGAAACGGGTGATGGCTGCCACCAGGGCGATGTAGGTGTCCTCGACGTCGCCCAGGCGGTCGGCCCAGTCGGTTTCGGCGTGGGGCCAGGCAATCAGGATGGCGGACTGGGGTTCCCATTCGGCCGGAAAGCGGAGCGTGTCGTTCATGATCTCGGTGCGATGGCCCGCCGGGCGGCGGGCAGTGGGAGGGTCAGCGGATCGGCGGTTTGGGCCCGATCTCATTGGCGTCGGCCTGGTTGGCAACCACATCGATCACCTTCTGCTTCTCGAAGTAGACGGTGAACTGCGGGTACACCCAGCGGTGGATGGTCGGCCACTGGCGCTTCTGCCCGCCGCGCGGCTCCAGGCGTTCACCCGGATCGCCGAACTGCGACTGGACCTGCTGCATGCTCTGGCCGCGCACGGGCAGGGCCACGGCGGGCTTCTCGCGGCTGCGGTCGATCAGCAGGGTGTCGGCATGCACGCTGGAACAGGCCAGCAGGGCCAGCAGCGGCAGGGTGGTCAGGTAACGTTTCATCTCGATCTACTCCCCAGTGGTCAAGAAAAAAGAAGGTGTCGCGGCCAGCGGCCGCGCCCCACCCGCCGATTACAGCAAAAACGGCAACAAAAAACCGCCCGGAGGCGGCTTTTTGTTCAGGCAGGTCGCGACCCGTGCGGGTGCGACTTCCTTCGGCTCAGCGCTGGCGAGCCTTGAAACGCGGGTTCGACTTGCAGATCACGAAGATCTTGCCACGGCGGCGAACGACCTTGCAGTCACGGTGACGGGACTTGGCCGACTTCAGGGAAGACAGGACTTTCATTGCATACCTCGGCGTAAACGTTGGATTCGGTTGGAGCGCGGCCGCGATATGCAGATGACAATCGGCAGGTGACGCTCGTTCAAGCCCGCCATTCTACCGGTCTTTTTTCCATCCTTTCAAGTGGTTGCACGAAAAAGGTCTCGGGCGGGGCCGGGCAGGGGCTAGAATGGCCCGTCAAAATCACCGGGAAACCCATGAACCAGCTTCCTTCCGTGCTCACCATCGACGGCCCGTCCGGGGCCGGCAAGGGGACCGTCAGCCGCATTGTCGCACGCCGGCTGGGGTGGCATTACCTCGATTCGGGCGCCCTGTACCGCGCCGTGGGCGTGGCGGCCAGCTGGGCCGATATCGACACATCCGACGCCTCCGCGCTGGTCCGGTGCACGTTCGATACCCATGTCCGTTTCGTCGAATCGGCCGATGGCGGGCTGCGCGTGCTGGTCAACGATACCGATGCCACCGACGAGCTGCGCCTGGAGACCACCGGCGCCCTGGCGTCGGCCATTGCGGCCATTCCGGAGGTCCGGGCCGCCCTGAAGGAGCGCCAGCGCGCATTCAGGATCGAGCCGGGTCTGGTTGCCGACGGTCGCGACATGGGGACGGTCATCTTCCCGGATGCCCCATTCAAGGTCTTTTTGACCGCCAGCGCCGAGGAGCGGGCGGAGCGGCGGCATAAGCAGTTGAAAGACAAGGGGGTTTCTGTTAACTTTGAAGACCTCCTGCGCGAGATCATGGCCCGCGACGCCCGTGATGCACAGCGCACAGTGGCGCCCCTGAAGCCGGCAGACGATGCCGTCATCATCGACACCAGTGGTATCGGCATCGACGCCGTCGTTGCCAAGGTACTGGATCTGCTTCCGGTTTCGGGTGCCTGATCCGTTGTAAGGAGGGCCGTCAGTCCATCGACGGCAGTCGCACTACTGCAAGGCAACAACAGCTCCGTCCCGCAATGATGCGTGGCGGTTTTCCTACTTAACACACGACCTGCGTTTCCGGGGTCGACCAACAGGCGGGCAGTAAACGGAACCCTTGCGGGGACCAATGCCCATGTGTCCAACAGAGTAAATCTAATGACCGAATCATTTGCCGAACTGTTCGAAGCCAGTCAGGCCAATCTGGCCAAGCTGAAGCCGGGCGCCATCGTCAGCGGTGTTGTCGTTGAAGTCCGCGGCGACGTCGTGGTGATCAACGCCGGCCTGAAGTCCGAAGGCATCGTGCCGATCGAACAGTTCCGTAACGACGCTGGCGAGATCGATGTTGCCGAAGGCGACGTCGTCAAGGTCGCCCTCGACTCGATCGAGAACGGCTTCGGTGAAACCGTCCTGTCGCGCGAGAAGGCCAAGCGCGCGATGGTGTGGGACGAGCTGGAAGAAGCGTTGGAAAAGAACGAAACCATCACCGGCCGCATCAGCGGCAAGGTCAAGGGTGGTTTCACCGTGGACATCAAGGATGTCCGCGCGTTCCTGCCCGGTTCGCTGGTGGATGTGCGCCCGGTGCGCGACCCGGCCTACCTGGAAGGCAAGGAGCTGGAATTCAAGCTCATCAAGCTGGACCGCAAGCGTAACAACGTCGTGGTCTCGCGTCGTGCAGTCGTCGAAAGCGAGCACTCGGAAGAGCGCGAGCAGCTGATGGACAAGCTGCAGGAAGGCGCGATCCTGAAGGGTGTCGTCAAGAACCTGACCGATTACGGCGCGTTCGTGGACCTGGGCGGTATCGACGGCCTGCTGCACATCACCGACATGGCCTGGAAGCGCGTGCGCCACCCGTCCGAAGTCGTGAACGTCGGCGACGAGCTGGACGTGCGCGTGCTGAAGTTCGACCGCGAGCGCAACCGCGTTTCGCTGGGTCTGAAGCAGCTGGGCGAGGATCCGTGGGACAACATCGCCCGTCGTTACCCGGCCAACAGCCGCGTCTTCGGCAAGGTCTCCAACGTCACCGATTACGGCGCGTTCGTCGAGATCGAGCCGGGCGTCGAAGGCCTGGTGCACGTTTCGGAAATGGATTGGACCAACAAGAACGTCAACCCGTCCAAGGTTGTGCAGGTCGGTGACGAAGTCGAAGTCATGGTCCTGGATGTCGACGAGGAGCGTCGCCGCATCTCGCTGGGCATGAAGCAGGTTGCCGCCAATCCGTGGGAAACCTTCGCTGCCATCCACAAGAAGGGTGACAAGGTGTCGGGCCAGATCAAGTCGATCACCGACTTCGGCATCTTCATCGGCCTGGACGGCGGTATCGACGGCCTGGTGCACCTGTCGGACATCAGCTGGAACACCACCGGCGAAGACGTGGTCCGCAACTTCAAGAAGGGCGACACCCTGGACGCAGTGGTCCTGGCCGTCGATCCGGAACGCGAGCGCATCAGCCTGGGCGTCAAGCAGCTGGAGCAGGATCCGTTCGGCCAGTACATGGCGGCCAATCCGAAGGGTTCCAAGGTCGAAGGCGTGGTCAAGGAAGTGGACGCCAAGGGCGCTACCATCGAACTGGCTGACGGCATCGAAGGCTACGTGTCCGCTCGCGACGTTGCGAACGAGCGCGTTGACGACGCGACCCAGTTCCTGAAGGTCGGCGACAAGGTCGAAGCCAAGTTCGTGGGCATGGACCGCAAGGGCCGTACCCTGCAGCTGTCGATCAAGGCCAAAGACGACGCGGAAATGCGCGAAGTGCTGGAGGAATACCAGTCCGCTTCGGGTGGCACGACCCAGCTCGGCGCGCTGCTGCGCGCACAGCTGAACGGCAACAAGTCCGAGTAATCGGTCTTACCCGTTGCAGTAGTTTCCTGGACGGCCCGGACTTTTGTCCGGGCCGTTTCAGGGTCTGGTTTCCTCCCCAAGAGCCCGTAATGACCAAATCCGAGCTGATCGAAATCCTGGCGCGCCGACAGGCGCATTTGAAGTCGGACGATGTCGATCTGGCGGTGAAGTCGTTGCTGGAAATGATGGGCGGGGCGCTGGCCGGCGGTGATCGGATCGAGATCCGCGGGTTCGGCAGTTTTTCGTTGCACTACCGGCCGCCGCGCCTCGGGCGCAACCCCAAGACGGGGGAGTCGGTGGCATTGCCGGGCAAGCATGTCCCGCATTTCAAGCCGGGCAAGGAGTTGCGCGAGCGCGTCAGCGCCGTCGTACCGCTGGAAAGCGATCCTGCCTGAGCCGTCGCGTCCGTATCCCGGATGCATGTTTTCCGCCGTGTTGGCTGGTAGAGCGGAGTGCTAGTCCGCTACTCTTGAGGCCTTCCGGAACTGGAGCTGGTACATGAATATCGTACGTCTACTGGTCCTGCTGGCGGTTCTGGTGGTCGGGCTCATCGTCGGCGCGCTCAATTCGCAGCCGATCGCCATCAGCCTGGGCTTCACCCAGATCGCCACCACCACCGGCCTGGCCATCATCATTTCGCTGCTGTCCGGTGCCCTGATCGGCGGTGCCCTGGTCCTGGCCAGCATGGTCATCCCGCTGTATTCCAAACTGCGCAAGGCGCAGAAGGCTGCCCCCGTGGTGGTCGCCACACCTCCTCCTTCTTCTACTTTCGACGGACGCTGAGCGCCGATGGAATTTGTCTCCGAGTGGTTCTGGTTCTTCCTGTGTCTGCCGTTGGCGGCGCTGTCGGGCTGGGTGATTGGCCGGCGCGGTGGCCAGCGTCATGGCGACAACCAGGTCAGCCGGCTCTCCAGCACCTACTTCCGTGGCCTGAACTACCTGCTCAATGAACAGCCGGACAAGGCGATCGAGCTGTTCCTGCACATCGCCGAGCTGGACAAGGAAACCTTCGAGACCCAGGTCGCGTTGGGCCATCTGTTCCGCCGCCGTGGCGAGGTGGACCGTGCGATCCGCCTGCACCAGGGGCTGGTCAACCGCAGCGACCTCAGCGATGCACAGCGCGTCCAGGCGCTCCTTGCCCTGGGCGAGGACTACATGAAGTCCGGCCTGCTCGACCGTGCCGAAACCGTGTTCACCGAGTTGGCCCAGATCGACCAGCGCGCCCCGCAGGCGCTCAAGCACCTGATCGGCATCTACCAGGCCGAACGCGACTGGGAAAAG
This sequence comes from Stenotrophomonas sp. NPDC077461, assembly GCF_049545475.1. Classification (NCBI taxonomy): domain Bacteria; kingdom Pseudomonadati; phylum Pseudomonadota; class Gammaproteobacteria; order Lysobacterales; family Lysobacteraceae; genus Stenotrophomonas; species Stenotrophomonas sp. NPDC077461. The sequence continues at coordinate 596,112 of NZ_JBMWDO010000001.1, forward strand.
GCGATCGACAACGCCAGCCGCTTCGAGGAAGTCACTGGCGAGCCGATGGGCAAGCTGATCGGCCAGTTCGAGTGCGAACTGGCCGAGCGCTATCGCGGCGCCGACCGCGTGGACGACGCGCGGGCGGCCATCGCACGTGCCTACCAGGCCGATGCCATGTCGGTGCGTGCCGGCATCATCGAAGGCCGCCTGGAGTCCGACGTCGGGCATCACGAGGCGGCGGTCAGGGCGTTCGAGCGTGCCGCGCGCAACGATCCGGACTACCTGCCCGAACTGTTGCCGGCCCTGATGCAGAACTACCGCAAGGTCGGCGACCTGGCCGGCGCGCGCGCGTTCCTGTCGGAGATGACCGAGCACTACCGCGGCATCGCGCCCGTGCTGGCCCTGACCCAGCTGATGGAAGAGCAGGAAGGCGTGGCACCCGCGCGCGCCTACCTGGGCCGCCAGCTCAAGGACCGCCCGTCGGTCCGCGGCGAATCGGCGCTGATCGATCTCACCCTGGCCGATGGCGCCGATGCGACGGCCACGCTGCACGACCTCAAACACATCACCGACCAGTTGCTGGTCCGCAATCCGGCCTATCGCTGCACGCGCTGCGGCTTCGGCGCGCGGACGCACCACTGGCAATGCCCCAGCTGCAAGGAGTGGGGTACGGTCAAGCCGCTGCTGAACTACGCGGTGCTGTAAGTGGTGATCCCCTGGATCTGGCTGGCCGGCCTGGTGGCGGTCATGGCCCTCTCTGCGGCCCTGACCGGGTGCGCGCGCCGGTACGCCCTGCGCCGCAACCTGATGGATCAGCCGGGCGAACGGCGCAGCCACGGCGTCGCCACCCCCCGCGGTGGCGGCATCGCGATCGTGGCCACGCTGCTGTTGGCCTGCCTGGCGGCGGCGCTGATCTGGCCGTCCGCCGCCAAGGCGCTGCTGGTGTTCGCCATCGGGCTGGGGATGGTGGCGGGGATTGGCTGGTGGGACGACCACCACCCGCTGCCCGCCCTGCGTCGCCTGCTGGTGCATCTGGTCGCATCCGCGCTGCTGGCCGGTCTGGTCTGGCAGGTCACGGGCAATCTGGTGCAGTCGGTTCTGGCCCTGCTGTTCACGGTGTCGCTGGTCAACATCTGGAATTTCATGGATGGGATCAACGGCATTGCGACCACGCAGGCGATCCTGGCCGCGATGGCCTTTGCCCTCGTGCTGCCGTCGCCGTTCGGTCTGGCCGGCGTCGTGCTTGGCCTGGCCTGCCTGGGCTTCCTGCCGTTCAATTTCCCGCAGGCCCGCATCTTCATGGGCGATGTCGGCAGCGGCGCGCTTGGCTATGCCGTCGCGGCGCTGGTATGCCTGACGAGCGTGGTGACCGACATCCAGTGGGTGTTGCTGCTGGTGCCGCTGACCGGGTTCCTTGTGGACGCCGGCTTCACACTGTTGTCGCGCATGCTGTCGGGGCAGCGTTGGACGCAACCCCACACACAACACCTGTACCAGCGGATGGTGAAAAGTGGCGCAAGCCACAGTTTCACCACCGGTATGTACTTTGTTTTTGGTTTATTCAGTGTCGCGGTGTTTAATGCTTGCACACATTTGCAGCCGAGGTGGGAGGCTGCCGTGGCTGTCGCGTGGATGATCCTCGCGACCGGCCTTTGGCTACTCCTGCGCAAGGGAATGCGCCTTTAGAAGGACTGTGCTTTTTATGACGCCTTGGCAGGACCGTTTTACCGGCTTGATTCCGCGGGCCGCCATCGTCGCCCACGATCTGTTCATGGTCTGGGCGTGTTGGCAACTGCTGCATGCCGGCCGTTACTCCATGCTTCCCGATGCACCGGCCCTGCCGCTGTGGAACATCGACACCTCGCTGGTGTTGGTGATCCAGGCGGTGGTGTTCTGGCGCGTGGGCCTGTATCGCGGCCTCTGGCGCTTTGCCAGCGTGGCCGATCTGCTCAACATCTTCAAAGCCAGCTTCATCGGTCTGCTGGCCATCGTGGTGGCGCTGGCCTACAAGCGCTTCAATGGCGTGCCGATGTCGGTGCTGGTGATCTATCCGTTCGCCCTGTCGGCGCTGCTTGGCGCGCCGCGCCTGCTGTACCGTGCATGGAAGGACTACCAGGCGCTGCAGTCGGACGCCAGTGCGCGCCGGGTGCTGATCCTGGGCGCGGGGCAGGCGGCCGAAGCCCTGGTCCGTGACCTGCGCCGGTCCGGCGATTTCCATCCGGTCGGGCTGCTTGATGACGCGCCCCACCTGCAGGGCGCCAAGCTGCAGGGCCTGCCGATCCTCGGCACCTTGGACGATGCGCCGGCCGTGGTCCGTGAGACCGCCGCCAAGCTGCTGGTGATCGCCATTCCCTCGCTGGATGCGGTCGGCATGCAGCGCGTGGTGGCCCTGTGCGAAAGCACTGGCGTGCCGTTCCGGATGGTACCCAAGCTCAACGACATCCTGCTGGGCCATTCATTGCCCGGGCAGCTCAAGGAGGTGGCGATCGAGGACCTGCTCGGCCGCAAGCCGATCCTGCCGGACTGGGCTCTGATCCGTGGCTGGCTGGGCGGTCGTACCGTGCTGGTCACCGGCGCGGGTGGCTCCATCGGCTCGGAATTGTGCCGCCAGTGCGCGCGCCACGGCGCTGGCCGCATCGTGCTGCTGGAAATGAGCGAACTGCTGCTGCTGACCATCGAGGCCGAGCTCAAGCGCAGCTTCCCCGATCTGGACGTGGAGGCCGTGCTGGGTGACTGCGGTGATCCGGCGGTGATCCGCCATGCCCTGTCGCTGTCGCACGTGGACGCGGTGTTCCATGCTGCCGCCTACAAGCAGGTGCCGGTGCTGGAGCGTCAGCTGCGCGAGGCAGTGCGCAATAACATCCTGTCCACCGAAACGGTCGCGCGCGCCTGCGTCGAGGCCCGGATCGAGCACTTTGTGTTCATCTCCACGGACAAGGCGGTCGATCCGGTCAATGCGCTGGGCGCCAGCAAGCGCTACGCGGAGATGATCTGCCAGAGCCTGGATCAGAAGACCAACCACACCCGTTTCGTGACCGTGCGCTTCGGCAACGTGCTGGCCTCGGCCGGCAGTGTGGTTCCGGTGTTCCGCGAGCAGATCCTCAAGGGTGGCCCGGTGACCGTGACCGACCCGGAAGTCACGCGCTACTTCATGACCATTCCCGAGGCCTGCCAGTTGATCCTGCAGGCGGCCGCCTCGGCGTCGCATGGCGCGATCTACACCTTGGACATGGGCGAGCCGGTGCCGATCCGCGTGCTCGCCGAGCAGATGATCCGTCTGGCCGGCAAGCAGCCGTACAAGGACATCGCCATCATCTATACCGGGCTGCGTCCGGGCGAGAAGCTGCACGAGACGCTGTTCTACTCGGACGAGGACTACCGTCCCACGGCGCACCCCAAGATCCTGGAAGCCGGTGTGCGCAGCTTCGCGCGCGAGCAGGTGCTGGGCAACGTGCCCAAGCTGCGCGAGGCCATCGCCACCTACGACACCGATGCGATCAACAGCATCCTGTTTGCGACCATGCCCGAGTTCGCGCCATTGCCACAGGACGATAACGTCACCTCCGCTACAGTGCTGCCGTTCCCCGCACGAGAGGCCAACAGGCACTGATGAGCAACAAGCGCATTCGCAAGGCGGTATTCCCGGTAGCGGGTCTGGGCACCCGGTTCCTGCCGGCGACCAAGACCGTGCCCAAGGAGATGCTGCCGATCATTGACCGGCCGCTGATCCAGTACGCGGTCGACGAAGCGATCGAAGCAGGGTGCGACACCCTGATCTTCATCACCAACCGCTACAAGCATGCGGTGGCCGACTACTTCGACAAGGCCTACGAACTGGAGCAGAAGCTCGAGCGCGCCGGCAAGAAGGAGCAGTTGGAGCTGGTCCGGCACGTATTGCCGAACGGGGTGCGGGCGATCTTTGTCACCCAGGCCGAAGCGCTGGGCCTGGGGCACGCGGTGCTCTGCGCCAAAGCCATCGTCGGCGACGAGCCGTTCGCTGTCTTGTTGCCCGACGACCTGATCTGGAACCGCGGCGACGGTGCGCTCAAGCAGATGGCCGATGCCAACCAGGCCAGCGGCGCCAGCATCATTGCCGTGGAAGACGTGCCGCACGACAAGACCGGCAGCTACGGCATCGTGGCGACCGACGCCTTCGACGGCCGCCAGGGCCGGATCAGCGCGATCGTGGAGAAGCCCAAGCCTGAGGATGCGCCGAGCGACCTCGCCGTGGTCGGCCGTTATGTGCTGAGCCCGGCGATCTTCGACCTGCTCGAATCCACCGGCACCGGTGCCGGCGGCGAGATCCAGTTGACCGATGCCATCGCCGAGCTGCTCAAGACCGAGCGGGTCGATGCCTATCGGTTCGAGGGCACCCGTTTCGACTGCGGCACCCACCTGGGACTGGTCGAGGCCACCATCCGCTTCGCGCTCAACAACGAGAAGCTGGCTGGCCCCGCCCGCGAAATGCTCAAGAAGGCACTCGCCGAAAGCTGACCGGGACACTTGGGTGCCGACCGCGGGTCGGTACGCAGCAACCCCACGCAGAAGGGCAGCCTCGCGGCTGCCCTTCTGCGTTCTGCCTGGCAACGCCCGGCGTTACAGCGATTCGAAGATGCCTGCTGCACCCATGCCGGTGCCGATGCACATGGTGACCATGCCGTATTTCTGCTGACGACGGCGCAGACCGTGCAGCAGGGTGGCGGTGCGGATCGCACCGGTCGCCCCCAGCGGGTGACCGAGGGCGATGGCGCCGCCCAGCGGGTTGACCTTGGACGGGTCCAGGCCGCAGTCGCGGATGACGGCCAGCGACTGCGCGGCGAACGCTTCGTTGAGCTCGATCCAGTCCAGCTGGTCCTGGGTCAGGCCTGCCTGCCTGAGGGCTTTCGGGATCGCGGCGATCGGGCCGATGCCCATCACTTCCGGGCGCACGCCGGCAACCGAGAAGCTGACGAAGCGGGCCAGCGGCGTGAGGCCATAGTCCTTGACCGCCTGTTCGGAGGCCAGCAGCACCGCACCGGCGCCGTCGCTCATCTGCGACGAGTTGCCGGCGGTGACGGTGCCGCCGAACTGGCCGTTGCGGAACACCGGGCGCAGCTTGGCCAGCCCTTCGGCCGACGAATCCAGGCGCGGGCCTTCGTCGGTGTCGACGATGCGGTCACGGGTGATGATGCGGCGGCCATCGGCCAGGTCCGGCTGGCGGGTGCGTACGTCGTAGGGGCTGATCTCATCCTTGAACTCACCGTTCTGGATGGCGGCGATCGCCTTCTGGTGCGAGGCGAGGGCGAAGGCGTCCTGCTCCTCACGCGACACCTTCCACTCTTCGGCGACCTTCTCGGCAGTGATGCCCATGCCATAGGCGATGGCGACGTGATCGTTGTCGAAGACGCTCGGCGCCATCGCGATCTTGTTGCCCATCATCGGCACCATCGACATCGACTCGGTACCGCCGGCCAGCATCAGGTCGGCATTGCCCAGCCGGATCTGGTCGGCGGCCATCGCCACCGCCTGCAGGCCGGAGGAGCAGAAGCGGTTGACCGTCTGTGCGGCGATGGTGTCCGGCAGGCCGGCCAGCAGCACGCCGATGCGCGCCACGTTCATGCCCTGCTCGGCTTCCGGCATCGCGCAGCCGATGATCGCGTCATCGATGCGGTTGACGTCGATGCCCGGCGCCTGTGCGACCACGGACTTGAGCACGTGGGCAAGCATGTCGTCCGGACGGGTATTGCGGAACACGCCCTTGGGCGCCTTGCCGACCGGGGTGCGGGTGGCGGCGACGATGTAGGCGTCCTGGATTTGCTTGGTCATTGCAGTGATCTCTCGAAATTTTTAGCCGGAGTGCCGACCCGGGGTCGGCACCCACCGTAGACAGGGGGCGCGGTCAATTGCGCAGCGGCTTGCCGGTCTTGAGCATGTGCGCGATGCGGGCCTGGGTCTTTTCCTGCTGGGCCAGTTCGACGAAGTGCTTGCGTTCCAGGGTCAGCAGCCACTCTTCGTCCACCAGCGTGCCGCGGTCGACTTCGCCACCGCACAGCACGGTGGCGATGCGCACGGCAATCTCGTAGTCGTAGGGGCTGATGAAACGGCCTTCGAGCATGTTGACCAGCATCATCTTGAACGTTGCGATGCCGACGTCGCCGGCGACCTGGATGCGGCGGGCCGGCATCGGCGGACGGTAGCCGCCTTCGGCCAGCGCCTGCACTTCGGCCTTGGCGATGTACAGCGCTTCGTAACTGTTGAAGACCACCTTGTCGGTGGCGCGCATCAGGCCCAGCTCCTTGGCGTTGACCGCAGAGTTGGACACCTTGGCCATCGCCACGGTTTCGAAGGTCTTCTTCAGCTCGGCAAAGACATCCCCGCCCGGACCAGCCGCCTGCGACGCACGCACCGCCAGCTCCTTCAGGCCGCCGCCGGCCGGCAGCAGGCCGACGCCCGCTTCGACCAGGCCGATGTAGCTTTCCAGTGCCGCCACGCTCTTGGCGCTGTGCATCTGGAACTCGCAGCCGCCGCCCAGGGCCAGGCCGCGCACGGCGGTCACCACCGGTACCAGCGAGTACTTGATCGCCTGGCTGGTGCGCTGGAAGTTGTGCACCATGTCCTCGAACTGCTCGACCTTGCCGGCCTGCAGCAGACCGAGCGCACCGGCCAGGTCCGCACCGGCGGAGAAGGGTTCCTTCTGCTGCCAGATCACCAGACCCTTGAAGTCCTTCTCGGCGCGCTTGATCGCTTCCTGCAGGCCATCGAGCACGTGGTCGGACACGGTGTTCATCTTGGTCTTGAAGCTGACCACGGCGATGCCGTCGCCGTCGTGCCACATGCGCACGCCGTCATTTTCGAACACGGTCTCGCCCGGGCTGAAGGCTTCGCCCAGCAGCGGGTCCGGGAAGCGCTGACGCTGGTACACCGGCAGCGACGAGCGCGGCAGCTTGGCGTTGCGCGACGGGCTGTAGCTGCCTTCGGCGGCGTGCACGCCATCGCGGCCATCGAACACCCAGTCAGGCAGCGGCGCATTGCTCATGCTCTTGCCGGCCACGATGTCATCGGCAATCCACTGCGCCACCTGCTTCCAGCCGGCAGCCTGCCAGGTTTCGAACGGGCCGAGCGACCAGCCATAGCCCCAGCGGATGGCCAGGTCGACGTCGCGCGCGGTCTCGGCGATGTCGGCCAGGTGGTAGGCGCTGTAGTGGAACAGGTCGCGGAAGGTCGCCCACAGGAACTGCGCCTGCGGGTGCTGGCTTTCGCGCAGCTTGGCGAACTTCTCGGCGGGGTTCCTGATCTTGAGGATGTCGACCACTTCCGGTGCGGCGGTACGGTCGGCCGGGCGGTAGTCCTGCTTCTCCAGGTCCAGCACGACGATGTCCTTGCCGACCTTGCGGAAGATGCCGGCGCCGGTCTTCTGGCCGAGCGCACCCTTGGAAATCAGCGCGTCCAGCCACTTCGGCGAGGCGAAATACTGATGCCACGGATCGTTGGGCAGGGTGTCGCCCATCGTCTTGATGACGTGCGCCATCGTGTCCAGGCCGACCACGTCGGAGGTGCGGTAGGTCGCCGACTTCGGGCGGCCGACCAGCGGGCCGGTCAGGCCATCGACTTCATCGAAACCCAGGCCGAACTGCTGGGTGTGGAAGATCGTGGACAGAATCGAGAAGACGCCGATGCGGTTGCCGATGAAGTTCGGGGTGTCCTTGGCGTACACCACGCCCTTGCCCAGGGTCGTGACCAGGAATGCTTCCAGGCCCTCCAGCACGGCGGCATCGGTGGTGGTGGCCGGGATCAGCTCGGCCAGGTGCATGTAGCGCGGCGGGTTGAAGAAATGCACGCCGCAGAAGCGGTGACGCAGCTGCTCGGGCAGCACATCGGCGAGCTTGTTGATGCCCAGGCCGGAGGTGTTGGAGGCCAGCACGGCGTGATCGGCCACGAACGGAGCGATCTTCCTGTACAGATCCTGCTTCCAGTCCATACGCTCGGCGATGGCCTCGATGATCAGGTCGCAGTCTTTCAGCTGCTCCAGCCCGGTCTCGTAGTTGGCCGGGGTGATCGCCTCGGCGTAGGACTTGCTGGCGAGCGGGGCAGGGCTGAGCTTGCCCAGGTTGCCGATGGCCTTGAGCACGATGCCGTCGGCCGGACCTTCCTTGGCAGGCAGGTCGAAGAGCACGGTATCGACGCCGGCGTTGGTCAGGTGGGCCGCGATCTGGGCACCCATGACACCGGCACCCAACACGGCGGCGCGGCGGACTAGCAGGGAATTGGACATGTCGTTATGCCTTTGTTGGTCTGGCAGCCGGGGAGCGCCCGGCGCTACGGGGTGGAAAGAGGCGTCGTCGAAGCATCGCGGGTTGCGCTGGCGCGGAACCCGGCTTCGGCGAAGTGGATCAGTTCGCGTGCCGCATGGGCACGATGCGCGGCTTCGGTGACACCGGCGGGTCGCTTGATCAGGCCGAAGTCGGCCATCGCGTAGGTCAGCGACCCGGCCAGGAAGTCCAGGCGCCAGTAGAGCTCTTCCTTGCTCAGGCCGGGGACGCAGGCGGCAATCGCCTTGCCGAAGTCGCGCAGGACGTGGCCGTAGTGGTCGGAGAGGAACTTGCGCAGGTTGTCGTTCTTCTCGGCGTAGGCCCGGGCGATCACGCGGACGAACGCGCCGCCGGTCTGGCGGTCCTGGGCCATTGCCAGGGCCGGTTCGACAAAGGCGGCCAGCACCGGGCGCAGTTCACCGGGGGACTCGCGACGGGCCGCCTCCAGCTGCGCCAGGCGGGCGGCGGTCATTTCATCCATGCGACGCCGGAACACCTCGTTGACGAGGTTTTCCTTGGAGCCGAAGTGGTAGTTGACCGCGGCGATGTTGACGTCGGCCTGGCTGGTGACCTGGCGCAGCGAGGTGCCGGCAAAACCGTGCTGGGCGAACAGCTCCTCGGCGGCGCCGAGAATGCGGTCCTTGGTGGAGAAGTGAGCGGGTTTGGCCATGAGGCGGGGCAGGTTCAATCAAACGATTGTTTGATACTAGACCGATGGCCGCACGCTGGCATTGTGCGACGCACAATGGGGGTGGGCATCCGTTCATCCCGGTCAACCCCCTGTCCGGCGACGCCTTTTGCCTTTCCACCACGCTGAACGCGACGGGCCGGCCTGTGGTTCAAGGGGGTGCGGGGCGGGGCCCGGCACTACCGCGCCGCCGGGTTACACGTTAGAATCGCCTCACGTATATCAGGCTAAGCCCGCGTTTTGACGCGGGTTTTTTTCATGCTAACCTCGGGCCGATCAGTGGCCCGCCCAACGGAGTACTTCCCATGGCGCTGGAGCGCACCCTTTCCATCATCAAGCCGGACGCCGTCGCCAAGAACGTCATCGGTGAAATCTACGCCCGCTTCGAAAAGGCCGGGCTCAAGGTCGTGGCTGCCAAGTACAAGCAGCTGTCGCGCCGCGAAGCCGAAGGCTTCTACGCCGTGCACCGCGAGCGTCCGTTCTTCAACGCGCTGGTCGAGTTCATGATCTCCGGCCCGGTGATGATCCAGGCGCTGGAAGGCGAGAACGCCGTGCTGGCCCATCGCGACCTGCTGGGCGCCACCAATCCGAAGGAAGCCGCTGCAGGCACCATCCGCGCCGACTTCGCCGAATCCATCGATGCCAATGCCGCCCACGGCTCGGACTCGGTCGAGAACGCCGCGATCGAAATCGCCTACTTCTTCGCCGCGACCGACGTCGTTTCGCGCTGAGAGTGATGCCGTGAACGAGGTCGTACAGCCTACCGCCATCCCATCCGTACTCGTCCCGGGTCCGGCTGTGGCCAAGCAGAACCTGCTCGACCTCGATCGCGAGGGTCTGGAGCGCTTCTTCGCCGAGACCCTCGGCGAAGCGCGCTACCGTGCCCACCAGGTGATGAAGTGGATCCACCACCACTACGTCACCGATTTCGATCAGATGACCGACCTTGGCAAGGCGCTGCGCGCCAAGCTGCAGCAGCATGCCGAGGTCCGCGTTCCCAACATCGTGTTCGACAAGCCCTCCGCCGATGGCACCCACAAGTGGCTGCTGGCGATGGGCACCGATGGCAAGAACGCCATCGAAGCGGTGTACATCCCGGACAAGAACCGCGGCACGCTGTGCGTGTCTTCGCAGGTTGGCTGCGCGCTGAACTGCACCTTCTGTTCGACGGCCACCCAGGGCTTCAACCGCAACCTGTCCACCGCCGAGATCATCGGCCAGGTGTGGGTGGCGGCGCGCCATCTGGGCAATATTCCGCACAAGCAGCGTCGTCTCACCAATGTGGTGATGATGGGCATGGGCGAGCCGTTGATGAATTTCGACAACGTCGTGCGCGCCATGAGCGTGATGCGCGACGATCTGGGCTATGGCCTGGCCAACAAGCGCGTGACCCTGTCGACCTCCGGCCTGGTGCCGCAGATCGACCGCCTGTCGGCCGAAAGCGATGTGTCGCTGGCGGTGTCGCTGCATGCGCCGAACGATGCGCTGCGCGAGACGCTGGTTCCGCTCAACAAGAAGTACCCGATCGTCGACCTGATGGCGTCCTGTGCGCGTTACCTGCGCGCCAACAAGCGCCGTGAGTCGGTGACGTTCGAATACACCCTGATGAAGGGCATCAACGACCAGCCCGAGCATGCGCGTCAGCTGGCGCGGCTGATGCGGCAGTTCGACAACGCCGTGCAGACCTCGCACGCTGGCAAGGTCAATCTGATTCCGTTCAATCCGTTCCCGGGTACCCGCTACGAGCGCTCCGGGGAGACGGAGATCCGCGCGTTCCAGAAGATCCTGCTCGACGCCCAGGTACTGACGATGGTCCGGCGCACCCGCGGCGACGACATCGATGCCGCCTGTGGCCAGCTCAAGGGGCAGGTGATGGATCGCACGCGCCGCCAGGCGGAATTCAACAAGACATTGCTGCAGGACGGGAAAGACCGGGATGCCGCTGCCTGATTGCCGATTGCCAGCCGTTGTTCTCTGCGCGCTGGCATTGGCCGGCTGCGGCAGACATGGCGCCCGACACCCGGCCGGGCAGTTGCCCGTCGCGCCGGTCTATGAAGTCCGCGACGACCCCGCCACCCGCAAGCGGGTCGGCTACCAGGATCAGGTCGTTCTGGCCTCCGAGGCGCTGCGCGCCGGCGGCCTGGATGTGGCCGACAAGAAGGCCCGGGCGGCAGTGAAGATCGACCCGTCGCGTCCCGAGGCGTACATGCTGCTCGCCCAGATCGCCAGCAGCCGGGGCGATGACGTCGCTGCGGGCAGCCACTACCGCAAGGCCGCCGACGTGGCGCCCAGCCGTGGCGACGTCCTGAACAACTATGGTGCCTGGCTGTGCACCCACGGCCAGCCCGCCGCCGCCCTGGAGTGGTTCGATCGAGCCCTGGCCGCCCCCGGGTACGCCACGCCGGCGTCGGCCCTGGCCAATGCCGGGGGGTGCGCACTGGATGCCGGGCAGCCCGAGCGCGCCGAGCGTGACCTCCGCGCCGCGGTACAGCTGGAACCGACCAATGCCTATGCGCTGGAGTCGATGGCCCGCAGCGAGTTCGCCCGCGGGCGTTTTTTCGAGGCCCGGGCCTTCTCGCAACGGCGTCTTGCGGCTGCACCGGCCACACGTTCCGTGTTACAACTTGCCTCACAAATCGAGGTGCAGCTTGGCGACAACGCGGCATCCAGTCGCTATCTGCAGCGAATTCGCAACGAATTTCCGCAGGATGCGGCTCCTAATCCCCGGGGTTGAAGCATTGTGATTGATGACCAGACTGTGAACGCTTTCGACACTGTGACCGGGTCCGGAGCTCGACTCCGCCAGGCGCGCGAAGCGGCCGGACTGACGCTCGAATCGGTGGGTCAGCAACTGCGCATGCCGGTGCAGGTGGTGCGGTCGCTCGAAGAGGAGCAATGGCAGCGCCTGGGCGCGCCGGTGTTCGTCCGTGGCCAGCTGCGCAGCTACGCCCGTCTGCTCAAGGTCGACATCAACGACCTGCTCGAGCAGGCCCATATCGGGCCGGTGGTGCCGCCGCAGCTGGTCAGCCACACGCATACCCCGCGGGCGCGCCGGATCGCCGAGAGCCTCGGTCGCCGGGCGCTCTATGTCGGCATCACCGCCGTGCTGGCCGTGCCGGTGTGGTTTGCCACCCGCGGCCATTTCGACGGGACCGCCAACACCCCCAATACCGCCTCGCTGGATGTCATTCCGGCAGCGGTTCCCGTGGCAGGGGGCGACACGCCGCCCGCCGCGCCGGCCCCGGTCAGCTCGGAACCGCCCAAGCCGGCGGCCCCGTATCTGGCGTCGCTGACCCCCGTGCCGCGTCCGGCCAGTGCGGCCGCGCCGGCCGGCGCATTGACCCTGCAGTTCAAGGGCGACAGCTGGGTCGATATCGCCGCTCCCGATGGCACTACCGTCGAGAAGGCGCTGGTGAAGTCCGGCGAAACCCGCAGCTTCACGCCGGGCCAGGTGGCCCGCATGGTGCTGGGCAACGCGTCGGCGGTCGAGGTTCAGCAGGGCGGCACTATCGTCGACCTTTCGCCGTACCAGCGAGCCAACGTGGCACGCTTTACGGTATCCTCTGACGGCTCCGTGGCTCCGGTTTCACACTGAGTCGCGTTCCCAATCCAATTCAACCAGCTCCTCCTGACGGGCGGGGCGAGAGTACGCATGGCGATCGACGATCTGCTCGACGAGCACGAACAAAGTGAACGCGTCCGCAGCTGGCTGCGGAAGAATGGTCTCAGCATCCTGGCCGGTGTCGCCATTGCGATCGCCGGCATCTGGGGCTGGAACGAATGGCAGGCCCGGCACAGCAACTCGCTGGCCGATGCCAACGTCGCTTACCAGGCCGTGCTCAAGAGCCTGGAAGAAAAGAATCTGGACGAGGCGGCCAAGGGCGTGAAGACGCTTGAAGGCGGCAAGGCCAATATCTATGCGGACCTGGCGGCGTTGCAGCTGGCCAAGGCGCAGGTGGATGCGGGCAAGGACGAGGCCGCCCTGGCGACCCTCCGCGCGATCAGCGCCGACGCCGAGTTCAAGCCGGTGATCGACCAGCGCGTCGCGCGCCTGTTGGTGGCAACCGGCAAAAGCGATGAAGCGATCAAGCTGCTGGGCAGCGCAGCCGACAGCGCCAGCCTGGAGATCCACGGTGACGCGTTGATGGTGCAGGGCAAGCGTGATGCGGCCCGCGAACAGTATGAGAAGGCGCTCAAGACGCTGGACGTGGCAGCGCCGCAGCGGCGTCTGCTGGAAACCAAAGTGATGGATGCCGGTGGCACCGTCACCGATCCTGCGGAGTCGGTGTAATGAACCAGATGGTCATGATCAAGCGCGTTGCCACGGTAGTCCTGCTGGGTGTGGCCCTGTCGGGCTGCTCCACCGTCAAGGGCTGGTTCGCCGGCAAGGACGCGGCGGCCAAGAAGGCGCTGGAACCGGCGGAACTGGTGAAGTTCGAGCCGACCGTCAAGGTCGACAAGCTGTGGTCGGTCAACGTGGGCAAGGGCGAGAAGCGCATCGGCGTCCGCCAGGGCCCGGTGGTTGCCGATGGTCGGGTCTACGCGGCCGCCATTTCCGGTGGCGTGCATGCGATCGATCTGCAGACCGGCAAGAAGGTCTGGACCTACGAGCCGGCCAAGGAAAAGAAGAAGCCCAAGCTGCGCCTGTCTGGCGGCCCGGGTGTCGGCGAAGGCCTGGTGGTGATCGGCACGCTGGACGGCCAGGTGATCGCGCTGGACGCCAACGATGGCAGCGAGAAGTGGCGCGCCAAGGTGCCGGGTGAAGTGATTTCCGCGCCGGCCGTGGGCCAGGGCATGGTGTTTGTGCGCAGCAACGATGGCCGCGTGACCGCCCTGGATGCCGGCAACGGTACCCAGCGCTGGTTCAACCCGCGCGAGCTGCCGGCCCTGACCGTGCGCGGCAACGCGCCGGTGGTGACCGGTCCGGGCGTGCTGTTCATCGGCAACGACGATGGCAGCGTGGCGGCATTGGCCATGCAGGACGGCCGCACCGTGTGGGACCAGATGGTGGGTACCCCGGAAGGCCGCACCGAGCTGGAGCGCATGGCCGACGTCGATGGCGCGCCGGTGCTGGATGGCAACACCCTGTTCGTGAACAGCTTCAAGAACCAGACGATGGCGATCGAAGGCCCGACCGGCCGTCCGCTGTGGTCGCGCGATCACGGCGGCGCGGGTGGGCTGGCGGTGACCTCGGGCAATGTATTCGTCTCGGACAACAAGGGCGGCGTGTTCGGCCTGGACAAGGCCAGCGGCTCGGCCATGTGGTCGCAGACCGGCCTGGCCCGTCGCTCGCTGACCGGTCCGGTCGTGCAGGGGGATTACGTTGTGGTCGGTGACTACAAGGGGTACCTGCACTGGCTGCGTACCGACAATGGTGAGTTCGCGGCGCGCGCCAAGAGTGGCGGCGACGCCCTGCTGGCGCAGCCGGTAGCTGCCGATGGGATTCTGCTGGTGCAGAACGTTGATGGAAAGCTGACCGCATTCCGGTTGGCACAATAAGGAGTTACCGCGATGCTGCCCTTGGTCGCCCTGGTTGGACGGCCGAATGTCGGCAAGTCCACGCTGTTCAATGCGTTCACCCGTACGCGCGATGCGCTGGTCCATGACCAGCCCGGCGTGACCCGGGACCGTAATTACGGTGTTTGTCGTCTGAATGAAGACCACCCGTTCCTGGTGGTCGATACCGGTGGTATCGCCGGTGAAGAAGAAGGTCTGGCCGGTGCTACCGCCCGCCAGGCCCGCGCCGCCGCCGCCGAGGCGGACCTGATCCTGTTCGTGGTCGATGCCCGTGAAGGCGCATCCGCCCTGGATGACGAGATCCTGTCCTGGCTGCGCAAACTGTCGCGTCCGACGCTGCTGCTGATCAACAAGATCGACGGTACGCATGAGGACACGGTGCGTTCGGAGTTCGCCCGCTACGGCTTCAGCGAGATGCTGACCGTGTCGGCTGCGCATCGCCAGGGCCTGGACGATCTGCTCGATGAAGTCGTCGAGCGGCTGCCGGAGGAAGGCACCACCGAAACGCTGGACAACGACCCGAACCGCATCCGCATTGCCTTCGTCGGCCGTCCGAACGTGGGCAAGTCGACGCTGGTCAATCGCCTGCTGGGCGAGGAGCGCATGATCGCCTCCGAAGTGCCCGGGACCACCCGCGATTCGATCGCGGTGGACATGGAGCGCGATGGTCGCGAGTACCGGCTGATCGACACCGCTGGCCTGCGCCGCAAGGCGCGCGTGGAAGAGGTGGTGGAAAAATTCAGCGTGATCAAGACGCTGCAGGCGATCGAGCAGTGCCAGGTGGCCGTGCTGATGCTGGACGCCGCCGAAGGCGTGACCGACCAGGACGCCAGCGTCCTGGGTGCGGTGCTTGATGCCGGCCGCGCCCTGGTCGTGGCGATCAACAAGTGGGACGGGCTGACCGACTACCAGCGCGAGCAGGCCGAAGCGCTGGTGTCGCGCAAGCTGGGCTTCGTGCCGTGGGCCGAAGTGGTGCGCATCTCGGCCAAGCATGGCTCGGGACTGCGCGAGCTGTTCCGTTGCATCCATGCCGCCCATGCGTCGGCCACGCACGAGTTCAGCACCAGTGAGGTCAACAAGGCGCTGGAGATGGCCTACGAGACCAACCCGCCGCCGGCCATCCGCGGCCACGTGTCCAAGCTGCGCTACGTGCATCCGGGCGGCTCCAATCCGCCGACCTTCATCGTGCACGGTACGCGCCTGAAGGATCTGCCGGAGTCGTACAAGCGCTACCTGGAGAACTTCTTCCGGAAGCGCTTCAAACTTGTCGGTACCCCGGTGCAGTTCATCTTCCGCGAGGGGACAAACCCCTACGAAGGCAAGAAGAACGTGCTCACCGAACGTCAGATCAAGCGCAAGCGTCGCCTGATCAAGCACGTCAAAGGCAAGTGATGCAATGAAGAGCCGGCGCAAGCCGGCTCTTCCGCATTCCAGGGTTGGGGCGGGCCGCTGGCCGGCAAACCGCGCACGGCGCGGCAGGACCCGACTGCACCGGGAGGTCTGCGCGATAATGCACAGATGAGCACTGTCCCCGAGATCACCCCCGCCCAGGCCCGCGAACGCCTCACCCACGGCGCACTGCTGATCGACGTCCGCGACGCGCATGAGCGCGCCACCGGCATGGCCGAAGGCGCGCTTGGCATCGCCCGGGGCGACCTTCAGCGCGCACCGGCCACGCACCTGCCGGTACTGGACCGCGAGGTCGTGCTGATCTGCCAAAGCGGCAGGCGCTCCCTGGACCTCGCCACCACCCTGGCTGGTCTCGGCTATACCCGTATCGCCTCCGTGCACGGCGGCACCGCCGCCTGGCGTGCCGACGGCCTGCCGCTGGTGCAACCGCTGCAGAGCGATGCCGAGCGCGATTTCAACGAGCGCTATTCGCGCCACCTTCTGTTGCCGCAGGTGGGAGTCGACGGGCAGCGCAGGCTGCTGGCGTCGCGCGTGCTGGTGCTTGGGGCCGGAGGGCTGGGCGCGCCGGCCAGTTTCTACCTGGCCGCCGCCGGGGTAGGGCACCTGCGCATCGCCGATGACGACGTGGTCGAGCGCAGCAACCTGCACCGGCAGATTCTGCATACCGATGCCAGCGTCGGCACGCCCAAGGTGCTGTCCGCGCGCGAACGGCTGCTGGCGCTCAACCCCCATCTCGACGTGGACGCGGTACAGCTGCGGGTGACGTCCGCCACAGTTGATGCGCTGCTCGACGGGGTGGACGTGGTGCTGGACGGTTCGGACAATTTCCCGCTGCGCTATCTGCTCAACGATGCCTGCATCCGCCACGGCATCCCGCTGGTCTACGGCGCGGTGGAGCGCTTCACCGGCCAGGTCAGCGTGTTCGACGCGGGCCGCCAGCGGGGCGTCGCACCGTGCTATCGCTGCCTGTTCCCGGAGCCGCCGCCGCCCGGTTCTGCGCCGAACTGCGCCGAGGCCGGCGTGCTCGGGGTGCTGCCGGGCATGGTCGGGCTGCTGCAGGCCACCGAGGTCCTGAAGCTCCTGCTGGGCATCGGCGACTCCCTGGTCGGCCGGCTGCTGTCGTTCGACGCGTTGGCGATGCGCTTCCGCGAAACACGGCTGCCACCGGACCCCGACTGCCCGCTGTGCGCGCCGGGCCGTGCGTTTCCCGGGTACATCGATTACGCCGCGTTCTGCAGCAGCGTCTGAAGGCTGGTCAATCGCCGGCAGCGCTGTCGATAGGATGATCCTGCCATCCATGCGGGGCATTGTTCTGTTTTCAGTACAAATCAACGCACCCCGCGCGCTATTGCGTGCAAACGCTTTGCCCTATCGTGGGGGCATCTAGGTAGTCCGGGGAACATCCGCATGGCGGTGGAAGCAGGGGCCAGTGAGCTGGTAAAAGTGGTCGCGCTGCTTGGCGCGGCGGTGGTGATGGTGCCGCTGTTCCGCCGGCTCGGGCTGGGTTCGGTGCTGGGGTACTTCGCCGCCGGTCTGGCGATCGGTCCGTTCGGGTTTGGCTGGTTCTCCGATCCGCAGGCGATCCTGCATACCGCCGAACTGGGCGTGGTGATGTTCCTGTTCGTGATCGGCCTGGAAATGCGGCCGTCGCACCTGTGGAGTCTGCGCAAGGAAATCTTCGGCTTGGGCACCCTGCAGATCGTGGTCTGCGGCGCGGTGCTCACCGGCGTCTGCATGCTGTTCGGCTTCCCGCTGCCGGTGGCGTTCATCGGTGCAGCCGGCTTCGTGCTGACCTCCACTGCGGTGGTGATGCAGTTGCTGGCCGAACGTGGAGACATCGCGCTGCCGTCGGGCCAGAAGATCGTGTCGATCCTGCTGTTCGAAGACCTGCTGATCGTGCCGTTGCTGGCCGTGGTCGCCTTGATGGCGCCGGTGCATGCCGAGGTGGGCGGTGCGTCGCGCTGGGTCAGCGTCGGCATCGCTGCCGGTGCCATCGTTGGCCTGGTGCTGGTAGGGCGGTTCCTGCTCAATCCGCTGTTCCGCATCCTGGCCGCCGCCAAGGCGCGCGAAGTCATGACCGCCGCCGCATTGCTGGTGGTGCTGGGCGCCGCGCTGCTGATGCAGCTGGGCGGATTGTCGATGGCGATGGGCGCGTTCCTGGCCGGCGTGCTGCTCAGCGAATCCACTTTCCGTCATCAGATCGAGGCGGACATCGAGCCGTTCCGCGGCATTCTGCTGGGCCTGTTCTTCCTCAGCGTGGGCATGGCGCTGGACCTGACCGTGGTGGCCAACAACTGGCCGCTGATCCTCTCCGGCGTGCTCGCCTTGATGCTGGCCAAGGCAGTGTGCATCTACACCGTGGCGCGCATCCTGGGCAGCGACCACCACCAGGCGCTGGATCGTGGCGTGGTGATGGCGCAGGGCGGCGAGTTCGCGTTCGTGCTGTTCTCGGCCGCCGCGGCTGCCGGCGTGATCGGCGTGGAGGTCAACGCCAACCTCACCGCGATCGTGGTGCTGTCGATGGCGCTCACCCCGTTGTTCGTGCTGCTGCACGACACGCTGATGCCGGCCCGTGCGGTGTCGCTGGACGGCGTGGAAGCGGCCGACGGCCTGTCCGGCAGCGTGCTGCTGATCGGCTTTGGCCGCTTCGGCCAGGTGGCCAGCCAGTCGCTGCTGGCGCGCGACGTGGACGTGACCATCATCGACAACGATGTGGACATGATCCACAACGCAGAGCGTTTCGGCTTCAAAATCTACTACGGCGACGGCACCCGCCTGGATGTGCTGCACGCCTCCGGCGCGGCCACCGCGCGTGCCATTGCGGTGTGCGTGAACAGTGCGCAGGACGCGGACCGCATCGTCGAGCTGGTGGCCCACCAGTTCCCGCAGGCCAAGCTGCTGGTGCGGTCGTTTGACCGTGAGCATTCGCTGCGGCTGATCCATGCCGGCGTGGACTTCCAGATCCGTGAGACCTTCGAATCGGCGCTGCTGTTCGGCCAGGCCGCGCTGGTCGAGCTGGGCGCGGAGGAAGATGACGCGCGCGACATCGCCGAGCAGATCCGTCAGCGCGACGCCGAGCGTTTCGAGCTGGAGATGGCCGGTGGCGACCTGCGCGCCGGCGCGCACATGGTGTTCGGTACCGCGCTGCCCGGCGTGCCCACGCCGACCCCGTTCACCGCGCCCAGGCGCAAGGCACGCACCCTCAATGCGGACGAGGTACCCGAAGAGGAATGACGCGCGATGCGTAGTGCCGGCCGATGGGCGACTTCCGGGACAATCGGTGGTGTTGCGGAGCCGGCCGGCGGCTGGGCGACGCGATCCGGGCAAATCAGGGACAATACGTTCCCCGCCGCCGCCATGCCCCCGCATTCGATGAACGATTCCGCCCCCCGCCATTCCGCCCGCATCCTGGACGGACGCCGCATCGCCGAAGACCTGCTGGACAGCCTGAAGGTGCGCGTGGACGCGCGCCTGGCCGCCGGCGGCAGCCGGCCCGGCCTGGCGGTGGTGCTGGTCGGGGGCGACCCGGCCTCGACCGTGTACGTGCGCAACAAGCGCCGGGCCGCCGAGAAGGTCGGCATCGAGGCGTTCGACTACGACCTGCCGGCCGGGACCACCGAAGCCCAGCTGCTGACCCTGATCGACCAGCTCAACGCCGATCCGAAGATCCACGGCATCCTGGTGCAGCTGCCGCTGCCGGGCATCCCCGATGCCAGCCGCCTGATCCACCGCATCGACCCGCGCAAGGACGTGGACGGTTTCCACCCGGAAAACGTCGGCCACCTGGCGCTGCGTGAATTCGGCCTGCGCCCGTGCACCCCGCGGGGCATCACGACGCTGCTGGGCCATACCGACCAGCCGGTGCGCGGCCGCAACGCCACCATCGTGGGCGTCAGCAACCACGTTGGCCGCCCGATGGGGCTGGAGCTGCTGATCGCCGGCTGCACCGTCACGAGTTGCCACAAGTTCACTCCCAAGGACGTGCTGGAGCAGTCCGTGCGCAATGCCGACATCCTGGTGGTGGCCGTGGGCCGCCCGGGCATCGTGCCAGGCGAGTGGGTCAAGCCGGGCGCAGTGGTCATCGACGTGGGCATCAACCGCCTGGACGACGGCCGCCTGGTCGGTGACGTCGGCTTCGAGGCCGCTGCCGAGCGCGCCAGCTGGATCACCCCGGTCCCGGGCGGCGTGGGGCCGATGACCGTCGCCACCCTGATGCAGAACACCATCGAGGCGGCAGAAGCCTTCTGATCCGGACGGCGGCACCGGTAGAGCCGGGCTCTGCCCGGCTGAGGGACCCCTGCAAACGGCGGCCGGACCCGCCCGGCACTACGTGAACGCTGTTCGCGGGCGCGACACAGCGTCGCATCCGCCCCCTGCCCATCGGGCCAGAATCAGGGTAAAATGTCGCGCTTCCCCACATCTCGGGTATGCCGATGCTGCGCATCCAGGCTGAAGCACTCACTTACGACGACGTCTCGCTCGTCCCCGCACACTCCACGATCCTGCCCAAGGATGTCAGCCTCGAAACGCGGCTGACCCGCGACCTGCGGCTGAAGCTCCCGATCCTCTCGGCAGCGATGGACACCGTCACCGAAGCCCGCCTCGCCATCGCGATGGCCCAGCTCGGCGGCATGGGGATCATCCACAAGAACCTGACCGTCGAACAGCAGGCCGCCGAAGTGGCCCAGGTCAAGAAGTTCGAGGCCGGCGTCATCCGCGACCCGATCACCGTCGGCCCGGAAACCACCATCCGCGACGTGCTGGCGCTGACCCAGGCGCGCAACATTTCCGGCGTGCCGGTGGTGGATGGCGGTGGCCAGCTGGTGGGTATCGTCACCCATCGCGACATGCGCTTCGAGACCGAGCTGGACGACCCGGTCCGCCACATCATGACCAAGAAGGATCGACTGATCACGGTCAAGGAAGGCGCCGCGTCGGACGAAGTGCTGCAGCTGCTGCACCGCAACCGCATCGAGAAGATCCTGGTGGTCAACGATGATTTCGCCCTGCGCGGGCTGATCACCGTCAAGGACATCCAGAAGAACACCGACTACCCCAACGCCGCCAAAGACACCGCGACCCGTCTGCTGGTCGGTGCCGCGGTCGGCGTCGGCGGCGATACCGATCGCCGTGTCGAAGCGCTGGTCGCCGCCGGCGTGGACGTGCTGGTGGTGGACACCGCGCACGGCCACTCGCAGGGCGTGCTGGACCGCGTGCGCTGGGTCAAGAAGAACTTCCCGAACGTACAGGTCGTCGGCGGCAACATCTGCACCGGCGAAGCCGCGCTGGCGCTGCTGGACAGCGGCGCTGACGCGGTCAAGGTCGGCATCGGCCCGGGCTCGATCTGCACCACGCGCGTGGTCGCCGGTGTCGGCGTGCCGCAGATCACTGCGATCGACCTGGTCGCCGAAGCGCTGCAGGACCGCATCCCGCTGATCGCCGATGGCGGCATCCGCTACTCGGGCGACATCGGCAAGGCACTGGCTGCCGGCGCCTCGACCATCATGATCGGCGGCCTGCTCGCCGGTACCGAGGAATCGCCCGGCGAGACCGAGCTGTTCCAGGGCCGCTCGTACAAGAGCTACCGCGGCATGGGCTCGCTGGCCGCGATGGAGAAGGGGTCCAAGGACCGTTACTTCCAGGACGCCTCCAGCGCCGACAAGCTGGTGCCGGAAGGCATCGAAGGCCGCGTGCCGTACCGCGGTCCGGTCGGCGGCATCATCCACCAGTTGATGGGTGGCCTGCGCGCCACGATGGGCTACGTGGGCTGCGGCACGGTCGAAGACATGCGCAGCAAGCCGAAGTTCGTCAAGATCAGCGGCGCCGGCCAGCGCGAGAGCCACGTCCACGACGTGCAGATCACCAAAGAGCCGCCGAACTACCGCGCCTGATGCGGTACGCGCAAAGAGGAACGAGGAAGCTGATTCCCGTTCCTCTTTCTCTATCCGCCGCCGGTACCACCGTTTCGTTTTCCGTACTCCCTCCTGCATTGCCCGGGCGCCATGACCAACATCCATAACGACAAGATCCTCATCCTCGATTTCGGCGCGCAGTACACCCAGCTGATCGCGCGCCGTATCCGCGAGCTCGGCGTGTACTGTGAAATCTGGGCGTGGGACCACAACCCGGCCGAGATCGCCGCGTTCGGTGCCAAGGGCATCATCCTGTCCGGTGGCCCGGAATCGACCACGCTGCCGGGCGCGCCCGCCGCACCGCAGGAAGTGTTCGACAGCGGCCTGCCGATCTTCGGCATCTGCTACGGCATGCAGACCCTCGCCGCGCAGCTCGGTGGCGCCACCGAAGCGGCCGACCAGCGCGAGTTCGGCCATGCCGAAGTCAACGTCGTGCACCCCGACGCGCTGTTCAAGGGCCTGAGCGACCACGGCGGCGAGCCGAAGTTGAACGTCTGGATGAGCCACGGCGACCACGTCTCCGTTGCGCCCCCGGGGTTCACCGTGACGGCCGTGACCGATCGCATCCCGGTGGCCGCGATGGCCAACGAAGAGAAGCGCTGGTACGGCGTGCAGTTCCACCCGGAAGTGACCCACACCCTGCAGGGCCAGGCGCTGCTGCGCCGCTTCGTGGTGGACGTGTGCGGCTGCCAGACCCTGTGGACCGCCGCCAACATCATCGACGACCAGATCGCCCGCGTGCGCGAACAGGTGGGCGACGATGAAGTGATCCTGGGCCTGTCCGGCGGCGTCGATTCGTCCGTCGTGGCCGCGCTGCTGCACAAGGCCATCGGCGACAAGCTGACCTGCGTCTTCGTCGATACCGGCCTGCTGCGCTGGCAGGAAGGCGACCAGGTGATGGCGATGTTCGCCGAGCACATGGGCGTCAAGGTGATCCGCGTCAACGCGGCGGACCGCTATTTCAGCAAGCTGGAAGGCGTGAGCGATCCGGAAGCCAAGCGCAAGATCATCGGCAACCTGTTCGTGGACATCTTCGATGAAGAGTCCAACAAGCTGAGCAATGCCAAGTGGCTGGCGCAGGGCACCATCTACCCGGACGTGATCGAGTCGGCCGGCAGCAAGACCGGCAAGGCCCACGTCATCAAGAGCCACCACAACGTGGGCGGCCTGCCCGAGCACATGAAGCTGGGTCTGGTCGAGCCGCTGCGCGAGCTGTTCAAGGACGAAGTGCGTCGCCTCGGCGTCGAGCTCGGCCTGCCGCGCAGCATGGTCTACCGCCACCCGTTCCCGGGCCCGGGTCTGGGCGTGCGCATTCTTGGCGAAGTGAAGCGCGAATACGCCGAACTGCTGGCCAAGGCCGATGCGATCTTCATCGACGAACTGCGCAAGGCCGACCTGTACGACAAGACCAGCCAGGCCTTCGCGGTGTTCCTGCCGGTGAAATCGGTGGGCGTGGTGGGCGATGCGCGTGCGTATGAGTGGGTGATCGCGCTGCGTGCGGTGGAGACCATCGATTTCATGACCGCGCACTGGGCGCACCTGCCGTATGACTTCCTGGGCACCGTGAGCAACCGCATCATCAATGAGCTGCGCGGGGTGTCGCGCGTGGTCTATGACATCTCCGGGAAGCCGCCAGCGACGATCGAGTGGGAATGAGTTGACTGACAAGGGCGCCGCGAGGCGCCCGCGCGCGGCGCAGCGCTGCCGCGTCTACCAGCGCGCCTCGAGTGTGCGGAACGGCTGCTGCAGGCGCACGCCGTTGGCGTCGTAATCGCTCACCGTGCGTCCATCCACGCGCACGTGGGTCGGGCGCGTGCGCGTTGGCCACCACACGCGCACGGCGGTATCGCCGCGCAGGCCGGTTCCGAGGGTGAGGCGCAGGGCACCGTCCCGCTGCTGCGCCTGCAGCTGCAGGGTGCCGTAGGCGGTCGGCAGGCGGTCGATGGCGAGCCCTTCCCCGGCCACCCAGGCCGGGGGCGTGCCAGGCAGCAGCGACAGCGCGTCGTCGTCCTCGCGCATCAGCATGCCGAACAGCGTGCGGCCGTACTCCGCGCCGATCCAGGTGTGTGGCATGTCGCCCAGGTAGCGTGGGAACCGCTGCCGTGAGTGCACCACTTCGGCCAGCACCTGCCATTCCAGCGGGCGGCGGTCGCGCAGCAGGCCCTGCAGCAGTTCCTCGGCGGCGGCGGGCTGGTCGAGGTGGACGTAGCTGAGCACGTTGCGGATTTCGTAGGGCGTGTAGGCGTACAGCGCGCCCGGCTGCGTGCGCTTGCGCACGTCATCGAGGTAGCGCGCGAAGGTGGTGCGCAACGCCGTGGGCGGCAGCACGTCCTGCGCGCCGGTCGGGTCCAGCGCGATCGACACGCCGGTGGGATCGCCATCGCCGAGGTCGGCCGAGGAGGGAATGAAGTCGATGCCTTTCCACGCCATCGTGGCGCGGATCGACGCAGCCAGCGCATCGTGCAGCGCGGTGTACTGGGCGCGGGCCCAGGCGGCGGTGTCGTGGTCGCCCAGCGATTCGGCCAGCCATGCGCCGTCGTGCCAGCCTTTCAGGCCCCAGTAGTCATCCCAGTAGCTGTGGGTGGGCGAGGGGTAGCCCTCATGGCTGATTGATGGTGCGAGGATGCCGGCGAAGCGTTCCGGCGCCGGCTGGCCTGCCATGTAGCCCGGCACCAGGGTGCGCTCGCGCAGTTCCTGCAGGAAGCGCAGCGCCGCCTTCACCTTGGGCAGATACGCGCGCACCGATTCAGGACCGCCATCGAGACGGGCGACATCGGCGACCAGTGCGACGTACTGGCCCTGGCTGTCGTACTCGATGTCCGAGCCGAAGCCCGTATTGACGCTGCCATCGGCGTTGAGGATCGGCGAGACCAGCCCGTTGGGGTGGACGCCGTGGTCGCTGTACCAGGCCAGGTAGTCGCGTGCGACCCCGGCCTCGCCCATGCGCAGCAGCACGGCCGAGGTCGCCATGCCGTCGCGGATGAAGGAGCGGTTGTAGTTGCGCGGCCCGGGCTGCATCGCAGGGCCGGTCTGGTTGATCAGCATGTAGGCGGCCTGCGCGCGCAGCATGTCCACCAGCGATGGATCGGGCAGGCGCAGTCCCACCTGGCCCAGGCGCGCCTGCCAGTCGGCGGCGGCGCGGTTGGCGAACATCCCGTAGGCGGCGTCCGGATCGCGCGGTGCATCACCCAGCGCTGGCGCGGGCGCCGGTGGCAGCGTGCCATCAGCGGCCGCAGCGGCGGTGCCGAGCGGAAAGGCGACCACCACCGAACGGCTGGCGCCCGGCGCGATCTGGATGCGGTAGGCCAGCGCGGCGGCGGCCAGGCCATCGGCATCCTGCGCCTGCTGCTGGGCAGGCAGGCGGCCGGTGGCGATGGCGGTGGTGATCTCGCTGCTGCCATCGACGCCGAACGGCGCGGCGCCTGCGGTATCGATGGCGGTCAGCGAGTGCAGCAGCGGGCGGCCGTTGACGCGCACCGCGCGGCCGTCGATCGCAATCGAGCGGATCGGCGACAGGCCACCGTTCTGCCACGGTGGGTTCATCTGCATCGGCCGTACCGCCAGCGTCAATGTGCCGTCGACCGGCGTGCTGCCGGTGTTGCGCAGACGATGCCGGACGAAGGTGACCGGTTGGCCATCGAGCGCGATCGCGAAGGCCTCGCTCTGCAGCTCCAGACCCGGCTGTGGCATCCAGCGCGCGGACGGCATCGGCTTCCAGCCGTCGCGCAGCGCATGTGTCACCGGCTTGTCCGCCGCACCGGCAGTGTGGCCGTCGGCGTTGCGCCAGATCGGCTGCACCAACGGCGCGCCCTTGAAGGCTTCGATGTTGCCGTACTCATCGAAGATCGATTTCTGCCGTCCGGCGTGCACGCCGACGGCGGTCCAATAGGTCTGCTGCCGGTGCAGCGAGGCTGGGAACAGGGCACGCTGCGCCCCGCTGGCGGCGATCTGGTAGCGCTTCATCGGGGTCATCACCGCGGCCGGGCCGAGCAGGCGGAGGCGATCCACGCCGGGTGCATCGCCCTCTACGGTGAGCCGCAGTGCGGTGGCCGCCAGTGGCGCTGTGCCGGCCAGCCAGCTCTGCACGCGGCTGCCGGCGTGGGGGTCCCGCGCGATCTCGTGCCACCGGCCCTGCGCATCGCGCGCGTCCAGGCGTGCCGCACCGTGCGCGCCGGCCCAGTCCACGGCCAGGCCGGTGGTCGACTCGGCGCGCGGCAGGGCGATCTCCAGCGCGTGCGTACCGGCCGCGCCTGCGGGCACGGCGACGGCACCACCGCCCTGCCATAAGGCGGCGGCCTCGTCGGGGGAGAGGCCGGCCACCCGCGCACTCGCGCGTGCATCGAGGGGCTCCAGCTCGAAGATCGACACGCCCCAGTCGGCGGTACGCTCGGGACTGGCCAGGCGCAGGTAACGTGCCGGACGGGGCGCGAAGTACAGCGTTTCGATGCCGCCCAGCGAATCGCGCATGGTGTAGGCAGGCTGCCACTGCGTGCCGTCCAGCGACGTCTGCAGGGTGTAGCCCTCGGGGTTTGAGACATCCCAGGTGAGTCGTGCGCCGCTCAGCGTGCTGGTCGCGCCGAGGTCCACCTGGAACCAGTGGCCCGGGCTGAAGGCGCCGCCGGTGACGGTCTTCGCGTCGCCATCGATGAGATGGGCCACCGCCATCGCCGGGACCTGCTGCGAGGAACTGCTGGCCTGCCACTGGCTGCGCGGCGGCAGGTCCTGGCCGATGGCGGTCGTGGCGAAGGCCAGGGCGGGAACCAGCAGCGCGCGCGCAATGCCGGCGGCGGGGTGGGGCAGATCGGTCCGGCGGGTGGTGGGCAGCCCCATCGATGCGCTCCTGGTTCCGCGACGCCCCGGCACTGGGGCAGGGTCACGCTAGCAGGGGCTGTAATCGTTTACATGACGCGTCGCAATATCCTCCTTCAGCGCCGGCTATGTGCCAGCCGGCTCGGCCTCCGCCAACGCCGGCCCGTAGCGCTGCTGCATCGCGTCGCGGTCCAGCACCACCTCGTAGGTCTGGTGGAAGACGGGCCCGTACAGCGAATGCTGCAGCGGAAACTGCACGGCGCGTGTGGTGACGTACTGGCGGATATCGGAAAGCTCCACGGGCGAGGCCAGCTGCCCGTACAACCGGTCGGCGGCCTGCTCGACGGTGTCGTAGAAGGTCAGGTCGTGTCGATGCACCGAGCGGCCTGCTTCAAACATCTCGGCCTTGGTGTAACGGTTGGCAAGGTAGTGGCAGATCATCGCGGTATCCACCACGGGAACCCCGTCGATCGGGAACCCGGCGTACACCGGCGAATTGGTCAGCACGCAGGCGGTGACGACGGCATCGTCGGGAATCGCGCAGCCCTTGTCGCGCAGGCATTGTCTGAATGCCTCCAGGTGCGCGACGACGGCGGTACGCTTGCGCTCGATCTGGGCGGTCGCACCAGCCACGGTGTCATGGTAGTTGGTGAACTGCAGCGCATCGTCGGGCCAGAGGATGCACTTGGCCTCGAGGATCAGGATGTTGCGCCCGATCACGGCCACGATGTCGATCTCCTCGCTGCGGCCGCCGGGCGGGGTAAACGTGACGGCACTGCCCAGCACCGTGGCGCAGCCGACGAGTGGGCACGCGGCAGCGGCCTCCTTCAGTTCCTTGCGGCAATACACCTCGAACGGCGTTCCGCGCCGGTCGAGTTGGAGGCCGCCCTGGCGCATCCATCCCTCCACAATGCGCAGCAGACGCGCCGACAGGATGCAGGGCAGCATGAGAACCACCGCATCGCCGATCCGGACCAGCGGCTGGCACCAGAGGTCGCGTGTGGGCGCGCCGTCGAACGTCAACGCGTCCAGCGCAAGCTGCGCCTGTGCCGGCGCGATGCCCAGCGAACGGGCCACACTGGGCACCAGGACCCGAAGGGGAATCGAGGGCGCGCAACGCGCCGTGTCGATCTCCCCGCGCATCCTGAGCAGCCCGTCATTCATCAGCGTCCCGACCGCCTGCAGGAAGCGCCAGGTATCGATCAACAGGGTGAGCGCAACGCCGTTGAAGCGGGGCAGCGGCTCATCCAGGAAGCCGCGGTAATAGCCAAGCTGCACGGCCAGTGCCTCGCCGAGCGCCGTGGCGGCCAGGTCAAGCACCCGTGCGCTGTTGCCGAGATCGATCCGCTCGATGCTGCCCACGCCATGCAGCTTCTTGGGCAGGATGATCCGGCTGAACTTCTCCCGCCGTGCCGCATCCAGTTCGCGCCACCACATCGCCATCTGCAGCCCGAACTGCAGCGACAGGTTGTTGCGGCGGTAGATCGACAGGATGCGCGCCGTCTCGCGCGCTGCATCGGACGGGCGGATGAACAGGCCGTCCCGCTCGGCGCTCACTCCATACGTGTTGCCCACGCAGTCGTGCCAGTACTCCACCGCGCACTGGTAGATGATGGCTTTGTTGATTTCGGTCGCCGTGGCCTCGAGGGTGTCCGCGCTGAAGGAGGTGTCACCCAGGGTATCGGCGCCGCGTGCCATCAGCTGGCGCAGCATGTGCCTGAGCCCATCGCCCATGCCGGTGATCAGCTCATCGGGTGCGAACAGTTCGCCGAGCACGGACGGGAGCTTCTGCTCCAGCAGGTCCGGAAGGTCGATGACCGGCGCACCGTTCCGACGCGTGCGGGTGCCTTCCATGTCGCGCTGCAGCTGGGCCAGGTTGCGGTTGCAGACCGCGACGGCCAGCTGGACGGCGGCGCCAGGGGAGACCTTGATGTCGTCCAGCGCGATCCAGGCGCGGAGCTGGCTGAGCAGCACATCGAAGAACAGCCCGGCCTGATGCACACGGGTATCGTCGTCATCGAACGCAGGCGTTGCCGCAGCCTCCCATGCCGCGCGGTCGAAGCCGCGCTGGCTGGGGCCGGCGCGTTTGCCGTAGCGGACATCATTGGCGAAGGTTCCCATCGTTGAACCGCTCCTTGTCGCAGGCGGTCATCGTGCCAGATGGGCGGCGGGATCAGGAACCGATCGCCTGCGCCCACCGCTTGACGCATCGTCAACCGCGCGCTGCGCCAACCTGACACGTCGCGGGTTCACGCGTACCGCCGCCGCGCGCAGACTTCTTCACGTTGCCGGCGCATCTCGCTGCCGGCGTAGCCGATCCGATGTGATCGATCCTGGGGAGCGTCATGATCAGCATTCCTGTGTCCGATACCGCCCACGCCCGCCTCCTGCGTGCATCACGCTGGCTGTGCGCCGTGGCCTACGTGGTGATCGTTGCCGTGTTCGCCTCCTCCGCCTTGGGCGGACACTTCCGGGCCCAGGCCATCCTCAAGGATGCGGTGACCGTGCAGGCGCCGGTCACGCTGGACTCCATCGACGAGAAGCGGCGCAAGGGGCGCGTCTCGCACACCTACCAGTTCCGTTATGCCTTCGATGTCGATGGCGTGCCGTACACCGGTCACTTCGCCACCAGCGAAGACAACGCCGCGCCTTACCTGGGCGATGCGCCGCAGGTCACGGTGGCCTACGCCCGCGCCGAGCCGGCGCGGTTCGAACGACTGGATCGGCTGCAGGCGCAGCAGGGACTTGGTTCGGTGCTGGGGCGCCTGGTGGGCGCGCTGCTGATGTTGGCCGGCCTCGCGTTCCTGGTGCACCTGCTGGTGACCCGCCGCCTGTTCGTACGCCACGCAACGCCGGCCGCGGCAGGTTGAGCCAGGGCCATGACTGCACGGGTTGACAGCCAATCCGGGCCGGGTAAGTTGGCCGACTCCTTCCTGCTCTGGTCACCCGCCATGCCCGCTCCGGAATTCGCGGACCTGTTGTCCCGTCACATGCGCCGGATCCGGGCCAGCGCCGGTGGCGTGGCCAGCGAGATCGGCATCAGCCGCGAGGCAGTGAACAACTGGCGCTCGGGCGCATCGTTGCCCAGCCGCCGCCACCGCGACCGCGTGCTGGCCTGCGCCAACTACCTCCGGTTGACCGAAGCGGAGAGCAACGGCCTGCTGCAGGCGGCGGGCTTCGAGCCGGAGTTTCCGGCGGAAGGGGCCAGCAGCGCGGACGCGGCGGCCATCGCGCTGCCTGCGGTGCAGATTCCCGCGACGGTGGTGGGACTGTTCGATCGCCTGCAACAACTGCGACCGTATCCGGTGGCCCTGCTGCTGACCCAGGCGCACTGGGGCCAGCCACCCGAACGCGCGGCGATGCTGGCCGAAGCGGCGGCACGCTACGGCAGCGGACGGGTGCTGCACCTGCAGCCACCGTTCCGCGCCGGTGAGGGCGACCAGGACTATTTCGCCTCGCTGGCCGCGCAATGCGGGCTGGAGGGCGTCAGCACGGATGCCGGTTTCGAGGCGGCGCTGGCGCAGCGCCTGCAGCAGCCCGGCGCGCTGTTCTGCCTGGTCAGCCGCTTCGAGCAGGGCGCCCCCGGCCCACGCGCCGTGCTGGCAGGCATCCTGCGCAGTCTGAGCGAAATGTACAGCGGCAAGCTGCACCTGCTGATCTGCGGCGGGGCGGCGCTGGCCGATCTCAAGTATCAGGGCGGCGACCTCTCGCTGCTCAACATCGCCGCCACCGAGACCTGGCCGGAGTTGAGCGTGGCCGATCTGCGCCGCGCCAGCGCCGCGCTGCCGGATACCGTGCTCGCCCGCGCGCTGCAGATCTCCGGTGGGCATCCGCTGTTGGCCCAGGCGGCCGTGGCGCTGCTGGCCGATTCCGCCGTGCCGCTCACGGATGCGGCGCTGGAAGAGCAGTTGTCGGGCCACCCGCGCCTGTGGGACGCGCTGCTGCCGTTGCTGCGTGATGGCGCGGCACGTGCGGCCATCGGCAGCTGGCTGCCGCGTGAGCAGATCGCGCCCGCGCGGCCGTACCTGGTGGACCCCCTGCTGCGCCAGCTGTACTGGCACAACCTGCTGACCCCGCGGGCGCAGGGGCAGGGCAGTTGGCTGGAGTGGCGCTGCGGGGCGATCCGCCGTGCCGGGCGGCAGGTGATCGATTCGCTGGAGGATGTGCCGGCATGAGCCTGCCCCGATGGCGGTTGTGGCGCCTGCTGCTGATAGCGGCGGGCACCTGGTTCCTGGTCAGCCTGCTGTTCGCGCCGTGGCTCAACCCCTGGGCGGCCTGGCGGATGCAGCGCGACCGCGACTCGCTGGTGCTCATCCAGCAGGCGAACATCGACATGATGTTCCTGCGCGAGGAGGCGCTGAGCTACTGGCGGGTGCACGAGCAGTGGCCCGCGCAGGTGAGCGTGCCGGGCGTGCATGATCCCGCCGAGGCGACCGTACGCGCGGAGCTGCCGGCGCCGTGGGTGCTGCGTTTCCGCTTCACCGACCGTTTCCCGGCGCGGTCCGGCCTGCCCGGGACGGTGATCGAACAGCGGCTGGACCCGAAGACGCAGCACTGGAGCTGCCAGCCGGGTAACCCGTCGCCCCCGACGCGGTGGCTGCCGCCGAACTGCCAAACCAGCGCGCCGTGGACGGTCGTGCACTGGCTGACACTGCTGCTTGGTCTGGCCCTGGCCGTTCTGCTGGCCGCTGCGGTGATCTGGTGGCGGCTGCGGCCTGCCGTCGCCACGATCGTGCGCGAGCCCCGCGCGCTGCTGTCCCAACCGCTGCAGCAGTTGCCCCGGCTGGACCGGCAACTGGGCTGGCTGCGCCTTCGCGGGCGGGTGCTCGGTGATGCCGGCGTGGCCGGCGTGCGCTGGCGGGAAGCGCTGCGCCATGTCGAGGCGGCAGCGGTACAGCGTGCCGCACAACTGGCCGCGCGGATCGGCGCTGTCGATGCCGCCGCACCCGGCTGGACGCTGCCCGGCGAGGTCCGGGAATGGACGCTGCCGGCCACCCTGCCGCTGGCGCTGGAGCGCCTGTGGCTGTATCTGCCCGACCCGGCGCTGTCCGGCGATGCGCTGGTACGGCAGTTGCGTGCGATGCCCAATGGACAGGACGTGGTGCTGGTGGTGAGCCCATCGCTGGCGGTGGAGCCGGCGCTGATGGCGTACGCCGACGATCCGGTGAACCTGTGCGTGTGCCTGGACCAGGCCGGGCAGACGCGCTGGCTGCTGCAACCGGCCGCGCTGGACGGGCTCGTGGCGCTGCTGGCCCGCCAACTGCAGGCGACGCGTATCTCGCCCTACCAGACCCACGGCGGCATCACCCGGCCGGCGGCGTTCTTCGGGCGCGAGGCGGTGCTGGCACGTGTGCTCAACCGCGAGCCGGGCAACTATCTGCTGGTGGGCGGTCGCCAACTTGGCAAGACCAGCCTGATGAAGGCGATCGAGCGCCGCTTCGTCGATCATCCCCGCGTGTCCTGCTGCTATCTGTCGCTGCGCGATCACCGTCTGACCGTGCGCTTGGCGCTGGAGCTGGGCCTGCCGGAGGCCACTGGCATCGACGCGCTGGTGGCGGCACTGACCGAACGCGCGGGAGGGCGGCGGGTGTTGCTGCTGATCGACGAGACCGACCTGTTCCTGCGTCACGAGGCGCAGGCGGGCTACCCGCAGCTGGCGGCGCTGCGCGCGCTGAGCGAGGAGGGGCGCTGCCATTTCATGCTGGCCGGCTTCTGGGACCTGTACGAAGCGGTCACGCTGGACTTCGCCTCGCCGCTGCGCAACTTCGGCGAGGTGATCCACCTGGGAGGATTGGAAGACGCCGCGTGCCAGGCGCTGGCCACTGTGCCGATGGCACGCCTGGGCGTTCATTTCGCCGAGCCGGATCTGCCGCGGCAACTCGTGGTCGCCTGCGGCCGGCGCGCCAATCTGGTGGCCATCGTCTGCCAGCAGCTGCTGGCCCAGCTGCAGCGTGGCCAGCGGCTGATCGACGCCGCCCAGCTGCATGCCGCACTCGCGGCGGAGCCGGTGTTCGATGCGCTGGCCGGCTGGGCGCGGTTGAGTCCGGACCCGCTGGCATGCCGGATCGACCGCATCGTGGTCTATCACCTCGCCAGTGCGCGTCTGTCCACAAGCGGTGTGCGGGCCACGTCATTGACGGCGTTGCTCGCGGTGTTCGACGCGGCCGGCGTGGGCGTGGACCCCGAACAACTGCGGCGGGCACTGGCGAGGCTGCAGCTGGCGTATGTGATCCGGCGCGACGACGATGGCGTGCAGTTCGTGTTCGCGGTCCCGTTGTTCGTCACCCAGTTCCAGCACGAGGAAGTGGCGGCATTGCTTCAACGGGAGCTGCAGGCCGTGGCAGGCGCTGGCGCGACGGGATGACGCGCCCCGTCGTGGCCGGAGACGCTGCAGTTGATTGCCGGCGGATGGGTGTAGCGCGCAGGTCGAGTGCGCGGCAGACAAGGTGGAGGAGGCGGCCGCGCGCCGCTGGCGGGCAGCCGGGCGCTGATCGGTCCTCACTCGCCCGGCGTTGCTGCCGAGGTGGCCGCCTGGCTGGCGGCGCGGCGCGCCAGCACCGCTTCGCGATGCGCGATGTAGGCATTGGCGGCGAGGATGATGCCGGCACCGATGACGGTGTAGCGGTCCAGCGTTTCGTTGAACAGCACCCAGCCGAACAGGCTCACCAGCGGCAGCTGCATGAAACTGATCGGGGTCAGCGCGGAAACCTCGCCCAGCCGCAGCGCCCGCGTCCACAGCAGTTGCCCGATGGTGCCCATCACGCCGGTGGCCGCCAGCCACAGCCAGGCCATGCCCGTCGGCCAGGTCCATACGAACAGCGCCGGCACCAGTGACAACGGCACCCAGAACACATACGTGTAGAACACCACCGTATCGGCACTGTCCACGCGCGTAAGCTGCTTGATCTGGATCGCCACCAGCGAACTGAGCACGGCTGCCGCCACCGCGACCAGCGTGCCGGGCGTGAAGCCCGCCGAGCCGGGGCGCACGATGATCAACACGCCGATGAAGCCGCAGATCACTGCGGCCCAGCGCCGTATCCGCACGGTCTCGCCCAGCCAAAGCACCGCCGCGATGGTCACAAACAGCGGTGTGGAGTAGGACAGCGAGATCGCCTGCGACATCGGCAGGTGGCCAATCGCCCAGAACCCGCACAGCATCGACGCCAGGCCGATCGCACTGCGCAGGAAGTAGCGCGGCAACTGCCGCGTCCGCAACGGCGACCGGCCCGGGCGCACCAGCATCGGCAACAGCGCCAGCAGGCCGAAAGCATTGCGGAAAAACGCCACTTCCTGGGTGGGCACGTAGCGGGTGGCATAGCGGATCGCCACGGCCATCAGCCCGAAGGCCAGCGTACTGCCGAGCATCAGCAGCGCCGCACGCGCGGGTGTGGGCGCGTGCAGGGCAACCGGCGGGCTCACCACTGGGCGCCGATCAGCCGGGGTTCGGGTTCGATGGGCACGCCGAAGGTCTCCAGCACCGAGGCGGAAATGCGCCGGGCCAGCGCCAGCAGCTGCTCGCCGCTGGCATTGCCGTAGTTGACCAGCACCAGCGCATGGCTGGGTGCCACGCCGGCGTCGCCGTCGCGGTAACCCTTCCAGCCGCAGGTCTCGATCATCCACGCGGCCGACACCTTGCGGCGGTCGTCCTGTTCGGCCGGGAACACCGGCAGTTCGGGGTAGTGCTGCAACAGCACGTCGACCTGCTCCAGCGGCAGCACCGGGTTCTTGAAGAAGCTGCCGGCGTTGCCGAGCACGTCCGGGTCGGGCAGTTTGCGGCGGCGGATGTTGATCACTGCGTTGGCCACATCGGCGGCCACCGGCAACTCCACGCCCATCGCCTGCATTTCCTCGCCGATGCCGGCGTAGCCGAGCCGCAGTTCGTGCAGCAGCGGCAGGCGCAGCTCGATCGCGGTGATCAGGTAACGGTCCGGTTCGTGCTTGAACACGCTGTCGCGGTAGCCGAACCGGCAGGCCTCGGCATCCAGCCGCACCCAGGTCTGTTCCACCCGGTCCCACGCGTCGACGGCCTGGATGAATTCACCCACCTGTGCACCATAGGCACCGATGTTCTGGATCGGGCTGGCGCCGGCGGTGCCGGGGATCAGCGCGAGGTTCTCCAGCCCCGACAGACCCTGCTGCAACGACCACATCACCAGGCCATGCCAGTTCACTCCGGCACCGGCACGGACCACGGTGTGGTCGGCACGGTGTTCGAGGATCTCGATGCTGCGGTTGCCGAACACCAGTACGGTGCCGGCCACGTCGCCGGCGATCAGCACGTTGCTGCCGCTGCCAAGGACCAGCAGCGGTTGCCGGGCCACCTGCGGCAGGCCCAGCACCTCCGGCAGCACGGCGGGTTCGACGACCTCCAGCAGCTGGGCGGCGACGGCGTCGACATGGAAGGTGTTCAGGGCCTTCAGGGAGGCGTTTTCAGTCAGGGTCCAGGCCGGCATCGATGCACTCGTCACAGGGGGGCCACCGCGCCGCGGCTGGGGGCTTCGCGGCGGCGACGGATCGCCTCCACGCACTCGTGCACCAGCTCCGGTCCACGGAAAATGAGGCCGCTGTAGCACTGCACCAGCGCCGCGCCGGCCGCCATCTTGGCGACTGCATCGGCACCGGACAGGATGCCGCCTACACCGATCAGCGGCATCGATTCTGGCAGGCGCGCGCGCAGGCGCCGCAGCACCAGCGTGGACTGGCCCAGCAGCGGGGCGCCGGACAGGCCGCCGGCTTCGGACGCGCGCGGGTCGCCGGCCACGGCACTGCGGTCGATGGTGGTGTTGGTGGCGATCACGCCGTCCACCTTGAGCTCGCCCAGCACGCGCGCGGCGGCGTCGATGTCGCGGTCGCTCAGGTCCGGGGCGACCTTGACCAGCATCGGCACCCGCTTGCCATGCCGCGCGGCCAGGCTTTCCTGGCTTTCGCGCAACTGCGAGATCAGCTGCCGCAGCGCGGTTTCCTCCTGCAGCTCGCGCAGGCCGGCCGTGTTGGGCGAGGAAATGTTGACGGTGATGTAGTCGGCCAACGGATACACCTTCTGCAGGCAGTGCTGGTAATCGTCGAACGCCTGCTCGTTGGGAGTGTCCTTGTTCTTGCCGATATTGATGCCGAGCAGCCCGTGGCGGCGCTGCGCGCGCTCGACGTTGCGTACCAGCGCGTCCACGCCAAGGTTGTTGAAGCCCATCCGGTTGATGATGGCCTGGTGCTTCGGCAGCCGGAACAGGCGCGGTTTCGGATTGCCGTCCTGCGCGCGCGGGGTGATGGTGCCGATCTCGACGAAGCCGAAGCCCAGCGCCAGCAGCGCGTCGATGTGCTCGCCGTTCTTGTCCAGGCCGGCCGCGAGGCCGACCGGGTTGGGGAACGTGAGGCCGAACGCGGGGGTCGGCATGGGCGCGGGGCGGCGGGCCAGCAGCGGACTGGTGCCGGTGCGGTAGGCCAGTTCCAGCGCGCTCAGGCCAAGGCCGTGGGCGCGTTCGGCGTCCAGGGAGAACAGGAAGGGGCGGGCAAGGGAGTACATGGGATCGTGTCAGTCCAGCGTGCCGATGAAGGCACGGGTTTGGTATTCAAAGGCGACCCGTCCATTCACCGCGTGGGCGTCGAACAGGCGTTGCAGGGCATCGAGCATCGGCGCATGGCGCGGGTGGCCGGCCGGCGGTGCATAGGAGGAGGACAGCAGGCGGCCGCGCAGGCCGTCCAGATCCAGCCATTGGGCGTTGGGCAGCCGCGCCATGCCGCGCAGACCGTCGCCGAACCAGGCGCGCATCGTGTCGTCGTCCTGGTAGCGCTCGGCCACGGCGGTGTAGTCGGTGCCGAATTCGAGCAGCAGTTGTTCGTAGCCGATCAGGAACGGCGAGCTGTCCAGCAGGCGCGAATTCCAGAACACCAGCGCCAGGCCGCCCGGGTGCAGGATGCGCGCCCATTCCTGGCGCACCGCGTCGGTATCGAACCAGTGAAACGCCTGCGCGGCGGCGACCAGGCCGACGCTGTCGCGGGCCAGGGTGGTGGCTTCGGCGGTGCCGTCCACCACTTTCAGGCGCAGGTAGTCCCGGCTCAGCCACTGCTCGGCGGCGGCGCGCATGGCGGCGTTGGGTTCCACCGCGATCACCGGATGGCCGGCAGCCAGGAACAGGCGCGTGGAGATGCCGGTGCCTGCGCCGATGTCGGCCACCAGCGTATCGGGCGACACGCCGATGTCCTGGTGCAGCCAGTCGAGCAGGGCGGGGGGGTAATCGGGGCGATAGCGGACGTAGTCGGCGACGCGGTTGCTGAAGCGTTCGGTGGAATCGGAATGGCTCATGGGCACCTCGTCATGGGAGAGCGACCGGCGGCGCCAGGCCGCCGAAGACCCGGGGCGCTGCCAGGGACGATGATAGGCGTTGCGCTGCCATCATCCCATCAGGACCTGGCCGCCATCGACAGTGAGCGTGTGGCCGGTGATCCAGCCCGCCAGCGGCGAGCACAGGAACAGCGCGGCCTGGGCGATCTCCTCCGGCCGGCCGAAGCGGCCGAACGGGATGCGCGCCAGGGTCTGGTCGTACAGGGCCCGATCCTGTTCGCGCCGCCGTGCCCACAGGCCGTCGGCGAACTCGATGGAACCCGGGGCGATGGCATTGACGCGGATCCGGCGCGGCGCCAGCCCCAGCGCCTGCGAGGTGGTGTAGTGCATCAGCGCGGCCTTGGCCGCTGCGTAAGGCGCGCCGCCGGGACGCGGCTGCTGCGCGGCGATCGACGCCAGATTGAGAATGCAGGCCTGCTCGGCGCGCTCCAGCCAGGGCAGCGCCAGCCCCGAGGTGCGCACGGCCGCCATCAGGTCGATGTTGAGGCTGGCCTTCCAGCCAGCCTCGTCGTCGCTCATGCCGTAGCCGGTCGCGTTGTTGACCAGCACATCGATGCCCCCCAGCGCATGGGCGGCGTCCTCCAGCCAGCGGCCGATGTCCTCCAGTCGCGACAGGTCGGCCACGCAGGCATGCAGGTCCAGACCGAGCGCCACGGCATCGGCCCGCACCGCGGCGAGCCCAGGCTCGCCCCGCGCGCAGACCGAGACGTGGGCGCCCGCCGCAGCGAACGCCAGCGCCATCGCCCGCCCGATGCCCTTGCTGCCCCCGGCGACCAGAACCCGGCGCCCGGTGTAATCCAGGCGCGGACCCTTCGGTTCACCGGCCGGTTCGCGGCTGGCGGCGGAGTCAATCACAGGTCGAACTTGATGCCCTGGGCCAGCGGCAGCGAATCGGAGTAGTTGATGGTGTTGGTCTGACGACGCATGTAGACCTTCCACGCATCCGACCCGGATTCGCGACCACCGCCGGTGTCCTTCTCGCCACCGAACGCACCGCCGATCTCCGCACCGGACGTGCCGATGTTGACGTTGGCAATGCCGCAGTCCGACCCGGCCGCCGACAGGAAGCGCTCGGCGGCCTTCAGGTTGGTGGTGAAGATCGACGAGGACAGGCCCTGCGGCACGCCGTTCTGCATGTCGATGGCCTCGTCCAGCGTGCTGTACTTCATCACGTACAGGATCGGTGCGAAGGTCTCGTGCTGCACGACCTCATCGCTGTTCTTCAGACCGGTGACGATTGCCGGCAGCACGAAGTTGCCTGCGCGGTCGATGCGGGTGCCGCCGGTTTCAACGGTGCCGCCGCTGGCCTTGGCCTTCTCGATGGACGCCAGGAACTGCTGCACGGCGCCGTCGCTGTTGAGCGGGCCCATCAGGTTGGCCGGGTCGGTCGGATCGCCGATCTTGCCCTCCACCTGCTTGTAGGCCTTGATCAGCGTGGCCAGCACGTCGTCATGGATGGATTCGTGCACGATCAGGCGGCGCGTGGTGGTGCAGCGCTGACCGGCAGTGCCGACCGCACCGAACACGATGCCGGGGATGGCCAGCTTCAGGTCGGCGGTTTCATCGAGGATGATCGCGTTGTTGCCGCCCAGTTCCAGCAGGCAGCGGCCCAGACGATGGGCAACCTTCTCGGCGACCGTGCGGCCGACCTGGGTCGAGCCGGTGAAGCTGATCAGCGGCACGCGCTTGTCGGCCACCATCTTCTCCGACAGCGCGGTGCCGACATCGTTGATCAGGAAGAACAGGTCCGGGAAGCCACCGTCGCGCAGCGCCGCGTTGCAGATGCGCATGGACGCGATGGCGGTCAGCGGGGTCTTGTTGGACGGCTTCCACAGGCAGATGTCGCCGCAGATGGTGGCCAGGAACGAATTCCACGCCCACACCGCGACCGGGAAGTTGAACGCGCTGATGATGCCGACCAGGCCGAGCGGCTGGTACTGCTCGTACATGCGGTGGCCGGGGCGTTCGGAATGCATGGTGTAGCCGTACAGCATGCGGCTCTGGCCCACGGCGAAGTCGGCGATGTCGATCATCTCCTGCACTTCACCGTCGCCTTCGGGCTTGCTCTTGCCCATTTCCAGGGCAACCAGCGACCCCAACGCGTCCTTGTGGGCGCGCAGCGCTTCACCGCACAGGCGCACGGCTTCGCCACGGCGCGGAGCCGGGGTGGTGCGCCAGATTTTGAAGGCTTCCTGGGCGCGCGCGATGATGGTTTCGTAGTCGGCGTCGGTGGTGGCGTACACCTGCGCGATCGCCTCGCCGGTGGTCGGGTTGACCGGGGTGATCACGCCGGCGTCGGTGGCGGTGGACCACTCGCCGTTGCCGAGGTAGGTGCCAGCGTTGGTCGCGTCGAGGCCGAGGGCCTTGAGCAGGTCAGAGGACATGCAAACTCCTGTTGCGAATCAAAAAGGGCGCAGCCGCTGGCAGGGTGGGGTGCGGCATGCAGAACCACCATTCTAACGTAGTGCCGCCTGCTGGCCGGTACCCCGGTGGGAGCCGGTAGAATAGGCGCCCAGCTCGCAAGCCCCCAGGAATCTGAATGAACGTTACCGTTGCGGAAGGTGTTGTCGTCGGGAACCGTCTCCCGTTCGTGCTGTTTGGCGGCCTGAACGTGCTCGAAGACCTCGACTCGACCCTGCACGCGGCCGAGCACTTCACCACGGTCACGTCCCGGCTCGGCATCCCGTACGTGTTCAAGGCGTCGTTCGACAAGGCCAACCGCTCCTCGATCAAGTCCTTCCGCGGCGTGGGCCTGGACGAAGGCCTGCGCATCTTCGAGGAGGTCAAGCGCCGCTTCGGCGTGCCGGTGATCACCGACGTCCATGAGGTTGCCCAGGCCGCGCCGGTGGCAGACGTGGTGGACGTGCTGCAGATCCCCGCGTTCCTGGCGCGCCAGACCGATCTGGTGGTGGCCATCGCGCAGACCGGCCGTGCGGTCAACATCAAGAAGCCGCAGTTCCTCAGCCCCACCCAGATCACCCACATCGTCTCCAAGATCCGCGAAGCGGGCAACGAGAAGATCATCCTGTGCGAGCGCGGTGCGCAGTTCGGCTACGACAACCTGGTCGTGGACATGCTCGGCTTCCGCGAGATGATCGAATCCACCGGTGGCCTGCCGGCCATCTTCGATGTCACCCACAGCCTGCAGCGCCGCGACGCCGGCAGCGAGGCGTCCGGTGGCCGTCGGCGCCAGGTGGCCGAACTGGCCCGGTCGGGCATGGCGCTGGGCCTGGCCGGCCTCTTCCTGGAAGCCCACCGCGACCCGGACCACGCCCGCTGCGACGGCCCCAGCGCGCTGCCGCTGGCCGCCCTGGAACCGTTCCTGACCCAGATCAAGGCCGTGGACGACCTGGTCAAGGGCTTCCCGGAACTGGACATCCGCTGACCCGCGCCCACCCGCAGCGTGGCGACGGCCTTGGTCCTGCCGCTGAATGTGGGTATCCTTCACGGCTGCACGCGCGCCATGCCGCGTGCAGCCTGCGGCATCGCGGCACGCCCGCACCGCACATGGCCCCGTAGCTCAGCTGGATAGAGCGTCCCCCTCCTAAGGGGAAGGTCGCCCGTTCGAATCGGGCCGGGGCCACCATTAATCAAGCACTTAGAAGAAGTGCCGCAGGGTGATGTTGCTCTATTTCGCCGCTTTTCGGACCTCATTTGGCACAGTTGGCACACCACATTTTCTGCTGGGCATGTCATGGACGAAGCAGCGCCGCTGGACCTTTACTGCTGCCTTACCTCGTTGAGTATTGGGTCCGAGCCTTTTGACTTGGGCAACGGACTGGCCCTACAGCCGGGCTACACGCACGTCATGTCGAACACGATGGTTGCAATCCGGCGTCCCGTTAAACCCGGTCAGCACCATCCAGGCCCTTGGGCAGCGACAGGACACGGGTTTGGCTTCGATTCCGAAGTAGCGTTGTATATCCCGGCTAGCTATAAGCGTCGCAACTCAGATTCAGGCGCGATTGCAATTCAGATAGCTGCGCTACTCAGATTGTGGGTTGATCCGCGCATCCGTTTGATCCTAGCATCCAATATTTCTCCCCAGAATATCGAGTGGTCACCCGAGAAGGGGCGGGCCCATGTCGCGAACGCGGTTGAGGTGCAGCCTTGGTATTTCCAGCTGCGCCCGGCTACCGAGCGCGATACGCGGCAAGACCTCGAATGGGTTCGGGAAAACTGGGAGGCGGCGCTAGATCTTGCAGAGAGCAGCGCGCCGTTCAGGCTGGCCGTCGACGCATTGGCCAATGCTCAGCTTATACACAGCTCAGCACTTGGGCTGGTGTCGATATGGGGCGCTTTGGAGGCGCTGTTCACTGGGTCAAACAGTGAACTTAGGTTCCGAGTGTCGGTCATGATAGCGGCGTACCTCAAGCCGCCTGGCCCGGAGCGAACCGCGCAGCACAAGAGGGTGTTGAAGCTCTATGACGCCCGCTCTGCTGCTGCGCATGGGTCTCCACAGCACTCATCCGACGATCTGCTTGCCTCCATCGAGCTGTTGCGCAAAGTGATCGTCAAGATTATTGAGGCCAGAAGAGTCCCAACAAAGGAAGAGCTTGAAGGGTTGCTCTTCGGATCCTGATAGCGACTCAGTAGCGGAGTTTTGCGACAGCGCCGTCATCGCCATCAGGCGTCAGATGCGCGTAGTATTTCTCGGTCGTCGCGTAGTCCGCATGCCCTGCTAGCAGCTGCACGCGGCGGAGTGGCACACCTGCAATTACCATGTGCGCGCAGAAGGTGTGTCGTAGACGGTGTAGGTGGCCACCGATCTCGGCCGCGGCTGCATCTTTTGCGAACCAGTCCGATACCGTGTCCTTGTGAACCCTCACGATAGGATCGGGCAGATGTCGAAGGGCCCACCGGGCGTAGCGGTTGAGGGGAACCTCCCGCCACTTGCCTGACTTTGTGCGGCCTTCGCCGCTCTCGTCCGGGTCGCTTTCCACCAGTAGTCTGCCGACCACGACAGAGCTCTTCTCGAGGCCGATGATCTCGCCCCGCCGTAGTCCGGTGTGGGCCATAAAGAGCCAAAGCGGCGCCCGACCAGGGTTCGCCCGATACAGCCGGCGCATCGCTGCCCGGTCATAGAACTTGACTGCCACGCTACGCACGCCGCGAGGTGCCTTGACGGAGGACAGCGGGTTCACGTCCAGCTCTTTCCATTCGACGCCGCGGTTGAACGCCGCCTTCAGCCGTCGAATCTCCTTCCCCACGGTTTCCTTTGCGGCCTTGTCATCCAGTAGGCGTGATCGCTTGTACTGCTCAACTTCCACGGCGCGAACGCTGTCGATGGGGCGGTGGCCAAAACGCTCGATGAAGCGCTTTACCTCGCTGCGGGCTTTCGTGATGGTGGTTGGGTGCTCTGCCTCGTACCAGTCCAGATACCATTCCAGATAGTCGCGGACCTTGGGCAGCCGAGCCAAGATCCGGACCCCGTGCGTCAGCTCTGCTTCTTTCGCGGCACGAATTCTCTCCGCCTCACGGGCGTCAGGTTGCCCAATGGACCGACGAAAGCGCTCACCGCCTTCCGTCCAGTCGAGGTAGGCCTTTGTGCCACGCCAGTAGAGTCGAACCTTTGCCATTCTTCCGCACCTTGGATCGCGGCGTAGAGCGCCGCCTTCTCGTACAACTGCTTTCCCATGAAGCGCCGGGGTGTCAGTCCGTAGTTCAGGGCGTTTTTGCGGAACTGGCTGTTGGAAACGCCGCAGTAATGCGCGGCTTCCTCGACCGTCAACCAGTCCTTGCCCGACAGGTCGACCTTCTCAGCCGCGCCCATAGGAACCTCCGGTCCACCAGCCCGGCGGGGAGGGCGGGGTCATGCCGAAGTCCAGCTGCACGACGTTGTCTCCT
Source organism: Stenotrophomonas sp. NPDC077461 (assembly GCF_049545475.1). Taxonomy (NCBI): domain Bacteria; kingdom Pseudomonadati; phylum Pseudomonadota; class Gammaproteobacteria; order Lysobacterales; family Lysobacteraceae; genus Stenotrophomonas; species Stenotrophomonas sp. NPDC077461. Next base: position 638,907 of record NZ_JBMWDO010000001.1, read on the forward strand.
GCCGGCGCTGCGATCGTGGGCATGACCTTCCGGGCACTGCGAGCAGGGCGGTTGATGCGCCGCCACTCCGCAATTGCCGCGTTGGGCTCTGCGTGCTTGCTGGTCGCCCTGCAACGGCATTCGACCAGGTGCCCGCCGCCTGCGGCGAGGCAGCGCAGATCGTAGATGTGGCGCGCGCTGTGACCGGCGGCGCATGCCGGCAGCCCCTCGGGGTGGCTGATGTGTCGCTGGGTCATGCAGGTTCTCCCATATGGCCCTGCAAGCGGGGGAAGTTGGGCTTTGCGGGTGCGATGGAGAGGGGCGGGCTGGCGCACTTAGACAGCGGGCACGGGCGTCTAGGTGACGAAGGCCGGCGGACATGGCACGATTTCAGGCAGGGGAAGGATCGAGTTCGTGTATGCCGGGTCGAGTTGAAGTTAATGGATTTGGGCTGGTCGTAAGCGCGGTAGATCGCGGGAACCACTGGCAGGGGGTGGTGCATATTTTTGGTCCTGACAAAACGCACCTCAGATCGATAGAAACGGCTGGCCGCCACCCGAACATGGGGGAAGCCGAGGCGGTGGCCTCGCGGCTCGGCACCAGCTTCGTACAGGCTTTGCTGTACGGAGCTGATTAGCTGGCTCGGGACGGTTCGGGCCAGGCTCATAGGTCCAGGCAAGCGGGGAGGCGTGCGCAGGCTAGGATGTGAAGTGCGGTGTGGATGGATCGCGATGGATTCATCACGGTCGGAAAAGCGTCGAGGCCTAGGATCGGGGCTATGAAGAACCCCTACACGGAACTGGGTACAGACGCCCTGTGGTGGACCGCTCAGGGCCGCGCGAGCGAATTGCTGCCCATAGCCCAGAGACCGGGCTGGCCGTCCAGGGGCTGCATTGCTCCAACCCGTCGCAGCAAGAAGGAACAGATCGCCTACGCGGCCGACACCGGCAACCTGCTCCTTGCTTTGGCGCTGAAGCTGAGGGTCGGGCATGAGAACCGCAGCGGGCAGACAAAGAGCGTCTAGACGGCGATGCTGGGCGCTGGCTCCTTCCCGCAGCACGCGCGCTGTGTGCCTGGACTGAGTAGCGGGATCAGTCACCCGTCACCTCCGCGCGCTTGAACTCAATGACCCATACCCAGGGGTTGCTGTCCCAGTCGCCGCCGGTGTCGTTCCAGAGGTCGCGGAACTGGATGCGCAGCTCGTCGGCGGCATCGGCCACCTTGAACCTGGTGGTGATGCCTTCCGCGAGGCAGTCCTGCGTGCTGATCGCCTGGATCCGCTCCACGCGGACGGCGGTGATCTCCAGCACCAGGCGGCAGGCCCAGCGTGGCATGTGGATGCTGGGGCGCCAGCGGCCCGGGCCGCAGCGATCGAATCCCTCGCGGTAGTAGGCGATCTCGCCGCCCATTGGGGAAATGGTCGTGGGCAGTCCACTCCAAGGGCCCCAGCGCTCACCGTCTGCGCGGTGCTGGCCGTGCGTGGGGAAGATGGCGTGCGCCTCCCGCACCCACAGCCGGTCGCCGGGCTGGCCGAAGGGGCACAGGTCGTTGCCCGGGCTGGCGACGTACTCGGGCGTGAATTGAGCCTTGCCGAGCCAGTCCAGCGCGTGGCCCTTCACCACGCGGCGGGTCTGCGTCTTCTGGCCGGCCAGGATGGCGCGCACCATCGCGCCGTTGAACAAGATGGGACGCTCGCGCATCAGCGGGGCTCCTTCGGCAGTAGGGTGGGGCCACGGCGCAGCGGCTTCACTGCGGCTTGGGTGGCGGTGGTGTGGCCGGGGCAGCCACCGCCGGCATAGTCGAAGCCGGCGCAGGGCGCGCCCATCGGGAGCACCGAGCGGCCTGCGGCCAAGTTATCCAGCAGCGCGTCTTTCGCTTCGTCGGCGGTGAGCCAGCGGCCGGTCGCGGCGTTCTTGAAGAGGCTGCCCAGCTCGCGCTTGCTGAAATTTCGGATGGCGCCGCGCATGCTGAGGTGCACGTGGAAGGTCGTGTTAGCCATTGCCCACCCCCGGCGCTGCATCAATGGCGGGAACGAGAGGGATGCTGAAGCAGCTCGGGCCGTGCTCTTCGATGGTGGCTTTCTCGCGCGCTGTGATGGCGCGGTCGCCGCCGTCCCACCACATGGGTGCAGTTGCCGGGATGTGGCATTTGTCAGTCGTCATGGCGGGCTTCCCTTCGCGTGGTCTTTGATGCGATCGATGAGGTAGGTGGTTTTGGTCCGCCACTTGGCGCGGTCCAGCGGGTTCATGTGCTTCGTGAGGTACTGGAGCTTTTCCAGCGGCTCGATCAGCCACGTCAGGGAGAAGGGCGTGTCCGAGCGGTGGTCGCGGATCGGTACGTACGGTCTGCAGTCCGGCCCGGCGATCCATTCGGTTTCACCGCACTCCAGGCATTCGCCCTGGCCGTTGCTACCGGCCGGCCACCGGTGGTCCTTGTGCTTGCCGGCCGGCGGGTGCAGATAGAGCGCGCGAATTTCCAAGTTCCTGCGCCGCCAGCGCATGACGTCGGCCGTTTCGGCCAGTTGCCAGGGCTCGGTGGTGTAGCGCGGCCTGCACTCGTATCGGATCGGCGTCTGCGTGCCGTACAGCTGGGTCATGAACGTTTGCACCCAGAGCTGCACAACGTCTGCCGGCACCGGTTCGCCTGCGGCGCCGGCGCGGCGCATGTCGCGCACGGTCGAGGCCACGGTCGGCGCCTCAGCCATCGCGACCGCGCCTCCACGCGTCGGGCACCTGGCTGGCGCAGAGCAGGGCGCCCATGAGCATGTAGACGCCGGTGTCGTTGATGCCCGCCCAGTGCATGGCGCCGGCGACGGCCGCGAGCAGGGCGCAGAGCAGCACCAGGACAGCGGTGCGCCAGTGGCGGATCAGTGCGCGCATCGGATCTGCTCCATGAGGCGTGCGAACTGCTCTTCCTGGCGGCGCAGCGCCCAGTGGAGGCTGGCCCACGCGCCGGTGGCGAAACCCAGCACCAGGCCGAAGGAGAAGTCGAGGGCGTTCATGCGGCGTCGCCTCCGTTGCTGCGCGCTGCGCGGGCGAGGGTGCGGGTCATGTCGGACACCGCGCGGCCTGCGCTCTTGCGGCCGTCGATCACCTCGCGGCGGGCCAGCGCGGCGGCACGGGCGATGTGATGCGCGGCGTAGCCCATGCGCTTGGCGGCGATGGCTACCGCCAAGCCGGCGCCGTTGGCGCGGGCTGAGTTGTCGATGGGGAACTGCAGCACGACGGCGCTCATGCGGCACCGCCTTTGACGCTCGCCAACTCCGCGCGCAGCTCGGCGATGCGGTGACGATCCTTCGCCGCGTCCCCTTGGTAGCCAGCGGCGACGCGCGCAGATGCGGCGCGGTTCGGATTGCGAGGGTTGTTGGCCCGGCGCTCGAAATGCCGAGCCCGGCGGCTGGCGCCGCGCTCCATCAGCAGGCACCAGGCGAGGTCATTCCGCAGGCGCTGAACATCGACAGGGGCGCTCATGCCGCCACCTGCTGGGTGCTGCGCGGCGGCGTCTTCGGCTTCGGTGACGGAGAGGTAGACGCGGCCAGCGGCGCCGACGTACATGGCGACCTTGCCGGTTACGGATTGGGCTTGGACCTGGACGGGTCCGGTAGAGGTTCTGAGGGCAAGGATGGCCATGCTTGATCTCCTGCGCCGCGCCCCAGGATGGGGAGAATGTTGGGCGGCAGAGAGAAGTTAGCCAACGGCTATTGAATTGTCAATAGCCAAAAGCTAATCGGTCATGGCTTTTTATAGCCCTCACTTGGTGCGGGCCCCGAATTTTGGAGAAGAGTCTGTTTGCTAAGATCCTGCAACCGCGAGCTAAAGCAATGTGCAGGGAAGGGATGTTCAGCGATTACATGCTTTTTATCGACGAAAGCGGAGATCATGGCCTCGACTCTATCGATCGCCACTACCCCGTTTTCGTCTTGTGCGGCGTCCTTGTTGAAAAGGACGAATATGTCGGCACCTTGTCGCCCGCTCTGAGCCGCTTAAAGCTCAAGCATTGGGGGCATACAGAGGTGATTCTTCATGAGCGTGAGATCCGAAAGCCAAGCGGCCCGTTCTCCTTCCTGCAAATTGCGGAGCAGCGGGACGCGTTCCATCAAGAGGTTGCGGAGATCTTTCACCAGGGCGAGTTCCAGCTGATTTATAGCGTCATCCACAAGGAGCGCTACATTCAACGCTACGCCGCTCCGCGCAATCCGTATGAGCTTTCGATGAGCTTCGTGCTCGAACGCGCATTCCTTGAGCTGAATGAGAGGGGGCATGGGGCGCGCCGCACGACAGTGATCGTGGAATGCCGAGGTAGGAAAGAAGATGCCCAGTTGAAGGTTGCGTTTGAGCAGATCGTAAGTGGAAACAACGCTTGCCGCCGGGCGCTACCGTTCGATCTATTGATGGTTCCCAAGTCCGCCAACTCGGCAGGCCTTCAGATCGCGGACCTCGCGGCCCGACCGCTTGGAGCGCATGTACTGCGTCCTGAACAGCAAAGCAGAGCATACGGCGCGATTCGGGCACGAATTAGGCGCTCGCCTACCGGAGCTGTAAGGGGCTTCGGGGTTAAGGTGAGCCCTTAAAAGCGAAGGGCCCCAACGAGTGGGGCCCAGCGCCGACCGGATATTTCCAGTCCGACTTGCGCGAAGGGTAGCGACGACCAGTCCAAATTGCAAGTGTCTAACTGGGCCGGGATTCAGGTCGGTTAGAACTTCCTAAGTCCCGCGTGAATCAGAGCCTTGCCCAAGATGCTCACATCGCCGGGATCCGGCCGATACGGGGGGAAGTCCGTGTTGACGCTCACCACGTAAAGGCCGTCCCCGCGCTTCTGCAGCATCTTGATCTGCGTCTCGCCGCCGATGTTGATCAGGTAGTAGTCGTCGCCGTCGAAGTAGTCGCAGCTGGTATCGATCCAGACAATGTCGCCGTCCTCGAGCTTTGGGCGCATTGACGGCCCTCGTCCGGTGATGATCTGGATCCGACCAGCTTGGGGCAGATAGCCTAGCTTCCGGCGGACCTCCCATTCGGCGACCTCGATGGTCTTCACTACTTCAGGGTAGTCCTGGTTGACCATCCCTACGCCCATCCCTGCACCCCCTTCAAACAAGTCGAAGCGAACATAGCCGGGTGGTGTCTCAGTCTCTGCGACCCGTGCGACTGGCATATCGGCTCCATCATGCTGCGTGTCCATCCAACCGGCCGGGAGCGAGAGGGCGGTTTCGATGGCCCGCGCCGTTCCGCCAGACATGACCCGCGGCTTGCCGGTGCTCGCGTTGCGGCTTCGGTTTACCCACTGGCTGACTTGGGCCGGATTCTTGATGCCAGCAGCGTCGGCGAAGTGCCGCTGACCGCCCTTGGACGCGATCAGGGCGAGGAGGTTCTCGTGGCGGATATCGTCAATTGGTCGCATCTCCTCATTGGATAGCGAATGGCTATTCAAGCCAACGAGCTTGTGGCTATTGTAACGACAATAGCCATAGGCTAATGTTGGTGACATGGACCTACTCACCTACATCTCCGACATGAATCGCCGCGTCGCGCTTGCCGAGGCGTGTGGAACCAGTCCTGATTATCTGTGGCAGATCGCAACCCGATGGCGGGGGAAGCGGCCCAGCCCCGAGCTCGCCGCATCGATCGAGCGCGAAACCGAACGTCTTGGGCCGGAACAGGTCCCCAAGGAGCCAATGATCTTTGGCCCGGCCGCACGGAGTCCGCGCGCGGCGATCAACACCCAGGTCGACAGTCGAATGAGTAAGCGCGCGCTGCGCGCCCGGCTGGGCCTGTCCACCGACGCTCACCTCGCGAAGGTGCTGCAGCTGCCGGTTGAGCAGGTGGCGGCCTGGCCGGAAGAGCAGGGCGTTCCGGCCCTCCCGCAGGTGATGAAGCTGCTCGGGGTGCAGGAGCAGGCACCGGCCGTCGCTGCTCCCGAAGACCCCGACGCAGGCCGAATCGATCTCGACGTCCACGCCGCCTAACTGGCCGTCCCTGGCCTTCGTCCCTGAATTGATTTCGTCCATAGCGCAAATGGTGCGCCACCCGGGCCCGGCCCGAAACCTTGAAACACCCGTCTTCCCAAGGTGACCCATGACCTGCCGTACTTCCTCCATTAACTGGCTCGACTGCCTCTACAACGCCGTCCGCAAGACGCCGGGCGGTGTGATCGAGGCCGCCAAGTGGCTGACCGACCGCCGCGGCAAGTCCATGCACCCCGAGACGCTGCGCGCCAAGCTCAACGGCACGGAAGGTGAGTCGGTGACCATCGAGATTGCCGAGCTGCTGACCGAGTGGATGCAGCAGAAGGCTGGTGGCGGCGACTACGCCCTGGAATGGATGCGGGCTCTGGCCGGGCAGTTCGGCATGGCCGTGGATCTGGTGCCGCCAGCGCCTGAGGGCGGTTGGGCCGACGAGATCGGGGCGGTGCAGCTCAAGCTGCTGGAGATCACCACGCGGGTGGGGCGCCTCACCGGCACGGCCGTGGATGCGATGGAAGACCGCCGGATCGACAGCGACGAGGCCGCGCTCATGGTCAGCGAGGCGCGCGCGCTGCGCACGATGGCGCACCGCCTGGAGCGCAACGTTGCGCGCGCTGCAGGGAAGGGGAGGGCGACCCGATGAACCACCCGGCGCGTGCTACCGATGTGGGCACCAGCCACGGGGCTGCCCTCCACCTCATCGCCAGCGGTCAGCAGGCCATCCAGCAGGACCGTGCCGCGAAGGCGGTCCAACAGTGCCCCGGACTGACGAGCATGGAACTGGCGCGCGCGACGGGCCACGACCGCTACATGCTGGCCCGCCGCCTCCCTGAGTTGCTGGAGAGCGGACGCGCGTGGCGCGGCCCGAAGAAGGCGTGCGAGGTCAGCGGCCGCAGCGCCTGCACCTGGTGGCCGGTGGCCCCCGGCGAGAACTTGGCGTTGGTGATCTGACGATGAGTTTTGAAGCATTCGCCTGGGCGGCCAGACAACGCGTCACCAGCACGCAGAAACTGGTTCTGCTCATGCTGGCCGAGCGCCACAACAAAGACACCGGGCAGTGCCGCCCCAGTCACGACACGCTGGCTGACGACTGTGGGTTGTCGCGCCGTTCGGTCATTGATCAGATCCAGAAGCTGGCACAGGCCGGCTACATCACGATCCTCGCGCGAGCGAACGGCAACGTGAAGCTGGCGAATCAGTACCTGCTCAACTTCCATTTCGGCATCCAAGCGAAGCCGAAGGCGCCGGACCATGACCCATATCTGGTGGTGAACGACGTTCACCACGGGGTAGTGCAGCAGATTCCTCCAGTGGTGAACGACGTTCACCAGGGTGGTGCACCAGTTGCACATAAACCAGGAAGAGAACCAGTAACAGAACCTAAGAGCAGGAAGAAGCGCGCAAGCGCGCCTGCTGAACACGCGGGAGATCTGGACTTCTCGACTTGGCCTGCCCAACCGTCCCCCCAAGTGCTGGCCGACTGGCTGCAGCTTCGCCGCAAGCGCCGCGCCCCGGTCACACCGACTGTGCTGGAGAGCTTCGGCGCCGAGCTGCACCTGGCCGGCGCCTTGGGCTTCACCGTCGATGACTGTCTCCGCAAGTGCTGCAACCGCAACTGGCAGGGCTTCGAGGCCGCCTGGCTCGAACGCGAGCTGACCACCACCAACCGTTCCACTGGAGGCACCCATGCAATCCGTCGCGAATCTCCTGCCGAGCGTGTCCTCCGCCATGCCATCGATGGCGAGCGCGCCGATGCCACGCGCGGCCCTGTCCTCGACAGTGACGCGCACGCTGTGGGTCCGAATGGCTGAGATCTACGGCGGCCGCTGGACCGGCAGCTACGGCGACAATCCGAATGAGGGTGCCGCGCTGACATGGGCAAAGGGGCTGTCCGGCCTGACCGGTGAGCAGCTGGCTGTGGGGATCAGTGCCTGTATCACCTGCGCCGACCCTTGGCCTCCGACACTGCCTGAGTTTCGCCTCCGCTGCTTGGGCGTGCCGGCCTTCGCTGCGGTGCGGGCCGACGCCGGTAAGCAGGACGGCTTCACCCGGCTGGTATGGCAGTACCTCGACGGCCACCGCTACCGCATGGCGAGCTCGGACATGGCCGACCGCTTGCTGCGCGAAGCGTACGACCAGGCCCGCGAACACGTGATGCGCGGCGGGGCGCTGCCGGATGCACCGGCTGCAGAGCTTGAGCACGAGGTCCGCGAGCAGGTGCCGGCCAGCCGCGAGCAGGTGCAGCAGCACTTGGCAGAGATCGCCCGCGAGCTACACCTGTCGGGGGCAGAGGTCGAGGCGATGGGGGCGTCCGGGCTGATGGACGCCGGCGCCGGTGCAGCAGGGGCTGCCTGATGCGTGCGTTGCGGACCCAGCTGGACATCTTCGAACACGACCCGGCACGACTGGCCAAGGCCAACCGTGTGGCTGCCGAGACCGCGCTGCGCGACGTGCAGTTCAGTGCGGCCGAGCGTCAGGAGCGCCACGACTACTACCTGGGCGAGGCGCTGCGGCTTGAAGCGCTGGCCCGCCAATGCCAACCCGCGCCGGCCCGTCGCCGCCGCACCACCAGACAGACAGGAGCAACACCACGATGAAGCCGCTGGTCATCTACCACGCAAACTGCGCCGACGGGTTCACCGCGGCATGGGCCGTCCGCCAGGCGATGGACGCCGAGTTCCACCCCGGCGTTTACGGGGAGGCGCCGCCAGAGGTTGCCGGCCGGGACGTGATCCTGGTGGACTTCTGCTACCCGTTCGACGTCCTGATGCAGCTGGGCCTGTCCGCCCGTTCGGTGCTGGTGTTGGACCACCACAAGTCGGCCGAAGCCAGCCTGACGTCGGGAAACTGCTACGTCGGTCAGGCCGGGCTGGCGCGGGTTGTTCGCCTCGACAGCCTGCCGGATGCGCGGGCGGCGTGGGACTACTACTCGGCCAACGCCAGTGTCGGCAGCGGCATCGTGTGCGCGCTCTTCGACATGAGCCGCAGCGGCGCCGGCATTGCGTGGGACTTCTTCCACCCTGCCAAGGCACGGCCGGCGTTCCTCGATCACGTCGAGGACCGCGACCTGTGGCGCTTTGCCCTGCAGCACACACGCGAGATCTGCGCGACGGTCCACAGTCACTCGTACACGTTCCAGGCGTGGGACGCGCTGGCCGGCGAGACGACCTACTCGCTGTACCAGCAGGGGCTGGTGCTGGAGCGGGCCAGGGCAAAGGACGTGGCCGAGCAGGTCGCGCTGTCGCGGCGGGAGCTGGTGATCGGGAACTACCGCGTGCCGGCGGCGAGCATCCCGCGCGCGCTGGTGAGCGAGGCCGGCCACCTCATGGGCAAGGGCCGGCCGTTCGCCGCCTGCTACTACGACACTGCCTCCGGCCGCGTGTTCAGCCTGCGCTCCACGCCGGACGCGGTGGACGTGAGCGAGGTGGCGGCGCTGTACGGCGGTGGTGGGCATGCGCGCGCTGCAGGGTTCACGGTCCCGCGTGACCACGAGCTGGCGAGGGCCTGATGGACTTCAACGCCTACAGCACCCGCAGCAGGTTCGCCGCCGAGATCAACGCCGGTTACTCGGCCCGGCTCAGCGGTCGGCGCTTGAGCGACAACCCGCACCTGGTATGGATCGAGTGCGAGACCGAGGACGGCGCCAACCGCCGGGCGGGTGCTCTGAGCGAGAAGGCGCAAGCCTGGCAGCACGGCTGGCGGCTGGCCGACCAGGCCGCGCGCTGATGTGGTCCAAGGCGCCGCCGCCGACCGCAGCCGAGGCAGCCCGTATCGAGGCGTCCAAGGTGGGACCGTGCATGGCCTGCCTGTCGCTGGTCGCCCAGGAGCTGCTGGCGCCGCCGCTGGTGGTCTATGGCTGCGACTACAACCACGCCAAGAGCGGGAACCTGCGGCGCGGCCACGCGTTCGGGTACGCCCTGTGCACCTGGCACCACCGACGGCACCCGCTGGGCGGGAACAGCTTCGCGACGATGCGCGAGACCTACGGCCCGAGCCTGATGGACGGCTCGCGGACCTTCCACGAGACGTATGGCACCGACGACGAGCTGATCGCACAGCAGACGTTCGTCAACGAACAGAGGCAGGCAGCATGAGCGATACAACGACCTACGCCGAGCAGGTGCGCGCGGCATTGGCAAAAGCACCTGCGGACGGATGCAGCTACGCGGAGCTTTACGAACTGCTCGCGGCAGCCGGAATGCCTGCGAAGGAGAACCGTGACCGCGTCATCTCGATTCTGCGCTACCTGGTCGCGCGTAATTACGTCGCGAGGGTGGGTGTTGCCGGGACAGCCCGTTTCAGTTTGACCGGGAAGGCGATGGAGAAGCCCCGCCTCAACGAGGCGCAGCAAGCCGAGCGGAGGAGGGAGAAAGGTCGGCGCCGCGCGGCGCGGCGGAAGGTACGACTGGAGCGCTTTCGGTCCGAGCCGGTTGCGGCGCTCGGCGCACGCGCGGCGCTGATCCCCAAGCCGGCACGGAAGGCAGCAGGTCCGTCCGTCCTGGGGGAGACCGTTGCGGAGTTCGTGGCGCGCGGTGGCCGGGTGCAGCGGCTGTCGGCGAGTTGGGAGCAGACGGACCCCCAGAGGCGGGTCGAGGTCACGGCCGTGGTTGCGGATTACCGACGGATCCTGCGCGGGGGGTAGGTCGCGAGTGGTGCGACGGAAGGGCGGCAAGCTGGCTGGATGGACCTGACCTGCTACGACGACAAGGCGCTGGAGCTGCTGAGCAGCATCCAGCAAGACATAGCCGCGATGCGCTGGGCCAGGGCTTGGAATGCCCCGGCCCAGAGGCAGCAGGCAGAGCAGGCACTGCGCCGAGCACGCGCGCTGCGCCGTGAAATCAATCGACGAGAGCGAACAAGGGGAAAGGCATGAAAAACGTTCGTGAGCTGCTGTCCAGCCGGACGGGGCCAAAGGCCATGAGCTTTGACGGAAACACGGGTGGTCCGTCCACCGAGGATATCCTTACTGCGCTCGCCTTCGTGCCAGATGGACTGGGGCGTGAGCTGTTGGAGGCACTGTGGTGGCCGGAGAGCGGTCAGCGCCGACGTGAGCAGCTGCGCCAGGCGGTCATCGCCCTAGTGGCGCCTGAATTCACCCGGCAGATGCACACACTTGCCGATGCCCGCACTGACTATGGTATTGCCAAGGCCAGCATGGGCTGGGGCGGCGCCCAGATCACGGACGCGCAGCGTCGCCAGCTACGCAGGACGGAGGAAGCCCTGGAGGGAGCGCGAGCTGTGACATGGCCGAACAACACGATGGAGCAGCTTGGCGTACTGGCCGGGGCGGTGATTGCTGAAATGGCTGGGGCCTCAGAGTGCGCGCGCTGCGGTGGCAGGAAGGTCGTACTGGATGCGGCCATTGCGGGTGTCGTCCGCTGCGCAGACTGCGGGGGAAGTGGCTTTGAGCCGCTCAGTGGCCGCAAGCGGGCAAATGCAATCGGCGCCGACTGTTCGGCGTACAGCCGCTTCTGGCGACCGGTCTACGAATGGATGCTGTACCACTTCCGAGAGTCTGAATCGCGCGCTGCAAGTAGGCTTAGCAGGGCGCTGTCGAAGGCCGCGTAACGATGACTTCCTAGGTCATCGCAAAAGGGGGCAATCTTGCCACCATCCAATCGCAAGCCCCGGCCAAGCCGGGGCTTTTTCTTTGCCCGCGTCCCAGCCGGATCAACCCTCGTGCCCAGCCGGCGCAGGGGCGGGCACCTATGCCGGAGTTCCACTAATGTCACAGCTGCCGCTGCCGATGACACCCGCGCAGTGCTTGGTACACGTGGTCGTGCCGGCGCTCGCCCTGCTGGGAGCCGAACGCTACGACTCGCCCGAGGCGCGCGTAGAACTGCTGGCCATTGCTGGCCAGGAATCTGCCTTGGCCCACCGCCGTCAAGTCAAAGGCCCGGCCCGTGGCCTGTGGCAGTTCGAGCAGGGTGGCGTGCGCGGGGTGCTGAACCACCCCTCGACCCGCGCCGCTGCTGCCGCGCTGTGCAACGCCCGGGGCGTCGCTGCGACGCCCGCTGCGGTGCATGCACAGCTGGAATATGACGACATCCTGGCCGCAGGCTTCGCCCGCCTGCTGCTGTTCACCCTGCCGAAGCGCCTACCGGCCATTGGCAACGTGTCCGTGGCCTGGGCGCAGTACCTGGACGCCTGGAGGCCGGGTAAGCCGCACATTGACCGTTGGCCGAAGCACTACGCCGCTGCCATGAAGGCGATCGGATGATGGGCGAGGACACTGCGCCCTGGTGGCTTGCTGGCAGCGCGGTCGCGTTGTGGCTGGTGCGCGAGACGTGGGGTTCGGTCCTGTCTCGCCGAAAAGAGCGAACCGAAACTGATGCAAACGTGGACCTGCTCAACGGCTTGGTCCAGCGGGTTAAGTCGCTGGAGGACTCGCAAGCCGCCATCACGGTGCAGTTGGCCGAAGAGATGTCGCTGCGCCGGGCTGCGCAGGAAGAAGCCCACAAGCTGCGCCTGCGCGTGCTGACGCTGGAGAGCGCCATGCGCCAGGTCGGCGCTGTAATCCCTCCGGAGCCTGCCTGATGAACCGAACCGGTATCGCAGTTGCGGCTTTCGTCGTCTGGTCCGCCGTCATGTTCGGCCTTGGCTGGGCCTGGCGTGCCGACCGGGCAGAAGGCAGTGAAGCCGAACAGCGCGCTGCTGGCGCCGAGGCAGTGACGGACCAAGTGAACCAGGTCCGTGCCGCCGAACACCAGCAGGCCCAAGACCTGGCCACCATCGGAGCGAAGCATGAAGAAGACCGCACTGCGGCCGCGACCGTCCCTGCCACTGTTGTGGCTGACCTGCGCGCTGGCCGTCTCCAGCTGCGCGACGACCTCGCCACCTGTAGTACCAGCCTCCTGTCCCAAGCCGTCGCCGGCGCCGTCGAACGTGATGCGCACGCCGAACTACGAGCAGAGGTTGCGGGAGCTGCTGTTCAAGTCGGCCGGGACGCCGACGACCACGTCCTCGCCAGCCAAGAAGTGATCGAGGCTGACCGTCAACCGGTGACGAAATGAACCGCCGAGTGCTCGCCCTGGGCCGGCTGAAGACCGGCGAGATGAACAAGACCGAGGCCGCCTATGCCGAGCGGCTGCGCGCGCTCCAGGCGGCGGGCGAGGTTCAGTGGCACCGGTTCGAGGGCATGAAGCTTCGGCTGGCCGACAACACGTTCTACACGCCGGACTTCGCGGTCATGGCTGCCGATGGAGTCATGGAGTGCCACGAGGTGAAGGGTCACTGGCAAGACGATGCCAGGGCGAAGATCAAAATTGCCGCCGCAATGTACCCCTTCCGCTTCATTGCGGTGAAGGTCCGGCGCAAGCGCGACGGTGGCGGCTGGGACGTGGAGGAGTTCTGATGCGCATCACCGTGATGGCATCCATCCGCATGCGGTGGTGGCTGCGTTGCTACCTCGCCGCGGTGGTGTGGTGCGCCCGGGCAACGGGCGTTGGGCCGAACTGGGACCGGGTCGAGACGTGGATACGCCGCGGCCTGGTACTGCAAACGACGAAGGTGAGTGATGGACGCTCCACGGATTGAAGAGTTGGCGGCTGCACTGTCCGCTGAGCAGGTGGCTCGCGCTGGTGCTGACGCTGCCCTGGCGGCGCTCATTGAGGGCAGCACCGACGGCCGCATCGACCGCCTGGTCGGGATTATTGAGCAGCAAGGCAAGCAGATCGCCGAGCTGGCGTTGCATGTGGGCTTGCTCGTGCAGTCGGTGGCGCAGCTGCTCGGCGAGGAGGCCGGCGCACCATTGCAGGATGAAGGTGCCGAGCCTGCACGTAACGACCTGGACGGGATCCCTTACTGATGCCCACCCGGCCACCGCAGCACCGAGCGGCCGGCTGGCGCCCCTACAAGGAGACCAGCGCCCAGGTCCACAGGAGGCAAGCACGCCGTGCGCTGCCCACCAACTCGTCGCTGTGGCGCCGAATACGTGGGGTGGTACTGGCCCGTGAGCCGCTGTGCAGATGCTGTGCTGCGCAGGGGAGGGCGCGCGCAGCGACTGAGGTCGACCATATCGACGGGGACGACGGCAACCACGCTGACGGCAACCTGCAGCCGCTGTGCCGACCGTGCCATAGCGCGAAGACGGCGCGAGAGAACGGCGGGTTCGGAAGGAATGGCGACCAAACCAGCGAAGCTGAATGAGTTGCTAGTTATCCACAGAAAGCTGAACGAAAAGGGGGGGAGGGGCAAAGTTGAGGCCTCTCCTCGGCCGATACGCGCGCCCCCCTTTTTTCGCGCATCCGCAGAATTTGAATTTCAGGATTTGGAGGTCCGATGGCCCGCCACCGACAGCCGAGGGAGCTGGCCGAGCTGAAAGGCGCGCCCAAGAAAGACCCCCAGCGCTACAGGAAGGAAACGCCCACGACGGGCAAGTCATTGGGCAAGGTGCCCTCCCATCTTCCGGCGCAGATCGCGGAGGTGTGGAAGGAGCTGGAGAAGTGCGCCCTCCCGGGGGTACTCACCAGCGCCGACCGCTTCATCATGGAAGTTGCGTCCTCGCTGCTTTCCGAGTTCCGTGCCAACCGCGGCGAGTTCGTCGCGGCCAAGTACTCCCACCTGATCGGCTGTCTGGCGCGGCTGGGGTTGACCCCGGCCGACCGCCAGAAGCTGGGGACCGAGAAGACCCCGGAGGGCAACCCATTCGACGAGTTCTGATCCATGACGCCGACCGAATCAGCCAAGGCCTACGCCAAGGGCGTGACGGCAGGGAAGATCATCGCCGGCGAGTACATCCGGTTGGCGTGCCAGCGGTTCCTCGATGACCTGAAGCGCAAGGGGGCTGACTGGCCATACAAGTACGACGCCGACAGGGCCGACCGTGCGGTGCGCTTCATGGAGAAGATGCCGCACACCAAGGGCAAATGGGCGGCGCAGAAAAAGCTCCTGGTGTTGGAGCCCTGGCAACGCTTCATCGAGTGCAACCTGTTCGGTTGGGTCCACAAGAAGACCGGTCACAGGCGGTTCCGCAGGTCCTACGAGGAGATTGCGCGCAAGAACGGAAAATCGCTCCGCCTGGCTGCGCGCGGCCTGTACCTGTTCTGCGCTGATGGTGAGGCCGGCGCCGAGGTGTACTCGGGCGCCACCAGCGAAAAGCAGGCATACGAAGTATTTCGCCCGGCCTGGCAGATGGTGCAGAAGCTGCCGGCGTTGCGCTCTCGGTTCGGCATCGAACAGGCCGGCAACCCGAAGAACCCGGGCCCGCTCTTCGTCATGGAGGACATGTCGAAGTTCGAGACAATGATCGGCAAGCCTGGCGACGGCTCCAGCCCACACGCGGCCTTGGTGGACGAGTACCACGAGCACGACGACGACCACATGGTCGACGCGATGGAAACCGGTATGGGCGCGCGCGAGCAGCCCCTGCTGTCGATCATCACGACGGCGGGGACCAACCTTTCCGGCCCGTGCTTCGAGATGCGGAGCGATGCAATCCGCATCCTGCGCAGCGAGGTGACCGACGAGACAGTGTTCGCTGCTATCTACTGCCTCGATGAGGGAGATCGCTGGGACGATCCCGAAGTGCTGCGAAAGGCCAACCCGAACTTCGGGGTCTCGGTATTTGAGCAGTTCCTGGTGGACATGCTGGCTAAGGCAAAGCGCTCTGCCAGCAAGCAAAGTGCGTACCGCACCAAGCACCTGAACGACTGGGTGGGTGCCAAGTTGGCATGGATGAACATGCTCGCCTGGCAGCGGCAGAAACGTCGGTTTGAGATCTCGGACTTTGCTGGATGCCCCTGCTGGGTCGGTGTCGATCTGGCCTCGAAGCTGGACGTAGCTGCGGTGGTGCTGCTGTTCGAGAAGGGCGACAGCTTCTACGCCATTCCGCGCTTCTACGTCCCCGAGTCTGCGGTGGAAGAAAACGAGAAGTACCAGCAGTTCCTGCTGGATGAGCTGATCGTGGCCACGCCGGGAAACATGACCGACTACGCCTTCATTGAGGAAGAGCTGAAGGAGATTGCGGCACAGGGCATTGATGTGCAGGACATTGCCTTCGACCCAGCCCAGGCCGCTTACCTGATGACCCGCCTAGAGCAGGAGAGTCTGCCGGTTGTCGAGATGGCGCAGTCCGTGCGCAACCTGTCAGAGCCGATGAAGGAAGTGGAAGCGCTGATCCTGTCGCGCCGCCTGTGGCACGACGGTAACGCGGCGATGACCTGGATGATGGGCAATGTCGTGGCGAGGGTGGACGCCAAGGAGCACGTCTATCCACGCAAGGAAAAGATGGAAAACAAGATCGATGGCGCGGTGGCGCTAATTATGGCTATGGGCCGCGCCATGCAGGCGCGGGACACTGGCACAACCCAACAAGGCTTCGTGGTGATCGAATAATGTTCGGACTATTCGAGAAGAACCGGCGGGCCGATGCCCGCGACCGTATCGAGCCGACGATCAGCAACCTGGTCGACGGCGAGGTGATCCAATCCTCCGGCATGGGCATGTTCGAGGTGTTCGGGAATCCGACGACGGCCTCCGGTGCTGTCGTCAGCCCGGAATCAGCGATGCGGGTCTCGGCGGTGTTCGCTTCCGTCTCTCTGCTGGCCGGCGCGATCGCGCAGCTGCCGCTTCCTGTTTTTGAGCGGGTGGACGGGCACCGCACGCGGGCTGAGCACGATTACTGGTGGCTGCTGAACGAGCAGTTTTCCTCCGGTTGGTCGAGTGCAGCTGGCTGGGAGTTCATCGTAGGCCAGATGCTGCTGCGCGGCGATGGCGTGGTGTATATGACGCGCAACCGCGCCGGCGTGGCGACCGGACTGATTCCCTGGCCCCGTGACAGGGTGATGATCCTCAAGCAGGAGAAGACCAGCCCACGGGAACCGACGCGCCTGCAGTACACGTTCCACGACGCGGACGGGTACTTCACCGTGGACCAGGACGACGTGCTTCATTTCCCCGGGTTTGGTTTCAATGGCGTGCACGGCATGTCGGTAATCCAATGGGGGGCGCGGAATGGCATCGGTATCGCTATCCAGGGCGATGAGCACGCCGGCAAGTTCTTCAGCGAGGGTGGCAAGCCGGAAGTGGCTATCCGCACGCCGAACAAGATGACCACGGCACAGCAGGACGATTTCCGCGACGCCTGGGTCAAGAAGTATGGCGGCGTGCAGGGCAATCGCCGCATTCCGCTGGTCCTCACCGAGGGGCTGGAGGTACACGAGCTGACCATGTCAGCGGTCGACCAGCAGCTGCTGGAGTCCCGGCAGTGGCAGGTGATCGACGTGGCCCGTGCATTCGGTGTGCCCCCACACATGATCGGTGAAACCACCAAGGCGACCAGCTGGGGCAGTGGCATCGAAAGTATGGGCACCGGCTTCGTGAAGTTCACGCTGGGGCCGCACCTGAAGCGCATCAAGGATGAGTTGAACCGCAAGCTGTTCCGAACGCCGCGCTACTTCGTTGAGCACAACGTGGACATGTTTATGGCCGGCGACTCGAAGACGCAGGGGGAGTACTTCAGCAAGGCGCTGGGTGGCCCTGGCACGCAAGGCTGGATGGTCGTCAACGAAGTCCGCCGCCTCAAGAACCTGCCTCCCATCGAGGGTGGCGACAAGCTCTACCAGCCGAACAGCCAGCCGCCGCCGGCGAAGCCTGGTGGCGATGACCCTGAAAGGAACCCTGAAGATGCCGATTCCTAAGCTGCTGCAGCTGGCCAAGAACAACGCCGGCCAGTCCAAGCCCATCCGGGCGGAGACCGAGGGCAAGGAGGCCACGATCTACCTGCACGGCGTCATCGGCGGGTGGTGGGGCGATATTGACGAGACGATGTTTGCCCAAGCAATGGCCGGCATCGACGCGGACGTGATCCATCTGCGCATCGACTCGCCGGGCGGTGACGTGTTTGCGGCCCGATCGATGATGACGGCCATCGCGCAACATAAGGCGACCGTGATTGCCCACGTGGATGGACTGGCGGCCTCGGCTGCCACCGGCATCTGCATGGCCTGCGACGAGGTGGAAATCAGCCAGGGCGCCGGCTTCATGATCCACAACGCCTGGACGGTTGCTATCGGCAACAAGGCCGATATGACCAAGGCCGGTGAGCTGCTGGCGAAGATCGATACCGGGCTGGCCGGCGATTACACCCGCCGCACTGGCAAGGATGAGACGCAGATCGTCCAGTGGATGGACGAAGAGACCTGGTTCACGGCCGACGAAGCCAAGGAACACGGTTTCGTCGACCGCGTGGTAGAGGTCGTCGGCAAGAGGAAGGCATCCAACACCTGGGATCTGTCCGCTTACGAGAATGCCCCGGCTGCGTTGGCCAACCGTACCCCCGTACCCGACGACGGCGCCGCCGTCGCCCACAAGGCCAACCTGTCACGCCGTCTGGCGCTGCTGGAACGCTCCGCTGCGTAAGCGACTCCCGCCCGCAGTTCATCCCGACCGCCGAAAGGCGGTTTTTTTTGACAAAAGGAAATAGCCCATGCCCTTCAACATTCAGGCCGAGCGGGAGCGCCGCACCGCGCTGGCAATGGACACCCGCAACCTGCTGGACACCAGCACCGGCGACGGCAACAAGTGGACGCCGGAGAACCAGGCCAAGTACGACGAGAACGTGGCCGAGATCGAGCGCATCGACGCGGCGATCGAGCGCCATCAGAAGGTGATGGACATTACGGCCGACGAAGCGCTGCGCGATCAGGGCGTGCGCGAGCACGCCGCCGGAAACCGCGGTGGCCAGGAGCCGACCAACGAGATGCGTCTGTTCGACCGCTGGGCACGTGGCGGCGACAACGCCCTGAGCGCCGAGGACTGGAAGCAGGTCAATGCAGCCATGTCGGGCAACCCGGCCGTCAATCCCGAGCAGGGGGGCTATACGGTGCCCACCAGTTTGGCCGCGCAAATCCTGGAAGCCCTCAAGGCTTTCGGCGGCATGCGTCAGGTGGCTGACGTGTTCAGCACCGCCGGTGGCGAGCCGATGCAGTACCCGACCAGCGACGGCACCTCGGAGGAGGGCGAGATCGTGGCCGAGAATCAGTCGGCCACGGATCAGGACGTGTCGTTCGGCACCAAGGGGCTGCAGGTCTACAAGTTCAGCTCCAAGGTGGTCACCGTGCCGTGGGAGCTGCTGCAGGACAGCACGGCCGATATCGCCGGCTTCATTGAGCGTCGCCTGCAGACCCGTCTGGGCCGCATCACCAACCGCCATTACACCCTGGGTACGGGCAACGGTCAGCCGATGGGCCTGATCACTGCCGCCTCGGTTGGCAAGATCGGTGCCGTGTCGGCCCTGCCGGGCATCACCTACGATGACCTGGTCGACTTGGAGCACAGCATCGATCCGGCGTACCGCCAGCTGGCGAAGTGGATGCTCCACGACGACATGCTCAAGCTGGTGCGCAAGGTCAAGGACGACCAGGGCCGCCCGATCTTCGTTCCGGGCTACGAGCAGGGCAACCCCGGCGGCGCGCCGGATCGCCTGCTGAACCGTGATATCAACATCAATCAGCACGTGCCCGCGCCGGCTCCGGGGGCCAAGTCGATCGCGTTCGGCGATTTCAGTTACTACAAGATCCGCGACGTGATGGCGCTGACGCTGTTCCGCTTCAACGATTCGGCCTACATCAAGAAGGCGCAGGTGGGCTTCATGGCCTGGATGCGCTCGGGCGGCAACCTGATCGACGTGGGCGGTGCGGTGAAGACCTTCCAGCACGGCGCTGCGGCGTAATCGCCCTGGCCCACCAATGAGGGGCGCCCATCTCGGGCGCCCCTTGGAGAACGACATGGCTAAACCCAAGAACACCCATACCTCCGCCCCGTTGGTGGGGGGGGCCGAAGCCGGTGCTTCCGAGGATGACACCGGCGCGCCCTTGACGGCAGCGGGCGCGGAGGTCAGCGAACCGGCGACCCAAGGGGCTGCGGCCGACGATGACGCGGCCGCGAGCGCTTCGCCTTCCAGTGCCGCCGCTGACGGCGGGGATGGTCAAGTCGATCCGGACACCTCGCCGACTCCGGTCGACACGCTGGCTGGCACCGGTGAAACCGTCGAGGTGCTGGTGCTGAGCGACAACCACCTGGGCAAGGTCGGTCAAGTGATCGAGGTCGATGCGGCCCACGTCGAGGCGCTGCGCCTTGGCGGGCTGATCGACCCCCATCCCAATGCAATCAAGGCCGCCGGCCCGCAGGAGTAGCCCATGCTGCGCACGTTGATTCCAGCGGCTGAGGAACCTGTGTCGCTGACCGAAGCCAAGGCGCACCTGGTTGTGATCCATGATGCTGACGACGCACTGATAGGCGCCTTCATCAACGCGGCGCGGGAGTCAGTGGAGCGGACTACGGGCTACGCGCTGGCCGCCGCGACCTACGAATGGACGCCGGTCGGCGATGGGCGCACACCCTTGCCCATTGAGCCAGCCGTGCTGGTCAGCGAGGCTGGCGCATACCCGGTGACGTTCACCACTACGCCGGGGCCGCTACCGGGCCCGCTGCGGGCTGCGGTGCTGCTGCTGCTTGGCGACCTCTACGCGAACCGCGAGGCCAGCATCACCGGCACGATCCCCGTGGAGAACCCGACTGTGGACCGCCTCATGTTCCCGTATCGCCGGGTGTTGCCGTGAGGCGCGCCGGGAAATACAGGCATCGCATCACGTTGCAGAACCACGAGGCAGTCCGCCTTCCCCTGGGCGGCGACACCAGAGTGTGGAAGGACTGGCAGAAGGATCTGCCAGCGGAGGTGGTTCCGCTATCGGGGCGCGAGTTCACGGCGGCAAGCGCCGAGCATGGCGAGGTCACTGCCCGCATGGAGATCCCATACATCCCTGGCGTTCTGTCCTCGATGCGCGTTCTGTTCGATGGACAGGCGTATGCCATCCGCGCAGTGCTCCCGGACCCGACCGCGCGGCAGTGGCTGACGCTGATGGTGGATGCAGGGGTCGCTGATGGCTGAAGACCTGGTGCTGCATGGCTTGAAGGGGCTGCTGGATACCCTGCGCGGGTTGCCGGACGACGTCCGTGGGAAGCCCCTGCGCACTGGTATGCGCAAGGCAGGGAACATCATCCGTGATGAGGCTCGAAATCGCGTTGCGAAGCGGTCGGGCTTCCTTGCCGGTGAGATTGTTGTTCGCAGGGCCAACGCCAAGAACCGCCGTCGGGCAGGGGTGGGCACGGATGGGGAGTACTTCACGGTCGGAGTACGGGTCGGCCGTAAGGCAAAGTACTCAAACACGAAGCGCAACCAGCGCATGCGGCGTGTTGGCAAGGTCTACGAAACGACGGGCTGGGCGCACTACTGGCGCCACCTGGAGTTCGGCACGAAGAAGATGGCGGCCAAGCCGTTCCTCACACCGTCCGCTGAGGCTCGAGGACCTGAGGCCGCCCAGGCGATCATCAATGAAACGTGGATCGCGATCACTCGCGCGCTGAAGCGGAAAGGCTGGGTACTGTGATGATTCCTCTGATCCAACCGGTTTTGCAGGGTAGTGCGCCTGTGCGTGCGCTGCTGGGCGATCCAATCCGCGTCTGGCCCAGTGTGGCACCTCAGGGCGCGGCTTTGCCCTACGCAACCTGGGAGGTCGTGGCAGGCTCCCCAGTTCCTCAGTCCGACACACCACCGGCCGACGGTTGGCGGGTCCGGATTACGGTCTGGGGCCAGGACACCATGCAGGCGAACGCCGCAGCTATCGCGATCCGCGACGAGGTTGAGTGCCGCGGCAGCATCGAATCCTACAACCCGAGCCCGGACCCCGATGGCACCGACACCTTCGGCATCTCCTTCGACGTGCGGCTGCTGGACATCCGGTAGCTGCTCGAAATGCTCAACCCACCACCGGCGCAAGCCGGTTTTTTTCCGCCCGGCGACCGGGCTCTATCCAAGAGGTAAAACGCAATGGGCGTTTTGAAGTCGAAGCACACCCAGCTGTTCATTGCCACCGCGCCCACCGAGGTCACGAAGGTGACCCGTCTGCGCTCGGTCGGCTTCCCCGATGGCCAGGCATCGGAGATCGACGTCTCCGATTTCGATGATGACTGGGATCAGTTCGTGGCCGGCCGGAAGGCCACCGGCAGCACCACCATCGAAATCAACTACGACGCCGTCGACCACGAGAAGATCGAGGCGCTGCACAAGAGTGGCGAGGTGGTGGATTTCCTGGTCACCGCTCCGAAGTCGGAAACCGAAGGCGCGGACAAGCCGGAGGCCGTTGCCGGTGTCATCACGCCGCCGGACGACGTGGTCTCCAAGCAGTTCAAGGGCTTCGTGCAGAACTTCGCCGTCCAGGTGGCCGACAACGACATCTGGAAGGCAACCATCACCATTCGTGGCTCCGGCGCGGTCACCACCCACCGTCCGGCGCCCTAACAGACGCAACGGCGCTCTCTTTTGCGGCCCGCTTCGGCGGGCCTTCTCTCTGGCCGGGCGCGCGGGAACCCCGCGTGTTAGCCGTGCGCGGCCTGCGCGCCCGACCACCATTTCAGGAAACGGCCCATGAGCAAGACCAACGACACCCCGGCGACCGACGCGCTCGCTGCCCCGCCGACCGTGCTGCAGACCTTCACCAGCCTCGGCATGTTCGCGTCCAAAGACGTGCGCGCGGATACCATCACGCTGCCCAGCGGCGACAAGGCGCAGTTCCACGTGCGCGAGCTGCCGGACGCGGAGTTCCGTCGGCTCTACCAGGACGGTGATCGCGCGAAGCTGATCGCGGCCACCATCTGCGACGAAAACGGCAAGCCGGTGATGACCGCCGCGCAGGCCGCACAGCTGAAGCCGTTGGTTGCCGCGGAACTGCAGCAGGTCGCCATGAAGCACTCCGGCTTCGGCGACAAGGCCGCCGACGCCCAGGCCGAGACGGGAAACGCCTAAGGCAGCGCGGCGAAGACTGGTTCTGGCACGTACTGGCCGGCCACC
Organism: Stenotrophomonas sp. NPDC077461; assembly: GCF_049545475.1. Taxonomy (NCBI): domain Bacteria; kingdom Pseudomonadati; phylum Pseudomonadota; class Gammaproteobacteria; order Lysobacterales; family Lysobacteraceae; genus Stenotrophomonas; species Stenotrophomonas sp. NPDC077461. Next base: position 661,694 of record NZ_JBMWDO010000001.1, read on the forward strand.
TGCATCGCACGGTGGCCGAGCTGCGGTCGACCATGTCGCGCCGCGAGTACCTGAGCTGGTGGGAGTTTCATAAGCGGAACCCCATCGACCCTGTTGGTCTGCACATCAAGCCTGCGGCCTTCGCCGCCTTCACCGCAGCAGCGCACAGCCAGGCTGGCACAAAGCGCAGCATGCAGGCCTTCCTAGACGTTCTTGTGCCGAAGTCCGACGACGACGAGGCCGAGGATTGGTTCGACTCACTCTGAGGAAATGATGGCTGACACCTTCGGGCGCTTCGCCGCGCTGCCCATTGGCCCGTTGCTGGCCGCCCGCGACGGCGGCCTCACGCTGTCTACAACCGCAGCGGCGGAGATCCACCACATGGCCCGCTCTGACGTTGCACTGGATCACGGCACCTTCGGTGCCGAGTTCGCGGTGTGGGGCGATGATCCGATGGCCGCCGTCGTCGGCGTCGCGACGGCCGGCGCTTCGCTGACCACCTTCCCCGGCGGTGATGCCGCTGGCATTGGTTGGAACCTTGGCGCAGGGACCGTGCTTTTCGACGGTGGGCCGGTCGCTGCCGGCTTGCCCGTCCTTGTCAAAGGTGAAATCGCGGGGGTGCTGGTGGAGGTCGGCGCGCCAACCCGGCTCAAGCTTTACCGCAACGGCGTGCTGGTCCACCAGAGGGACATCGGGCTTACCGGCCCGCTGCACTTCTCCGCCTCGCTCGCGGCTACCGAAGCCGGTGGTCTGTGCATGGCGGTCAATGCAGGGCAGTGGGGGGCCAGTAGTCCCGCCGCTCAGGTCGGCTGGCGCTTGCCCGCCGCATCCCCAGCGGTGGCGCGCCTCGCCGATGCCGACTGGCTGACCGCCCCGGGTGATTCCCCGGCCAACGCCCGGTTCGAGGGGGTGCTGGCCGACGGCATCACCCTCATCAGCGAAATCAACTTCTGGCCGTGGGGTGGTGAACCGGTGAGCCAGACCAGCGCGGCGGAATGCCAGGCGCTGGACGCTGATGGCGTCCTGGACGATCTGGCGCTCAGTGGCGCTTCTGGCGCGCCGGCGCAAGTGAGGGTCGGTCCGGCGGATGGGATGCTCGCCGACACGCACGCGGCGTACCGCTTCTCGCTCGACCGGATCGAGATCAACGACGACGGCACCAAGCGAATCTACTTCCGGGACGCGCACGATGACCTCGACGAGGTGATCAACCGCAGTGTGTTCCTGCCGAACATCCCCGGCCTGGCGTGGAAGCCGCAGCCGGTGCTGATCGGCGCTGTGGCCAGCGTGCCGGCGATGGGGGCAAATTCGGATGCGACGGCGATGTTCGTTGCCGATTCGCGGATCTACACGGATACCGTCCTTGACCGCGGCGACGCGATGGAGGCGGGCACCTTCTCCCTATCCCCGGATGGGCAGCAGCTGCTCATGCGATCGCCACCGGTCATGCCTGTGGTGACAGACGCTTCCAGCGTTGGTCCGGGGCCGGCGCCGGCGACGCTGCAGCAGGCGATGGCCGACATCATGGGGCGCCTGGGCAAGGCAGCATGGTCGGGCACAGACTGCGCGGCGATCGATGCCGCCACTGGCTATGCCGGTGTGGGCTACTACGCCGGCACGGCCATCACTGGCCGGGACGCCATGAACGCGATCCTGCCCAGCTACGGAGTGGGCTGCTACCAGGACGCTGACGGTGCACTTCGATTCGTCCAGGTGGCGGCGCCAGAGGAATGGGCGGGGGAACTGGCTTTCGACCTCGCCGGCGGCGACCTGGCCGAAGATCTGCTCGCCGTTCCTGACGAAGCCCCGAACCTCACGCGCCGCATGGCCTACCGGCCGAACGCCCAAGCGTTGGGCGCTTCCGACCTGGTCACGGACATGGTGGACGTGCCCCAGTGGCGCCGCGACGAGCTGATGGGACTGTTCCGCGCCCAGGTGTACGGGGCCGGGGCCATGCATCCCCACTACCGCCGCGCCGACGGCGCCGACCCGGTGCTCTCGCTCTTCTGGAATGGCGCGGACGCGCAGGCAGAGATCGACCGGGTAGTGGCCATGTACCGGGTGCAGCGGTTCTTCTACCGGGTCAGCGTGCAGGGCGACCAGGAGCTGGCGCCGCACCCGGGGCAGGTGGGACGCATCGCCTACAGCCGGTATGGGTTGGAGGCAGGCAAGCAGGTACTGGTGCGGCGCGTGGAGCGCAACCCTGCCACGGGTGACGTGGTGCTGACGTTGTGGGGGTGATGCGGTGCTGATCGGATATGGAATGCCTGCGGTGCAGTCTGTGGCGCTGGTGGGCGGCACCTGGCTGACCACCGACGCCGGCGCTGCAATGTTCGACGGAAAGCCGGGGCGCCGCAGCCGCATTCACCGGACAGGCAGCCTGTCCATCAACGTGACGCTCGCCGAGGGGCTGGTCCCGGGGATAGTGGCGTTGCTCGGCCTCAACGTGCCGGAGGGGGTGTTGGTCAGCGCCGCGGGGGCCACCGCAACGACCGTGCGCCTGCCCGACGGCACCGTATGCGCCTGGCTGTTCCCGACCGCCGCAGCCACGGTGAGCAGCGTCGCGGTGGTGATCGACACCCTGGTGACGAACGTCGAAGTGGGGGAGATTGCGATCTTCCGTGCGGTCGACATCGGCATCAAGGATGGGTGGGCGGTTGGACCGATCGACGCCAGTGTCCACACGCGGACCAAGGGCGGGCAGGTCAACACCGTACCCGGTGCTGTCTACCGGCGGCTGACTGCGACCTTCTCAGGACGGCCCACGGAGGTGGTGCGCCGAGGCGGGTTGGGTGGCACCGACTGGGAGACGCTCGCGATGGCGATGGCCCGCCGCCGGCGAGCTTGTGTTATCCCGCAATTCCGGGACATCCGCTCCAAGGCCTTCGATCCGGGACTGGCCGCGCGCGCTGCAATTTATGGTTACGCCGTCCAGCTTCCGACGGCGGAGAACCTCAGCCGGCAGTATTTCAGCGGGTACATGGAGTTCGAGGAAATTCCAGCATAGTTTGTCGACGTTACCGCACGGTGCGACAATTTTTACCCTTCATGGCTGAGGGGTTAATGACCGATGAGTAGGGTTTATACGTCCAAGGATTGGATAGCTGCTGGAATTGCCTTCGTTGTAGTGGTCGGGGCGTTCGCTTGGATGCAGATTGGCGGACGAAAATCACCAGAGGAACGGGTAGAGGCTTCGGCCAGCGACAGATGTAGGCAGTGGATCAAAGAGTCCGCGAAGAACCCTTCATCTGCGCGTGTTCCTGGGCCATCCGGGGTCCAGACCTTCAGCGATAGCATCGTCGTGACCTGGGTTGCTGGGGAAGGACTGACGCTCATGAACGGATTCGGAGCAAACGTAGACACAGCCGCGCGCTGCACGATGTCTAAGGATGGAGTGTTCCTCAAAGAGCTGGTCATCGACGGCCAGCTCGTTAAGCGTTCACGGCCCAAATAGGCCGTAGCTGTTGAAACGCGCCTCGGTGGCGCAACGACTAAGTACAGGCCCGCCACGAGCGGGCCTTTTCTATTGGTGAAACATGGCCCTCTACACTCTGACCGTCGATCTGCTCGCAGAAACCGGGAGCTTCGAACGCGACCTTGGAAAGTCTGCTCGGGCTTCTGATCGCGCCGCAAGGGCAATGCGGCAGATGCAGCGCGAGATGTCCGACAGCTTCGCGCAGGCCGCCCGCGATGCAAAGGTGTCGGTTACCAGCATCGACCTGAGCATGTCTTCGCTGGCAAAGGGCTTTGGCGCGATTGGAGGCGGGGCCCTGTTGGGGCGGTTCATTACGGAGACCGTGAACGCGCAGAATGAACTTGCCCAGTTGAATGCGATCCTGAAGTCCACGGGGCAGACCGCCGGCTTCAACAGCCGGCAGCTGGTCGATATGGCTGACAAGATGGCCAAGGCGACCACTCACTCGTCCGGTGAGATCGTCAATGCGCAGACGCGCCTGTTGTCGTACACGGGCATCGTAGGAGAGAACTTCCCACGGGCTCTTCAGCTCGCAATTGACCAGTCGGTGCGACTTGGCGAGAACATCACTCAGTCGGCCGAAACCATTGGCAAGGCGCTTGAGTATCCGACTGAAGGAATTTCCGCACTTACCAAACAGGGCTTCCTCTTCACCGAACAGCAGAAAGACATGCTGGCTTCGCTGGTTGAAACGGGCCGTCTCGCGGAAGCCCAGGCTATGGTCATGGGCGTCATGGAGGGCTCTTACGCTGGCGCCGCGGCTGCAGCCCGTGACACGCTTGGCGGCGCCCTGACGGGGCTGAAGAACTCCTTTGATGACCTACTGGGAAGCCAGGCTCAAAGCGGAGGAATTGCTGCGGCAACGACCGCAGTAAATTCGTTCGCTGACAACCTGGGGGTGGTCGCGGCAGCGGCGGTTCCGCTTGGAACCGGCCTTGCCGTCTTCTATGCAGGTGGCAAGCTGATGGCCGGGATTTCGGCACTCAACGCGCTGTGGGCCGCCAACTCCGTGGTGGCAAATCGAGCATCCATAGGCATGATGGGAATGCTCCCGCCGACGGTGCGATTGACCGCTGCGCAGACGGCTGCGCGCGTAGCAGCGCAGGGGCTTCAGTCCGCCTACGCCGCGCTCGGCGGTCCTGTCGGGATCGCTGCTGCGATCGCCACCGCAGCGGCTGGCTGGTGGATGATTCGCGACAGCACCAAGGAGGCGGACAGCGCGTTGATCGACTTCAACGGGACGCTGGACGACACGATCACCAAGTACACGGAGCTGAATAAGCAGGAGCGTGCCGGCGAGCTGCTGAAGCTCGATGCTCGAATTAGCGAGTCGTATAGGGAGGTCACAAAGTCCATTCAGGAAATGATCTCTTCTGCGGCGGCGTACTCGGACGTGGCTCATGCCGATGCATTCATCAAGGAAACCACCCGGCTAAAGGAGAGTCTCCACGGCGGAAAGCTCTCCGCCGATGAATTCTCTGCGGGGCTTGAAGCGGCCTGGCGCACGATGATCGACGGCTCTCCTGCAGCGCAGACTGTCGCGAAATCTCTGACGCAACAAACCGCAGCCGCAGCGACCAGTAGCCTCGAGTTCGAGCGCCAGCGCGCTGTACTCAGTGCGCTTACCGGAGTGAGCGGCGCGGCTGAGCGCCAGACCGACGCAACTACTGCCGCGCTCAATCGGCAGGCTGTCGCATCTCACGCGGCGTCCGAAGGAATTAACCAGCACCTGAAGTCGCTGCAGGCTAGTGTTGACAGTCAGCTGGTGAACCTCGTCCGCCTGAAGCAGGGCGCCGAAGCGGCGTTCATGGTCGATGTTGGGCAGAAGATCAATGCGGCTGGTGGTGTGGACAAACTCACCACCGAGCAGCGGGCTGCCTACAACAAGCAGATCGCTCAGGGTCTGAGCCTGATCCGACAGACTGAAGCCGCCCAGAAGGCGACGCAGACCGCACGCGCATCCGACAAGGCTTCGGCCAAGGAACAGAAGGTAGTTAGCGAGGCCCTGGCCAGATACACGCAGCAGGCGGAGCTGGCGGCAGCGGCAATGAAAGGCCCGCTCGACGAGGCGATGGCCAGGCACCTGCAGAACATGGGTGAGTACAACGCCGCCCTGGCCAAGGGCAACATCGCCCAGGGTGATGCCAACGTGCTGATGGCCCAAAGCGCAATGGAATACGCCAAGGTAGCGGCAGAGGTTGATCGGGCCATGACCAGCCCGGAGGCCTTGCTGGCGACCATGAACGGCGAGCTGGCCATGCTGGGCAAGATCGGCCGTGCGCGGGAGCTATATCGCCGGCAGCTGCTCAACGAGCGCGACATGCGACAAGAGCTGCAAAAGTCGGTGGAGGCCGCTGGTGGCAAGGAAGCGCTGGCATTGGCCAAGGGCGCGACGAGCTATGAAGAATACGAGCGGTCGATTCTGGCCGCGGCTAGTGCTTCCGCTGCGCTGTCGCTGCAGATGGAAGAGGCCGCGGCCAATGTCGAGGCCTGGGCCAACGTGGTGATCTACGGTGTCGGCGATGCCGCCGATGCTATGGCGGAGTTCGTTGCCGGCGGGATGCGCGACTGGCGCAGCCTGTGGGGGGACTTGAAGGACGTAGCCAGGCAGGGCCTGCGCGACCTTTCCCGCCAGCTGCTGCAGCAGAAACTGGTGCTGCCGATCCAGACCAGCATCCTTGACCGAGTTGGCTACAGCATTCTGTCGGGCAATGGGACCGCCGCCGGCGGCCAGAATCTGGCCAGCGTGGCCGCGCTGGTGTCCAAGGGCCAGGCCGCTGCAGGCTTCCAGACCCGCTTCGCCACTGGCACCCGCACGGACCCAGCGTCGATGATGGGATTCGGCAACAACATGCCAGCCTTCACCGGGCTTGGCGGCAAGGCGTCCTCGCTGTCGGGCATTAACTGGGGCGGCGCGCTGGCCGGCGGCATGATGGGGATGCAGGGCGGCGACGGCCTGTTCACCAAGGGCGTTTCCACGCTGGCCGGCGGCTTTGCCGGGAACGCCGTAAGCGGCGCCATCTCCGCCGGCATGGCTGCTTACAAGGGCGGCTCAGGGCTGATGGGCGCGCTGACCGGCGGGCTCAAGAGTATCGGGCCTGCCGGCTGGATTGGCTTGGGTGCATTTGCCCTGGACAAGGTCACCGGAGGCGGTTTGTTTGGCACAAGCTGGAAGACTACCGGTGGCGCCAGCCAGTTCAACATCGGTGATTCCGGCGTGTCTGGTGTCAGTGAAACCACTCAGTCCAAGAAGCGGAGCCTCTTCCGGGGATCCAAAAGCCGAACCAATCGCGCAGCGATGGACGACGCGGCGCTGCAGTCCGTGCGTGACCTCTTCGACCAGATCGAGAAGGCGATGGGGCAAGCGGCTGCAGCGCTGGGGGTGGCGGTGCCACCAATGGTGGCGGGCTCATTTCGACAGGAGTTCGACAAGAATGGCAACCTGACCAAGGAGTTCGGCCAGATTGCCGGGCGGGTCTACTACGAGGCAGAAGAGGCCTTTGCCCAGCGTTTGGCTGGCGAGAACATGCTGGCGGTGGCCAAGGCTTACGGCGCAGCTGACGAAATAGAACGTCTGGCAGATCGCTACCGCAGTGACGCGGCCAAGCTTAACGAGGTGGCCGGCCTTACCGTTGCTATCCAGGCAGACATTGCAAATGCTGCCCAGTTGTGGAGCCGCAGCGGCGACGGAGTGATCACCGCAGTAGTTGACCGCATGGGAGACTTGGCCCGCGCTGGCGAAACGATGAGCGATGCCTATGCTCGACTGACCGGGGCGGCCAAAAGCTACGGTGCACTGATGGCGGATGTTTCGACGCAACTACTGACCGGAGACCTTTCGCAGTATCAGTCGCAGGCCCTGTCGATCGAACGCACCTACCGCCAGCAGGTTAAGGCGGCCAACGACTACGCCAAGGCGCTCGGTTTGTCTGGTGCCCGGGCGGAGGACTTGGCCAAGATCGAGGTCCTGCGCGCGACGAGCATGGGGAAGCTGCAGGCCCAGATCGACGCCGACAAGAAGGCAATGAAGTATGGATTGTCGATAAGCGACCTGTCACCGCTGACGGACCAGGAGAAGCTGCAAGAGGCGATGCGCGAGCTGGAGCGCGCGGTATCGGGGGGAGATGCCGGCGCGGCGCAGGCGGCCGCACAGGCGGCCTTGGGCTTCGGTCGCAACCTCTACTCAAGTGGCAAGGACTACAACAACCTGTTCGGCCAGGTGACCGGGCTGATCGACGGCATGAAGGTCGGGAATCTGGACATGGACGACGGCACCAGCATGGGCCAGCTCGCCGATGCGATCGAAGCTCTTCCCGACAACTTCAGCCGGGCCGTGTTTGACCTGGTGGTCGATGGGAAGGGGCAGGCCGAAACCACAGCAGCCGTCCAACAGAGCAATGCGCTGCTGACCGAGCAAAACAAGTTGTTGCACGACCTACTCGCGGTGACCACGCAGGGCGTGCGCACCAGCACCAGTTCCTCGATGCGCGAAGCGCTCAACGCAAGGTAGTTCCCAATGCAGGCAAGGAAAATCACCCTGATCGAGATCGGGGCGGGCGCGCTTCCGTCGGTGACGCCGGCGGCGCCCCGGCAGTCCTCATGGTTCCCGGTCGTCTACACGGCAGCGGTCACGCCGCCGGTGGACGGCGTTGTCCCCAACCCGGTTGCTGACGGGGTGGTGATCGAATGGGCGGCGGTAGACCAGGCGGGCGTCGTCTACATCATCGAACGGGGGCCGACGCAGGAGGGCCCGTGGACGGAGATCCACCGTACGACGGAAACCCGCTATCTCTACAGCGACGGGAGCGGGCAGGCGTGGTGGTTCAAGATCACGGCGAGCGTGCGCGGCAAGCCCGGGGAGGGTTCCATCGTGGAGGGCACCCCGGGCAAAGTGCCGAACTACGCGGAGATGGAAGAGCTGAACCGGCAGATCGGTCAGGAGCGCATCGACCGGTTCAATGAAGATCTTCGCGTGGCTGCCGCAGCGGCAGCCGACGCGACTGCCAAGGCCGACCTCGCTCGAGACGTCGCCGTGGCACGGGCGGACGCGGTGGCGGCACAGGTGGCCGATATCCTCGAGGCGGACGAATGGTCATTCGACGGCGTGTACCCCGTCGGCGATCTGGTGCAGGCCGGCGGTCGCCTGTATCGCGCTCGGGTGGAGACCAGCGGACAGCAGCCCGATCTGTTTCCTGCCGTGTGGGAGCTGATCGGCGAGTACGCATCGCTGGGTGACGCAGTCGCTGGTGCGCTGTCCATGACCACCGTCAACGCGAGCGAGATCGAGGCCCAAGCCGCGCAGCTGCAGGCGATTCAGGTGCGTATGCCGGTCGGGGCTGGCGCGGTCGCGAGTGAGGCCAGTGTTTTCGCGGAGCGAAATGCCCGGGTGTCAGCCGATGAGGCCCAGGCGGGCCAACTGCAGGCGGTGCAGGCGCGCATGCCAGCAGGTTCGGGCATGGTTGCAAGCGAAGCATCGGTCGTGGCCGAATCACAGGCTCGCGCCACCGGCGACGCAGCGCAGGCTCAGCGGACAGACGCTGTCGTTGCACGCCTACCTGCCGGCGATGGCAGTCTCGCTTCCCACGCGTCCGTGACTGCCGTCGAGCAGGCCAGTGTGGGCCGTGACACCGCGCTTGGGCAGCGCATCGAACAGGTCAACGCAACGGTGGAGGGCAAGGCGGAGACATCCGCGCTGCAGGTTCTCCGCAGTGAGGTTCAGCAGCTCGAGGGCGCCGTCAGCGCCAACAGCACCGCGATCACACAGGTGAAGGCTTCCACCGTAGCCAATCCCAACATGATCGCCAACCCCACGTGGCGGAGCGGCTTCGCATCGTGGACCACCCCGGCGAGCGGTGGGGCGTACTCGGACGCCAGCTTTGGACCGTTCGCGGCGATCCACGCCACCACCAGCAACGACACGTCCTACCAGTTCATCCCGGGGCCTATTACTCCTGGAAGGCACACGCTGTCCGGAGAGATTTTCCGCAACGGGCTGCAAGGCAATGCCCGCTTGGCGATCAGCGCGTACAACAATGACGGGTTGATCGGGTCGGTCACCGCGCTGTCGGACCCGGCCAAGGTCGGTGTCTGGACCAGGTACAGCTGCACGATCGACGTTCCCGCCGGCACCACTCGTTTGTTGGTTGGCATCATCTGCGAGGTCACCGACGCCGTATCGTCGTTCCGCCGGCTGAAGCTGGAACTGGGCGCGGCGCCGACGGTGTGGAGCGACGAGGTGACCATCGGCGGCACCGCGTCGGCCACGCAGGCCTTGGAGGTTCGCGCCACGACTCTGGAGAACGGCCAAAGCCAGCTGCAGGCGTCCTACACCTGGGCGCTTGACGTCAACGGCCGCGCCATCGGCATGACCTCGGTGAACAACGGCACCATCGGCCGCATCGACGTCGTGGCCGACCGCTTCGGAATCGTAGACCCGAACAATACCGGCAGCACCACGTTCGAGGGTGGCCGTTGGCTGACGCGGTCGGGCGGTCTTCTGCTGGCGCATGGCAAGCCATTCGGAACGACAGGGGATCTGCTGTTCTGGATTGGCGTCGGCTCAGACGTGAATGCCTGCAGCAAGGCGAACGGCCTCCTGTGGTTCGACAACAAGGGGGCCGGCTTCTTTGGGGGCTCACTCTCGGCCGGCATCCGGCGCAACGCCTACCGCTCGACGGCCGTCTCTACGGCCGCGACGGTGGAGTCGCCGCCGTTTGGCACCGGTGGAGCGCCCAAGACAGTGGTCTTCAGCCTGGCCTATTACAACTCCGGCTACCTGGACTCCGGTACGCCGGGTGTGGTGGCCAACAGCGTGATCATGACCCTGCAGCGCAGCTACAACGGCGGTGCCTGGGAGACGGTCAGTTCGATGCAGGTCGGCGGCCAGACCGCCGTCTATTACGACGACCTGTGGGGACGCTACAGCTACGAAGCGTCTGTCGGTGGCAGTGTCACGTTCACCGACGGCCTGCCTGGCGTCGGGACGTTCGCCTATCGGGTGCTGCTCAGCGGCGCGGCGGGCCTGTGGCCGATCACCCTGGCCGAGGCCAACGGCAGCAATTTCCACATCGGCTCCCAGGAGCTGTCCTTGATCAGTACGGAGGGTTGACGTGGCAGTAATCAGCGAGAGCGAACAGTTCGGCACGAAGGTTGAGGCGATCGCGCCTCGCATCGGGATCGACTGGAGTCCGTACACGAACGACGGTCCGGTGACCTTCCACTTCGAGAAGATCACTACCCAGTCCGACGGCACGGTCCTGGAGCGGACCTTTCTCGGGGTGCTACCGGCAAGGATCAGCGAGCTGCTGGCGCGGGACTACACCGTGAAGCACCCGGTAACCGGCGAGGAAAGCGTGGAGCCTGGATGGAAGCTGATGGCTATGATCAAAGCGGCGACAGACACCGTTTACGCCAACAACATTACCGGGGGGCTGACGCTGCTCTTGGATGGAGAATAGCGAACAGGGAAAACGATGAGCCGAAGCTGACTCGTTGCATATCAGTCTTCCAGGTCTCGAAGCGATGCGTCCGTTGACCTGTTCCGATATCCGCAGGGAAAGCGCACTAGGAACTCCAAGAAGCGAGCGCCAGAAATCGCTTGCCTACTTCCGCACCGAGGGCAAGTGAGAACGGCGCCACTGGCCCCAATCGGGTGTAGTTCCGGTTCCTCCCTTCCAGTGAACATGTGGTGACAGCTGTTGCAGTCCGCACGCACCAACGAAACCTCGGTCTCTCGGCTACAGGGTGCGAAATTGACTTCCAGAAGATAGAACAAGCCAGTGTTTGGCATTCGAGCCTCCTGTGCATTTGGCTCAACATGGCCAAATTCGGGTCCCCTGCGCTGTTGCCGTATCCGCATAGGCTCGGCGTAGGCTCAACTTGCGCCCACCGGTGTTGCGATAACGTGAGGTAAGCAAAGGACTCGTGATATTCACAGTACTTGTGAAAGCAGGCTTGGAAATGGCTGGCACCGGGCACGTGCGGGCGCGTTCTCGTCATTGTGCATCCTCCCTCAACGCGATAGATAGCTCCTGAGCGTGAGTACCCGCGCTGCGTTGGAATCCTGTAATAGATGGAGCGCAGTCTCCTTTCGCGAACCCCTCGACGCAACCGTCTCCCGGATAACCACGGTGTCATATTCGCGAGCATTGCTGTCAAAACATGTGGCAGCTATGCATGACTCGGTGGTCATTCCGCAAACCACGAGCTCGTTCGTGCCCAATTTGGCTAATAGAATTGCAAGCGGGGTTGCCAAGAAAGCAGAGTGCTTCGGTTTGAGAATGAAGTAGTCACCGGTCTGGGGCTGCAGTTTTTCTGCGATCACTGAGGAAGCGCCCTCTGTTGCCAGGCACACGCGCACCAGGTCTCTGAAGTCCATTTGCCAGTTAGCAAAGTTGTCATTGGCATAGATGACGGGAAGACTTCGTGCACGAAAATTCCGGCTGAGACGTGCGATCTGGCTTGCTGCCCGTACGGCGGCCGGTTCGAGACCCTTTGCATTCGGGAAGTCGAACCGGGTGAACATATCCACGATGAGCAGTGCCGGTGTTTTCTTCTTCATGTGTTGGCAGGAATTTAATCGCCGGTCTGACTGTGGGGTGCGGCGAGAGGCTTGGATTGGGGCGAATCTTTCTGGCGGAGGAAGATGGTCAGAACCACCAACGCCAGAACGGCTAGGAACTCGCTCTGCCAGTTTTGGAAGGACTCGAACCAGAAGCTGCTGGAGCACAGGTGGTCCCACCACGTGGGTGGCGCGACGCCATGCGCCAGCTGCTCGTCTACCTCCGCCCGCCAACTGCCTGCCAGGTGCAGGCAGAAGGAAATGATAAAGAGGCCTGCGAAGGTGATCGCCAAGGAGTGGCCGTAAAGAAGCTTCCAGAGCCCGCCTTTGCGAACCGCCCAGGGCTCAGGGCCAGGCTCAATACGTTCCTGTTCATCTGCAGGATTCATCGGCCTGGATTCTGCCGAACCCTTCTGCCTCAAGCTGACCGTAAGCAGCACATACATGCCCATTTGAAGGAACTCGCTCTCCCAGTTCTCGAACGTAGCGCTGACGAAATGGCCGCTGTGCAGGTAAGCCCAGAGATCCACCGTGCCCCTGCCTGCTTTTGCCAGCTCTTGGTTATGCGTGAGCAGTCCCGTCCAGATCTGGCCAATCAGAAAGCATGCGAGTAGCAAGAAAAGCACGATTGATAGACCGTTTCTCTGCCACATACCAGTCGGGCCTCGGTTTGCGCAGCGACTCAGTAAGCGACCGTGCGCTCGGTAGTGGGAAAAGGAGCGGCACGGAATGCCGCTCCAAGTGCGAGGGGTTGAAACAATCCATGTCAGCGCATCACCTTCTACGCGGCCTGTGCGGCTTTTGCATTGCCGCCTCCCTTGGCCAACATTGTCAGCTTCTCGTCCGTAGCCTTTTCCTCATCCAGCGTCTCGATAAGCAGCGGAAGAGCCGCTTTGTAGCCCAGCTGCTTGGCGAGCGCGGCAATGGTGCCATAGGAAGCAATCTCGTAATGCTCTACCTTCTGTGCACCGCCGATGAGAGCCGCATCGCGCACGGGGCCCTCCTCGATACTATCGATCGCTTCCTTGCCTTCCTCGATCAAGCCTTCCATAGCGGCGCATTTAATACGCTTCAGACGGATGCCGAGCAGCTCCACAACTTGATCGATCCGCTCAACTTGAGCTTGGGTCTCCTCAAGGTGTGTCTCGAACGCGGCAGAGAGCTCAGGGTCGGATGCTGCGCGGGCCAAGCGCGGGAGCGCCTTAGTGAGTTGCTTTTCGGCGCTGTAGATGTCCGAAAGCTCGTGGATGAAAAGGTCTTCTGCTGTTTTGATCGCCATTTCAGAAAGCTCCTGTCGAGTTGCGGAGTTTCAACATATCCCGGCAATCGTTAGGAGTGGCGCCCATTCGTGTGAAAGCGGCATGGACACTCTCGACCAGACCCGCGCCTCCCATTCCCGCGCTCAAGGTTTTGGCGGTTGTTCATAATCGTCAGGCCGGGCTGTTTCGTCTTGCTCCGGCATATCTTTGTCCTTCCACTTTGCGTCATCGTTGCGAAGCTTGTCGGGCGTGTGTGCCTTGTCTTGGTCGTCAACATCGGCGGTCGGGTTGAGAGGAAGCTTGCTCATGGTCTTTGCTCCGTTAAGGCCCCGCACAACCGTATCGCTGCGGGCGTGAGGATGACGCGCTCTGCTTGGGCGCTTGTCATGATCAGGACGGCGACGGGCGGCGCGCTTAACGCCAACGCGACGCCGGCGCGTTCACCGTTCGTTTGGCCGATTAGGCCACGGCAGCGAGCAGATCCTCGCGGTTGTTGCTGGGGGTGTTCACCGCACGGCTGACACGATAGGCCTCCATTGCCGGCGGCTGGCTGGCCAGAAGCATGGCCATCGCCGCTTCGGCGTCGGCCGTGAACCATTCTTCGGCCTGGGCCGGCTCCAGCCACACCGGCATGCGGTCGTGGATGTCCGCTGACACGCCGCTGCTGTCGCCGGTGATTACGGTGAAGGTGCCGAGGTTGTCGGGGTCCAGCAGGGGGCTGGCGCCTTCCCAGATGCCGGCGGCCCAGAGCGGGGTAGCCGCGTGGATGAACCACGGGTCCTTCTTCCCGTCCTCTTCGTTGACCGACCACTCGTAGTAGCCGGCCATCGGTATCAAGCAGCGGCGCTTTTTGAACGCCGCGCGGAATGCCGGCTTGTCCGCAACCGTCTCGATCCGGGCATTGATGGTGGAGCCCTGGAGCTTCTTGGCCTTGGCCCAGAAGGGCAGGAGGCCCCACGACAGCCGGGTGAGCTGGAGGCCAGTGCCGCGGTCCAGGATCACCGACGCGCGCTGGGTCGGGGCCAGGTTGTAACTGGCTGGCATCGACAGCAGGTCGCCCACGAGCTGGGGGAACAGCCTCGCGTCAGCGTCGCGAATGGGGGTCTGGACGAATCGGCCGCACATAATTGTGATCCCGTTCCCCGTTTAGTGAGGGGGCATTCGCGCCACTTTTACCCGCCGGGCGTGAGTATCGAGTGCCCGGCTAGTGAAGGAGAACGCCATGACTCCCGGTGCCGTGCGCATCCTCGACCATTGGGCGGCCACACCCAACTTCCGGACTCTGACGGTCGCTGAGGCTGCCGCCGGTCTTCAAGAGCTGCTGCCCCAATATCCAGGTCCGAACGACCAGCCGGCGGCGATCTGCGTCAATGGCTACCGCTGGTTCGTCCATGAGATGGAAGCGGTAGCGGATGCGATTTATCGGGCGTCGCGCCGTCCCCACCAGCTTGACGAGACCCTCGCCGGCGCGGACTGGGATGCCGACGTGAACGAGCAGGGACTGTGGGCTCTTCCTGGCAGGTGTTCGCGGCGTAGCCACAACGAGCGGGTACGCGACGAGTTCCTGATGCATAGGGCGCAATCCAAGCCTGGTTTGTCGCTGCCGGATCGCAGGGCCTGAGACGGTCATCCGTATCCTGCTCCTATGCTTCCTCACGACTTCGAATGGGCAATGTCCCTCCCGAGCCCTGACTGCCGCCCGGACGTGATCCGGCACCGGGGGCAGTGGGTGGTCAGACTTCACCAGCGGGTGGACACCGGGGCGTGGTTCGCCGAGCTGGACGTGCAGCGGGAGCGCCGGAATAAGAGGCCTTGCCAGAGCTATGACAGCGGGATCATAGGGGCCGAGCTATGGGTTGCGCGCCACCAGGACCGGTTGCGGGCCGAGGTCCTCGCCAAGTACTCACACGTCAAGTTCCCGATTCAGCACCTAGGGTCAACCGACGCCCCGCCTCTCGGGGGCGTAGACGCGAGGGGTGATCGCCCGTAATAGTGGCGTCCCGCCTTGGACCTGCCATATTTCCCCATGAGCATCCTCAACGTCCTGCTACGCCCCGACAAGCTGCTGGTGGCCGTTGACACGCTCGCGCAGGACGCGCAAACGGGACAGCAGTCCCAAGGCGCCAAGCTCTTGCTCATACCTCAGCACAACCTCGTGCTGGCCTGCCGGGGCTCCGCCCAGTTCTTCTTGAGGATCTACGAGCTGTGCCTGCAGGCCAGCTTTCGGGCGGACTTCACGATGGAGCAGCTCATGGCCGAGTTGGGGCTGGTGATCGACAAAGTGTGGCCAGCGTACGTGGAGGCCGCAGACAGGGCAGGGATCCCGCGCAGCGACCTGCACACAGAACTCGTCCTGGGCGGTTGGTCACCGCAGAACGACAGGATGATGGCTACGGCCTACGCCAAGGACGCCAGCGGAAGGGGAGCAGTGGTCCAGCTCCTTGAGGGCGGTCTCGCCTCACCAGGAGAGCCGCTGCGGGGGCGGCCGGACAGTTTCGAGGCCGCCGCAGTAGTGGAAGCCAGTCGACTCCAAGCTGTGTACTTAAACGATCGGTCCGGGCGCACGGTGGCCGGTGGCCGCTTGCTGGTGGCCAAGCTCTCGGATGGCCTCGCGACCGTCGAGGACCTGGGTGCGCTCTAGCCGCGTGGCCCTGTCCTGCTCGTTCGACGCGGATCTCGGGCGAGCGCCTGCCCCACTGATCCGTGCAAATTCCGTGCAACTGGAAATAGAAAAGGGCTCGCATTTCTGCGAGCCCTTTGAATAGTGGTGGCCGAGGACGGAATCGAACCGCCGACACGGGGATTTTCAATCCCACCCTCTGGTGGCTGGCGGGGACTTGGCTGCCATCCAGCTCCAGCTGTCTATTCAGGCACTCGTAGACGACCAAACCGGCACAGCTTTGGCACAAGCCGGGCCGAAACCATTGACACATATAGGCGGGTCGCCCCCCTCCTAAGGGGAAGGTCGCCCGTTCGAATCGGGCCGGGGTCACCATCTTCACGCCTATGGACACGGCCCGCGCCGGATCACACACTCGACCGGCGCGATCCCGCGCGTCCAGGAGGTCGCAGATGCCGTATCCCATTGGCCGGATGCTTGCCGTTCCCGTGGTGGTGGGTGCGCTGATGCTGCCGTTCTGCAGTCATGCCGCGATCCCGAGGGTGAATGCCGAGTGCCCGGGTGGCGTGCAGATCCACGCCGACGAGGGCGGGCCGGTCTATGTGGACGGGCGCGAGGCGGTGCTGAAGCGTTTCAGCGATACCTACTACGAGGCGCGTGACGACAGGAGCGGGCTGAAGGTGTCGCTGAGCACCGGTGCGGACGGATCGGCGCAGGTGTCCTATACCGGCAGGGGCGGGGCCAACGGCGTGTGCCAGGTAACCACCGCCACTGGCACCCCGCCACCGGCGCATCCTCACCATGACGACGCGCGCCGCGATGACGGGAACGATGACAACCTGCCCAATCAGGTGACCTGCGAATCGGACGATCAGCGGCAGACGTCCTGCGACATGAACACACGTGGCACCGTGATCGTCGATCGCCAGCTCAGCCACGCCCGCTGCATCGAGGGGCAGACCTGGGGGCTCTCGCGTCACTCGGTGTGGGTGAGTGGTGGCTGCCGGGCGGTATTCCGCAATACGTCCGCGCCCACGCGTTCGTCTGCCGCCGCTGGCGGTGGCAACGCCTTGGCCGCCTGCAATGCCAGGAAGGGCGAGGACGGTACGCTGGTGACCCAGGTGCCGGTCGGTGAGCGCTACATGGAAGTCATCGTCGACTATGCCGACGGACGCCATCTGTGCATGGTCGGCAACGACGGCACGGTGTCCAGCCTGACCCGCATGCGCCAGCGCTGACGTTCGATGCCCCGCGTGGCACTCTTCCCCGATGCGGTCAGGGAGTGGCTCATGATGAGATTCAACGGCGGTGTGCTGGGGGCGGCCTGTCTGCTGCTGGCTGCGTGCGCAACCGGTCCGAAGGCGTCGGACAACGCGATGTGCGCGCAGATCGACACGTGGGGAAAGGGACTGTCGCCCGGGCAGACAACCTCGGTGGAGCTGGTCCGCGGTGGCGTCTGGATGGTCAACCATTACAAGCGTTGCACGCACGCCGAGGGCGACCTCGCGGCCACGCGGTTCTGCGCCTGGCTGATGGACAACACGTCCACCGAGTTCATGGAGTACAACGTCAACCGCACGCTCGCCTGCCTGCAGGGGCAGCGCATCGTGGGTTACCTGGGCAACACCGGCGTGGATGCCTGGTCGGGCACCGCACGGTTCACCCGGCTGACCGCGTCGGAGGATATGTTCCGGGTCGAGCTGCGCTATGCGCTCGACTACAGCGCGCCTTCGGAAGAGACCATGATGCAGCTGACACTGACGGCCCTGGACTGAGTCCCCGGCGCGACGTCAGCGCGGCAACGGCGCGGTGTCGCAGGCAACGCGGGTCATGGGGAAATCCACGGCCTTGCCAGGATCGCCGATAGCTCCTTCAATGCGCGCCAGCAGACGGGTGTCGCCGTCGCGGCGATAGATCACCCGCTGGGGAAAGTCGTTGTCGGGGTTTTCGAAACGGGCTTCCTCCGCACTGATCCGGATCGCCCGGAACGCGGTGCGGTCCTGACCCCCGGGCCAGGCAATGAATGCCAGCGCGCCGTCGTCCTGCCGGCGAAGTTGCATGAACTCGAAACCGACGGTGCGGCCGCCCTTGACGGTGCGGCCGATGCCGAACATCGTCCCGCCCGCGGGCGTGCTCCACTGCTCGCCGCTGCCAGCGTCGGCGCCGTCGCGCGCCCAGCAGCCGGCCAGCCACGCCAGAGGGGCCAGGTCCGATGCAGCCGGCGGGGCCGCCGATACGCCGGCCGCCGTGAGCAGTCCAAGGGTGAGCAGCGTTCTGCGCATGGTCGACGTCCCGCGGGGTGATCGGGGAAGTGTACGGCCGGATGCGTGTCCTCGCCCGTCGTTGACATGGCCAGGGCCATGCTCGGTGCATCTTTCTGCAGGAGTACCGCGCATGCGTGTCTTCGATGCCCACGCGCACGTCCGTGCCGGGTCACATGCCGTCGCGCAGGTGCCACAGCCCGGCCAGCCACCGACCGCGCCGCCGGCCCCGGTCGAAGAACCGATCCGGCAGGACCCGCCACCGCGTGAGCCGCCGAACGAAGTGCCCCCCGAGCGCGATCCGCCGCCTGACCCGCCGCCGCGCGAAGAGCCCCCCGGCGAGCAGCCGCCGGCCCCGCACGCAGCGCGGAGGTGCGCCGCCTAGTCGCGACCGGCGTGCGCGTCTGCGCGCGTGCGGCCGTTGCCGCGCAGTTCGGCGGTGACATCGTGAATCAGCCCGGCAACTTCGTTGGCCAGGCGGCGGCTGTCGGCGACCGAGCCGTAGAAGCGGATCGTCCGGCCCGACATGAGCACCCTGGCCAGGCCGAGCTCACCCTTGAGTGCTTCCACCTGGCGGCGAAAGACCACGAGCCACGGGGCCGAAGGTTCGACATCCAGCATCGCGGTGATCGCCTCGTCTTCCTCAGGATCGACATCGGCCTGGAGATCGGGCACGTCGAAGCCCAGCAGGCGCGGCGCGCTGCGGTCTGGATCGGGTGTGTTCATGCCGGCATGGTACGCGCTCTTGGACATGGGTGCCTGCCGGTTCTGCAATTGATACCCCATTTCACATCTGGTGTGAGTGATAGGTTCTCTCTGCTGCACATGAAGGTGCAGTTTCACGAGGCCTGCGGCGCCTTGGCCCTCATGACAACATCATGAGAGGACTGCAGATGAAACGGATTGCATGGCTGTTGATGGTGGCGGGCGTGGCAGGGTCGGGTGTGGCCGCTGCACAGGACGCGGAAACAGACGAGGAACTGGCGGTGGCGGTGAAGGCCTACATGGCCGGCCACGATCAGGTGACGATGGACGAGGCGGTACGCCGGCTGCAGGTCCAGGCTGAACTGGCTCCGTTCAGCGAGAATCTCCAGGGCGAGTTCGCCGAGCGGTTCACCGCGATCCGGCTGATGCACGCTCCCGACCAGTACATCCGCGTGGATCTCAAAGGCGATCGCCCGGTGCCGTCGCGGGTGATCCGCACGGCGAGCGGCGAGACGCGGGTGGAATTCCGTGTCGGACGCACCTTCACCCAGGAGGAGTTCCGCACACGGATCAAGGACACCGCCCCGTTGATCCGCAGCCTGATTCCGGGCGTATCGGGCATCACCGGCTTCGCGGGCGACAACCGCGTTGTGGTGAGTATCGAAGGCAATGCCGACGAGGCCGCCCGGTACGCGCGGGTGCTGCCGAAAATCGAGCGCGTATCCGGGTTGAAGGTGGAGCTGGAGCACTCGCAGGGCAGGGAAAGCAACGCGTCCAATGCCAGCGGCGGCGCGGTACTGCAGAACAACAATGACTACTGCACCACCGGCTTTGCCGTGCTGCACAAGGCCACCAACACCCGCGGCATCATCACCGCCGCGCACTGTCCGGATGCGCTGATCTACGGCAACTACGGCAGTACCCAGAACAACACCAAGGTGACCTTCCCGCTGACGTTCCAGAATGCCATTTTCGACGGCAGTCATGACGTGCAGTGGCACACCATCCCGGCGCCACACGGCGTGACGCAGGAAGTGTTCGGCAGTTCGAACAGCGAGTATGGCAAGCGCTCGATCATGTTCATGTATGCCGCACCGATGGAGGACTCAAACCTGTGCTTCCGTGGCGCGGTGTCCGGCTACAGCTGTGGCCGGGTGGTGTCGGTGACGCACGTACCCGAAGGCACCTGCGGGGCGAGCATCGCCTGCAACCCGGACTGGGTACGGGTGGAGGGCAGTGCACTGTCCTGTACCGGCGGCGACAGCGGTGCGGCGGTGTTCTGGCAGAACTCCGGCTTCGGCATCGTAAAGTCCGGCAAGTGGACCGGCGTCGGTGCAGGCAACTGCGACAGACTGACGGTGATGCCGTTCGGCCGTCTGTCCGCATTGGGCCTTCGCGGCCTGTAGTCCACGCCACACGGGAGCAGGGCGTGTTCGCCGCCGCGTGGAGCCGGCGAACACGTCTCCGGCACGCGGCGTGAACATGGTTCAGACGATGCGATGACGTGGCTGAATCGCAGGATTTTCGTGTCACGCGGGCATCATCTGCAATGCGGAAAAGTCATTCCACCCGAGCAACACCACGGGCTTCCCGGAACAGACTGGAGTACACCGCAGTGACTACTGAATCGAAGACCACGCACAGCTTGAACGACCTCATCGAGATTGCCCGCGACGGCAAGGCGTTCTACACCGAGGCGGCGGGCAAGGTAGAAGACGCCGAGCTTGCGGCGCTCTTCACCCGCATCGCCGGCGTCAAGGACGAGATCGTCCGTTCGCTGAGCACGACGGTGCTCGCCGCCGGTGGCAAGCCCGCCGATCACGGCACGTTCGTCGGCAGCATGCAGCAGTTCTACGGCAAGGTGCGTGCGACGCTGGGCGACACGCAGTATGGCTATGTCGCCGAACTGGAAGAGTCCGAAGACCGCCTGCTGAAGGCGTTCAAGGATGCACTGACCGATGCCGACACTCCGCCGGCTGCGCGCGACCAGGTGCAGCGCCTGCTGCCGCAGGTGCAGGAATGCCATGCCGTGATGCGCGACCGCAAGCATGCGATGAAGCGCTGACCACACCGACGCCCGTCGTGGCGCACGGCGGGATGTCCAACGAAAACGCCCCGGCAGGCCTGCCGGGGCGTTTTCATTTGGCGCAGTCCGGATCGGCGCGAACGGTATCGGTCGCCTCCGCCGGGGGGGCCGGGTGTCGCAGCGCACTCACCCAGTCGAGCATCATGCAGTCGATCCGGGTGGCCTGCGCAGGCCACTGCCGTACCAGGTGCTCACGGATCAGGTCATACCGCGCCCACCGCTCCGCCTGGCGCATATCGCTACGCCAGAGCCGGGCGAGCGACTCGCGCGCGAACCTGAATTCCGCTTGCTGATGGGCAGTGGCGGGCATGGCGGCACGTGGTATCCAAGGGCTGCCGCGGGGGCGGCGTGGCGCACTGTGCGTCGATGCCGGAGAGGTTGCAACTACCGTTCGTCTGATTCCCGCGCCGGGTACGTGTTCATGAAGATCGACTGTCGGAAATCCGATGCCGGGGGCGTTACCGACGGTGACGTACGGGGGTGCGGGAATTGGTGCATACTCGGAACCAGAGACCGTTTTGGATCCCCTATGGAACACATGCGTTGGCTGACGCTTCGTCTTGGCAACAATCAATCCATCGGACCCAAGGCGCTGATGGACCTGTGGTCCAATGCGTGCGAGACAAACCAGTCCTCGGTGTCGCGTGAATCGCTGCCGGGCAAGTCCACCTCCTATGCCCTGCACGCGCCGACCTCGCTGGCCTATCCCAAGCGCGCCGAGCTGCGCATGCGCAAGCTGCTTGAAGAGGCCGGTTACACCTTCACGCTGGGCTCGCTGGCCGATCGGCCGGCGCCGCAACCGGTGCGCTTCCGCTGATCCGGCCTCAGCCGGCGTCCGCAGCGAGCGGGCGCCACATGATG
Organism: Stenotrophomonas sp. NPDC077461; assembly: GCF_049545475.1. NCBI lineage: Bacteria > Pseudomonadati > Pseudomonadota > Gammaproteobacteria > Lysobacterales > Lysobacteraceae > Stenotrophomonas > Stenotrophomonas sp. NPDC077461. The sequence goes on from NZ_JBMWDO010000001.1 coordinate 683,500, forward strand.
CGCACCGGTACGCCACTGGCGTGGCGGGTCGATTCCAGCCGTTGCCACCCATGCCGGGCGTACAGGCCGCCATCATCGACCTCGGTCTGCAGGTAGAGGTCGCGTACGCCCAACGCCGCGCCGCGCGCCACCAGCGCGTCGATCAGCGTCGCGGCCAGGCCGGTGCCACGGTGCGAGGGCGCCACGTACACGCCGCCCAGCCAGTGCAGGCGCTCTGGACGCTCGGTGCGTTCGTGGAACTTCAGTTGCGCGGCGCCGACAGGTACGTCGTTGTCCACCGCGACCAGCAGCAGCGGCAGTTCGTCTGCCTGCAGGAACACCTCGAGTCGCTGCTGCTCATCGGCGAGCGTGTGCCCGGGCACATGGCACCCCCACGTGTCGAAGTACCACTGGGCGAGGAGGGGCATCCATTCGGGATGCTCACTGAGGACGTAAAACTGCATCGTGGCACCTGCATGAATGGCCGCCCGACTATAGCACCGGCCCGGCTGGAACCGCCGCCGTTTGCGCCCGGCTGACGCCGCGCCCACACTGGGACGTGCCGCCCTACGATGTTCCCCATGTCCGCCTCGCCCGCCTTCCACCTCCGCAGCTACGGCACCACCTCCAGCGTGGACCGCCACGACTTCCTGCAATGGGTGCTGCCGGTGCGCGGCGATCTGGCGTTCGAGCTGGAGGGCAAGGGCGTCGTGCTGGACCGGGTGCTGGGCGCCTGTGTGGTGCCCGATGCCGGTCATGCGCAATGCGCGCGGGGCGACAACCGCTTCCTGATCGTGGACTGCCCGCAGGCGCTGCTGGACGATGATGATCTGCAGGGGTGGCGGCGTCAGCCGCTCTTGGCACTGTCGCGGCCGGTGCGCGCGCTGGTGGGCGAGGCCGTTGCGCTGGGCGATGCACAGGGGCGGGTGGCGGCGTCGGTGGCGCGGCGCGGACTGCCGCTGCTGCTGCAGTCGTTCGGGCGGGCCGGCGGGCGCGCACGCCTGCATGCGTTGTGCGCCGCCATCGATGCCGAGCCGGGGCAGGCGTGGCCGGTCGCGCGGATGGCGGCGCAGGCCGGTGTCAGCGGCAGCCGGCTGCATGCGCTGTTCCGCGAGGCGTTTGATCTGACGCCGCAGGCCTGGGTGGCAGCCAGCCGGCTGCGCTGGGCGCGTGCGCAGTTGGCCGGAAGCGATCTCCCGATCGCCCAGATCGCGGTGCAGGCCGGGTACTCCGAACAGAGTGCGCTGACCCGGGCATTGCGCCGCGAGTGTGGCGTCACGCCGACCGACGTGCGGCGCAACGCGCGGCAGTAGTTCCGGTCAAGACGGACAGGGGCGGCGTGCCTACACTGCCGCGTCCAGACTCTGCAGGGCCGCCACAGGCGCATGAATCGATCGATCGGATGGGGTATCGCCAATGGCATCGCAGCCGGTGCGCTGTGGGGCGTGGTGTTTCTGGCGCCGGCGATGCTGGCCAGCTTCCGCGCCGACCAGCTGTCGGCTGGCCGCTATCTGGTGTATGGGCTGATTGCGGTGGTGTTGCTGGCGCCACGCTGGCGGCAGCTGCGCGGCCGCCTGGGCATGGCCGAGTGGCGGGGCCTGCTGTGGCTCAGCCTGGCCGGCAACCTGGTCTACTTCCTGCTGCTGGCCACTGCCGTGCAGTGGGCCGGTGGCGCGGCGGCATCACTGATTGTCGGCCTGATTCCGGTGGTGGTCACCCTGGCCGGCGTACGCGAGGAGGGCGCAGTGCCGCTGCGCAGGTTGGCACCGGCGCTGCTGCTGTGCCTGTGCGGGGTGGCGCTGGTCGGCTACGAAGCGCTGCAGGCCGAACATGCGGAGGGGTCGGCCGCGCAACGTCTGCTCGGCCTGCTGTGTGCGATTGGCGCGCTGTTCTCGTGGGCGGTGTACTCGATTGGCAACAGCCGCTGGTTGGCGCGTCGTCCCGACCTGAGCGGGCATGACTGGTCGTTGCTCACCGGCGTGGCGACCGGTGCGCTGGCCCTGCTGCTGGTACCCACTGCCTTCTTCGCCGGGACGCCCGCGCACCCGCCGGCACAGTGGGGCCTGTTCTGGCTGGCCAGCGCCGGTGTGGCGGTGGTGGCCTCGGTGCTGGGCAATGCCTGCTGGAACCGGGCCAGCCGGCATCTGCCGCTGACGCTCACCGGGCAGATGATCGTGTTCGAGACCCTGTTCGCGCTGCTGTACGGATTCGCCTGGCAGCAACGCTGGCCCACGCACATGGAGGCGGTGGCGATCGTCTGCCTGGTCTCCGGCGTGCTGTTGTGCGCGCACGCGCATCGGCCGCCGCGGGCGGTGGCCGAGCACGCCGGCTGACCGCCAGGCCGCACGCTGCAAGGATGGTCACATTCGCAACCGTTTCGCCGAGGTTGCGTGGCGTTGGCCGCATCGGCTTTTTTGCAACGCAGCACTTGACAGTCGCGGGGCCGGCGTAGTTTTCTTGCCGCATGGACCTGCGTACCGCCACCGCCCTGACGTCGCTTCCCGCCTCTGCGGGTCGCCCGGTCGCGGCTGCCGGTACCACCACCATTACCACCGTCACCACTCGCCTGGTGCGGCCCGTCGTCTTCGCGTAATTTCCGAAAACCACGGCCCCGCACCCAGATCAGGTTGCGGGGGATGCCTTCAGCCTGAATGACGCGGGGCCTCGAATCGAGGTCAGCATGTCTTCTGCCGCCGTTCCCCCCTGTTCCGACGAAGCCCCTGTTGCTGCCGCGCCGTTGCGCGCGGTCACCGCGACCGTGGTCCACAAGTTCGGCGGTACCTCGGTCGCCGATGCCGAGCGCTACCGCCATGTCGCGCACCTGCTGCTGGCGCGCGAGGAGGCGACCCAGGTCACCGTGGTGTCGGCGATGAAGGGGGTCACCGACGCGCTGATCGCCCTGGCCGGGCTGGCCGCCGACAACGCGCCCACCTGGCGGGACCACTGGCACGACCTGCGCGCGCGGCACCGCGGGGCGGCCGTGGCGCTGCTGGGCGAGCATGCCGGTGCGACCGTGGAATGGCTCGATGCGCGTTTCGACCAGTTGGCCGAAGTGCTGGGCGCGCTGGCAGTGATCGGTGAGCTGCCGGCCGAAGTGCTCGATCGGGTGCAGGGCCTGGGTGAGGTGTACTCGGCGCATCTGCTTGGGCACTACCTGCAGGCTTCCGGCGTGGCGTGCGAGGTGCTGGATGCGCGCGACGTGCTGGTGGTCGACCGCGGCGAACTGGGCGTGGATGTGGACTGGGCCGTCAGCGCCCAGCGCCTGCAGCAGTGGCGGGTGGCGCACCCGGCTCCCCGCGTGGTGGCCACCGGCTTTGTCGCTCGCGATCGGCGCGACCGCGTGACCACTCTCGGCCGCAACGGCAGCGACTACTCCGGTGCCATTTTCGCCGCGTTGTTCAATGCCGATGAACTGCACATCTGGACCGATGTGGATGGTGTGCTGTCGGCCGATCCGCGCGTTGTCCCCGAAGCCGTGCAGCTGGAGGCGCTGAGCTACGACGAGGCCTGCGAACTGGCCTATTTCGGCGCCAAGGTAGTGCATCCGCAGACGATGTCGCCGGCCATCGAGCGCGGCTTGCCGATCATCATCCGCAACACGTTCCGGCCCGATCATCCGGGGACGCGGATCACGGCCGAGCGCACCGCGTCCGGCCCGATCAAAGGCCTGACACTGAGTCCGGATCTGGCGGTGCTGAACCTGGAAGGCACTGGCCTGATCGGCGTGCCGGGCACCGCCGAGCGCGTGTTTGCGGCACTGCGCAACGCGCACGTATCGGTGGTGATGATCTCGCAGGGCTCGTCCGAACACTCGATCTGCTGCGTGGTCCGGCAGGCCGAAGTGGCCCGTGGACGCGATGCGCTGCTGCACGCGTTCGCCCATGAGCTGAGCCTGGGCCAGGTGCAGCGCGTGCAGGTCACCGACAACGTGAGCGTGCTGGCAGCGGTCGGCGACGGCATGGCCGGGCAGCCCGGCGTGGCCGCGCGGCTCTTCGAGTCGCTCGGCCGCGCCCAGGTCAACATTCTGGCGATCGCGCAGGGCTCGTCCGAGCGCAACATCTCGGTGGCGGTGGACAGCCGGCACGCCACCAAGGCGCTGCGTGCGGCACACGCCGGCTTCTGGCTGTCGCCGCAGACCTTCGCGGTCGGCGTGATCGGCCCCGGCAACGTCGGCGCAGCGCTGCTGGACCAGTTGCAGGGTGCGCAGGCGTCGTTGCTGGGCCGGGCCAACCTGGACCTGCGGCTGCGCGCGGTCGCCTCGCGCAGCCGGATGCTGCTGGATCCGCGCAGCCTGCAGGGGCCGTGGCGCGAGGCGTTGTCGGCCGGCGGCGTGCCCAGCGACCTGGACGCCTTTACTGCGCATCTGCTGTCGGCGCACCTGCCGCATGCGGTCATCATCGACTGCAGTGGCAGCGCAGACGTTGCCGACCGCTACGCCGGCTGGCTGGCGGCCGGCATCCACGTGGTCACGCCGAACAAGCAGGCCGGCGCCGGCTCGCTGGCGCGCTATCACGCCATCCGTGACGCCGCCGCCGCCAGCGGTGCGCGCTTCCGTTACGAAGCCACGGTCGGCGCCGGGCTGCCGGTGATTACCACGCTGCGCGACCTGGTCGATACCGGCGACGAAGTGCTGGCCATCGACGGCATCTTCTCCGGCACGCTGGCGTGGCTGTTCAACAAGTACGACGGGCAGGTACCGTTCTCGGCGCTGGTGGAGCAGGCGCGCGGAATGGGCTACACCGAGCCGGACCCGCGCGATGATCTGTCCGGTGTCGACGTCGCGCGGAAGCTGGTGATCCTCGCACGCGAAGCGGGGCGCGAGCTGAGCCTGGCGCAGGTGCAGGTGGAGAGTCTGGTGCCCGAAGCGCTGCGCCAGACCAGCGTGGAGGGTTTCATGGCCGGGCTGGGCGCAGTGGATGCGGTGTTCGCCGAGCGCCTGGCGCAGGCGCGGGCGCGCGGGGCGGTGCTGCGCTACGTGGCGCGGCTGTCGGCGGAGGGCGCGGCGGTGGGGCTGGTCGAACTGCCGGCGGGGCACGCGTTCGCAGGCCTGCGGCTCACCGACAACGTGGTGCAGTTCACCACGCGCCGCTACTGCGACAACCCGCTGGTGGTGCAGGGGCCGGGGGCCGGGCCGGACGTGACGGCGGCAGGCGTGTTCGCCGATCTGCTGCGCGTGGCCGCCGGTGAAGGAGCGCGCCTGTGAGCGCAGGCACGGACCAGGCCCGGGCGTTCTCACCGGCGTCGGTCGGCAACGCGGCCGTCGGCTTCGACATTCTCGGCCATGCCATTGCCGGCATAGGCGATACCGTGACGGTGCGGCGGATCGATGCGCCCGAGGTGCGCATCGCGGCCATCCGCGGCACCCCGTTCGACCTGCCGTTGCGCGCCGAAGACAACACCGCCGGAGCCGCCCTGATCGCGCTGCGCGAGGCACTGGCGCTGCCGTTCGGTTTCGCGGTGGAGATCGACAAGGGCATCGCGCTGGGCTCGGGCATGGGCGGTTCGGCCGCATCGTGCGTGGCCGCGCTGGTGGCCGCCAACGCGCTGCTGGCGGTGCCGCTGGCGCGCGAGGCGCTGTATCCGTTCGCGTTGACCGGCGAGGCGGTGGCCAGCGGTGGCCGCCACGGCGACAACCTTGGCCCGATGCTGCTGGGCGGGGTGGTGCTGAGCACGGCCGACCGGCTGGTGCCGGTGCCGGTGCCGGCGGGGTGGCACAGCCTGCTGGTCCATCCCGAGGCGGTGCTGGAAACCCGGCGCGCACGCGCGGCCCTGCAGGGCGCCTACGCGCTGTCGGAGTTTGTCGCGCAGAGCGCCAACCTCGCGCTGGTCCTCAGCGGTTGCTACACCGGCGATGCGACGCTGGTGCGCGCCGGGCTGCGCGATGTGCTGGTCGAGCCGCGTCGTGCCGGGCTGATCGGCGGCTTCCACGCCGCCCGCGATGCGGCGCTGGCGGCCGATGCGATGGGGGCGAGCATTTCCGGTGCCGGTCCCAGCGTGTTCGCCTGGTTCGAAGATGCCGCTGCGGCGCAGGCCGCGCAGGCGGCGGTGCAGCAGGCGTTCGCCAATGCCGGGTTCGACAGCCAGGCCTGGGTGTCGCCGTTGAACGCGCCCGGCGCGCATCTGCTGTGAGCGCCGCGATCCTCTCCCTTTCCCCAGGATGTCCGATGAATTTCGTTTCCACCCGTCATGCCGCCCCCGCCGCTTCGCTGAGCCAGGCCATTGCTGCCGGGCTTGCGCCTGATGGCGGGCTGTACGTTCCCGCCCAACGTCCGGCACCGCAGGCATGGCGCGCGCAGGGCAGCCTCGCGCAGGATGCCGCAGCGGTGCTCGCCCCGTACTTCGCCGGCGATGCGCTGGCCGCGGCGCTGCCGGCGCTGTGCGCGCAGGCGTTTGATTTCCCCGCGCCGTTGCGCGCCCTGTCCACCCCGGGTGACCACGTCCTGGAACTGTTCCACGGGCCCACGGCGGCATTCAAGGACTTCGGGGCACGCTTCCTCGCCGCCAGCCTGGCCCGGCTGCAGCGCGACCAGGCCCGCCCGTTGACGATCGTGGTGGCCACCTCCGGCGATACCGGGGCTGCCGTGGCGGCCGCGTTCCATCGCCAGCCGGGCATCCGGGTGGTGGTGCTGTATCCGGATGGGCGGGTATCGCCACGCCAGGCGCATCAGTTGGGCTGCTTCGGCGACAACATCCGCACCCTGCGCGTGGCCGGATCGTTCGACGACTGCCAGGCGATGGTCAAGCAGGCGCTGGGCGACCGCGCGCTGCAGGCGCAGGTGCCGCTGAGCTCGGCCAACAGCATCAGCCTCGGGCGCTGGCTGCCGCAGATGAGCTATTACGCGCACGCCGCGCTGGAACACCACGCCGCCACCGGGCAGGTACTGAACCTGGTGGTGCCCACCGGCAACCTCGGCAATGCGATGGCCGCGGTACTGGCGCGGTCGATGGGCCTGCCGCTGGGCCGGATCGCCCTGGCCACCAATGCCAATGATGTGCTGCCGCGTTACTTCCACGGCGCCGACTACGCACCCTCCGCCAGCGTGCAGACGGTGGCCAACGCGATGGACGTGGGGGCACCCAGCAATTTCGAACGGCTGCGCTGGTTGTATGCCGAGGACGACACGGCATTGCGGGCCGACTTCCGTGCCGATGCGATGGACGATGCGGCGATCCGGGCCCTGATCGCGCGGCGGTATGCGCAGGCGGGCGAGGTGTTCTGTCCGCATACGGCAACGGCGGTCGCCCTGCTCGAACGCCTGCGCGCGGAGGGGGTCGCGGGGGACTGGGCGGTGGCCGCCACCGCGCATCCGGCCAAGTTCGAGGGGGTGGTCGAGCCGTTGATCGGCCGTGCGCTGCAGGTGCCGCCGGCATTGGCCCGGCTGCTGCAGCGCCCGGCCAGCGCCGAACCCTGCGCGCCGGACTACGCCGCGTTGCGTGAGGTGCTGCTGCAGCCGTAACGCCCGTCAACGCCGGAGGGAGCCCGGCCGTGCGTCAGTACGCCTCGTCGGCCGACAGTTGGCGCAGCGCATCTTCGTCGAGGATCTCGACAGTGTTCAGATGGGGCAGGGCGATCAGGCCCTGCTGGCGCAGCTTGGTGAAGGTGCGGCTGACCGTCTCCATCGTCAGGCCAAGGTGGTCGGCGATGTCGCCGCGCCCCATCGGCAGGGTCACGCGTGTCCCGTCGCCCCCCAGCCGTGCCTCGCGCGCGGCCAGCCGCAGCAGGAAGTCGGCCAGCTTCTCGGCCGGTTGCAGACGGCCCAGCGCGAGCGCGGCGTCCTGCGCGGCATCCAGCTCCTGGCAGGCGCGCTGCAGCAGCTTGCGCTCCAGGTGCGGGAAGCGCGCGCGCAGGTCCTTCATCTGCGGCAGGGCGACCCGGCACACGCGGCTGTCGGCGATGGCCTCGATGTCATAGCGGTGGTGGTCGCTGCCGCTGAGGCCGAGATAGTCGCCCGGCAGTACGAAGCCGCTGATCTGACGGCGGCCGTCGGCCAGGGTGCGGACCAGGCGCAGCGCGCCGGCGGTCAAGGTATAGACATGATGGCGCGGCTCGCCGGCGCGCGCCAGGTTGGCACCCAGCGGCAGCGGCTGCGACACGGTGACCCGCTCCAGCGCCAGCACCTCGTCCGGCGCCAGCGCCGAGCACACCGCCAGATGGCGCACCGAGCAGTGCAGGCAGTCGCGCAGCGGCGAGCAGCCCGGCGTGGCAGGGTCTTCAACGGCGGAGAGGGCGTTACCGGGGTGAGGCCGGGTCATGTCGAACCAGGGAGCGGGGCCTGCCTATGATACGTCATGCGGTCGTTGGCCCGGGCCATGCCCGCCGGACGAGGTGCCGCCGCCCGGCTGCGGCTAGAATACGCAGCTCGCTCATCCCCCCGTTTTGCAGGAGTCCCGCAAGTGATCAAGCCCCGTACGCCGCCCGGCATCATGGAATTGCTGCCGCGTGAGCAGATCGCGTTCCAGCGCATGCTGGACGTCATCCGCCGCAACTACGAGCGGTTCGGGTTCCTGCCGGTGGAGACGCCGGTGTTCGAGCTGTCCGACGTGCTGCTGACCAAGTCCGGTGGCGAGACCGAGCGCCAGGTGTATTTCGTGCAGTCCACCGGGGCGCTGGCCAATGCGGCCGAAGCGGGCGACCGGAGCCTGCCGGAACTGGCCCTGCGTTTCGATCTGACCGTGCCGCTGGCGCGTTACGTGGCCGAGCACGAGCACGACCTGACCTTCCCGTTCCGCCGTTACCAGATGCAGCGCGTGTACCGCGGCGAGCGCGCCCAGCGCGGGCGTTTCCGCGAGTTCTACCAGTGCGACATCGATGTGATCGGCAAGGACAGCCTGAGCGTGCGCTACGACGCCGAGGTGCTGGCCGTGATCCACGCGGTGTTCGCCGAACTGAGCATCGGTGATTTCAGCATCCAGTTGAACAACCGCAAGCTGCTGCGCGGCTTCTTCGAAAGCCTGGGCGTGGCCGATGGCGAACGCCAGCTGGCGGTGCTGCGCGAAGTGGACAAGCTGGACAAACGCGGCCCGGACTACGTGCGCGAGACACTGGTGGGCGAGGGCTTCGGCATTCCGGCCGGGCAGGTCGAGCGGATCCTGGCGTTCGTCGCGGTGCGCTCCAGCAGCCACGCCGATGCGCTGGCGCAGCTGGATGCACTGCTGGCCGACCCGGCCGCCAGCGACATGCTCAAGGCCGGCGTGGCCGAGCTGCGTGAGGTGCTGGAGCTGGTCAAGGCGCTGGGCGTGCCGGAGACCGCGTACTGCCTGAATTTCTCCATCGCCCGCGGCCTGGATTACTACACCGGTACCGTCTACGAGACCACGCTCACCGACCACCCGCAGATCGGGTCGATCTGCTCGGGCGGCCGCTATGAAGACCTGGCCAGCCACTACAGCAAGTCGCGTCTGCCCGGCGTGGGCATCTCGATCGGCCTGACCCGCCTGTTCTGGCAGCTCCGCGAAGCCGGGCTGATCGCCGGCATCGAGGACAGCAGCGTGCATGCGCTGGTGGCGCTGATGGACGACAACGGTCTGGCCCAGTCGCTGGACATCGCCCGCCGCCTGCGTGCCGGCGGCATCAATGCCGAAGTACAGATGGAGCCGAAGAAGATCGGCAAGCAGTTCCAGTACGCCGCCAAGGCGGGCATCCGTTTCGTGGTGCTGGCCGGCGAGGACGAGCTGGCGCGCGGCGTGGTCGCGGTCAAGGACCTGCTGCGCGAGCAGCAGTTCGAGGTTGCCCGCGAGGAACTGGCCAGCGCCCTCCAGGTGGAGCTGGAACAGGCCAAGGTCATGCCGTGAGGCAGGCCGCGGCCGGGGCGCTGATGGCACTCCTGCTGACCGGGTGCCAGAGCGACCCGGCGCTGCACAGCCAGCGCATCGGGCCGGGACACTACCGGCTGGAGGCGGACCGCTGCCATGTTCTCCTCCCGGCGCCGCCGCGGCGGAATCCGCTGGAGCTGGATCTGGAAGCCCTCGCCGCGCGGACGTGCGGCGGCCGGGCCGGCCCGTTGGAAGCGCTGCAGCCCATTCCCAGCCGCCAGGGCAGTCTGTTCGGCGAATGCCTGCGCAGCGGCGCCCTGCGCGCCGAGGTGCGCTGCCAGCGCACCCCCCGGTAGAGCGGACCGTCGGTCGGCTTATCTGTCATCCGCCATCGTTCTTCGACCCCTCGGCACCGCCGCCCCCCGATACCCTGGCACCACGTCCGGTCGAGCCGCCCGTTGCTAGGCGGCGCTCCCGTCCGCCATCGCACCCCTGAGCACCTACGCCCTGCGCGGCCCGCTGGCCAGCGCCCGGCGCTCCCCCACACCTGAATCCTTCCCGGTCCGCACCCGTCGACGTTTGACCGGAGTCGTTTACTTGCGCTAATGTATTAGCGCGCTATTACATTCATACGATGAAACTACGCCCTATCCCCCGTGAAAAAGATGCCCAGGCCGACCTGTCGGCGCTGGCCCGCGCGTTCGCTGCGCTGTCCAGTCCGGCACAGGTGACCGCGTTCCTGCGCGACCTGTGCACCCCGGCCGAACTGGAGGCGTTGTCGGACCGCTGGAAGGTGGTGCCGCTGCTGCAGCAGGGCGTGCCGTATCGCGAAATCCATGAACTGACAGGCGTCAGCGTGACCACCACCGGCCGTGTCGCGCGTTCGCTGGAGCATGGACACGGCGGCTATGCCGCTGCCGTTGCCGCCACTGCGTCCACCTCCGAATCCACGTAGAGACCCTCCCCATGAGTGCAACCCAGACTGCCCCGGCACGCGACCGGCTGCGTATTGCCATCCAGAAGAACGGGCGGCTGGCCGAGCCTGCCCGCAGCCTCCTGACCGCCTGCGGGCTGAGCTGGCGGCAGAGCCGTGACAAATTGTTCTGCTATGGCGAATCGCTGCCGGTGGACCTGCTGCTGGTGCGCGACGACGACATTCCCGGCCTGATCGCTGACGGCGTCTGCGATTTCGGCATCGTCGGCCGCAACGAACTGGACGAGCAGGGCGCCGCCCGTCGCCGGATCGGGTTGCCGCAGGCTTATCAGGCCCTGCGCGGGCTCAACTTCGGCCAGTGCCGGCTGATGCTCGCCGTGCCGGAGGAATGGGAGTGGCAGGGGGTGGCCACGCTGGCCGGCAAGCGCATCGCCACCAGCTATCCGGCGATCCTGGCCGACTGGCTGGAGGCGCGCGGCATCGACGCGCAGGTGGTGGAGCTGTCCGGCTCGGTCGAGATCGCCCCGCGCCTCGGCACGGCCGACCTGATCTGCGACCTGGTCTCCAGCGGCGCGACGTTGGCCGCCAACCAGCTGACGCCGGTGGAAACGCTGCTGGACAGCGAGGCGGTGCTGGCCGGTCCGGTGCGGACACCCGACGACGCGCGCGCCGGCCTGATGGCAATGCTGCTGCGCCGGCTCGATGCAGTGGTCAACGTGCAGGACAGCAAGCTGCTGATGTTCCGCGCCGCACGCGACCGCGTGTCCGAGCTGAGCCGGCTGCTGCCCGATGCCGATCCGCTGGTGCACCTGCCCGACGACGGTGGACACCTGCGGCTGCAGACCATGTGCCACGGTGCGTTGACCTGGCAGCGGCTGGAGGAGCTGGAGCGCGCTGGCGCCCAGGGGTTGATGGTGTTGAGCGTGGAGCGGTCGCTGGCATGAATCGTCTGCAATGGTCCCAATTGGATGCCGATGCCCAGGCGCAGGCGCTGCAGCGCCCCGTGCAGGCCGTAGCGGCACGCACCCGTGAATCGGTGGCGTCGCTGATCGCGGCGGTACGCGCCGACGGCGATACGGCGCTGCGCGAAATCAGCCTGCGCTTCGATGGCGTGGCCCCGGCAACCTTCGAGGTCGGCGAGGCCGAGTTCGCCGCCGCCGAGCGGGCGGTGTCGGCCGACCTGCGCAAGGCGATGAGCGAGGCCGCCGCACGCATCGCGATGTTCCACCAGGCCGGCATGAGCCAGGGCTATGCGGTGGATACCGCTCCCGGGGTGCGCTGCGAGCGCGTGGTGCGGCCGATTGGCCGGGTCGGCCTGTACGTGCCGGCCGGCAGCGCGCCGTTGCCGTCCACCGCGCTGATGCTGGGTGTGCCGGCGCGGTTGGCCGGGTGCCGCGAAGTGGTGCTGTGTACGCCGCCGCGCAGCGACGGCAGCGCCGATCCGGCAGTGCTGGTGGCCGCGCGCCTGACCGGTGTGCACCGCGTGTTCACGCTCGGCGGCGCACAGGCCATCGCCGCAATGGCCTACGGCACCGAGAGCGTACCGGCCTGCGACAAGCTGTTCGGGCCGGGCAACAGTTTCGTCACCGAGGCCAAACAGCAGGTGGCGCAGGACGGCGCGGCGGCCATCGACATGCCCGCCGGTCCCTCTGAAGTGCTGGTGATCGCCGATGCCGGCGCCAACCCCGCATTCGTCGCCGCAGACCTGCTTTCGCAGGCCGAGCACGGCCCGGATTCGCAGGTGCTGCTGCTCACCGATGATCCGGGCATGCTCGCCAGGGTGGCGGCGGCGGTCGACGACCAGCTCGGCCGCCTCTCGCGCGCGTCGATCGCGGTGCAGGCATTGCAGGCATCGCGCCTGATCCAGGTGGAGTCCCTGGCGCAGGCCTTCGAGATCAGCAACCGTTACGCGCCCGAACACCTGATCCTGGCGCTGCGCGAACCACGTGCCTGGCTGGACAAGGTCGAGGCGGCCGGCTCGGTGTTCCTCGGCGACTACACCCCCGAAGCGCTGGGCGACTACTGCAGCGGCACCAACCACGTGCTGCCCACCGCCGGCGCCGCGCGTGCCTACAGCGGCGTGAGCGTGGCCAGCTTCCAGAACCTGATCAGCGTGCAGTCGGCCACGCCTGCGGGCATCGCCGCGATCGGCGAATGCGCGCGCATCCTTGCCCGCGCCGAAGGCCTAGACGCGCACGAGAACGCGGTGACGCTGCGCATGGAGGCGGCCGCATGAACGCTGCCTCCATCCTGTCGCTGGTGCGCGACGATCTGCAGGCGTTTGCGGGCTACTCGTCGGCACGCAGCGGTGCGCTGGTGGGCGATGTGTGGCTCAACGCCAACGAATCGGCGTGGGCCAACCCGGCCGACGTGGCCGGTGGCGCGCGGCGCTATCCGGACCCGCAGCCGGCGGCATTGCGCGAGCGGCTGGCCGCTCTGTATGGCTGCGCGCCCGAGCAGTTGCTGATCGGGCGCGGCAGCGACGAAGCCATCGATCTGCTGGTGCGCGCCCTGTGCGAGCCGGGCCGCGACGCGGTGGTGACCACCCCGCCGGTGTTCGGCATGTACGCGGTGTGCGCGCGGCTGCAGAACGCGCCGCTGGTCGAAGTGCCGCTGATTGACCGCGGCGACGCGCTGGACGCCGACATCGACGCGGTGATCGCTGCCGCATTGGGCGGCAACGCCAAGCTGGTGTTCCTGTGTTCGCCATCCAACCCGGCCGGCAGCACGATCGCGCTGGCCGAGATCGAGCGTGTCGCGACGGCGCTGCAGGGCAGAGCATTGGTGGTGGTGGACGAGGCCTATGGCGAGTATGCGGAGCAGCCGTCTGCCACGACGCTGTTGAGCCGCCACGACAACATCGCCGTGCTGCGGACGCTGTCCAAGGCGCACGCGCTGGCGGCCGCCCGCATCGGAAGCCTGATCGCCGATGCCGCGCTGATCCAGCTGCTGCGCCGCTGCCAGGCGCCGTACCCGGTGCCGGCCCCCTGTGCGGATCTGGCATTGGCCGGTCTTGAGCCGGAATCCCTGGCCGTCACCGGCCAGCGCATCGCACAGGTCAAGGCCGAACGCGCGCGTCTGCAGGCTGGCCTGGCCGTGCTGCCCGGCGTGGTGCGCGTGTACCCCTCGCAGGGCAACTACCTGCTCGTGCGCTTTGCCGATGCACAGGCTGCGTTCGATGCGCTGCTCGCCGCCGGTGTGGTGGTGCGCGACCAGCGTGCCGCGCCCCAGCTCGGCGATGCGCTGCGCATCACCATTGGCAGCCCGGAGCAGAACGACCGCGTGCTTGCCGCCCTGATTGCCCGGAGGGCTGCCGCATGACCCCGATTCTGTTTGTCGACCGCGACGGTACCCTGATCGAGGAGCCAGCCGATTTCCAGATCGATGCCTACGAGAAGCTGCGCTTCGTCCGCGATGTGATCCCGGCGATGCTCAAACTGCGTGACGCCGGCTATCAGTTCGTGATCGTCAGCAATCAGGACGGGCTGGGCAGCGAAGATTATCCCCAGGCCAGCTTCGACGGCCCCAACGACCTGATGCTGCAGATCTTCGCCAGCCAGGGCATCGTGTTCCGTGACGTGCTCATCGATGGCACCTGGCCGCACGACAATGCGCCGACGCGCAAGCCCGGCATCGGCCTGATGCTGCCCTATCTGCAGGACCGCAGCATCGACTGGGCGCGCTCGGCGATGGTCGGCGACCGCCCCACCGACATCCAGTTCGCGCAGAACATGAACATCCGCGGTTTCCAGCTGCGCACCGCACAGTTCGGCGGCGAGTGGGACTGGAACGGCATTGCGCACGAGCTGGCCGACGCGCCACGCCGGGCGACAGTGCAGCGCACTACCAGGGAAACCCGCATCCGCGTCGAGGTCGATCTGGACCGCGTCGCCGAACCGCGGATCCATACCGGTCTGCCGTTCTTCGACCATATGCTGGAGCAGATCGGCAAGCACGGCGGGTTCGCGCTGACCGTGCACGCCGAGGGTGACCTGCATATCGACGAGCACCACACCATCGAGGACACCGGTCTGGCCCTGGGCCAGGCCCTGCGCGAGGCGCTGGGCGACAAGCGCGGCATCGGCCGCTATGGCTTTACCCTGCCGATGGACGAGACCCTGGCCAGCGCCGCGCTGGATTTCAGCGGCCGGCCGTACTTCGTGTTCGAGGGCGATTTCAAGCGCGAACGTGTGGGCGACATGCCCACCGAGCTGGTACCCCACTTCTTCCGCTCGCTGTGCGACGCGGCCGGGCTCAACCTCAACCTCCGCGTGCAAGGCGACAACGACCACCACAAAGTCGAGGCGTGCTTCAAAGTACTTGCGCGCGCCCTTCGCCAGGCCTTGCCACGGCAGGGCAGCGCGATGCCCAGTACCAAGGGGGCGCTGTGAGCGAAATCGCCCTGATCGATGCCGGCGGCGCCAATCTCGGCTCGGTCCGTTATGCGCTGGAACGGCTTGGCGCGCGCGTGCGACTGGTGCGCGACGCGGCCGGCCTGCGCGGCGTGTCGCGGGTGATTCTGCCCGGTGTGGGTGCCGCGCCGCATGGCATGGCGCGCCTGCATGCGCAGGGGCTGGTGCAACCCCTGCGTGAACTGGAGGTGCCGTTGCTGGGCATCTGCCTGGGCATGCAGCTGTTGTTTGAAGGCTCCGAAGAAGGTCATGTCGAGTGCCTCGGGCTGCTGCCCGGCGTCGTCCGCCACCTGCATCCGGCCACCGGGATCCGGGTGCCGCACATGGGCTGGAACCGCCTGCTGCCGCTGCGCGATGCGCCGCTGATGCACGGCGTGGCCGACCGTGCCAGTGCCTACTTCGTGCACAGCTACGCCGCGCCATTGAATGAACACACCGTGGCAGCATGCGACCACGGCGGCCTGTTCGCGGCGGTGGTGCAGCGCGGCCGCCACAGCGGCGCGCAGTTCCATCCCGAACGGTCGGCCGCCACCGGTGCCCGGATCCTGCGCAACTTCATCGAGAACGCCTCCCCATGAGTTTCATCGTCTATCCCGCACTGGACATCCGCGACGGCCGCGTGGTGCGCCTGCTGCAGGGGGATTACACCCGGCAGACCACCTATGGCGACGACCCGCTGCCGCGCGCGCAGGTCTTTGCGGACGCCGGCGCGAGCTGGATGCACCTGGTCGACCTCGACGCCGCCCGTGCCGGCGGCTACACCCTCTCGCCCCTGCTCACGGCGATCACCGCGCAGACCGGGCTGAAGGTGCAGACCGGCGGGGGCGTGCGCTCGCGCGAGGATGTCGCGCGCCTCCTGCAGGCGGGCGCTGCCCGCGTGGTGGTCGGCTCCGTGTCGGTACGCGAACCGGATACGGTGATCGGCTGGCTGCGTGAGTTCGGCGCGGAGCGGCTGACGATCGCACTCGATGCCCGGCAGGCCGACGACGGCCGCTGGCTGCTGCCGGTGCACGGCTGGACCGAGACCGCCGACGTGACCCTGGATGCACTGGCCCAGCGCTATGCGCAGGCCGGCATGCGCCACCTGCTGTGCACCGACATCGCCCGGGACGGCATGCTGTCCGGGCCGAATATCGCGCTGTACCGGCACCTGTCGACGCTGCTGCCCGGCGTGGCTGTGCAGGCCTCCGGCGGCGTGCGCAGCGCCGCCGATGTTGCCGAGGCCAAGGTGGTGGGCTGCGGTGGCGCGATCCTGGGCAAGGCGCTGCTGGAAGGGCGCATGAGCCTGGCGGAGGCGCTGGCATGCTGAGCCGCCGGCTGATTCCCTGCCTGGACGTGCGCGACGGCCGCGTGGTCAAGGGCGTACGCTTCCGCGATCACGTGGACATGGGCGACATCGCCGAGCTGGCCCTGCGCTACCGCGACCAGGGCGCTGACGAGCTGGTGTTCTACGATATCGGGGCCAGCCCGGAGGGCCGTGCGGTCGATGTGGGCTGGATCGAGCGCATTGCACGTCTGATCGACATTCCGTTCTGCGTCGCCGGTGGCATCAGCGACGTGGAGACCGCCCGCCGCGTGCTGTATGCCGGCGCCGACAAGATATCGATCAATTCGCCGGCGCTCGGGCGCCCGGCATTGATCGAGGAACTGGCCGACGCCTTCGGCGTGCAGTGCGTGGTGGTCGGCATCGATTCGGTCCGCGAGCCTGATGGCCAATGGCGGGTGCGCCGTTTCAGCGGCGACCCCGACAAGACCCAGGCAGTGCCGATGCGCACGCTGGACTGGCTGGTGGAGGCACAGCGCCGCGGTGCCGGCGAGATCGTGCTGAACTGCATGGACAGCGATGGCGTGCGCCGCGGCTACGACGTGGCCCAGCTGCGCCAGGCACGTGCGTTGTGTCAGGTGCCGCTGATCGCGTCCGGCGGCGCCGGGGACATGCAGCACTTCGCTGACGTGTTCGACCAGGCCGACGTCGACGGTGCGTTGGCCGCCAGCGTGTTCCACAGTGGCGCCATTGCCATTCCCGCACTCAAGCAGTTCCTGCGCGAGCAGCAGATCGAGGTCCGTGATGTCTATTGACGTATTCCCCTCCCGCGAGGCGCTGGCTGCACTGGATTGGGCCAAGGGCGACGGCCTGCTGCCGGTGGTGGTGCAGGACGCCGATACGCTGGCCGTGCTGATGCTCGGCTATGCCAATGCCGAATCGCTGGAGCTCACCCTGGTGACCGGCCACATGACCTTCTACAGCCGCAGCCGGCAGCGGCTGTGGACCAAGGGCGAGTCGTCCGGCAACGTGCTGGCGGTGACGGCCGTGCGGGTGGACTGCGACAGTGACAGCCTGCTGGTCAGTGCACGCCCGGCGGGACCGACCTGCCATACCGGCGCCGAAAGCTGCTTCGCGCAGGCACCCGGCAGCTTCCTCGGGCGGCTGGATGCGCTGGTGCGGCAGCGCGCGCAGGACCGTCCGGCCGGCAGCTACACCACCTCGCTGTTCGAGGCAGGCACCCGTCGCATTGCCCAGAAGGTGGGCGAGGAGGGCGTGGAAACCGCGCTGGCAGGTGTGGTGCAGGACGATGCGGCGCTGCTCGGCGAATCGGCGGACCTGCTGTTCCACCTCACCGTGCTGCTGCGTGCGCGGGGACTCGGGCTGGAGGATGCGGTGGCGGTACTGGCCGCACGGCACGCCGCCTGAGCGTTGAACCGGTGCGTTTAACGTTGGTGAAACGCACCGCAGGGGATGATGTGCGGCTTTACAATCGCCCACCCCGAACGGAACCCCCTCGATGACCCGCACTGCTGTCTGGCTGGCCTGCCTGCTGTTGACGACCGCCCCTGCCTGGGCTGCCGAGGTGACCGTGACCGGCAAGGTCTATCAGGAGCGCGACGGCAAGCCGGGGCGCGGCCCCACCGATCCGGGCCTGGCCGGCGTGCAGGTATCCAACGGCGAGACCATCGTGCGGACCGCCGCCGACGGAAGCTATGCGTTGCCGGTGCGCGACGGCCAGACGGTCTTCGTGATCAAACCGGATGAATACCGGTTCCCGGCGGCGTCCAACGGCCTGCCGGGTTACTGGCGTCACTACGCGCCACAGGGCTCGCCCAGGCTGAAGTACGACGGCATCGCCGCCACCGGCGCCGGCACCCGCCACTGGGATTTCGCGCTGGAGCCGGTCAAGGACGCCGCCTCGGCCCGCGATGGCTTCGAGATGCTGGTGTTCTCCGACTCGCAGACCGCCAGCCGCCAGGACATCGGGTATTACCAGCGCGCCATCGTCGAGCCGATCGTCGGCAAGCACCCGGCGCGGCTGGGCACCACGCTGGGCGACATCGTCAACGACGACCTGTCGCTGTACCCGGCCATCAACAAGGTCACCGCGCAGCTGCAGGTGCCGTGGTTCCACGTGCCGGGCAACCACGACCTGGACATGGACGCCGGCGACGACCGCCATTCGCTGGACAGCTGGCGCGCGGTGTACGGGCCGGACACCTACGCGGTGGAAGAGGGCGGCGCCAGTTTCGTGTTCCTCGACGACGTGGTCTACGACCCCACCGCGCGGCCGAAGTACATCGGCGGCTTGCGCGCGGACCAGTTCACCTTCCTCGGCAACTACCTCAAGGCCCTGCCGCGCGACCGTCTGGTCGTTCTGGGCATGCACATCCCGCTGTTCGATGCCGAACCGGGCCGCGAGACCTTCCGCCACGCCGACCGCAAGCGCCTGTTCGCGCTGCTCAAGGACTTCCCCAACGTGCTGGTGCTGAGCGGCCACAGCCACACCCAGCGGCACTATTACCACAGCGCCGCCGAGGGCTGGCAGGGCGCCAAGCCCCTGCACGAGTACAACGTCGGTGCGGCCTGCGGTGCGTTCTGGTCGGGGGTCAAAGACAGCAACGGCATCCCCGACGCGACCATGAGCGATGGCACCCCGAACGGCTACGCCGTGCTGTCGGTCAAGCCGGCTGGCGACTATGCCCTGCGCTACTACGTGGCGCGTGCGCCGGATGACTACCAGATCGCGCTGCATGCGCCGCGCGTGCTGCGCAAGGGCGCATATCCGGCCTGGGGCGTTTACGCCAATGTGTTCATGGGCCAGGACGACACCCTGGTCGAATACCGCGTCGATGACGGCGCGTGGCAGCCGATGAAGCGCGTGGTGCAGCCGGACCCGCGCCTGCTGGAAGAGAATGTCGCCGACGACACCGCCGAACGTCTGCGCGGCTTCGACCGCTCGCCGGAGGCCACGCCCTCGCCGCACCTGTGGCGCGGGGCGCTGCCTACCGACTTGGCGGCCGGCGCGCACAAAGTCGAGGTGCGCGCGGTGCACGGCGATGGCCCCACCGCCACCGCCAGCACCACTTATCGCCTGCAGGTCGCCTCGCCCTGAGCTGGCATACGCCCCTGTACGGCAGGCGCTGCTTTGCAAACCCCGGGCGATCGCCGAAAATCGCCCGGATTGATTCGATCCCAGCCAAGGCCTGCGAGTGAGCGTTGCGGCACCGTTTTCCGGGCATGTCCCGCTCCCTTCCGATTCGTCCCGTGCGACGCCCGGTCCGGCCATGCGCCATGATCCGATCATCGTTGCCGATGTCGGCGGCACGTTCGCACGCCTCGGGCTTGCCGAGGTGCAGGCGGGTCTGCCGCCGCGCCTGAGCGGGCTGCGGCAGTACCGCTGTGCCGATTACGCCAGCCTGGCGGCGATCCTGGCCGACTTCACGCGCGCCGCCCTGCGTCCGGTCGACACCGCCGTCGTGGCGATCGCCGGGCTGCTGGAAGGCGACCACCTGGTCAACACCAACCTGGCCTGGCCTGTATCGGTGGCGGCCACGCGGGCCGAGGCCGGTCTGCGCTCGCTGGCGCTGATCAACGATTTCGAAGCGGTGGCCTACGCCATTCCGCACGTGCAGCCGGACACCTTGGTGGCGCTCAACGGCGAGCCGGTCGTCGCCTCGCCTTGGCCGGCGCTGGTGCTCGGCCCCGGCACCGGGCTGGGTGCGGCACTGCGCTTCCAGGGCGGCGACCAGCCGGTGCTGGCCAGCGAAGCAGGGCACGCCGCGCTCACCGCCGGCAATGCGCTGGAACTGGAGATCCTGCGCCAGATGCAGCAGCGCTGGGCGCATGTGGACCAGGAGCGGATCCTGTCCGGCAGCGGCCTGATGAACCTGTACCCGTGTCTGTGCGGCATCCGCGGCGTGACGCCGCGTTGGCAGACCACCGAAGACCTGATCGCCGCCGCGCAGGCCGGCGACGACGCACTGGCGGTGGAAACGCTGCAGGTGTTCAGCGCGTGGCTGGGCAGTCTGGCCGGTGATCTGGCGATCACCTTCGGCGCGCGTTCGGTGTACCTGGCCGGCGGCATTCCCACGCGCATCGCCACCTTCCTGCATGCCGGTGACTTCCGCGCGCGCTTCCTGTCGAAGGGGGTGATGAGCGGTGTGCTGGCGCAGGTGCCGGTGTGGCGGGTGGACCACGGCGAGCTGGGCATGCTCGGCGCGGCGGTGTGGCACGACGCACGGCGCGGCCGCGCCGTTGCGTGAGGCACTCCCGCCGCGCGGTGCGGCGGGATGACGACAGGCAGTGCAGGGAGGGGTGGGCATGACCGATCGCAGGCAGTTTCTCCAGGCCGGGGCGCTGGCCGCCGGTGGGTTGGTGTTGCCGCACGCAGGCGCGCAGCGCCGCAGCGGCGCGCGGGTGGTGTCCACCTGGGATTTCGGCGTGGGCGCCAACCAGGCGGCATGGACGGTGCTGTCGGCCGGGGGCACCGCGCTGGATGCGGTGGAGGCCGGCGCGCGCTGGGCCGAAAGCGAACTGTGCAACCCCACGGTGGGGCGCTGCGGCAACCCCGACCGCGATGGTGTGCTCAGCCTGGATGCCAGCATCATGGACGGCGACGGCCGCTGTGGCTCGGTAGCTGCCCTGACCGACATCCTGCATCCGGTGTCGGTGGCACGCAAAGTGATGGAAAACACGCCGCACGTGATGCTGGTCGGGCAGGGCGCACAGCAGTTTGCGGTGGAACAGGGCTTCGAGCGCCAGAAGCTGCTCACCCCGGCTGCCGAAAAGGCGTGGCGCGACTGGTTGAAGACCGCACAGTACACGCCCGAGATCAACGTGGAGCGGCGCGGCCGCCCCGGCGACAGCAGCAACCATGACACGCTGGGGATGCTCGCCATCGATGCCCACGGTCGCCTCGCTGGCGCCTGCACCACCAGCGGCATGGCCTGGAAACTGCATGGACGTGTCGGTGACAGCCCGATCATTGGCGCCGGCCTGTACGTGGACAACGAGGTCGGCGGCGCCACGGCGTCGGGCGTCGGCGAGGAGATGATGCGCAATGCCGCCTCGTTCCTGGTGGTGGAGCTCATGCGCCAGGGCCGGTCGCCGGCACAGGCGTGCCGCGAAGCGATCACACGGCTGGTGCGCAAGCGCCCGGAGGCCAGCAGGACCCTGCAGGTATGTTTCCTGGCGATGGACCGGCATGGGGAGGTCGGCGCGTACGCGCTGCACCGGGGCTTCGTCTACGCGGTGTGCGACAAGGACCGCCAGGATGACCTGCGCGACTCGGCGTCGGTCTATACCAGCGAGCAGCGCTGAGCATGGCGCGCCGGCTGCTGGAGATCGCCTCCAACTCGGTTGCGTCGGCGCTCGCCGCGCAGCAGGGTGGCGCGGACAGGATCGAGCTGTTCGACAATCTTGCCGAAGGCGGCACCACGCCGTCGCACGGCAGCATCGCGGTGGCGCGCGAGCAGCTGCGCATTCCGCTGTTCGTGCTGATCCGGCCGCGTCCCGGCGACTTCCACTACGGCGCGCTTGACGCGGAGATCATGCTGCGCGATATCGCCCATTGCCGTGCACTGGGCTGCGATGGTGTGGTGATCGGCGCGCTGGATGCCGAGGGTGACATCGACGAGGCGCTGTGCCGCGCGCTGGTGCAGGCCGCCGGCCCGCTCCAGGTGACTTTCCATCGCGCGTTCGATGCCGCGCGCGATCTGCCCAGCGCGTTGGAGCAGGTCATCGCACTGGGCTGCCAGCGGGTGCTGACGTCCGGCGGCCAGGCCAACGCGGAGGCAGGGGCCGCGGTGCTGGCCGCACTGGTCGCGCAGGCGAACGGACGCATCGGCGTGATGGCCGGGGCAGGGCTCAACGCCGGCAACATTGCCGCCGTTGCCGCCCGCAGCGGCTGTACGGAACTGCATGCGTCCGCCAAGGCCGTGCAACGCTCGGCCATGCGCCACCACAACCCGGCGCTGACCGGGCTGTCGCCGGACTGGATCGCCACCGATGCCGCAGAAGT
Source organism: Stenotrophomonas sp. NPDC077461 (assembly GCF_049545475.1). Lineage (NCBI taxonomy): Bacteria > Pseudomonadati > Pseudomonadota > Gammaproteobacteria > Lysobacterales > Lysobacteraceae > Stenotrophomonas > Stenotrophomonas sp. NPDC077461. Next base: position 705,867 of record NZ_JBMWDO010000001.1, read on the forward strand.
GGCGGCGCTGCGCGCCGCGCTGGACGCACGCGCAGGGTAGACCCGCGCGGAGACATCGGCCCGCTGCGACAACAAAAACGGCAGCCGCCTGTACCAGCGCGGCTGCCGTGGAGGAACAACCCCCGCCCGAAGGCGGGGGGAGACACTCAGAACTTCCAGGTCATGCCGAGGTAGAGCTGGCGACCGGAGTACAGGTTGGACAGCAGGCGCGCCTTGCTGTCGTTGCCGAGATAGACGCGCTGCTCGGACTTGGTGGCGTTGAGCACCGATGCGCTCAGGATCAGGGCGTCGGTGATGTTGTAGGCCGCGTTGAGGTCCAGCTGGTCATACGGTTCGGAGTACTGGGTGAGACCGTTGTTCAGACCGCCCACCACTTCGCCACGGCGGTTGAACGAGGCGCGCGCCAGGAACTTCTCGTTCTCGTAGAACACCGTGACGTTGGCCTGGTTCTTGGCGCTGCCGACCAGCGGCGAGGAACCGATGCGTTCGCCATCGAGCACCACGGCGGCCAGGTTGGTGTCGTTGTAGGTGTAGTTGGCCTGGATGCCCAGGCCGATATCGAACGTGTACTGGCCGTACAGTTCAACGCCCTGCGACACGCCATCCTGGCCGTTGGCCTGGGTGGAGTACTTCTGCACCGTCACCGACTGGCCACCGACGTTCATCTGCTGGTCGCGCACCACCGGCACGGTGAAGTTGCTGATGTCCTTGCGGAACAGCGCCACACCGGCCACCGAACCCGGGCGGAAGTACCACTCCAGACCGAGGTCGTACTGGGTGGCCTCGAACGGCTGCAGATTCTTGTTGCTGCCCGAGCCGTACCAGCCGGGAGTGTCGGTGCCGCCGGCGACGCGGCGATCGTTGCTGTACTCCTCGCTGACATAGCTCAGACCGCCCGGGTAGGCGATGCTGGTGTAGCCGGGGCGGGCGATGACCTTGGACGCGGCGCCGCGCAGCACCAGGCTGTCGGTGATGTCCCAGGCGATGTTGAAGCTCGGCAGGAAGTCGGTGTAGGTCTTCTCCATCGAGCTGAGCGCATACGTTTTCTCACGCGCCAGGTTGTCGGGCAGGCGCACGAAACCGCTCTGGCAGACATAGCCGGTATTGGAGGCGATCAGCGGTGCCGCCGCCGGATCGTTGCAGCCCATCGGCGTGCCGGCGGCGTTGTCCTGGAAGTAGTCGTTGAACTTCTCCACCGAGTCGCTGGATTCGGCGAACTGGCGGGTACGCACCACACGCACGCCCACGTTGCCGCGGACCCGTTCGGTGCGGAAGTTGGCCTGGAAGTAGCCCGAGTAGATCTTCTCGTCGACGTTGTAGACGAAATCCTCTTCCTTGCGATTGTGCGAGCCACCGTAGGTCTGGTTGAGGTAGTTGATGTACGCCGGATAGTTGATGCCCGGGAACACGTTGGCGTTGAAACCGCCGGCGATGTTGTTGATCGGGTTGGACAGGAAGAAACCGGGCTGGGCGACACCGGCCGAGGCATCGCAGCCGGACTGGTAGCGGTTCTGGTCGTAGAACGCCGGATCGGGATCCTTGCCCTGGCACACCCAGTAGGTGTTGCCGGTGTTGCGATGGACCGAGCCGTCACGGTACTTGGTGCCGAACTGGATCGAATCCAGCCAGCCGCTTTCAAACAGCTTGGTGACATCGGCCTGGAAGTAGTTCTGCTTGATGTCGGTCTGCGTCCACGACGAATCGGTCGAGCCGGTGTCGACTTCGGCGATGCCGGCCATCAACTGTTCCTGCAGGTCCGGCGAGAACGTCGCGCTCGGCGTGCCGGTCAGGTCCCAGGCGCTGTAGCTGTTGCCGGACTGCCACACGCCATTGACCTGGCGGCGTGGCTTGGCCGCCATGCGGAACTTCATCGACGGGCCGCCTTCGGACCAGGTCCGGCCGCCGGTGAACGAGGCCTTCCACAGCGGGCTGATGTCCCAGTCGATGGACAGATCGGCGGTCTGCGACAGCGCCTTTTCACGGCTGTAGTCGCCGGTCAGCTGCGGGGTGGGGATGGTGCAGTCGTCCGGACCCCAGCCGCCCGGCGCGAGGCCTGCGGCCGCAGCCTGTTCCTCGCTGCAGTAATAGGTCTTGCCGGCCAGCTTCTCGTACTGCGCGCCGGTCACGATGCTGCCGCTGGGATCGAAGGTGAGCCCGTCCAGCATGCGGCCGCCGGCCCAGTTGCCGTCGCCGTTGTAGCGCGCCAGATTCCATTCGGGAATCTTCAGCATGTTCTGGGTGTAGTTGCCTTCCAGCTCGAAGCGGAAGTAATTGGCGGTCAGCGTCAGGTTGTCGAGTGGCTTGAACTGGAAGGTGAACTGGCCACCCTTGCGCTCGCGCTCTTCTTCCTTCACGGCGAAGTTCACCGAGGTCGGCATGAAGAATTCGCTGTAGTTGCGGCCGCTCTGGTCATTGAAGCCGGACCGGCCCCACCAGTAGTGGATGCCGTCCTGTTCCAGCACGTTGCCGTTGGCGTCGCGCGCATCGGTGTTGTTGCCGTACCACTGGAAGTCCTCGGTGCTGGCTTCCATCGTGCGGCTGGTGCGCTTCTGCTGGGTCACCCCGACCAGCACGCCGAAACGCTCGTCCTTGCTGTGCCAGGAATACAGCGCCGACAGCTGCGGATCGATGTCGTGGCTGGTGTCGGAGGTGGTGCCCTCGACGGTGACGTAGCCCGAGTTGGCTTCCATGTCGAGCGGGCGGCGGGTATGCAGGATCACCGTGCCGCCGATGCCGCCTTCGTCGATGCGCGCTTCCGGCGACTTGAACAGCTCGGCGCTGGACAGCATGTTCGACGGCAGCAGGGTGTAGTTGAACGAGCGCGTGGCTTCGTTGTTGGTTTCCGAGGTGGCGACGTAGTTGCCGTTCAACTGCGTGAGGGTGAGATCGGGCGCCAGGCCGCGCACGCTGACCGTCTTGCCTTCGCCGCCATCGCGGGTGATGACCACGCCCGGCACGCGCTGCAGCGCGTCGGCCACGTTCTTGTCGGGGAACTTGCCCACGTCCTCGGCGGTGATCACTTCGACCACGGCATTGGCATCGCGCTTCTGCTGCAGGCTCTTTTCGATGGCGTAGCGGTAGCCGGTGACGGTCACGCTGTCGAGCGTGGTGGCGTCCGGCGACGGGGTCGTGCCGGCCTGTTGCGCGAAGGCGCCGGCCGGGGCCAGCGCGGCGGCGAACAGCGCGGCGGTGATGGCTGCCGACAGCGTGTCGCGGTTGCGCATGCGGGACATCTTGTTCATTCCACTCTCTCCCTCTCCTGGATTGAAACGGTGGCGATACGTGATTGAATCGATCTAATTCTGGAGGTCGCTGTTGCCAGCAACGAACGACGGTGCGTCCCGCATGCAACGTGAGGCAGGTCCCCCCCACCTACCTGTCCGTCAATCGTGACCGTTCAGAGTTGGATCGATCTAAACGATTGGCGGGGGATTTTTAGCACGGCCCGGGAGGCGAAGCATGCTGCTGCGCAATATGACCGCGGTATGTCGGCAACGGCCGGTTTTCGCTGTGGAGGTGAAAACGTTTTCTTGCGCAGGCGCCATGCCAGGCGGTCGTTCCAGGCGCAGCCGGCAGCTAGGCCGCCGCCACAGACGACATCCATGTTGCGCCGCAGAATGCATCCGTCGAAATCCCCGTGCTTTACTTGAATCGATCTAAATTCACTGCTGCGTGGATTTGGACGCGCGCCAACAGGGGGATGGCCGGCCAGCAATGGCGGGGCTTTCACCCGTCCAGTCGCCTGGTTCCCGGCATCGGCCGGGCCACCGGTCGCCCGCACCGACATCGACCCACAGGAACCCCGCATGCGCCGAACGTCTGTCCTCGCCGTCACCTCTCTGCTTGCCCTGGCCTGTGCGCCCCTGCTGCAGGCGGCCGCGCCGGCCGCGCTGGAGCGCGAGGTCAACACCTTCATCGGCAGCAAGGATGACGGCAATACGTTCCCGGGGGCCTCGGCGCCGTTCGGCCTGATCCAGGTCAGCCCGATCGGGGAGCACTACGCCGGCTGGCGTTACGACGACCCGAAGATCCGCGGGTTCGGGCATTCCTTCCTGTCCGGTGCCGGCTGCTGGGAGCAGGGGGGCCAGGTGTCCGTCCTGCCGGTCACCGGCAGCATCGGTCCTGGCGGCGATTTCGACACCGCCACCGCCAAGAGCTTCGATCACAAAGCCTACGCAGCCTCCTACACCCATGCGGGCGAGGTCGGCCAGGCCGGCTACTACAAGGTGCGCCTGACCAGCTACGGCGGCATCGATGCCGAGGCCACCGCGCGCACCCGGGCCGCAGCCGAACGCTACACGTTCGCCGCCGGTGCGGAAAACGGCCACGTGCTGGTCAACGTCGGCCAAGCCAACGAACGCCATTCGGTGATCGGCAGCGTCATCGATGTAGTGGGCGACCGTGCGGTGGAAGGCAAGCTGGTCACCCGCAGCTTCTGCGGCGGCCATCAGTACACCACCTGGTTCCGCATCGAGTTCGACCGCCCGTTCAAGGCCTTCGGCACCTGGGGCGAGGGCGGCGGGCTGCCCGGTGCGCGCCACGGCATGGAAGGCGAACTCAAGCCCAGCGGCGCCTGGCTGAGCTTCGACCTGTCGCAGGGACGAGCGGTCACGGCGGTCAGCGCGATCTCGCACGTGGATGCCGAGGGTGCGCGCGCCAACCTGCGCAGCGACGGCATGGAAAAGGGCCGCCTGCTGGGCTTCGACCGGATGCGCGAGCTGGCGCAGACGCGTTGGCGCGACGAACTGCGCAGCGTGCGCGTGCAGGGCGGGAACGGTGACGACCGCACCGTGTTCTACACCGCGCTTTACCACGCCCTGCTGCAGCCGCTGACCGGCAGCGATGCCGACGGCCGCTACCGTGGTTACGACGATGCCATCCACCGCGCCGACGGCTGGACCTACTACGAGTACTTCTCGCTGTGGGATACCTATCGTGCGCAGAACCAGTGGCTGGCACTGACCCGTCCGCAGGTCGCCCGCGACATCGGCCGCAGCCTGCTGGCCATCGATGCGCAGGGCGGCTGGCTGCCGCGCTGGGGCTACGCCAACTTCGAAACCAACATCATGACCGGCGATCCGGTGACGCCTTTCATGGTGGATCTGTGGCGCTTCGGCGCGCTCGACGGGCGTGAGGCCGAGGCGTACACGGCGTTGCGGAAGAATGCGTTCAGCACGCCGCCGATCAACTCGCGTCACGCCGGCCGGTCCGGCAATCCCAGTTATCTTGCCAATGGCTTCGTGCAGTACGACCGTGCGTTCCCCTCCAAGGGCATGGATGTGGATCCGCATCATGGCGGCTCGGCCACACTGGAGTACGCACTGGCCGACTGCGCGCTGGCACAGATGGCCGACGGCCTCGGCCACGCCGACGACGCCGGTGTGCTGCGCACGCGTGGCCGCAACTGGAACAAGGTATGGGACCCGGACGTGCGCGACGAAGGCGGCTTCAGCGGCTTCCCGCGGCCGCGCATGGAGGACGGCAAGTGGTACGTGCCGGCCGATGGCCGCTACAGCCCGCGTTCGCACCACGGGTTCCATGAAGGCACGGCGTGGCAGTACCAGTGGCTGGCGCAGCAGGACATCCCGGGCCTGGTGCAGGCGATGGACGGTCGCGCCGAGGCCGCACGCCGGCTGGATGCCTTCTTCGCCTACGACGCACTGCGCCAGGCCCCGTTGACGGCCGCGCGCAAAGAATGGGTGGTGGGGCCGTACAGCTACTACAACCAGTTCCGCTACAACCCCAACAACGAGCCGGACCTGCATGCGCCGTGGATGTACACGCTGATCGGTCAGCCGTGGAAAACCGCCACGGTGGTGCGCGCCGCGCAGCAGCTGTTCACCAACGCGCCCAATGGCGTCACCGGCAACGATGACCTTGGCACGATGTCGGCGTGGTACCTGTTCAGCGCCTTGGGGCTGTACCCGGCGGTGCCGGGCAGCGGTCAGTTCCTGCTGCACACCCCGCGCTTTGCCCAGGTCGATGTCGATCTCGGTCAGGGCCGCACCCTGACCGTGAAGGCGCCGGGTGCCGATGGCCGCACGCTCCAGTACGTGCAGGGCGTGCAGGTGGATGGTCGCGCGCATGCGCCGGTGTGGCTGGACTGGGCGCGCCTGCAGCAGGGGGGGCGCATCGATGTGGCGCTGGCAACGCAGGCGCCGGAAAGCGGGTGGGGCACGCAGGTGGCCGACCTGCCGGTGTCGTACTGCGCCACCCCGGGTGCGGCGCTCGAATGAGGGCTGCTGCAATCGTTTAGGCTTGCACGATGCCAAGGAACCCCAGCACACGATGAATGACAAAGCTTCCCCTGCCGGCAAGGGCACGCGCGCGGTGACGGTGACCGACATCGCCGAGGCGATCGGCGTGTCGCGCGCCACCGTCTCGCTGGTGCTGCGCGGCAGCCCGCTGGTGAACGTGGATACGCGAGCGCGGGTCGAGGCCGAACTGCGCCGGCAGCGCTATGTCTACAACCGGGGGGCGGCCAACCTGCGCCGGCGCACCTCGTCCAGCATCGCACTGGTGATCAACGACCTGTCCAACCCGTTCTTCGCCGAGTTCGCCTCCGGCGTCGACGAAGCGCTCGGCGGCAAGGGTTTCGTGACGTTGCTGGGCAGCACCGGCGAGTCCCCGGAGCGTCAGCAGGCGGTGCTGACCACGCTGATGGAACACATGCCGGCCGGACTGATCCTGTCGCCGGCCGAAGGCAGCGATGCCGCCCAGCTGCGCCAGGTGCTCGGACATGCCAACGTGCTGCTGTTCAATCGCGAGCTGCCCGGGGCGACCTGGGACTTCCTGACCCTGGACAACCAGCAGGGTGCGTACCTGGCCACGCGCCATCTGATCGAGCGCGGCCACCGCCGCATCGCGTTCTTTGGCGGTCACGCGGTGTCCAGTTCGTGCCACCAGCGCCGCACCGGTTATGCCCAGGCAATGCACGAGGCCGGACTGGAGACGCAGCCGGACTGGTTGATTGAAACCTCCCCGAGCCGCCTGGACGCGGCGGCCCGTAGCGGCGAGCTGTTTGCCGCTGCGACGGTGCCCACCGCGGCGGTCTGCTACAACGACAGCGTCGCGCTGGGACTGATGCTGGGCCTGGCGTCGCGTGGCGTGCACCCGGGTCGCGATTTTGCGGTCACCGGTTTCGACGATATTTCCGAAGCAGCGGTGGCCATGCCGCCGCTCACCACGCTGACCGTCGATCCGCGCGCGCGCGGGCGTCAGGCGGCGGAACTGCTGCTGCAGCGTCTGGACAACCCCGACGCCGCACCCCAGCGCACCGTTGCACCCGTCCAGCTGCGCGTCCGCGACAGCAGCGGCCCTTCCTTTGCCTGATGACCTCCCTTGTCACCTGCCCGCGCACTGAGGCGCGTACCTGAATGCCCATTTCGCCAACGCCCCGACTGCCTGCCTCATCCGCCGCCGCACCCGTGGTCAACACGCGCGTCGCGCTTGCGGTGGCGACCACGATCTTCTTCATGTGGGGCTTCCTGACCTGCCTCAACGACATCCTGATCCCGCATCTGAAGGCGGTGTTCGAACTGAACTACGCCCGCGCGATGCTGGTGCAGTTCACCTTCTTCGGTGCGTACTTCCTGATGTCGCTGCCGGCCGGCCGGCTGGTGGCGCACCTGGGTTACAAAAAGGGCATCGTGGCCGGCCTGGCGATCGCCGGGGTCGGCGCGCTCGGCTTCTGGCCAGCGGCCGAACTGCGCGTGTATGAGGCCTTCCTCGGCGCGCTGTTCGTGCTCGCCACCGGCATCACTGTGCTGCAGGTGGCGGCCAACCCGTACGTCGCGCTGCTGGGGCCGGAACAGACCGCGTCGAGCCGGCTGACCCTGGCCCAGGCGCTGAACTCGTTGGGCACGGCGATCGCGCCGATCTTCGGCGGCCTGCTGATCCTGGGCAACACGGTCAAGAGTGCCGAGGAGATCAAGGCGCTGCCGGGTGCCGAGCAGATCGCCTACCGGGTGCAGGAAGCGCAGTCCGTGCAGGGCCCGTACGTCGGCCTGGCCGTGGCGCTGTTCCTGCTGGCGGTATTCGTCTATCTGTTCCGCCTGCCGGCGCTGACCGAAACCACCGAGCAGGCCGATACCGGCAAGCACACCCTGCTGGACGCGCTGCGCCATCGCCATGTGCTGTTCGGCGTGCTGGCCATCTTCTTTTACGTGGGCGCGGAAGTGTCGATCGGCAGCTTCCTGGTCAACTACCTGTCGCTGCCCAACATCGGTGGCTTCACCGAGAAGGAAGCCACCCACTATGTGTCGGCGTACTGGACGCTGGCAATGATCGGTCGTTTCGCCGGCTCGGCGATCATGACCCGGTTCTCGCCGCGCGTGCTGTTGACCCTGTTTGCAGGGATCAACGTGGCGCTGCTGGCGGCGACCCTGCTGAGCCAGGGACAGGTCGCGCTGTACTCGATCGTGGCGGTGGGCCTGTTCAACTCGATCATGTTCCCGACCATCTTCGCGCTGAGCATCGAACGCCTGGGCACCCTGACCAACAAGGCCTCCAGCCTGTTGATCATGGCCATCGTCGGCGGCGCAGTGGTGCCGTACCTGCAGGGCCTGCTGGCCGACCAGATCGGCCTGCATGAGTCGTTCATCCTGCCGCTGCTGTGCTACGGCTACATCATTTTCTACGGTCTGTCGGGCTCGCGCCCGGCGGTCGGATTCCGCCAGGGAGCGTGAGGGCACGATGTCCAAGATTGTTTGTTTCGGCGAGATTTTGATCGATCTACTCGCCCAGCCACCGGCCTCGCCGGATACCCCGCGCGCCTTCCTGCAGTACGCCGGCGGCGCTCCGGCCAACGTCGCTGTGGCTGCCGCGCGGCTGGGAGCCGACACGCACTTCGCCGGCATGCTGGGGCAGGACATGTTCGGCGACTTCCTCGCCGAGAGCCTGGCCGATGCCGGTGTGGCCACCGACTGCATCGTGCGCACCGACGCGGCGAAGACCGCGCTGGCGTTCGTGGCGTTGGATGCCAGTGGCGAGCGGAGCTTCAGCTTCTACCGCCCGCCTGCGGCGGATCTGCTGTTCCGCAGTGCGCACTTCCATCCCAACTGCTTTGACGGCACGCGCAGCTTCCACGTGTGTTCCAACAGCCTGACCGAAGCCGACATCGCCGAGACCACGCTGGAGGGCATGCGCCGTGCGCGCACAGCCGGGGCGATGGTCAGCGTCGACCTGAACCTGCGCCCGGCCCTGTGGCCGGCCGGCGTGGATCCGCTGCCGCGCCTGTGGGAAGCCCTGCTGCTGGCCGACCTGGTCAAGCTCTCGCGCGAGGAACTGGATTATCTGGCCGCAGCGCAGGCCGGCGACGGCGAGGCGGTGGTACAGCGCCTGCTGGCCGCACAGGCGCAGGCCGTGGTGATCACCGACGGTGCCGCCCCGATCCGCTGGTTCACCCGCCGTACGCAGGGTGTACTCACCGGCTTCCGCGTGCAGACGGTCGATTCCACGGCCGCCGGCGACGCGTTCGTCGGCGGGCTGCTGTTTGGCATCGGTGAGCGCGGGGGGGATGGCAGCGCATTCGCCGCGTTCTGCCAGGACCCGGCCGCGCTCGTGGATGCGATCCGCTTCGCCGCCGCCGTGGGCGCGCTCGCGGTGACCCGCAAGGGCGCGTTCGCGGCCATGCCCACTCTAGATGAAGTCCAGCAACTGCTGCAGCAACAACAGGATGACGCCGCATGACCACGCCGGTTCCGCCGCAACCCGATTTCCGCTCGCCTGACTTCCTGCGTGCCCACATCGCGCAGAGCATGGCGTTCTACCGGCCCAACGAGATCGACCCGACGGGCGGGTTCTTCCACTACTTCCGTGACGACGGCAGCGTGTACGACGCCAGCCACCGTCACCTGGTCAGCAGCACGCGCTTCGTGTTCAACCATGCGATGGCGTACCGCGAGTTCGGCAACCCCGACGACCTCAAGGCGGTCGAGCATGGCATCCGCTTCCTGCGCGAGGTGCATCGCAACCCCGTCACGGGCGGCTATGCCTGGACCCTGCGCGATGGTGTCGTCGAGGATGCCACCAACCACTGCTACGGCGTGGCCTTCGTGCTGCTGGCCTACAGCTGCGCGCTGAAGGCGGGCATCGGCGAGGCGCGCGCCTGGATGGACGAAACCTGGACGCTGCTCGAAAGCCGCTTCTGGGAGCCTGGGTTCGGTCTGTACAAGGACGAGGCCGATGCGGACTGGACCTTCAGCGACTACCGTGGCCAGAACGCCAACATGCACATGTGCGAGGCGATGCTGGCCGCGTTCGAGGCGAGCGGCGAGCAGCGCTATCTCGGCCGCGCGCTGCTGCTGGCCGACCACATGACGCGCCGCCAGGCCGCGCAGGCCGACGGCCTGGTCTGGGAACACTACGACCGGCAGTGGCGGATCGACTGGGACTACAACCGAGACAATCCCAGGCACCTGTTCCGCCCGTGGGGCTTCCAGCCCGGCCACCAGACCGAATGGGCCAAACTGCTGCTGATTCTGGATCGGCACGTGCAGGCCGATTGGCTGGTGCCGACCGCGCGCCACCTGTTCGACACCGCCGTGGCCCGTTCCTGGGACGACGAGCGCGGTGGCCTGTACTACGGTTTCGCACCGGATGGCAGCGTCTGCGACGACGACAAGTATTTCTGGGTGCAGGCCGAGTCGCTGGCCACCGCCGCCCTGCTGGCCGCGCGTACCGGCGATGACGCCTACTGGGCGTGGTACGACCGGCTGTGGGCCTATGCATGGTCACATATGATCGACCATCGCTACGGCGCCTGGTACCGCATTCTGGATGCGGACAACCGCAAGTACAGCGACGAGAAGAGCCCGGCCGGCAAGACCGACTACCACACGATGGGCGCCTGCTACGAAGTGCTCAACGTGGTGCGTTGACAGAACGGGGAGCAGCACATGCGGATGCGTCGTTTCGGTCTGATCGTCGGGTCGCTGTTGCTGCTGCTGGGGGCGCTGCCGCTGTCGGCGGCGCCGTTGCAGGCGCAGTGGACCTTCCGCCTGCTGCCCGGCGATGCCCGGCTGGCCGCGCATCCGCAGCTGGCCGACTGGCACAGTGCGCAGGTGCCCGGCGCCGTGCACACCGACCTGCTGGCCCAGGGGCTGATCCCGGACCCCTACGTGGGAGCGCCGGAGGCGGGCCTGCAATGGATCGGCCTGGCCGACTGGGAGTACCGGGGCCGCTTCGACGTGGATGCGGCCACGCTGGCCAGGGCGCATGCCGAACTTGCCTTCGATGGTCTGGACACGTTCGCCACCGTCGAGCTCAACGGCGCGCCGCTGCTGCGGGCCGACAACAGCCACCGCACCTGGCGGGCGCGGGTGGACGGGCGGTTGCGCCCCACCGGCAATGAACTGCGCGTGGTGCTGCGCTCGCCGATCACCACGCTGCTGCCAGGCGTGCAGGCAATGCCCCACAAAATCGCCGGCAACTACCCATCGCCGTACGGGGACGAACCCAAGGATGCGATGGTCGGCAACTTCGTGCGCAAGCCCGGATACCACTTCGGCTGGGATTGGGGCCCGCGGTATGTCACGGCAGGCATCTGGCGCCCGGTGCGGATGGAGAGCTGGGATGCGCAGCGCCTGACCGATCTGGCTGTGCATACGCGCAGCCTGGATGCGGACAAAGCCGAGCTGGACATCGCGGTGCAGGTGGAGAGCGCCACCGCCGGGACGGCGCCGCTGCGTATTGAACTGATCGATCCGGACGGGCGGGTGGTGCGCCGGTTCGACCCTCGTGTGGCCCTGCGCGCGGGCGACAACCGCGTGGCCGTGCCGGTGGTGCTGCCCGCGCCACGTCGCTGGTGGCCGGTGGGGCAGGGCGAGCAGGCGCGCTACACCGCGCGTGCCACCCTTGCCGCAGGTACGGCGGGCGCCCTGCGGATGGAGCGCCGCATCGGGCTGCGCACGGTGGAGCTGCGGCGCGAGGTCGATCGCAGCGGCGGCCAGGGCTTCGCATTCGTGATCAACGGCGTGCCGATCTTCGCCAAGGGCGCCAATGTGATTCCCTTTGACATGTTCCCGGCGCGGGTGGACCCTGCGCGCATCCGCCGCGAGCTGACCGCCGCGCGCGATGCCAACATGAACATGCTGCGCAATTGGGGCGGCGGCTATTACGAAGACGACGCGTTCTTCGATATCGCCGATGAGCTGGGCCTGCTGATCTGGCAGGACTTCATGTTCGGGGGCGGCATGCAGCCTGGTTACGATCCGGCGTTCCGCGCCAACGTGGTGGCCGAGGCACGCGACACTGTGCGCCGCCTGCGTCACCATCCCAGCGTGGTGCTCTGGTGTGGCAACAACGAGGAAGAGACCGCCTGGAAGGACTGGGGCCACGGGCGTGACCTCACCGCCGCCGATCCGGTCTTTGCGGCGAAGGTCTGGCAGGGCTATGTCGACCTGTTCGGGCTGGACCTGCGCCAGGTGGTGGCCGAGGAGGGGCTCGGTGTGCCGTACTGGTCCAGTTCGCCCGGCAATGACCTGGACGAGAAGGCCAACGATTCCACCCGTGGCGACAAGCATTACTGGCAGGTCTGGGGCAACCCGGCGCTGCCGGTGACGGCTTACCTGCGCGAGACGCCGCGCTTCATGTCCGAGTACGGCCTGCAGGCGTGGCCGGTGCTGCGCACGCTGGACGGCATCATCCCGGCCGCCGAGCAACGCGTGGACAGCCCGACCGTGCGCGCGCACCAGAAGTTCATGGCCGGGGAGGGCAACCAGCGCCTGCTCAAGTACATCGAGGAAGGCTACGGCACGCCGCGCGACTTCCCCACGTTCGTGTACCTCAGCCAGGTCATGCAGGCCGAGGGCATCGCGCTGGCCGCACTGCACCACCGCGCGTCGCGGCCGTACACGATGGGTTCGCTGTACTGGCAGTTCAACGATGTGTGGCCGGGCGCGTCGTGGTCCAGCATCGATTACGCCGGCCGCTGGAAGGCATTGCATTTCCAGGCGCGCCGCTTCTTCGCCGACCAGGCGGTGGCCGCGCTGCGTGATGACGACGGCATCACCCGGATCAGCCTGCTCAACGACCGCCGCGACGCGCTGGTGGGGCAGTGGCGGCTGCGGGTGATGGACCTCGACGGTCGCGTCCACACACGCCAGCAGCACGCCGTGACGGTGCCGCCGGGCGCGGCGCTGGAGGTGGCGCGGCTGGACGATGCGGCGCTGCTTGGCCAGGCCGATCGCCACCGCACCGTGGCCGTGGTCGAACTGCTGGATGGCGGCGGCAAGCCGGTGTCGCAGGGCGTGGTGTACTTCGACGTGGCCAAGGCGCTGGCGCTGTCCCGGCCGCAGATCCACACCGACCTGCAGCGCGCAGGCGATGGTTACCGCCTGCGCCTGCGCAGCGACCGGCTGGCCCGTGCGGTGTGGATCGGGTTCGACGGACTGGACGCGGTGCTGCAGGACAATGCGTTGACGCTGCTGCCCGGCGAAACCGTGCAGGTGAACCTCACTGCAGACGCCGACCTGGCCACGCTGCGCCGCGCGTTGCGGGTGCAGTCGCTGGCCGATGCGCTGGTACCGCCGGCGGATGCCAGCGCCGCGCGTTGATCGCGCCGCCGCAGCGGCCTACATGCCGCTGCGGTTGACCACTTCGATACCGTTGACCAGCACGCGGAAACGCTGTTCTCGGAAGGCCGCGAACAGGATCGAGCGGGTTTTTTCCACGATCACCTCCTGGCCGGCGATGCGCCGCAGCCAGGACTGGGTGGTGGTAAAGGAAAAATGCGTGCCCGGGTGTGCCGGGTGCTGGACCCACACGGTCTCATCGGCGCTGACCAGCTTCATCCCGCCCCAGAACCAGTCGCGGGTGAGCTTGACCGGCGTGGTCCCGACCATGAAATCAATATCCATCTCTGTTGTGCTCCGTGTAGTCGCTGGCAGATCGGCTCAGAGCGCGATCTGCTGGAAATTCTCGACGCGTTCGTGGCCGTGGGTGGCCTCGCCGCTGCGCGGCATCGGGTAGTCGTCCAGCCGGTCGAGCAGACGGGTCTGCAGCCCGGCCTCGCGCGCCGCGTCCAGTTCCTCGACCACGTCGGACAGGAACACGATCTGGGCGGCGGGCACGCCGATGGCCTTGACGATGGTGCGGTAGCTGTCGGCCTCACGCTTGCCGCCCACTTCGGTATCGAACCAGCCCGACACCAGGCCGGTCAGGTCGCCGGCCTCGCTGAAGCCGAAGAACTGCTTCTGCGCCGGCACCGACCCGGACGAGTACACGTGCAGCGGCTTGCCTTCGGCGTGCCAGCCCTTCAGGACGGCGGCCACGTCGGGGTAGAAGTGGGCCTTGTAGTCGCCGTTGCGGTAGCCGCTCTCCCAGATCATGCCCTGCAGCGCCTTCAGCGCGGTGTGCTTGCGATCCTGGTCGATCCAGCCCTGCAGGGTTTCCACGATCAGGCTGTCCTGGCAGGCACCGCCGATCTCCGCCGCCACCGCATCCAGCCAGCGACGCACCTCCGGCTGCTGGCCATGCGCGGCGACGAACGCCGGCAGTGCCTTGCGCGCATACGGGAACAGCACGTTCTTGACGAACGAGATGCTGCTGGTGGTGCCTTCGATGTCGGTGAGGATGACGGTGGGGTGGGGCATGGATCAGGACGCCTTGGTCGGAATGTAACGGGGGAACTTCTGCGCGATGTCGGTGCCGGTGAAGTGGCCGACCCAGCCGTCCGGCTCGGTGAAGAAGCGGATCGCGACGAAGCTGGGCTCATCGCCCATGTCGAACCAATGGGGGGTGCCGTCCGGCACGGCGATCAGGTCGTTCTTGACGCACTCGATCTCGTAGACCCTGTCGTCCACGTGCAGGGTGAACAGGCCGGAGCCGGCGACGAAGAAACGGACTTCATCTTCCTTGTGGAAATGCTCGTCCAGAAACTTCCTGCGCAGCTCGGCGCGGTTGGGGTTGTCCGGGGCGATCGAGGCCACGTCCACGCTCTTGAAGCCGTGCTGGGCCACCAGGCGGTCGATGTCGCTGCGATAGGCGGCAAAGACCTCGTCCTGGCTGGCACCGGGGGCGACCTCATGGGCGGCCTGCCAGCGTTCGAAGGTCACGCCGATCTTCTGCAGCGCATCGGCAATCCGCTCGCCGTCCTGGGTGTCCAGCAGCGGGGCGTCGGGAACATCGTGGTCGTAAATGCGCAGTCGGCTCATGGCGGCAGCTTGAACGGCGAGGGGGGCAACAGTGTGTAGTGCCGGGCTCTGCCCGGCAACCCGACAGCCTGTCCTGGAATTCAGCATCCCGGCCGCCGCACCGGTAGCGCCGGCCGGCCCTGGCGCGTCCCGGGCGACGCGGTGTCGATCAGGGCCCGCGCAGCTTGCGCAGCTCCAGTTCGCAATGCAGCAGAAACTCGAACGCTTCCAGGTGCCGGCGCGCCTCGGGCATGTCGCGGCCCCACGCGTACAGGCCGTGGCCGTCGATCAGATAGCCCCACAGGCACTGCCGGTCCAGCAGGTCCTCGACCTGGGCGGACAGCACGTCCATGTCCTGGGTGTTGGCGAACACCGGGACGTCGATGGCCATGTCGTGGGTGCTGTTGCCGTGGAAGGCCTTGAGCAGTTCGTAGCCTTCCAGGCGGATGTGGCCCTGCGGGGCATACAGGCGCGAGGCGACGGTCTGCACCGGCGAATGGGTATGCAGCACGCAGCCGATCTCCGGGAAACGGCGGTACAGCTGGGTGTGCAGCAGGGTCTCGGCCGAGGGCCGCAGCGGGCGGCCGACGGCCTTGCCGTCGAAGTCCACCACCATGATGTCGTCCTTTACCAGCCGCCCCTTGTCCTTGCCGGACACGGTGATCGCGGCGTGGCGGTCATCCAGGCGGTGGGAGAAATTGCTGCTGGTGGCCGGGGTCCAGCCGGCCTGCGCCAGCTCGCGGACGTTGTCGATCAACAGCTGGGCCAGCTCGCCCAGGCGCGCGGTGTCGTAGGGGGTGTTGTTCATGCCGGCATTTTAGCTAGATGAGGCGCTAAAAGCAGGGCGTCCTGAGGCGAGTGCCGGCATTGGGGGGATCGGGGGAAGGGCAGAGCCGGCGGCCAGCCGGCTCCACGGCGTGGCGACCAACGGTCGCCACACACCGGATATCCAGCGTTCCAGCAGACATCCAGCGCTCTCCAGCAGATCTCAAACCTGCTGCCGTAGCCGTTGCTATGGACGTATTCACGGCGTCCCCCGCGACTCCATACCGCCCCGCCAAACCGACCCCAACGGTCGAGCCAATGCTCCGGCTCCGGTTCTGGCTGTTGCCAAAACAGCGGGGCCCGGGCCGCAGGCCCGGCAGTCCCTCTTCCCCTTACTTCCCGCGCAGGCGGCTGTGGCGGAAGCCGTAGAAGAAGTAGATGGCGAAGCCGAGCGCGGTCCAGACGCCCATCAGCATCCAGTTGTGCGCGGTCATGGCGGTCAGCAGGGCGATGCAGCTCAGCACGCCCAGGCTGCAGATCAGCCAGGCCATCGGCATGCGGAACGGGCGCGGCAGGTCCGGCTGGGTGCGGCGAAGGATCAGTACGCCCGCGCAGACCGCAGCGAAGGCGATGAGGGTGCCCATCGAGGTCAGCTCGCCCAGAATGTCCAGCGGGAACAGCGCCGCCAGCAGGGCGATGCCGATCCCGGTGATCACCGTATTGATGTGCGGGGTGCGGTAGGTCGGGTGGATCTTGGTGAACACCGGCGGCAGCAGGCCGTCGCGGCCCATGATCATGAAAATGCGCGGTTGCCCGATGATCATCACCAGCACCACCGACGACAGGCCGATCAGTGCGCCGATCTCCACGATGATGCGCAGCCAGCCCAGTTGCGGATGCGCGGCCACCGCGGTCACCACCGGCTCGTCGGTGCCCAGCAACGGATAGGGCACCAGGCCGGTCATGACGGCGGCCATCGCGATATACAGCACCGTGCAGATCACCAGCGAAAGCAGCATGCCGATCGGCATGTCGCGCTGCGGCCGGTGCGATTCCTGCGCGGCCACCGACACCGCCTCAAAGCCGATGTAGGCGAAGAACACCATCGCCGCGCCGCGCAGGACGCCTTCGAAGCCGTACTTGCCGGGGCCCTCGTTGTCGGGAATGAACGGGGTCCAATTGGCCGGGTCCACGTACTTCCAGCCGGCGATGATCACCAGCACGATCAGGCCGGTCTTGAGCACCACCATCGCCATGTTCATCGCCGAGGACTTGCTGATGCCCACGTAGCACAGCCAGGTCAGCAGCAGCACCAGGATCGCCGCCGGCAGGTTGGCGATCGCCCCGGTCGGCCGCAGCTGGGCGTCCAGTGGCGCGCTGACCAGCGCCGCAGGCAGATGGATGTCGAAATGACTGAGCAGGCTCAGGAAGTAGCCGGTCCAGCTCACCGCCACTGCCGAGGCGGAAACGCCGTACTCCAGCACCAGCATCCAGCCGATGAACCAGGCCGACAGCTCGCCGAAGGTGGCATACGTATAGGTGTAGGCGCTGCCGGACACCGGCACCATCGCGGCGAACTCGGCGTAGGCCATTGCGCAGAACGCGCAGCAGATCGCGGCCAGCACGAACGACAGCATGATCGCCGGGCCGGCGTGGTTGGCGGCGGCCTGGCCGGTGATCACGAAGATGCCGCCGCCGATCACCGCGCCGATGCCCAGCGCGGTCAGGCCCCACGGCCCGAGGGTGCGGCGCAGGCTCAGGCCATTGGCGTCTTCATGGGCGGCGTGCGGATGCTTGGTGGCCCACAGTTGCTTGAACATGGTGTTGAGTGTCTTGGTTGGCGCGGCAGAACGCGCGCGATGGAGCAGAAACGACCGGGCCGGCACTGGGCCGGCCCGGCAGCGATCAGGCGGAGGGCTTGTTCAGCTTGCTGTTGCGGATGCCGTAGCCGAAGTAGATGCACAGGCCCAGCAGCGTCCAGCCCACAAACAGGTGCCAATGCACCACGAACGCCTGCCAGAACAGGAACAGACAGGCCAGCGCGCCCAACGGGCAGATCACCCACACCAGCGGCACGCGGAACGGACGCGGCAGCTCCGGGCGGGTATAGCGCAGGATCAGCACGCCGATGCAGACCGTGGCAAAGGCCAGCAGCGTGCCCATCGACACCAGCTCGCCGAGCACGTTCAGCGGCACCATGCCGGCGAGCGCTGCCGCGATCACACCCACGATCACGGTGCTCCAGTAGGGCGTACGGAAGCGGGTATGGACCTTGCCGAAGATCTTCGGCAACAGGCCGTCGCGGGAAATGGTGTAGGCGATCCGGGTCTGGCCCATCATCATCACCAGCACCACCGAGGACAGGCCGGCGATGGCGCCGATCTCGACAGCGGTCTTCAGCCAGGACAGCGTGGGATAGGGCTCGAGGGCGGTCGCGACCGGCTTGTCGGTACCCAGCAGGTGATAGGGCATCATGCCGGTCAGCACCGCACACACAATGATGTACACGATCGTGCACACCGCCAGCGAACCCAGCAGGCCGATCGGCATGTTGCGCTGCGGGTCTTTGGTCTCGCCGGCAGCGGTGGAGACCGCATCGAAGCCGATGTAGGCGAAGAACACGATCGTCGCCGCGCGGAACACGCCACTCCAGCCGAACTCGCCGGACACGCCGGTGTTTTCCGGGATGAACGGCTGCCAGTTGGCCGGGTCCAGGTGCGCTGCGCCGAAGCCGATGAACAGACAGATCACGGTGACTTTGATCGCAACGATGATCGCGTTGACGAAAGCCGACTGCGTCACGCCGACATACAGCAGGCCGGTCACGGCCGCCACGATGAGCACCGCAGGCAGGTTGAACAGCTTGCCCGAGGCGATGAACTCATTCCCGGTCCATGCGATGGGCGCTGCGCTGAGCGCGTCGGGGAACGGCATGTTCAACGTGGTGGTGATGAAGCTGATCAGGTACGCCGACCAGCCCACCGCAACCGAGGCCGATGCGAACAGGTACTCGAGCACCAGACACCAGCCGATGAACCAGGCCATGCCTTCGCCGAGGGTGGCGTAGGAATAGGAGTACGCGCTGCCGGACACCGGCATCATCGCCGCGAACTCGGCGTAGCACAGGCCGGCCAGGGCACAGGCGAAGCCAGCGAACACGAACGACAGCATCACGGCCGGGCCGGCATGGTTGGCGGCGGCCTGGCCCGTCAGTACGAAGATACCGGCGCCGATCACCGCGCCGATGCCGAGCATGATGAGATGTTTGGCTGTGAGGGTCCGTTTCAGTGTGGGCTCGCCGTCCAGGCTGCCTTCGATGGGCTCGCCGGCATCGACGTGCGGTGCCGGTGCGACCGGTTTGACCCTCAACAGAGACTTCAGCATGCAGTGCTTCCCTAAGTGAACAAAGGTGAGGTGCGCGGTACATTGCCGCGCCCCCTGATGGCGACTGGGCGCCCCTGCGATGCGGGGCCCGCTGTACCTTAGCCAAAGCTGAAGCCTGCGCACAAGCTCAAATGCAGCATGGGCGCGAGATAATCGGCAGATTCCGTCCCATCCCCGGCCCACCATGTCGCTGAACCCTGAATCCGTTGTCGTTGCTGACGCCGCGCTGCGCCGCCAATTGGCTGATTACGCGCGCCGGCACCCGGAACACGCCGCATTGGCTGCCGAATTCGGCACAGTGCTGGATGACCCGGAGAATCCCTTCCTGCGCGAGCGGCTGTCCGGCCATTTCACCGGCAGCGCGTGGCTGGTCAGCGCCGACGGGGAGCGCGTGCTGCTTACCCACCACCGCAAGCTGGGCCGCTGGCTGCAGCTGGGTGGGCATGCCGATGGCGAGCGCGACCTGGCGCAGGTGGCGCTGAAGGAGGCCGAGGAAGAGTCCGGGCTGAGCGCGCTGGTGCTGGAAGATGGCGTCCTGTTCGACATTGACAGGCACTGGATTCCGGAACGGAAGGACGTGCCGGGGCACTGGCACTACGACGCCCGCTACGTCGTCCGGGCGCTGGGCAGCGAACAGTTCGCGGTCAGCGAGGAGTCGCTGGCGTTGGCTTGGCGCGATATCCGTGACGTGGCTGCCGCCATGATCG
The DNA here is from genome assembly GCF_049545475.1 of Stenotrophomonas sp. NPDC077461. NCBI lineage: Bacteria > Pseudomonadati > Pseudomonadota > Gammaproteobacteria > Lysobacterales > Lysobacteraceae > Stenotrophomonas > Stenotrophomonas sp. NPDC077461. Next base: position 725,857 of record NZ_JBMWDO010000001.1, read on the forward strand.
AGACGCCGGACGGCGACGACTCGCTGCCGCGCATGGCCAAGCGCTGGTTGGCGCGGTAGCGCCGGACTCGGCACGCCTGCACTCGCCGGCCACCTCGCGCCCCCGCCCGCAATTGCCGGCGACCTCCCGCGTCCGCGCGTCTGGAATTGCTGGGACCGCGGCCGTTCGGTTGGAACTGCCGGCGACCTCCCGCGTGCGCGCGTCTGGAATTGCGGTCCACTCCGTAGAGCCGGGCTCTGCCCGGCTGCCGTTGACCGGACACGGAAGCACCACCGCCAGCCGTCAGCCGGGCTGAACCCGGCGCTACGCGGCGGCGTCCCCGGGTATCCGGTGCGGCGTCAGTACAGCACGCGGGTGCGCAGGGTGCCGGGAATGGCCGCGAGCTCTTCGCGCACCGCGCCCGCCTGTTCTTCGCTGGCGGTGATGTCGATCACCACGTAACCCACCTTGGAATCGGTGCGCAGGAACTGGCCGTCGATGTTGACGTTGAGGCGCGAGAAGATCTCGTTGACCTTGGACAGTACGCCCGGCACGTTCTGGTGGATGTGCAGCAGGCGCAGGCTGTCGGCGTGCTCGGGCAGGGTGGCCTCGGGGAAGTTGACCGCCGAGAGGGTGCTGCCGTTGTCGCTGTAGCGCACCAGTTTGGCGGCCACTTCCACGCCGATGTTGTCCTGCGCCTCCAGCGTGCTGCCACCCACGTGCGGGGTCAGGATCACGTTGTCGTGCGCGGTCAGCGGCGACACGAACGCATCGCCGTTGCCCTTGGGCTCGACCGGGAAGACGTCCAGCGCCGCGCCGCCGATGTGGCCGCTGCGCAGCGCCGCGTCCAGTGCGTCGATGTCGACCACGGTCCCGCGCGCGGCATTGATCAGGTGTGCGCCAGGGCGCATCCGCGCCAGCTGGTCGGCGCCGATCAGCCATTGCGTGGCCGGCGTTTCCGGCACGTGCACGGTCACGATGTCGGCCCGCGCCAGCAGGTCGTCCAGGTCGATCGCCGCGCGGGCATTGCCCAGCGACAGCTTGGTCTCGATGTCATGGAAGATTACCTGCATGCCCATCGCCTCGGCCATCACACCGACCTGCGTGCCGATGTGGCCGTAGCCGATGATGCCCAGCGTCTTGCCGCGGACTTCGTGGCTGCCGGCGGCCGACTTGGACCAGCCGCCCCGGTGGCACTCGGCGTTCTTCTGCGGAATGCCGCGGGTCAGCATGATCGCCTCGGCGATCACCAGTTCGGCCACGCTGCGGGTGTTGGAGTAGGGGGCGTTGAACACCGGGATGCCGGCCAGCTCGGCCGCCTCCAGGTCCACCTGGTTGGTGCCGATGCAGAAGCAGCCCACGGCCATCAGGCGCTTGGCATGGGCCAGCACCTCGGCGCTGAGCTGGGTACGCGAGCGGATGCCGACGATATGGGCCTCGGCGATGCGGGCCTTCAGCTCGTCCTCGGGCAGCGCCTTGGTGTGCTGTTCGATCTGCGAATACCCGGCGGCGGTGAACACGTCGATCGCGGTCTGGCTCACCCCCTCCAGCAACAGCACGCGGATATCCTGCTTCGGGAACGAGGTCTTCTTCGGCGACATGGGCGAGCGGCAGCATGTAGGACGGGAGCCGCCAACTATGCCAGAAGCCGGGCGCGATTGTGCAGTGCGCCAAAGGGCGCGACGATGGTTTCAGATGCACCTATCGGGTGGCCCGGAATGCAGCCGGCGCAGGGCGGTCTGCTACCCTTTTGGGCTTCCCCCGTTCCGTGCCGACGCCATGACCGACCCGCGCCTTTCTTCCCTGCTGCAGGACTGCCCCGGGCTGCGGCTCACGACGGACGCGGGCGACCTGGAGCACTACGGGCGGGACTGGACCCGGCGCTGGGTGCCGTCGCCGCTGGCGATCGCGCTGCCCGGCAGTGTCGAGGAGGTGCAGGCCATCCTGCGCTGGGCGTCGGCGCACCGCGTGGCGGTGGTGCCGTCGGGCGGCCGCACCGGCCTCTCCGGCGGCGCCGTGGCGGCCAACGGCGAGCTGGTCCTGAGCTTGGAGCGCATGAACAAGGCGCTGGCCTTCGATGCAGTGGACCGCACGCTCACGGTGCAGGCGGGCATGGCGCTGGAGGCCGTGCACAACGCGGCACGGGAACACGGGCTGATCTATCCGGTGGATTTCGCCGCGCGCGGCTCGTGTTCGATCGGCGGCAACATCGCCACCAATGCCGGCGGCATCCGGGTGATCCGCTACGGCAACACCCGCGAGTGGATCGCCGGCCTGAAGGTGGTCACCGCCGACGGCCAGCTGCTCGAACTCAACAAGGGCCTGATCAAGAACTCCAGCGGCTATGACTTCCGCCAGCTGCTGATCGCATCGGAGGGCACGCTGGGCGTGATCGTCGAGGCGACGCTCAGGCTTGCCGATCCTCCGCCGGCCAGCAACGTCATGCTGCTGGCGCTGCCGAGTTTCGACGTGCTGATGCAGGTGTTCGCCGCGTTCCGCGACCGCCTGCAGCTGCAGGCCTTCGAGTTCTTCACCGACCGCGCGCTGGCGCATGTACTCGCGCATGGCGCGCAGGCGCCATTCGCCGAGGTGCATCCGTTCTACGTGGTCACCGAGTTCGCCGCCGGCGACGAGGTGCAGGAAGCGGCGGCGATGGCGGCGTTCGAAGCGTGCATGGAGCAGGGCTGGGTCAGCGATGGCGTGGTCAGCCAGAGCGAGGCGCAGGCGGCGCAGTTGTGGCGGCTGCGCGAGGGCATCACCGAAGCGGTGGCGCGCTACAAGCCGTACAAGAATGACGTGTCGGTGCGGATCTCGGCGATGCCCGCCTTCATGGCCGAAACGCAGGCGCTGATCGGCCAGGCCTACCCCCATTTCGACGTGGTGTGGTTCGGCCACATCGGCGACGGCAACCTGCACATCAACGTGCTCAAGCCCGACGCCACCAGCGATGCCGAGTTCCTGACCCAGTGCGAGCATGTAACCAGGCTGCTGGCGCAGGTGCTGGCGCGTTTCGATGGCAGCATTTCGGCCGAGCACGGCATCGGACTGGTCAAGAAGGGCTACCTGGACAGCACCCGCAGCGCGCCCGAGATCGCGCTGATGAAGGCGGTCAAACATGCGTTTGATCCCCAAGGGCTGCTGAATCCGGGCAAGGTGTTCGACCTCTGACGCGCGACAGATCTTCACGCAGCCTATACGCTCTGCGTTTTCCTACCCGAACGACACCCTGATGATGCGTCCGATCCTGCTTCTCGCCGTCCTCGCCCTGCCGCTGTCGGCGCTCGCGTCCAGTTTCGCTGGCAGCTCCGCCGGTTCGGCGTCCGGTGCGTCGTCGGCCGGCTCGTCCAGTTCGAGTGACGACAAGGTCGTGCTGGATGCGCGCGACGATGCCGCGGCGTTTGTCGCCACCGACGGCGCCATCCGTGGCGCCCGCCTGGAAGCGGCACTGCTGCATGTGCGCGAACGCGATGCAACGCAGCGCCAGGTCAGCGACATGGCCCTGGCCAAGGCGCTGCTGGCCCGCTGATGTCCAGCGTGCGCGGTCCGGCCCGTCGCTGGCGTTGGACGGTCCTGACCGCGCTGCTGCTCGCGCCGCTGGCCCAGGCGGCGCTGCAGCTGGACCTCGACCCGCAGGGACTGGACGCCCGGCAGGCGAAGGCGGCCGAACGTGTCCTGGCAGCGGTGCAGGTCCGACTGCCTGCCGACTGGCAGGCCCGCTTTGATGCGCCCGTGCCGGTGCGCTGGTCGGACACGCTGCCGGACCGCGTGCACGGCCGTGCGCGCAACGGCGCGATCACACTGAAGCGTTCGCTGCTCGACGCCGTGGAGGACGGGCAGCCGCTGCCGCGCGCCGTGCAGGCGGCGCTGATCCATGAACTCACCCACGTGCTGGACCGCGCCGATGCCGGTGGCTGGTCGCGCAGCGCGCGCTGGCGCGACCTGGCCGGCTGGCAGCAGCGGCCGTGGCGCTGGGGGCGCACCGGCAATCATTTCAGTGCGCGCAGCCCCGACGCCTACGAGCGCGCCAGCCCGGCCGAGTTCCTGGCGGTGAACGCCGAGCACTATCTGCTGGACCCGGACTATGCGTGCCGACGCCCCGCGCTTCAGGCCTGGTTTGCCGGACACCTGGGGGCCCGCGCCGACGCGCCCGACTGCGACGTGCGGCTGCCGCTGGTGCAGGCCGACGACGCCACGGGGGCGGCATCGCTGCTGGAACTGGACCCCGCGCGCATCTACGCGGTGGACTACCTGCTGGCCGAAGGCAATGACCAGCTGATGAGCCGCTGGGGCCACAGCATGCTGCGGCTGGTCGTGTGCGCCCCCGGCCGTGTGCCTGGACCGGCATGCCGCATGGATCTGTCGTATCACCGCGTGCTGTCGTTCCGTGCGTTCGTGGGTGACGTGCAGATCTCCAGCTGGCGCGGATTGACCGGCTCCTATCCCTCGCGTCTGTTCGTGCTGCCACTGAATCAAGTGGTCAACGAGTACACGCAGCTGGAACTGCGTGGCCTGTCCTCGGTGCCGCTGCGGCTGGACCGCGCGGAGATCGCCACACTGCTCGAACGGGTCGCGCAGGTGCACTGGAGCTATGACGGCCGCTATCTGTTCGTCAGCAACAACTGCGCCGTGGAGACCGGCAAGCTGCTGCAGGAAGGCGTGCCGCGGCTGGCGTCGCCGGGACTCAACCGGATCACGCCACGCGGTCTGCTGACCCGGCTGGAACGGCAGGGTCTGGCAGACCGTTCGGTGCTGGACGACCGTGCGGCGGCCACCCGCAACGGGTACTACTTCGCGTCCGCCCAGACGCATTACCAGCAGCTGTTCGATGTGGCGCGGCAGGAGCTGCCATTGGACACCGATGCGGTCGCGGCGTGGCTGCAGCGCCCGGCGAGTGAGCGCGCCCGCTGGATAGAGCAGGGCGGGCTGCGTGCCACCTCGGCGCTGTTGCTGCTGGAACAGGCTGCCCGCCATCGCGAGGAGCTGCGCGCCCGCGACCGGCTGAAACACACGTTGGGGCGCCCTGGCGAGAGCATCGATGCCGCCCGCGACACCCTGCTTGCGCTGCTCCGCGATACCGGCCAGCTGGTCAGTCCGGCGGCGCTGGTGGACGACGGCGGCTACGGGCTGCCGATGGCGGCCGAGCGCGCCGAGGCGGCCGCCGCCGCCGCACGCATCAGCGCCCGCGGCATCCCGGCGTGGACCGCGCTGCAGCAGCAGATGCGGGCCCGGTTGCCGCCGGCGCAGCAGCGGGAACTGGACACCATCGACGCCAGCCTGGCGCGCCTGGGCGACCGCATGCGCCGGCTGGCGCAGGCCGAGACCGCTACTGGCGCGGCAATGCGATGACGAACCGTGCACCGCCGAGCGCGCTGGCGGTGCACCAGACCTGGCCGCCATGCGCATCGGCGATGGCCTTGACCACGGCCAATCCCAGGCCGCTGCCGCCCCGTTGACGCGAGCGCGAGCCGTCGCCGCGCATGAACGGGTCGAAGATGTGCGCGCTCAGTGTCGGGTCGACGCCCGGGCCTTCGTCGTCGACGGCGATCTCCACGTGGGTGGCGGTGTCGTGCACGGCAATGCGCACGCGTCCCGGCGTGGCGTAGCGGCGGGCGTTCTCCAGCAGCGCCATCAGGGCCTGGCGCACGCGGGTGGGATCGCAGTGCGCCGGGTGCTCGCCGCGTGAGGTTTCCAGCTCCAGCACGAAGCCGCCGGTGCGGAAGCCGGGGTCGACCAGGGTCATCACCGAATGCACCTCCTGGACCACGTCGCTGCGCGCACGGCGCACATCCAGGCGCGCGCTGTCGGCCAGGCTCAGCACGCGCAGGTCTTCGATCAGCCGTGACAGCCCTTCCACCTGTGCCAGCAAACTGCGGAACTGCGCTTCGTCGGGCGCGAACACGCCCTCGGCGAGCCCCTGCAGCCGACCGCGCAGGATGGTCACGGGGGTGCGCAGTTCGTGCGCGATCGCCGCATGCCACATGACCCGGTCGGCATCCATGTTCTGCAGCCGCCGTGCCATCGCGTTGAAGTCGTCCACCAGCAGCGCGACCTCGCCGAGCGAGTGGTGGCTGGCGGCGGCGCGTGCGCCGAGATCGCCATTGGCGAGACGACGGATGCTGTCCACCACCGAATTGAGCGGCCCCAGGATGCGTTGCGACAACCGCACCGAAGCAGCGATCGCCAGTCCGAGCCCGATCAGGGTCACCCCGGCCATCCACACCAGTTCGGGGCCGCTGGGCGCCCAGTTGGCCGGCTCCTCGGTGGCACCCGGATAGAAGGTCACCAGGATGGCGTACAGCACATAGGAGCTGAGGATCACCATCACGATCACCGACAGCGCCATCAGCGACATCGACACCACGATGTGCCGGCTCAGCCCGGACCGGCGCATCAGCGATCCGCCGCCAGGCGGTAGCCGACGCCGCGCACGCTGGCCGGCACGTTCTCCAGGCCGACCTCGTCGAGCTTGCGCCGCAGCTTGCTGACGTGGCTGTCCACCGTGCGTTCCAACGCCTCGCTCTCCGGCAGGCATTCGTGCATCAGTTCGCTGCGGCTGAAGATGCGCAGCGGCGCCAGCGCCATGCAGTGCAGCAGCTTGAACTCGGTCAGCGTCAGCAGCAGTTCGTGGCTGTAGCCGTCGCCTTCCACATGGACCTGGTGGTTCTCCGCATCGATGACCAGGTTGGCCACGCGCAACACGCCGGAGGCGCCGGCCGCGCGCTGGTTGAGCGTACGCCGCAGCACCGCCCGCACCCGCGCGGCCACTTCGGCCGGGTTGAACGGTTTGACCACGTAGTCATCGGCCCCCATGCGCAGCGCGGTCAGCTTGTCCAGGTCCTGGTCAAGCGCGGTCAGCATGATGACCGGGGTATCGCCGCGCTGGCGCAGTGTGTTGAGCACCGTCCAGCCATCCATGCCGGGCATCTGCACATCGAGCAGGATCAGGTCCGGGCGCGCGCTCCGGTGCAGGGCCAGCGCGGCCAGCCCGTCCTGCGCGCGCAGCGTGCGCAGACCTTCACGTTCCAGGTAGGCGGCCACGATGTCGGCGATCTCCGGCTCGTCTTCGACGATCAGGACCAGCGCGTGGAGGGAGCGGTCCCAGCGCGCGGGGCTGGCGCGGGGCGAATCGGTGGCGTGCATGCAGGCAGGGCCGGAAGGTGCTTAGCGCTCCATCGTATCTCCACATTTCCTCCATCGAAACCCCACGTGCTCCACGCAGACTTGGCCATTCATGATTTCAGCCGGTGATCCGGCCCGTGTGCTGCAGATGAAGACCAACAGGATTTGCGCCGCCGCCTGCGCGGCGATCATGGCCGTGACCACGGCCTGCTCCAGGGAAGACGTGCCTGCCGTCGCGGCGCCTGCGGTCACGGTGGCGACGCTGTCGCCGTCGATCGTCCAGCTCGACGATGAGCTGCCCGGCCGGGTGGCCGCGGTACGCACCGCGCAGATCCGCGCGCAGGTGGGCGGGATCGTGCTCAAGCGGTTGTTCGAGCAGGGGGCCGAGGTCAAGGCCGGTACGCCGCTGTTCCAGATCGACCCTGCCGCGTTCCATGCCGAGGTCGACAGCGCGGCGGCGATGCTCCAGCGCAGCGAGGCGACCCTGGCGCGTACCCGCGTGCAGTCCGAACGGCTGCAGTCGCTGGCGGCGGCGCAGGTGGTCAGCCACCAGGCCCGCGACGACGCACGCGCCGAGCATCAGCAGGCGCTTGCCGATGTGGCCCAGGCACGCGCCACGCTCGCACGACGTCGGCTGGATCTGCGCTATGCGACAGTCGATGCGCCCATCGACGGCCGCATCGACCAGGCGCTGGTCACCGAGGGCGCGCTGGTGACCGCCAGCGATGCCACGCCGATGGCGGTGGTGCAGCAGTTGGACCAGGTGTACGTGGATGTGCGGCAGCCGGCCTCGATGCTGGAGAGCATCCAGCGCAGCGTGGTGTCCGGTCAGCTCGACAAGGCCACGGGCCTGCCGGTGACGCTGCTGGGCAGTGGCGGGCAGGCTTACCCGGAGAAGGGCAGGATCCTGTTCTCGGGGATCAACGTGGATGCCGAAACGGGCGACATCGTGCTGCGCATCGTGGTCGACAATCCCGAACGGCGTCTGCTGCCCGGCATGTTCGTGCGCGCCCGGGTGCCACGCGGCGTGCAGCCGGCGGCGCTGCTGCTGCCCCAGCAGGCGGTGCTGCGCAGTACCGGCGGGCAGGCCTACGCATGGGTGATCGGCAAGGATGGCAAAGCGGTGATCCGCACCGTCGAGATCGACGGCCAGGTCGAACGCCAGTACGTGGTCAAGCACGGCCTGCATGCCGGCGAACGCGTGGTGGTGGAAGGCCAGGAGCGCCTGCAGGAAGGCGTGGTGGTCGATGCCAGGCCCTGGAAACACCCACAGACGACGGGCGCGCTGGGCGCGCCCTGATTTCCCCCGGCTGACCCCGTCGGAACAGGCGCGCCAGCGCCTGCCCGATGTGCAAAGGACGTTGCATGCCCCAGTTTTTCATTGATCGCCCGGTATTTGCCTGGGTGTTGGCCATTTTCGTAGTGCTCGCCGGCGTGCTGGCGATTCCCCGGCTGGCCATCGAACGCTATCCGGCAGTTGCGCCGCCCAGCGTGAGCATCTACGCCAGCTACCCCGGCGCAACGCCGCAGACCATGAACGATGCCGTGGTCGGACTGATCGAGCGCGAGCTGTCGGGCGTCAAACACCTGCTGTACTTCTCCTCGTCCACCGACACCTCCGGCGAGGCCACCATTTCGGCGACGTTCCGCCCGGGCACCGACCCGGAACTGGCGCAGGTGGATGTGCAGAACCGGATCAAGGCGATCGAGCCACGGTTGCCGCAGGTGGTGCGGCAGAACGGATTGACGGTGGAAGCGGCCGATTCGGGCTTCCTGATGCTGGTCGGCCTGAAATCGGTGGACGGACGCCTGGACGAGGTGGACCTGAGCGACTACATGGCGCGCAACATCGTTGACGAGCTGCGCCGCATCGACGGGGTCGGCCGCGTGCAGCTGTTCGGTGCCGAGCGCGCGATGCGGATCTGGGTGGACCCGTCGCAGCTCACCGCGTACAGCCTCACGCTGGACGACCTTGCCCAGGCGATCGCCGCGCAGAATGTGCAGATCGCGCCGGGCCGCGTCGGCGACTCGCCCGCGCTGCCGGGCCAGCGGGTGACGATCCCGCTGACGGCCGAGGGCCAGTTGACCACGCCGGCCGCGTTCGCGGCGATCGTGCTGCGCGCCCGTGCCGACGGCGGCACGGTGGTGCTCGGCGACGTGGCGCGGGTCGAACTGGGCGCGCAGAGCTATGCGTGGTCCACCCGCGAGGACGGCGTGCCGGCCACAGCGGCGGCGATCCAGTTGTCGCCGGGCGCCAACGCGGTGCGTACCGCGCGGGCGGTACGGGCGCGCATCGCCGAGCTGGCGCCGACGTTGCCGGCAGGCATGGAGGCGACGGTGCCGTTCGACACCGCCCCATTCGTGGAGATCTCCATCCGCCAGGTGCTGATCACGCTGATCGAGGCGATGGTGCTGGTGTTCGCGGTGATGTACCTGTTCCTGCAGAACATCCGCTACACGCTGATCCCGGCCATCGTGGCGCCGATCGCGCTGCTTGGCACGTTCGCGGTGATGCTGGCGGCAGGCGTGTCGATCAACGTGCTGACCATGTTCGGCATGGTGTTGGCGATCGGCATCATCGTCGACGATGCGATCGTGGTGGTGGAAGGCGTAGAGCGGATCATGGCCGAGGAAGGCCTGCCGCCGCGCGAGGCCACGGCCAAGGCGATGAAGGAGCTGACCGGCGCGGTGATCGGCATCACCCTGGTGCTGACCGCTGTGTTCATTCCGATGGCCTTCGCGGATGGATCGGTCGGCGCGATCTACCGCCAGTTCACGCTGGCGATGTCGGTGTCCATCCTGTTCTCGGCCATCCTCGCCCTGAGCCTGACCCCGGCCCTGTGCGCGACGCTGCTCAGCCCCAGTACCCGCGGCCATCATGGACGCAGCGGTTTCTTCGGGTGGTTCAACTGCGGTGTCGAGCGGATGACGGCCGGCTACCAGCGTCGCGTGGTGCGTATTCTGCAGCGTGGCGGTCGCGGCATGGCCGTGTTCGTCGCGCTGGTGGTTGCCCTTGGCCTGGGGCTGCACCTGGTGCCGGGGGCGTTCCTGCCCGAGGAAGACCAGGGCTATTTCATGACATCGATCCAGCTGCCCGCCGATGCCACCGCCGAGCGCACGCTGGAGGTGGTGAAGCGCTACGAAGCGCACGTCGCCTCGCGTCCGGGGATCGCCTCCAACCAGTCGATCATGGGCTACAGCTTCGCCGGCTCCGGCCCCAACGCGGCGCTGGCCTACACCATGCTCAAGGACTGGAGCGCCCGCAATGGTGCCAGCGCGGGCGACGAAGTGCAGCGTGCGCAGGCGGCGATGGCTGCCGCGCCCGAGGGGCAGATCATGAGCGTGATGCCACCGGCGATCGACAGCCTGGGTACGTCATCGGGCTTCGAGCTGCGGCTGCAGGCGCGTGCCGGTCAGGACCACGCGCAGCTGCAGGCGGCGCTGCAGCACCTGCTGGCGCTGGCGGCGAAAAGCCCGCTGCTGCGCGATGTGCATGCCGAGGGATTGCCGGCTGGCAGTACCGTGCGGCTGGAGATCGATCGCCACAAGGCCGAAGCGATGGGCGTGGGCTTCACCCGCATCAGCGACACGCTGTCGGCGGCGCTGGGCTCGCAGTACGTCAACGACTTCCCCAATGCCGGGCGCATGCAGCAGGTGATCGTGCAGGCCGACGCGCCGCACCGGATGCAGGTGGAGGATGTGCTGGCGCTGCACGTGCGCAACGCCACGGGGGGCATGGTGGCGTTGTCCGAAGTGGTCACGCCGGTATGGTCGCAGACGCCGCTGCAGTTGGAGCGCTATCAGGGGTTTCCGGCACTCAGTGTGTCCGGCAACGCCGCGCCTGGCACCTCCAGCGGCCAGGCGATGGCCGAAATGGAGCGGCTGGCCCGGCAGCTGCCGGCCGGCTTCGCGCTGGCATGGACGGGCCAGTCGTTGCAGGAGCAGGCATCGGGCGCACAGGCACCGTGGCTGCTGGTGCTGTCGATGCTGGTGGTGTTCCTGGTGCTGGCGGCGTTGTACGAAAGCTGGTCGATTCCGGCGGCGGTGATGCTGGTGGTGCCGCTGGGGCTGCTGGGCGCGGTTGCGGCGGTGCTGCTGCGCGGCCTGCCCAATGATGTGTTCTTCAAGGTAGGCATGATCACAGTGATCGGCCTGTCGGCCAAGAACGCGATCCTGATCGTGGAGTTCGCCCGCCAGCTGCAGCAGCAGGGGCGCGGCGTGGTCGAGGCGGCAGTGGAAGCGGCGCGGCTGCGGCTACGACCGATTCTGATGACCTCGCTGGCGTTCGCGCTGGGCGTGGTGCCGCTGATGCTGGCCTCCGGTGCATCGGCGGAGACCCAGCATGCGATTGGCACGGGCGTGTTCGGCGGCATGCTGACGGGCACCGTGCTGGCCGTGTTCTTCGTGCCGCTGTTCTATGTGCTGGTGCAGGGCATGCGCCGCTGGCGCTGGCCGTGGCGACGACACCGGGGAGGGTGAGATGACTGTGGATGGGATCGAGCAGCGCACCGCGCGGGCCGAAGCCGGGCTGCGCCACGCACTGCTGGCGCAGGATGTCGAGGCGGCGCGGCAGTGGCTGTCGCCGTCGCTGTTCTTCACCGATGCGGCGGGCCACTGGCAGAGCGCGCATCCCTGCCTGGAGGCGTGGGCCGCGCGTCGCCTGCGGGTGGTGGCGATCGAGCAGAGCGCCATCGAGTATCTGGCCTGCGGACAGTTGCTGCTCGCTGCCAGCGACGTGTCCCTGACCTGCATTGCCGACGGTGGCGAGCAGCTGCGTCGCCTGCGGCTGCTGCGGGTGTGGGCCCGCTGTTCATCGCCTGCCGGTGTCCACCTGCTCTCGGTGGGGATGCTGCCGGCCCGCGACACCTGAGTGCGTGGGGTCCGGCGAGTCACCGCCGCTTCACCTCCCCCGGGTGGGGGCGCGCTAGCATCGGGTGTTGAGTGGAACAACTGCAAGGAGTCGAACATGCGTGCACCCCAGGGACTGTTGAGTGTGGCCATCGTGCTCGGACTGGCGGCCTGCCAGCCGGCGCAGCAGACACCGGCGGGCACGGTCGATCCCGCAGCGGGCAGCACCGATGCGCCGCCGGCCGCGACCGCAACCACCGATGCGCGCACCTATGCCTTCCAGTGCGGTGATCTTGCAGTGCGGGCGACCTACAGGGGCGAGGATGCGGCGACCGTGGTCGCCGGCGAGCGGACGTTCGCGATGTCGTCCCAGCCTGCGGCGTCCGGCGCAAAGTACGGCGACGGCGAGGGCAACGTGTTCTGGACCAAGGGCACCACCGAGGGCGTCCTGTCGCTGAAGGGCGAGGCGGATCGCAACTGCACCGGCCCGGGCGGGGAAGACGCTGTGCCGGCGCCGCCGTCGACCGCAGCGACCGGCATGGTGTTCCGCGCCACCGGCAACGAACCGGGCTGGCTGGCCGTGGTGGCCGATGGCGCCTCGCCGCATCTGCGGGTGGAAACCGACTACGGGCAGCGCACCTTCGAGATCGCCACGCCCACGCAGGGCAGGGATGGCTGGTCGGGCAAGGCGGCCGATGGGACCGACATCAAACTTACCTTCCAGCGCACCGTGTGCCAGGACGACATGAGCGGCCAGGCCTTCGGTGCCACCGCGATGCTGACGGTAGGCGCGCGCCAGTACCACGGCTGTGGCGACTTCGCCGGCGCTCCGTCGCTGGCGGCGCGGCCCTGACCGGCACCGGTCTCAGCGGGAAATGCCGGGCGGGCAGTCGTCCGGCGGCACGCCGGTGAGCAGGTCGTAGCGCCGGCCCACGTCGAGAAGAAGGAGGCGGACGCTGCAGTCGTCACCGTGGGCGTCCAACAGGCCGGCGAACAGGCGTTCGCGTCCGTTGCAGAAGGCTTCTGCGGCAGCGGCCAGTTCTCTGCCACGGGCCTCGTCATAGGCCTCTTCGCCAGCAACGTGCTGGCAGGTGTTCTCGCGCTCGAGAAAGGCGCGCGCGTCTGCTGGCAGCGCGCAGTACACGCGGATGTCGTTGAGGTCGTAGACCGTCTCGGGAATGTCGCATCCGGCCTCGGCGCGGGCGCGATCCAGTTGTTCGCGGCTGTCGGGCATGCCGGACGCATCGCCACCGATGGTGGCGCCGGCGCTGTCCGGTGCCCGGTCGAGATCAGGCACGGCATCGGTTGGCAGTGGCACGTGGGCTGCTGTCGCCACCTCGTCCGCGGGTCGCGTCTCCACCACCGCGTCGGCACCTTCGTCGGCGCTGTCCACCGCCCGCGGCGCGCACGCCGCAAGCAGGGACAGGCAGGCAGTCAGAACGAGGCGTTCAGTCCGCACGGCCGGCGAATTCACCGGTGGTGGTGTTGACCAGCACGCGTTCGCCGTTGGCAATGTACTCCGGCACCATGATCTCGATACCGGTGTTGAGCTTGGCCGGCTTCGGGCGCTTGGTGGCGGTGCCACCCTTGAGCTCCGGCGGCGTTTCGATCACTTCCAGCACCACGCTGGTGGGCAACTGCACGGCCACCGGCGTTTCGTCGATCACCTGCACGTAGATGCCGCTCAGGCCATCGGTGATGTAACCGGCGTCATCGCCGATGACATCGGCATCGAGGGTGTAGGGGGTGTAGTCCTCGTCGTCCAGGAACACGAACGCGTCGCCGTCCTTGTACGAATAGGTGGACTGGCGGCGCAGCAGCTCGACTTCGGGCAGGTTGTCGTCGGCATCGAAGCTGGCGTCGAGCTTGTTGCCGCCCGGCACGCTGTACATGATGAAGCGGAAGCGCACATTGCCGCCGCGGCCCTGCGGCGAGCTGCGTTCGATGTCGCGGATCTGGTAGACGCCGTTGTTGTATTCGACGACGTTGCCTTTCTTGATGTCGTTGGCTTTCATGGGAGTGACGGTCGGTTCGTGGAGGTGTCGGGCGCCCGCGAGGACGCCCGGAGGGTGGCGCGGATGTTACTTGGGTGCCAGGCGCACCGCACCATCGAGGCGGATGGTTTCGCCGTTGAGGTAGGTATTGCCGAGGATATGGCCGACCAGGCCGGCGAAATCCTCCGGCTTGCCCAGGCGCGGCGGGAACGGGATCGACGCGGCCAGCGATTCCTGTACGGCCGGCGGCATGCCGTCGACCATCGGGGTCCAGAAGATGCCCGGCGCGATGGTCATCACGCGGATGCCGAAGCGCGACAGCTCGCGCGCCATCGGCAGGGTCATGCCGACCACGCCGCCCTTGGAGGCAGCATAGGCGGCCTGGCCGATCTGGCCTTCGTAGGCGGCCACGCTGGCGGTGTTGATGATCACGCCGCGCTCGCCGTCGTCGCCGGCGGGATTGTGCTGCATGCGGTTGGCGGCGGCCTTGGCGACGTTGAAGCTGCCGACCAGGTTGACCATCACAGTGCCCTGGAAGTTGGCCAGCGGCATCGGCGCTTCCTTGCCCAGCACGCGGCCGGCGCCGAGGATGCCGGCGCAGTTGATCGCCACGTTCAGCCCGCCGAGGAAGTCGTGGGCGGCATCGATATTGGCCACCACGGCGGCTTCGTCGCTGACGTTGGTGGTGAGGTAGCGCGCATGGGCGTCGCCGAGTTCGGCAACGGCGGCCGCGCCCTTGTCGTCGTTGAGGTCGAACAGGGCCACCTTGCCGCCGTGGGCGACCAGGTGACGGGCCACGGACAGGCCCAGGCCGGAAACGCCGCCGGTGATGACGGCGCGGACGGAAGACAGCTGCATTGCGCGTACCTGTGGAGTCTGGAAGCGCCGATTCTAGCGGATGCGGCCGGTTTCGCAGTTGTGCACCGCCACCGCCGGCGCGGCGCGCGCGGCCAGGCGGCGGGCGAACTCATCCGGCGGCAGGCCCGGGGCGAACAGAAAGCCCTGGCCGACCGATACCCCCAGCGCCTGCAGGAAGTGGCGCTGCTGTTCGGACTCGATGCCCTCGGCCACCAGTCCCAGTCCGAGGCTGCGGGCGATGCCGCACACCGCCTCGCACACCGCCACGTCCGAGCGGTTGCCGGGCACGCCCTCGACGAACAGCTGGCTCAGCTTGAGGCCGTGGATCGGCAGCCGGCGCAGGTAGTTCAGCGCGCTGTAGCCTTCGCCGAAGTCGTCAATGGTCAGCAGCACGCCCATCTCGCGCAGCCGGGCGAAGGTCTGCAGGGTGTCCGGTGCATCCTCGATCAGTACCCGCTCGGTGAACTCCAGCTCCAGCGCGCTGCCGGGCAGGCCGAACTCGTCGAGCACCTGGCGCACGTTGCGGGCCAGGTCCTCGCCGACGAACTGGCGGTAGGAGACGTTCACCGCCACCCGCACGATCCCCAGCCCGTCATCCTGCCACTGGCGGACCTGGCGGCAGGCCTCGCGCAGCACCCACAGGCCGATCCGCACGATGTCGCCCGTGCTCTCGGCGTGGCCGATGAAGATGTCCGGGCGCAGTTCGCCCAGCTGTGTGTTGCGCCAGCGGATCAGCGCCTCGGCGGCCACCAGCTGGCCGCTGCGCAGGTCCACCTGCGGCTGGTAAACCAGGTGGAACTCGTCGTCGTCCAGCGCCCGGTGCAGGCGGCTTTCGATCTGCAGGCGATCGTGCTGGCGCTGCGCCAGTTCCGGGGAAAACACCTGCCAGCCGTTGCGGGTGCGGCGCTTGCAGTCGTACATGGCGATGTCCGCGTTCTGGATCAGCTGCTGCGGACGCAGTCCGTCCTGCGGTGCGCGGGCGATGCCGATGCTGGCGGTGACGGCGAACTCGTCGCTGCCGAAGCGGAACGGCGTGCTGAATGCCTGGGTGATCGCGTCGGCCAGGCGCTCGGGCTGGTCGTGCTGGTCGCGGGTGTCGCAGATCACCAGGAACTCGTCACCACCGAAGCGCGCCACCAGCCCTTCGGTGCCGATCGCCGTGGCGATGCGGCGCGTGGCGTCGATCAGCAGTTCGTCACCGGCGTTGTGGCCAAGCAGGTCGTTGACGGTCTTGAAGCGGTCCAGGTCGATGTACAGCACCGCCACCCGGCAATGGGTCGGATTGGACATGCGTGCTGCGAGATCGTTGAGCACCGCGTCGCGGTTCATGATGCCGGTCAGCGGGTCGGTACGCGCCTGGATGCGCAGGGTTTCCTCGGCCTGCTTGCGCGCGGTGATGTCCTGCACGGTGCCGGCGATGCGCGCGGCGTTGACGTCGCCGGCCTCTGCCTCGCCGATCATGCGCACCCAGAAGGTATGTCCGTCGCTGCGCTGGCCCTGCAGTTCCAGCTCGAAGGGTGCCTGCTTGTCGATCACATCGAGCAGGGCCTGCTGCAGCAGCGAGCGGTCGTTCAGGCGCAGGCAGTCGAGCAGCTGGGCCATGTCCTGCAGCGGCGGCTCCTGGCCGAGGATGCGGGTGGCCTCGTCGGTGAGGTACAGCCGCTGCAGGCCGCGATCCCACTCCCAGCCGCCGATATGGGCCAGCGATTGCGCGCGGTCGAACAGGGTGTTGTTGCGCTTGAGCTCGGTGATGTCGCTGAACAGCCCGAAGACATGGTCGGGACTGTCGCGGCCGTTGCCGTAGACCGGAACGTTGGTGGTCGAGATCCAGATCATCCGGCCCCGCGGCCGGTGGTACAGCCCGACGATGGTGCTGCGGATGATCCGCCCGGTGCGCAGCGAGACCGCCGCCGGCCACTGCTCCCGGGTGAGCGGGTGCCCATGCTCGTCCACGCTGATCCAGTCCTCCGGGCAGAGCATCGCCTGGAGGCTGTTGCCGTTGCCGGGAATGCCCAGGATGCGGTGCGCGGCAGGGTTGGCCGACACCACCCGCAGCTGGCGATCGAACAGGATCACGCCCTTGTCGATGGATTCCATCAGCAGGCGGTAGCGCGACTCGGCCTGCCAGCGGCTGCTGAGGTCGCGCGCGACGGCGACGATGCAGTGTTCGCCCTGGTGCTCGAAGCCGGCCGAGTGCACCTCCACCGGGAAGCGGCTGCCGTCGCCGCGCATGTTGGTGACTTCGATGACGTAGGTTTCCCCGCGATGCAGCGCCTCCCAGACGGGGTCGAGGTGGTCGCTGGGCAGGTCCGGATTGAGCAGTTCGATCGGCTGGCCGATGATGTCCTCACGGCTGCGCCCGTAGGCACGCACGCCGGCGTGGTTGAGGTCCAGTACCACGCCCGCTTCACTGAGGATGCTGACCGGGTCGGGCACCGCGTCGAACAGCGCGGCATAGCGGCGCAGGGCGAGCTGGCGCTCGTCCATCGCTTCCTGCAGGGCGGCCTGCGCCACTTCCAGCAGTTGGCGCAGTGCGTCAGGCGGTGCCTGCGCCAGGGCGCGGTCCAGCGCAGCCAGCGCGTCGACGTGGGCGGTGAGATGATCACCGACCGCAGCGTCCTTGCGCGGGCTGCGTCGGGTCATGTGGCCGCCAGCGCCTTCCCGGTCTTGCTGCCGGTATCGCGGCCCAGCCGCGCCGCCAGCCAGCGGCCGGTGGCCGCTAGTGCCGGCAGATCGATGCCGGTGCGCATGCCGATGCCGTGCAGCAGATACACCACATCCTCGCTGGCGACATTGCCGCTGGCGCCCTTGGCGTACGGGCAGCCGCCCGCGCCGGACACGGCAGAATCGACCACGCGCACGCCTTCGTCCAGGCAGGCGTCGATGTTGGCCAGGGCCTGGCCATAGGTATCGTGGAAGTGCACGGCGAGAGCCGACATCGGCAGCTCGGCCGCGACCGCATGCAGCATCGCGCGGGCCTTGCGCGGGGTGCCCACGCCGATGGTGTCGCCCAGCGAGATTTCGTAACAGCCCATCGCGTACAGCGCAGTGGCCACGCGCACCACCTCGCTCACCGGCACCTCGCCCTGGTACGGGCATCCCAGCACGGTAGAGACGTAGCCGCGGACCTTGACCCCGTCGGCGCGGGCGCGTTCCAGGATCGGCGCGAAGCGTGCCAGCGACTCGTCGATGCCGGCGTTGGTGTTGGTGCGGTTGAACGTTTCCGACGCAGCGGTGAACACTGCCACTTCGTCCACGCCCACCGCACGGGCACGGTCGTAGCCCTGTTCGTTGGGCACCAGTACCGGGTAGGCGATGCCGGGGAGGCGGTCGATGCCCTGATAGACCTCGGCGGCGTCGGCCAGTTGCGGCACCCAGCGCGGGCTGACGAAGCTGGTCGCCTCGATGGTGCGCAGGCCGGTAAGGGACAACTGGCGGATCAGCTCGATCTTGTCGGCGGTTGCCACCGGCTGGGCTTCGTTCTGCAACCCGTCGCGCGGGCCGACCTCGACGATGCGGACGAAATCATCCATGCGCGCGCTCCCGTGACGGGACGGGGCGGGCAACCGGGAGAGCGCGGGTCAGGGGAGAAGTCACGTAGAGTCCTGGCAGGCAAGGGTGGCCCACGTTCCCCGGCGGGCCACGAAAGGGGGATACGCGGGATGGGCGGCAAAGCGGCCAGCCCGCGGTGAATGGCGCGGCCGCCGGGGCGGCCGGCGGGTGGGTCAGGCCGGGCGGTGGCACACCGCTTCGATATTGTTGCCGTCCGGATCGAGCACGAACGCCCCGTAGTAATCGGGGTGGTAGTACTCGCGGATGCCGGGAGCGCCGTTGTCGCGCCCGCCGGCGGCCAATGCGGCCTGGTGGAAGGCGTCAACCTCGGCGCGGCTGTCGGCGCTGAAGGCCACGTGTACGCCGCCGTGGGCGCCGGGGGCGTTGCCGATCCAGAAGCCCGGCTTGCCGGTGCGGCCGAAGCCGGCATGGTCGTGGTCGCCGGTCTGGGCGGCGCTGACCTGCATCACCACGCCGATGCCGAGCGGGGCCAGCGCCTGCTGGAAGAAGGCCAGGCTGCGGGCGAAGTCGGCGCAGCGGATTCCGATGTGGTCGAGCATGGTGGCGTTCTCAGTCCTGGGTAACCCAATGGGGGGCGCGCTTGTCCAGGAAGGCGCCCAGGCCCTCCTGGCCCTCGGCCGATACCCGCAGGCGGGCGATCAGCGCGGCATTGTCGCGGTCGAGAGCGTCGCGGTCGCGGCCCACCGACACCCGGCGGACCAGGTCCTTGGCCGAGGACGAGGCGATCGGGCCGGCCTTGTCGAGGAGGCTGAGCTGGCGCTGCACGGCTTCGTCGATGCGTTCAGGTTCGATCAGCTGGTGTACCAGGCCGATGCGCAGGGCGGTCTCGGCATCGAAATGCTCGCCGGTGGCAAACCAGCGGCGCGCCTGGCGTGGGCCGATGGCGTCGATCACGTACGGGGAAATGACCGCCGGCAGCAGGCCGAGCCGGCTTTCGGTCAGCCCGAAGCGCGCGCTGGTGCTGGCGATGGCGATATCGCAGCAGGCCACCAGGCCCACCCCGCCGCCGAACGCGGCGCCGTGCACGCGGGCGATGGTCGGGCGGGGGAGCTCGTCCAGGGTGCGCATCAGACGCGCCAGCGCCAGCGAATCCTGGCGGTTGTCCTCCTCGCTCGCCGCCGCCATGCCGCGCATCCACTGCATGTCCGCGCCGGCCGAGAACGAGGCGCCCTGGCCCGCCAACACCACCGCGCGGACCTGGGCGTCGCGGCCGGCGGCCTCCAGCGCGGCGGTCAACTGGGCGATCAGGGCCGCGTCGAAGGCGTTGTGGAGGGCGGGGCGGTTCAGCCACAGGGTCAGGACCGACCCGCTGCGTTCTATCCGTAGTGCATCACTCATCGAGGGGGCCTGCGATTACTCCATACATGTACAGATCATAGCGGGCCATTGGTCACGGGCCATGACGCGACGCGGCGATGCTAGAATTGATAACCATTCCTATCAACCAGAAGGCGCTCTGTGACGCTGTCCGATCTGCCTCTGCACAGCTCCGCCCTGGTGGAATCCGTGCAGGAACTGCATGCAAACGATGCCATCGCCCGCCGGCTCCAGGAGCTGGGGTTTGTGACGGGAGAAGATGTGCGTCTGGTAGCCCGTGGTCCGGTCGGCGGCGAGCCGCTGCTGGTGCAGGTCGGGTTCACCCGCTTCGCCCTGCGCCGCAGTGAGGCCCGGCGCATCCAGGTGACCGCGGTCGTCGCCGGAGCCCCGGCATGAGCGCCGCGGCCCTTCCGCTGCGCGTGGCGCTGGTGGGCAACCCCAACAGTGGCAAGACCGCGCTGTTCAACCAGCTCACCGGCAGCCGCCAGAAGGTTGCCAACTACACCGGCGTCACCGTGGAACGCAAGGAAGGGCGCCTGCGTGCGCCGTCCGGCCGCGAGTTCGCCGTGCTCGACCTGCCGGGCGCCTACAGCCTGCAGCCGGCGAGCCTGGACGAGGCGATCACCCGCGACCTGTGCCGGGGCTTCTATCCCGGCGAGGCGGCGCCGGACGTGCTGCTATGCGTGATCGACGCCACCAACCTGCGCCTGCACCTGCGCTTCGCGCTGGAACTGCGCGAGCTGGGCAAGCCGATGATCGTGGCGCTGAACATGGTCGATGCGGCCGAGCGTCGCGGCATCAGGATCGACGTTGCCGCGCTGGAACAGGCGCTGGGCGTGCCGGTGGTGGAAACCGTGGCGGTGCGCCGCAACGGCGCCCACGCGCTGGTCGAGCGCCTCGACGCGATGGTGCCGCACCTGCAGGCACCGGTGGCGGCGCCTGACACCCGCGAGGATTACCACACCCGCGTCCGCGCCATCCTGGCCGCGGCCGTGAGCATGCCGACCCGCACCGCGAAGATCGACGACGCGCTGGACCGCTGGCTGCTGCACCCGGTGTTCGGGCTGCTTACGCTGGTGGTGGTGATGTTCCTGATCTTCCAGGCGGTGTTCGCCTGGGCCACGCCGCTGATGGACGGCATCGAGGCCGGCTTCGGCTGGCTGGGCGAAACCGTTGGTGCGGTACTGCCCGAAGGGCCGCTGACCAGCCTGCTCACCGACGGCATCATTGCCGGCGTGGGCGGGGTGGTGGTGTTCCTGCCGCAGATCCTGATCCTGTTCGCCTTCATCCTGGCGCTGGAAGAATCCGGCTATCTGCCTCGTGCCGCCTTCCTGCTGGACCGGATGATGGCCTCGGCCGGCCTGTCCGGGCGGTCGTTCATCCCGCTGCTGTCCAGCTTCGCGTGCGCGGTGCCGGGCATCATGGCCACGCGCAGCATCCAGGACCCGCGCGACCGCCTGGCCACCATCCTGGTGGCACCGCTGATGACCTGCTCGGCGCGGCTGCCGGTGTATGCGCTGCTGATCGGCGCGTTCATTCCCGCCAGAACCCTGTGGGGCTTCGTCAGCCAGCAGGGGCTGGTGCTGTTCGGTCTGTATGTGGCCGGCATCCTCAGTGCGCTGGCGATGTCATGGGTGATGAAGAAGTGGCGCCGCGACAAGAGCGAGCACCCGCTGATGCTGGAACTGCCGTCCTACCGCATCCCGCACCCGCGCGATCTGGCGGTGGGCCTGTACGAGCGCGGCATGATCTTCCTCAAGCGCGTGGGCGGCATCATTCTGTCGCTGACCATTCTGCTGTGGGTGCTGCTGTCGTTCCCGGGGGCGCCGGAGAACGCGACCATGCCGGCGATCGATTACAGCTACGCCGGCCAGATCGGCCACGCGATGGCAGTGTTCTTCGCGCCGCTGGGCTTCAACTGGCAGATCTGCATCGCGCTGATCCCGGGCATGGGCGCGCGGGAAGTGGCGGTGTCGTCGCTGGCAACCATCTACGCGCTGTCCGCGCCCGACGATGATGCCGCGATCCAGGCGCTGACCCCGGTGGTGGCGCATGGCTGGTCGCTGGCGACCGGTCTGTCGCTGCTGGTGTGGTTCATCTATGCGCCGATGTGCATCTCGACGCTTGCCACGATCAAGCGTGAAACCAACTCGTGGAAGCAGGTCGGTTTCGCCACCTTCTACCTGTTCGCGGCGGCCTACCTGGCCGCGCTGGTCACCTATCAGCTCACCGTGGCGCTGGGAGGCGGCTGATGAGCGCCGGTCTGTTCCTGCAGTACGTGGTGGTCGGCCTGATCGTCCTGTTCAGTGCCTGGGTGGTGCTGAAAAAGCAGTTTCCGGGCACCGTGCGCAAGGTGCGCGGCGTCCTGGCGCTGGCGCTGCTCAAGCCCGACCGCAGCGCCGCATTGCAGGCGCTGGGCAGGAAGATCGCCCCGCCCGCCAGTGGCGGCGGTGGCGCGTGCGGCGGTTGCGACAGCTGCGGCCCAACCCCGCCGAAGCGGTAGCGCCGGGTTTTACCCGGCGTGCGTCAGATCGCGTGACACCCAGGCAAAGCGCAGCCTTGTAGAGCCGGGTTCTACCCGGCTTGCGTCAGATCGTGGGACACCCAACGAAAGGCAGCCGGGCAGAGCCCGGCTCTACGGGTTTGGGTCAGATCGTGGGACACCTAGGCAAAGCGCAGCCTTGTAGAGCCGGGTTCTACCCGGCTTGCGTCAGATCGTGGGATACCCAACGAAAGGCAGCCGGGCAGAGCCCGGCTCTACGGGTTTGGGTCAGATCGTGGAATACCCAACGAAAGGCAGCCGGGCAGAGCCCGGCTCTACGGGTTTGGGTCAGATCGTGGGATACCCAACGAAGGGCAGCCGGGCAGAGCCCGGCTCTACGGGTTTGGGTCAGATCGTGGGACATCTAACGAAAGGCAGCCGGGCAGAGCCCGGCTCTACGGGTTTGGGTCAGATCGTGGGATACCTAACGAAAGGCAGCCGGGCAGAGCCCGGCTCTACGGGTTTGGGTCAGATCGTGGGACACCCAACGAAAGGCAGCCGGGCAGAGCCCGGCTCTACGGGCCTGCGTCAGGTCGCTCAGCGCGCCTGTGCGCCCAAGCGCTCCACGGTGGCCAGCCACCGCGCGCGCGTCCGGGTGTCGGCGCTGCGCACCGGGCCGAAACTGCTGATCCGCACCGGCCGGATTCCGCAGAAGTCCAGGATGGTCCGCCTCAGTTGCTGGTGGCCGGGCATCCGGTACACCCAGCGGTAGTACCAGGGCGGGGTGTCCATCGTGATGATCGCCCGCGCGCTGCGGCCGCTCAGCAGGCGGTCCCACCACACCGAGTCCGTGCGGTAGCGGAAGGCGTACCCGGGCAGGAACGCACGGTCGAAATAGCCTTTGAGCAGGGCCGGCATGCCACCCCACCAAGTGGGGTAGACCAGTACCAGGTGCTCGCACTGTGCGATGGCGTCGTTGATCTGCTGCAGTCCCGGCTCCAGCGGCTGGATCTGCCGGTAGCCATGCCGCAGCACCGGGTCGAAATCGATATCGCCCAGGCGGAACAGCTGCACGCGATGGCCTGCGGCGAGGGCGGCCTGCTGGTAGCGCTCGGCCAGGCCGCCGCACAGGCTGTCGTGATCGGGGTGGCCAAGGAGTATGACGATCGATCTGGACATGGGGGCGCTCGAAGAAGAAGGGCGCAGGCTACGGTCTGCCCCGTGGGGCAGAGTCAAGCCGTGGCGCAGGCGCCCGCCGAGATGCACGCGTCCAGTACGCCGGCGTCGCCCTGCGCGACCAGCGCTGCGATGTCGCCGCGCAGGACGGTCAGCGCAGCGTCCAGCTGCTGCAGCCGCGCAATGTCGCCGCATACCGCCTGCTGCCGCTGGGCCAGCAGCGCCTGCAGGCGATCACCGTCGAAGCTGCCATCGGGCCGGCGCACAGCGACGACCTCGGCCAGCCGGAAGCCCAGCGCCTGTGCCTGGCGGATCAGCCGCACCAGGGTGAGGTCCTGCTCGCTGTAGTCCCGGTAGCGGTTGATGCGTGGCACCGGGGCGAGCAGGCCCCGTGCTTCGTACAGGCGGATGGCTTTCTGGCTGGCGCCGCTGCGCCGGGCGATATCGGAGATGCGCACGGTCAGTCGCGCACCAGTCCGCCGTCCACCACCAGGTTCTGGCCGGTGATCGCGCGCGCCCACGGCGAGGCGAAGAACAGCGCTGCGTCGGCGAACTCGGCCGGGGTGGTCACGCTGCGCAGCGGGGTGTTGGCGGCGATGTAGTCGAACACCGCCGCGGGCGTGGCCGCGCTGGCATCGGTGGTGCGCAGCAGGCCGCCGGACAGCATGTTGACGGTGATGCCGTGCGGGCCGAGGTCCCCGGCCAGGGTGCGGGTGAGTGACAGCAGCGCGGCCTTGGCAGCGGTGTAATCGTGGTAGGGCACCACCGGGTTCTGGAACAGGTTGGTGCCGATGTTGATGATCCGGCCGAAGCCCTGTGCACGCATGCCGGGCAGGGTCGCCTGCACTGTGTTGAGCGCACCGCGCACGCTGCCGTCGAACTGCGCACTGAAGGCCTGCCAGTCGATGCTGTCGGCCGGGGCGCGGGCGTCGCCATTGAACGAGAACGCGGCCAGGGCATTGTTGACCACGCAGCTGACCTCGCGTCCAAAGTGATGGCGCGCCGCAGCGATCAGGGCGTTGACCTCCGCGCGATCGGTCACATCGGCGCGCACGGCCAGCGCATTGGCCCCCAGTTCGCCGGCCAGGGACTCGGCGGCATCGGCGCTGTGCAGGTAGTTGATGATGACCTGTGCGCCCTCACGGGCGAACGCGCGGACCAGGTGCTCCCCCAGGCCACGGGCGCCGCCGGTGACCAGGACGAGGTGATGCGAAAGCTGCATGGCAGGCTGCCTGAAGAAACCGGGCCACAGCGTAGCAAGCGGCGAGGGCGCTCCGGGCGGTGCAGTGACGCTGTTTCCCCTTGTGCAGGCTTGCCGCCACCCGCTAGCCTGCAGGCATGACCACTTCCCCCCTTCGTTTGCTCGTCCACGGTGCCTCCGGGCGGATGGGCCAGACCCTGCTCCGGCTGGCAGCCGGCACTTCCCATCTGCAGGTCGTTGCGGCTGTGACCGGCCGTGCGCCGGCGCAGCGCGTTGTCGACGGCGTGCCGCACTTCGCCAGCGCCGAGCTGTCCGGTGCACCGCCGTTCGACGTGGCAATCGACTTCAGCCTGCCGGACGGCTTCGATCCGGTCCTGGCGCTGTGCGTGGAGCGCAACGCCGGCCTGGTCTCGGGCACCACCGGCATCAGCGAATCGCAACGCCAGGCGCTGATTGCCGCCGCCAGCCGCATTCCGCTGGTGTGGGCCTCCAACTTCAGCTTGGGCGTGGCCGTGCTGGACGAGCTGGTGGAACGGGCCGCCGCTGCCCTGTCGGGGTGGGAGTGCGACATCGTCGAGTCCCACCATGTCCACAAGCAGGATGCGCCGTCCGGTACGGCGCTGACCCTGGGCGAGGCCGCACGCAAGGGCGGGGCGCAGCCGCGCTACGCCAGCCTGCGCGCCGGCGACATCGTGGGCGAGCACCTGGTGCAGTTCACCGGGCTGGGCGAGCGCATCGAGCTCATCCACCGCGCCACCAACCGCGACATCTTCGCGCGCGGCGCACTGTTTGCCGCGACCCAGCTGAATGGGCGTGCCCCCGGCAGCTATCGGGTCCGCGACCTGCTCGACGGCCCCCCGCCGGGTTCGGCAGGCTGAACAGGGCGCTTGCCACCCTGAACCCGGGGGTGGCCGTGCGTGCCCGTACGTCAGCGATTGCAAGCAAACGCTGGCGTCGCCGGGTGCTTGCCTTTACAATTCCCGCTCGCCGAATCACGACAGCCGGACCGGTCCCGCACCGCAGTCCGCGCTTTTTTGCAACCGCTTTTCCGTGAAGCGTGGCGTGACTTCGGTGACCCCTCGGTAGCCAAAGTGAGATTCCCGTGACCCAAGCCGCAATCCTCGTCCTCGAAGACGGCACCGTATTCGAGGGCGAATCCGTAGGCGCGCCCGGCCTGTCCGTCGGTGAGGTGGTGTTCAACACCGCCATGACCGGTTACCAGGAAGTGCTGACTGATCCCTCCTACGCCCGGCAGATGGTCACGCTGACCTACCCGCATATCGGCAACACCGGCATGACCGACCAGGACGACGAAGCCCACAAGGTGTGGTCGGCCGGTCTGATCGTGCGCGACGTGCCGCGCCGCCCGAGCAACTGGCGCAGCCAGGTATCGCTGCAGGACTGGCTGCTGCAGCGTGGCGTGGTGGCGATCTCCGGCATCGATACGCGTAAGCTGACGCGCATCCTGCGCGAGCGCGGCGCCCAGAACGGTGCGCTGATGGCCGGCGACGACATCAACGTGGACGTGGCGCTGGAAGCGGCACGCAAGTTCCCGGGCCTGAAGGGCATGGACCTGGCCAAGGTGACCAGCACCAGCAAGGCCTACAGCTGGAACGAGGGCCAGCTCGACCTGGATTCCAACACGTTCGCCAGCGCGGCCCCCCAGTACAAGGTGGTGGCGTACGACTTCGGCGCCAAGCTCAACATCCTGCGCATGCTGGCCGAACGCGGCTGCGACATCACCGTGGTGCCGGCGCAGACCCCGGCCGCCGAGGTGCTGGCGATGAATCCCGATGGCGTGTTCCTGTCCAACGGCCCGGGCGACCCGGAACCGTGCGACTACGCGATCGAGGCGATCAAGGTGTTCCTGGACAAAAAGGTGCCGGTGTTCGGCATCTGCCTTGGCCACCAGCTGCTGGCGCTGGCGTCCGGCGCCAAGACCATCAAGATGGGCCACGGCCACCACGGTGCCAACCACCCGGTGCAGGACCTGGACGACGGCCGGGTGATGATCACCTCGCAGAACCACGGGTTTGCGGTGGATGAGGCCTCGCTGCCGGCCACCCTGCGCGTCACCCACCGGTCGCTGTTCGATGGCACCAACCAGGGCATCGCGCGCACCGACGTGCCGGCGTTCTCGTTCCAGGGCCATCCCGAAGCGTCGCCGGGGCCGCACGACGTCGCTCCGCTGTTCGACCGTTTCGTGACCCTGATGGCGCAGGCCAAGGCCTGATGTCCCGCCTGGCAGACGCGGCAGGGCTGCGGCCCATCCCGACTGCCGGAAACCGATGAAGCCTGGAGTGACATGCTGAAGCCGCGTAAATCCCTCGTTGTCGTGCTGGGCCGTGCCGCGCTGCTGTCCGCGCTGGTCATGGCCCCGGCGATGGCGCAGGACAGCGGCCAGGCGCAGCGGGTTGACCGGATGGTCGCGCAGGTTGGGTGGCAGCGGTCGCTCACCCTGATCGCCGATGGCCTGATCGCCGAAGATCCCGGCCTAGGTGCATTGGACGGCCCGCAGCGCGCCTGCGCGGCGCGGGTGCTCAACGCCACTCTGGACGAGGTGATGCGCGAGCGCCTGGTCGAGCGGATGACCGCCGAGCAGGTGCAGTCCTGGCTGGATTTCGCCGCCACCCCGGCCGGCGCTGCGTTCATGGCCGCGTTCGCGGCGAACATGCAGGCCAAGCTGGAGTTCGGCGACGACAGCCAGGCGCCGCTGCCGGCGCCGGAGTTCCGCGCCGAGGCCGAGGCGTTCATGTCGTCGGTGCCGTTCATGGCCTTCGTCAGGGCGCTCTCTGGCCAGCCCGCGTTCAATTTCAGGCGAACACAGCAAATGCATCAACGGTTCCAGTCAGACTGCGGTGTCAGCAGTCCCCAAGCTACTTGATCGACAGCGTGCGATCAGTTTCCCCCGCCACGCTGTACTGACTTAGAGAAGACAATGCCCAAGCGCACTGACCTTAAAACCATCCTCATCATCGGTGCCGGCCCGATCGTCATCGGCCAGGCCTGCGAGTTCGACTACTCCGGCGCGCAGGCCTGCAAGGCGCTGCGCGACGAGGGGTACCGCGTGGTGCTGGTCAACAGCAATCCGGCCACGATCATGACCGACCCGGAGATGGCCGACGCCGTCTACATCGAGCCGATCAACTGGCAGACGGTCGAAAAGATCATCGCCAAGGAAAAGCCCGACGCGCTGCTGCCGACGATGGGCGGCCAGACCGCGCTGAACTGCGCGCTGGACCTGGCCGACAATGGCGTGCTGGAGAAGTACAACGTCGAACTGATCGGCGCCAAGCGCGACGCGATCCGCATGGCCGAAGACCGCGAGCTGTTCCGCGTGGCGATGGGGGAAATCGGCCTGGAATGCCCGAAGGCGGCCGTCGCTCACACGCTGGAAGAAGCGATCGAGATCCAGACCCGCGTCGGCTACCCGACCATCATCCGCCCGAGCTTCACCCTGGGTGGCAGCGGTGGCGGCATCGCCTACAACCGCGAAGAGCTGGTCGACATCGTCACCCGCGGTCTGGAACTGTCGCCGACCACCGAGGTGCTGGTCGAGGAATCGGTGCTGGGCTGGAAGGAATTCGAGATGGAGGTGGTGCGTGACACCGCCGACAACTGCATCATCGTCTGCTCGATCGAAAATCTCGATCCGATGGGCGTGCACACCGGCGACTCGATCACCGTGGCCCCGGCGCAGACCTTGACCGACAAGGAATACCAGCGCCTGCGCGATGCCTCCATCGCCGTGCTGCGCAAGATCGGCGTGGACACCGGCGGCTCGAACGTGCAGTTCGGCATCAGCCCGACCACCGGCCGCGTGGTGGTGATCGAAATGAACCCGCGCGTGTCGCGTTCCTCGGCGCTGGCCTCCAAGGCCACCGGCTTCCCGATCGCCAAGGTCGCTGCCAAGCTGGCCGTGGGTTACACCCTGGATGAACTCCGCAACGAAATCACCGGCGGGCTCACCCCGGCCTCGTTCGAGCCGTCCATCGATTACGTCGTCACCAAGATCCCGCGCTTCGCGTTCGAGAAGTTCCCGGCCGCCGACGCCCGTCTGACCACCCAGATGAAGTCGGTGGGCGAGGTGATGGCGATGGGCCGCACCTTCCAGGAATCCCTGCAGAAGGCGCTGCGTGGCCTGGAAACCGGCAAGATCGGCCTGGACCCGACCGGCCTGGACCTGGCCAATGAAGACGACATCACCACGCTCAAGCGCGAACTGAAGGCTCCGGGCCCGGAGCGCCTGTTCTTCGTCGGTGACGCGTTCCGTGCCGGTTTCAGCGTCGAGGACGTCTTCGCGCTGTCGCACATCGACCCGTGGTTCCTGGATCAGATCGAAGAAATCATCCAGGCCGAAATCCAGCTCGCCGCCGATGGCATCGACTCGCTGGACGCCGCCCGTCTGCGCACGCTCAAGCGCGCCGGCTTCTCCGATGCCCGCCTGGCCGAGCTGACCGGCACCAACGAAGCCGCCGTGCGCGCGCTGCGCCGCGCCCACAAGGTGCGCCCGGTGTACAAGCGCGTGGACTCCTGCGCCGCCGAGTTCGCCACCAGCACCGCCTACCTGTACTCGACCTACGAGGACGAGTGCGAAGCGGCGCCGAGCAATCGCGACAAGATCATGATTCTGGGCGGCGGTCCGAACCGCATCGGCCAGGGCATCGAGTTCGACTACTGCTGCGTGCATGCGGCACTGGCGCTGCGCGATGATGGCTTTGAAACCATCATGGTCAACTGCAACCCGGAAACCGTCTCCACCGACTACGACACCTCCGACCGCCTGTACTTCGAGCCGCTGACGCTGGAAGACGTGCTGGAAATCGTCGAGCTGGAACAGCCCAAGGGCGTGATCGTGCAGTACGGCGGCCAGACCCCGCTGAAGCTGGCACGCGCGCTGGAAGCCAACGGTGTGCCGGTGATCGGCACCTCGCCGGACTCGATCGACCTCGCCGAAGACCGCGAGCGTTTCCAGCAACTGGTCGACTCGCTCGGCCTGAAGCAGCCGCCGAACCGCATCGCGCGCAACGACCAGGAAGCCCTGCTGCT
Source organism: Stenotrophomonas sp. NPDC077461 (assembly GCF_049545475.1). Lineage (NCBI taxonomy): Bacteria > Pseudomonadati > Pseudomonadota > Gammaproteobacteria > Lysobacterales > Lysobacteraceae > Stenotrophomonas > Stenotrophomonas sp. NPDC077461. The sequence continues at coordinate 755,453 of NZ_JBMWDO010000001.1, forward strand.
GGCCCGTGAGATCGGCTACCCGCTGGTGGTGCGCCCGAGCTACGTGCTGGGCGGCCGCGCGATGGAAATCGTGTACGGCGAATCCGACCTGGCGCGCTACGTGCGCGATGCGGTCAAGGTGTCCAACGACTCGCCGGTGCTGCTGGATCGTTTCCTCGACAACGCCGTGGAAGTGGATGTGGACATCATTGCCGACAAGGACGGCAACGTGCTGATCGGCGGCGTGATGGAGCACATCGAGGAAGCCGGTGTGCATTCGGGTGACTCGTCCTGCTCGCTGCCGCCGTACTCGCTGTCGGCCGAGACCCAGGCCGAGCTGCGCCGTCAGGTGGTCGAGCTGGCCAAGGCCCTGAACGTGGTCGGCCTGATGAACACCCAGTTCGCCATCCAGGTCGGCGACGATGGCAATGACATCGTCTACCTGCTGGAAGTGAACCCGCGTGCCTCGCGCACCGTGCCGTTCGTGTCCAAGGCCACCGGCATGGCGCTGGCCAAGATCGCCGCCCGCTGCATGGCCGGCAAGACCCTGGCCGAGCAGGGCGCGACCAAGGAAATCGTGCCGGACTACTACTCGGTCAAGGAAGCGATCTTCCCGTTCGCCAAGTTCCAGGGGGTCGACCCGATCCTCGGGCCGGAGATGCGCTCCACCGGTGAGGTGATGGGCGTGGGCCGCAGCTTCAGCGCCGCCTTCGCGCGCGCGCAGGAAGCCGGTGGCATCAAGGCACCGCCGCTGGGCAAGGCCTTCGTCTCGGTCCGCGATCCGGACAAGAAGCGCGTCCTGCCGGTCGCACAGGCCCTGCTGGAGCGTGGCTACAGCCTGGTGGCCACCCGTGGCACCGCGGCGTGGCTGCAGCAGCACGGCATGGACTGCGAGATCGTCAACAAGGTGGTCGAAGGTCGCCCGCACATCGTCGATTCGATCAAGAACGGCGAGATCGTGTATATCGTCAACACGACCGAAGGTCGCGCGGCGATCAATGACTCGTTCTCGATCCGTCGCGAAGCGCTGCAGCACCGCGTGACCTATTCGACCACCATTGCCGGCGCCAAGGCGCTGGTGCATTCACTGGAATTCCGCGGCACCGGCCCTGTCTGGTCGCTGCAGGAACTGCACAAGGAGTTGAACGCATGAGAGCACCGATCACCCTGAAGGGCGCGCAGCGTCTGCGCGAGGAGCTTGACCACCTGAAGTCGGTCAAGCGCCCCAAGGTCATCGCTGCCATCGCAGAAGCGCGTGAGCACGGCGATCTGAAGGAGAACGCCGAGTATCACGCCGCGCGCGAGGAGCAGGGCTTCATCGAAGGCCGCATCAAGCAGCTGGAAGGTGAGCTGTCGCACGCCGAGATCATCGACATCACCAAGCTCAACGCCGGCAGCAAGGTTGTGTTCGGCGCCACGGTGGAGCTGGCCGATGTCGAGAGTGATGAAGAGAAGCGTTATCAGATCGTTGGCGATCTGGAGGCCGACATCAAGCTGGGCCTGATCGCGATCTCCTCGCCGCTGGCGCGCGCCCTGATCGGCAAGCTGGAGGGCGATGCGGTCACCATCGATGCACCTGCCGGCCAGCGCGAGTACGAAATCGTCAGCGTCCAGTACCTGGACTGACCGACGATGGCCACGGCCACGCTGCTGCTGCCCGCGCGCAGCCGGTTCCCTGCCACGCCGCTTCCCGAGGACGTGGCCAGGGCATTGGGACGGGCCGAACGCAACAGCGTCGAGCCAGGTGAGCGTGCCCAGCTGCAGCGGCATTTTCAACTGCAGCCGGCGCAGTGGCCCGTGGCCGCGCTGACCCGCCAGTTCGACGTCGGCGATGCCGCCGACGGTGTCTGGCTGCGCGCCGATCCGGCCAATGTGGTGCCCGACATGCACGGCGCACGGATGATGGGGCACGGCGATACGCTGCGCCCCGACGCCGAGGATGTCGCGCATCTGCTGCCGGCACTGCAGCCGCTGTTTGCCGGGTTCGGCTTCGTGCTGGACGCGCCGGTGCCGTCGCGCTGGTATCTGCGCCTGCCGCGGGGCACCCTGCTGCCCGCGTTTGCCGCGCCCGACGACGTGCTGGGCGATGATCTGTTCGCCCACCTGCCCGAAGGCGATGCAGGCCGCCGCTGGCGTGCGCTGCTGACCGAGGCGCAGGTGGTGCTGCATCAGCACGACTGGAACCAGCATCGGGTTGCGGCGGGCAAGCGCGCCATCAATTCACTGTGGTTCTGGGGCGGCGGCGAGCCGCCGCAGTCCGTGCATACCGCGCATGCCCAGGTGCGCAGCCGTGAGGCGCTTCTGCAGGCACTGGCCAAGGCGGCCGGCGTGCAGGCCGATGGCGATCAGCAGGTGGATGCGCTGGTCGATCTGCGGCAACTGCGCTCGCTCGACCAGCTCGGCAACGACGCGATCCGCCCGCTGTTGTCGGCGCTGCAACGGGGCGAACTGCGACGCCTGGTCCTGGATTTCGAAGACGGCATGCGGTTTGAGCTGGAGAAGGGCCAGCGTTGGCGCTTCTGGAAGAAGCCGCTGCAACTGCACGACGCGTGACCCCTTTCCGTTCGTTCTTCGAGCCTGCCTTGTCTTCTCCCGATTCCCCCCAGATCCAGCGCCGCGCCATCCCCGACAGCGGCGAGTGGCCCGCCGACATGCTGCCCCTGCTGCAGCGCGTGTTCGCCGCACGCGGCGTCACCGATGCCGCACAGGCGCAGCCGAAGCTGGCCCAGCTGCACGCGCCGGAGCTGATGGGCAGCATGCAGGCTGCCGTGCAGCTGCTGGCCGACACCATCGCCGCCGGCGAACGCATCCTGGTGGTCGGCGATTTCGACTGCGACGGTGCCACCGCGTGCGCGGTGGGCGTGCGTGGCCTGCGCATGCTGGGCGCGCGCGACGTGGTGCACGCCGTGCCCAACCGCATGCTCCACGGCTACGGCCTGTCGCCTTCTCTGGTGGCCGACCTGGCGCACCTGCAGCCGGGCCTGCTGGTCACGGTGGACCACGGCATCGCGTGCCATGCCGGTGTGGCCGCGGCCAAGGCGCTGGGATGGAAGGTGCTGGTCACCGACCACCATCTCCCCGGCGAGCAGTTGCCGCCGGCCGACGTGCTGGTCGATCCCAACATCGGCGGCGACGCGTTTCCGAGCAAGGCGCTGGCCGGCGTCGGGGTGATCTTCTACGTGCTGATGGCGCTGCGCCGCCACCTGCGGCTGCAGGGCGCATTCGCCGCCGGGACCGAGCCGGACCTGCTGACGCTGCTGGACCTGGTGGCGGTCGGTACCGTCGCTGACCTGGTGGTACTGGATGCCAACAACCGCGCACTGGTCTCGGCCGGCCTGCGCCGGCTGCGCGCGGGGCAGGGCTGTGTCGGGCTGCAGGCGCTCATCGCCGCCAGCGGCCGCGATCCAAAGCGCCTGACGGCCACCGATATCGGGTTTGCGTTGGGGCCGCGCCTGAACGCGGCCGGGCGGCTGGAAGACATGGCGCTGGGCATCGAACTGCTGCTTACCGAAGATGTCGTCCAGGCACGCGAGATCGCCGGCACGCTGGAGCAGATCAACGCCGAGCGTCGCGCGGTGCAGCAGGTGATGACCGACGACGCCGAACGGGCCGTGTCGCGCGCGGTGCTGCAGGCCGAAGGCGAACGTCCGATCGCGGCGTGCCTGTTTGATGCGGAATGGCACCCGGGTGTGGTCGGGCTGGTTGCCTCGAAGATGAAAGACCGGCTGCACCGCCCGGTCATCGCGTTTGCACCGGCCGAGCCCGGCGGCGATTCGCTGCGTGGTTCGGCGCGCTCGATTCCCGGCTTCCACATCCGTGACGCGCTGGCGCTGGTCAATGCCGCCCATCCGGGCCTGATCGACAGGTTCGGTGGCCATGCGATGGCCGCGGGGCTGAGCCTGCCGCACGCGCGGCTGCCCGACTTCCAGCAGGCCTTCGTTGCCGTGGTCGAGGCCAGCATGGACCCGGCGGCGCTGCAGCAGCAACTGCTGAGCGACGGCGAGCTCGATGGCAACGAGCTGGATTTCCGCCACGCCGAAGCCCTGCGCCTGGCCGGCCCCTGGGGGCAGGGGTTCCCCGAGCCGCTGTTCGACGGCCACTTCCAGGTGGCACGCTGGCAGGTGCTGAAGGAAAAGCACCTGAAACTCAGCCTGCGCGTTCCCGGTCGCGCCGAACCGGTGAACGCGATCCATTTCAGCGGCTGGACCGGCAACGCGCCGGCCAACCACGTCCATATCGCTTACCGGCTGGTCAGCGATGACTACCGCGGTGGCGGGGCGATCCAGTTGATCGTGGAGCACTGCGCCAACGCGTAAGCCGTGCCGCTCACTCCTGCACGCGGGTGACCAGCGTGGGCATTTCCCACGCCCCGCCAGCGGCCACCAGACGGCACAGACCGGTGTTGGATTCGGCGGTGGGCACGAAGCGGGCCCCATCCCAGCTCCAGGTGGCGGTGTACCAGCAGTCTCCCAGCCCACGGCCCTTGCTGGCCGAGGTGATGGTGCGTCCGTCGTCGTCGTTGCCCAGCGTGGTGACCAGCACCGGCGCATAGGGCGCGCGGTCGTTGATCACCCAGTAGCCATCGCCGGTGTTGTAGGCCGCGCGCCAGCAGCCGACCGACACCAGCAGCTTGGTGGCCGATAGACGGGTGACGGTCATGTCCTGCGGCGCTTCGCCCGCCACCAGGCCTTCGCCCGGGCCCAGCGCTTCGCAGTCGTCCGGCGAGGTGGCGGCCGCCAGGGCGGCGCGCAGCGCCGGGGAACGGCCCAGTGCCGCATCGGCGGGACGGGTGGCGAAGGCCTTCCCGAGCGTCATCACCGGCACCGGCAGCGCCGGCAGCACGCTGCTTTCGGCAACGGTGCCCTTGCGCATCAGCGCACCGGGCGTGCCGAGCCGGCCCTGCACCGTATCCATCTTCAGCAGGACGGCCGACGCGCCGCGATCGGACAGGACCCAGCGCCGGCCATCGTTGCCGATCACGTCGATGTGGCTGTCGCGCTTGAGCGACGCCAGCAGCGCCGCCACCTGCGGCGCAGTGAGCGTGGCGCTGCCGTCCTCGCGGTTGTATGCAAGGGCGCCGAGCGCCACACCATTGATCTGCAGGGTCACGCGCGCGGGGAAGGTGGTTTTCTCGTACTGCCCGAGCATCAGCTCGGCGCTGACGGGCTGGTTCGGGCCGGCCGCTCGGGTCAGCAGTACCGACACGGGCGCGTTGCCCCCCTCGTCATCGTTCTGGTAGCCGGCGGCGCGGCAGGTGCGCGTGTTGTCGCAGGCCAGGGTCCAGTCGTGATGGGTGAAGCGTTCGCCGCCCTGTGGTGCCGCCTGCGCCGGAACCGGCGCAGACACGAGCAGCAGGGGCAGCAGCGTGGGCAGAAATCGCATCGCAACGTCCTTGTGGGGGCATCGGGGGAGCCGCATCTTGGGCTACCGCGTCCGTGCCGCCAAGGGCTGTCTCCGCGCAACCCCGTTTGCCGGCATCGTCCGTTCAACCTGCTGTCATTGGATCGGGAGCGTCACATGGAACGCGCACTTCGTGGGATCGGCATGCTCGGCATGCTGGGGCTGGTCATGCAGGTCGGCACTGTGGACGCGCGCCGGTTCCCGCCGCCGCGCCCATCGGTCGTCATCGCCGATGCGCCGGCTGGGGTGCAGGTGCTGCAGGTGGCCGGCGCCGAAGTGCCGGTGCAGCTGCGCAGCGTGGTGCTGGACAGCCACGTGGTGGCCGGGCTGGGTGAGACCCGGATCGAGATGGAGTTCTTCAATCCCAACGCCCGCGTCCTGGAAGGGCAGCTGGAATTCCCCTTGGCCGCCGACCAGCAGGTCGCCGGGTTTGCGCTGGACGTCGATGGCGTGCTGCGCGACGCGGTGCCGGTGCCGAAGGCGCAGGGCCGCCAGGTCTTCGAGGCGATCGAGCGGCGCCGGGTCGACCCGGGGCTGCTCGAGCAGACCGCCGGCAACCGGTTCCGCCTGCGCGTCTATCCCATTCCCGCCCGTGGCAGCCGTCGGGTCGCGCTGACGGTGCGCGACACGCTGCCGGTGGATGCGCAGGGGCTGCGCTGGACGTTGCCGATGCAGTTCGCGCGCGGCGCAGCGCAGGTGTCGGTGCGGCTGCAGGCCGCCGGAACCGGTGCGCCGCAGCCCGCGGCCGCCGGACCGGTCGCGTTCCGGTTGCAGGGCGGCAGCTACCAGGCGCAATGGCAGGGCAGTGGTGAGACGCTGCCCGCGCAGTGGCAGTGGTCGCTGCCGCAGGTGCGTCAGTCCGATGTGGTGACCGGCCTGCATGACGGACAGCGCTACCTGCTGGCGCAGATTCCGCTGCCGGCGAACACGGCGCCGCGGGCGCTGCCCAGCCGCGTGGGGCTGCTCTGGGATGCCTCCGGCTCGGCGCGGCAGCGCGACCGTGCCGCCGAACTGGCAGTGCTGGACCGCTACTTCCGGGCAATCGGCAACGGCCAGGTGCAGCTGACGGTGCTGCGCGACCGTGCCGACGCCCCGCGCGAATTCGACATCCGCAACGGCGACTGGAGCGCACTGCGCGCGTACCTGGGCAGCCTGCCGCAGGATGGGGCCAGCGCCCTCGGCGACTGGACCCCGAAGGCCGATATCAAGGAGTACCTGCTGGTCAGCGACGGCCGGTCCAACTACGGTGCACGCCAGCTGCCCACGCTGCGGGCGGACCAGCGCCTGTATGCACTGAGCACCGCCGGCGCGCGGACCGACGCGGCGCGGCTGCGCGCCTGGACCGGGGCCCATCGCGGCCAGGCCCTGCTGCTCTCCAGCACGCGTGAGGTCGACGCGGTTCTGCCGTTGCTGCTGGCGCAGGGTGTCGAGGTGATTGGTGTGGAGGGGCAGGGCATTGATGCACTGGTGGCCGACACCCGCAGTACCGGACAGCTCTGGTTGCGCGTGCTGGGGCGCGTGCAGCGCGACACGGGCGAGGTGACCGTGCGTGTGCGCCTGGGCGACGGTCGCATCCAGCAGCATCGGGTGGCGGTTGCCGACGCCCGTGCGCTGGGCGGCCGCCTGGTGGCGGACGCGTGGGCGCAGGCCCGCCTGGCACAGTACGCAGCCGATCCGCAGGGCAATGCGGGCGCGGCGCGGGCACTGTCGCAGCAGTTCGGTCTGGTGAGTGCCGATACCTCGCTGCTGGTGCTGGAGACGCTCGACGACTACCTGCGCTACGGCATTCGCCCGCCGTCACCGCTGCGTGGCGATTACGACCGCCTGCACGCGGTGCGCGTTGCCGACGAAGCGCAGGCGCGTCAGCAGCGGCTGGATCAGGTCGCCCGCCGGTTCGCCGAGCGCGAACGCTGGTGGAACACGCCGTGGCCCAAGGACGCCCCGGCGGTTGAGGCGGCCAAGGTGGCGTCGCCGTCAGCGCCCCCACCGCCGGTCCTGACGGTGCGGGCGGCCCCACAGGCCATGCAGATGGCCGGCGAGTCCGCTGCCGATGCCGTGGCGGCGCCTGCGCCGATGGCGGCTGCCAGCCGGGCACGCCGCGCTGCGCCCGCCGAACGTGCGGCCGGCCAGGTCAACGACGGCACGCTGGCGATCAGCGTGGCAGCGTGGGCGCCGGACTCGGCCTATGCCCGTCGCCTGCGTGACGCCCGGCCGGACCAGCTGTATGGGCTTTACCTGGCCGAGCGCGAGCAGCATGCCGACAGCACCGCCTTCTACCTCGATGTGGCGGACCTGCTGTTCGCCGCCGGCCAGCGCGACCTGGCGCTGCGGGTGCTGTCCAACCTGGCCGAGATGCAGCTGGAAAACCGCCATGTGCTGCGCGTGCTCGGCTATCGGCTGCTGCAGGCCGAGGCGCCGGCACTGGCCGTGCCGGTGTTCCGTGACGTGCTGGCGATCGGCGAAGAGGAGCCGCAGAGCTTCCGCGATCTTGGCTTGGCACTTGAGGCCAGTGGCCAGCACCAGGCCGCACTGGCGTCGTTGTACGAGGTGGTTGTGCGCCCCTGGGATGGCCGCTTCGACGGCATTTCGCTGATCGCGCTGGACGAACTGACCCGGCTGGTCGCGCGCGAGCGCGTGGACGCATCCGCCATTGATCCGCGCCTGCGCCGTGCGATGCCGCTGGACCTGCGCGTGGTGCTGAGCTGGGACAGTGACAACAGCGACATGGACCTGTGGGTCACCGATCCGAACGGCGAGCGCGCGTATTACGGCAACCGGCTGACCTACCAGGGCGGGCAGATGTCGCCGGACTTCACCGGCGGCTACGGCCCGGAGCAGTTCTCGCTGCGCGACGCCAAGCCGGGCATCTACAAGGTGGAGGCCAACTTCTTCGGCAGCCGCGAGCAGTTGGTCACCGGCGCGACCACGCTGATGCTTCGCCTGAGCACGAAGTGGGGCAGCCGCGACCAGCGCGACCAGCAGGTCACGCTGCGGTTGAAGGACCGCGCCGAGACGGTGCTGGTCGGGGAGTTCGAGGTGAAGTGAGCAGGACGCGCTGCAGGCGGATGCCGCTGCCTACCCGGCGGCGGCATCCCGATGCACGCGGCGCGCGGACAGCGGCCAGTGCCCCGCCAGGGCGATGCCACCGATGAAGATCGCCGCGTTGCCGGCGGTGTTGAACACCATCTCCACCACGGCGGTGTCCGGCAGTGCCAGTACGTTGGCAACCGCCTCCAGCGCAGGGCTGATGACAAGGTACAGCGCGATCACGGCGAGCACCCGGCCGATCCGCTGCCACGGCGTCTGCGGGTCCAGCGGCCAGCCGCGCCAGTGCAGGAAGGCGAAGACCAGCAGCAGGCCCAGGTAGCGCCCCGCGCTGTCGGCCGGGACGAGCCCGGTGGTCAACGCCGCTGCCGTCATGCCAGCGCCCAGGGTGGCGAGGAGGAGGTAGCGCGTTCGATTGTGATGCGCGGGCGAGGGCAGGCACTGCCAGGCAAGCCAGGCCAGGGCCATGCCGACCAGCCAGCCGCCCAGCACATCGGACAGGAAATGCCGGCCCAGGTACATCCGTGACAGCGCCATCAACAGCGGCCAGCCGATCAGCAGCGCGATCCGCCAGCCCCGGCTGCGGATGCCGAAGCACAGCACCAGCGCCATCATCGCCGCCGTCGCCACGCCCACGTGACCACTGATGAACCCGTAGTCCGGATCGGGCTGCGCACGCAACGCCGCAATTGCTTCACCGCTGGGCAGCGACCAGAACGACCCGGCAGCGCCATCGTCCACCAGCGCGTGGCCAGGACGGCCCTTGTCCAGCACGTGGATGTCGACATCGCTGGGGCGGGGCAGCGCCGCACTCTGTTTGATGGCGTGGGTGGCCGTGGACATGAGCAGTACCGCGAGCATCACGCCCAGCCCGGCGCGCAGCCGTACCCCGAAGCTGAGCACAACGATCAGCAGCACGTACGCCCATTCGTAGCCCAGCGTGCTCACGAAGGTCATCAGCGGCACCATCCACGCGGCATCGAAGAACGCCTGCAGCCACACATGCCAATGGGTCTGGAACATCCGTATTCCTCAGGGCCGGGCAGGCGCCGGCGTGACGGGCAACGATACCGGCTGCCGGCGGCGTCCGAAACGCGGGCGCAGCACGCACAGGGCTTGTCGCCGGGGGCGGGTGACCAATGGCGGTCGCCCGGTGACGGGTGGGGCGCACTACCATGACGGGATGAGTCAGGCTGACGACCCTTTGCGGATGGATGATTCAATGGCGAACGGCACAGCGGCACGGTGGCGACCCGGCGCGCGGATGCTGGTGTGGTCGGTGATTCTGCTGACCAGTGCAGTGGCCAATGCGCTGGTCGAAGTCATGGACGCGGCGCGCCGTGGGGACGATCTTGGCCTGTGGCAGCCGATGATCTGGGAGCTGAGCAGCGTCTCGATGATCCTGTTGACGCTGCCGGTGTTGTGGTGGGGATGCCAGCGCTGGCCCCTGCATGCGGATACCTGGAAGCGGCGGCTGCCGCTGTATCTGCTGGCCAGTGTGGCGTGGTCGCTGGTGCACGTGCTGGGGATGATGGCGCTGCGCCATCTGGCCTATGCCGCGCTCGGGCACCACTACCAGGACGACGCCACCTGGGCGGTCCGCGCGCTCTATGAGTACCTGAAGGATGTCCGCGCGTTCTTCTCTTTCGTGGCGATCGAACACTTCTTCAGCTGGTTCGGACGGCGTCGGCAGGGCGAAGCGCACCTGCTCGTGGCACCGGACGATGCGCCACCGGTGGAGGCGGTGGAGCGGCCAGAGCGGTTCCTGGTGCGCAAGCTGGGGCGCGACTTCCTGGTCGCCACCGCCGACATTGAATACGCCCAGGCGGCGGGCAACTACGTCAATCTGCGCGTGCGCGGGCACGACTACCCGTTGCGCACCACGATGGCCGCGCTGGAGACCAAGCTGGACCCGGCGGTGTTCGTACGCGCCCATCGCAGTTGGCTGGTCAATGCGCGCCGGCTGGTCTCGATCGAGCCCTTGGACGGCGGCGAAGCGCTGCTGCATATGGATGATGGGGCCAAGGTGCCGTGCAGCCGGCGGCAGCTCCCGCTGTTCCGCCAGGCGCTGGCGGTGCAGCCGACCGGCTGACGGCACGGTGCCACCGGCCGGCCCGGCATCCCGGCACGCCGGGATGCCGTCAGGCAGCTCAGCGCTTGCCGTCCTTCTTGATCATCGCGTCGATGCGCCCGGCGCGTGCTTCCGAACCCGGGTGCGAGGACATCAGGCCGCCCTGGCTGGACAGCTTGCGGAACATGCTGGCCAGTGCGGCCGGGTCGTAGCTGTGCCGCTTCATGAAGCGGTAGCCGTATTCGTCGGCCGCGCTCTCTTCCTTCTGCGAGAACTGCGCGTTGACGAAGCCTTCGGCCAGTTCGCCGAGCTGACCCTGGGTGAGCTGGGCGATGTTGGCGTTGCCCGACGCAGCCAGGGTGTCGCGTCCGGCCGAGGCCAGCATGGCGGTCCGCATCCTGGACTTGCTGTGGCCCAGCTTGACGTGGCCGATCTCGTGGCCGATCACGCCGCGCACTTCATCGTCCGAGGCCATGTCCATCAGGCCTGAATACACGCGCACGCAGCCGTTGGCCATCGCCCAGGCGTTGACATCTTCGGTCAGGTAGACCTTGAAGCTCAGGCTCAGACCGTCTTCGTTGGCGAGGCCTTCGGTGATCCTGGCCAGGCGCTGGGCGTACGGGCTGCTGGCCGGGGCGACCTTGTTTTCCTTGTCCATGTAGACGCAGGACTGGTCGGCGGCCTTGGCCACGTCCTGATCGGACAGGGTCAGGGCCTGGCCGGCCTTCAGGCCGGTGCTGGACAGTTGCTTGAGATCGAGGGCCGAGGCGGTACCGGCGGCCAGGCAGGCGATGGCCAGCAGGGCGGCCGAGGATGACTTCCTCATCAGGGTAGAACTCCATGTGATTGCAGGGGCGGCCGGGCCTCCTGCGGGGGCAGGGCGGGCGCGGCCGGCGGGCAGTCTACCGTCTGCACCGTACCGCTGTGACGCCCGGTGTCGTTTTCTTGACGTGATGCCCCGATTGGCCCGGCGCACGGCCTCCACCTCGGCGTGAAGGCGCCGGATGGGCTATCATTGACAGTCTTTTCGCACGCATTAACTGCCGACATGATCGAGCTCAATCCTGTCCGCCAGCGGATCACCGATCTCACCGATCGCGTGCTCTCGCTCAGGGGGTATCTTTGACTACGACGCCAAGAAAGAGCGTCTGGAAGAAGTAACCCGGGAACTGGAAAACCCGGATATCTGGAACAACGCCGAGTACGCCCAGAACCTGGGGCGCGAGCGCGCCAACCTGGAAAAAACCGTCGGCGGCATCGCCTCCATCCTGGATGGGCTGGCCGAGTCCGGCGAACTGCTGGAGCTGGCGGAGAGCGAGCAGGACGACGATACCGCGCTGGCCGTGGTCGCCGACCTGGACAAGTACCAGAAGCACGTGGAACAGCTGGAGTTCCAGCGCATGTTCTCCGGTCAGATGGACAACGCGGCAGCCTTCGTCGACATCCAGGCCGGTGCCGGTGGCACCGAAGCCCAGGACTGGGCCGAAATCCTGCTGCGCATGTACCTGCGCTGGTGCGAATCGCGCGGCTGGAAGACCGAGCTGATGGAAGTGTCCGGTGGCGACGTTGCCGGCATCAAGTCGGCCACGCTGCGCGTGGAAGGCGACTATGCCTATGGCTGGCTGAAGACCGAAACCGGCGTGCACCGCCTGGTGCGCAAGTCGCCGTTCGATTCGGACAACCGCCGCCACACCAGCTTCACCTCGGTGTTCGTGTCCCCGGAAGTGGACGACAACATCGAGATCGACATCAACCCGGCCGACCTGCGTACCGACGTGTACCGCTCCTCCGGCGCCGGTGGCCAGCACGTCAACAAGACCGAGTCGGCGGTGCGCATCACCCACATCCCGACCAACACGGTCGTGGCCTGCCAGACCGGCCGCAGCCAGCACCAGAACCGCGACAACGCGATGAAGATGCTGGCCGCCAAGCTGTACGAGCTGGAAATCCAGAAGCGCAATGCCGAGCGCGACGCGGTGGAAGCCACCAAGTCCGACATCGGCTGGGGCAGCCAGATCCGCAACTACGTGCTCGACCAGAGCCGCATCAAGGACCTGCGCACCGGCATCGAACGCTCGGATACGCAGAAGGTGCTGGACGGCGACCTCGACGAATTCGTCGAAGCCAGCCTGAAGTCCGGCCTGGCCGTGGGTGCCAAACGCACCGACGCCTGACCGTCGGGGCCGCCACGCGCGGCCCCGTTCCGTTGTCCCCCGGGCTCCGCCCGGTTTCGCAATTTCCCCCGGCCATCGGCATGATGGCGGGGCCCCCCACTCCCCCCGACATACACAGACCCACGCCATGAACGATCAGACCGCCGCGCCGCAGCCCCCCGTCGACGAGAACAGCCTCATCGCCGAGCGCCGCGCGAAACTGACCGCGCTGCGCGGGCAGGGCATCGCCTACCCGAACGATTTCCGCCGCGAGCAGTTCGCCGGCGCTCTGCAGGCCGAGTTCGCCGACGCCGAACAGTGGACCGCCGAGGCACTGGAAGCGGCTGGCCGCCAGGTGAAGATGGCCGGCCGCCTGATGGCCAAGCGCGTGATGGGCAAGGCCAGCTTCGCCCAGATCCAGGACGAATCCGGCCGCATCCAGCTGTTCCTGCAGGGCAGCACCCTCGGCGATGCCTACACCGCCTTCAAGGGCTGGGACGTGGGCGACATCATCGCCGTCGAGGGCGGGCTGACCCGCACCAAGACCGGCGAGCTGTCGGTCAAGGCCACCACCATCCGCCTGCTGACCAAGTCGCTGCGGCCGCTGCCGGACAAGTGGCATGGCCTGGCCGACGTGGAGCAGCGCTACCGCCAGCGCTACGTCGACCTGATCGTGACGCCGGAATCCCGCGAGGTCTTCATCAAGCGCTCGCGGATCATCCGCGCCATGCGCGCCTGGCTGGACAACCGCGACTTCCTGGAAGTCGAAACGCCGATGATGCATTACATCCCCGGCGGCGCCACGGCCAAGCCGTTCACCACCCACCACAACGCGCTGGACCTGGACCTGTACCTGCGCGTGGCCCCGGAGCTCTACCTCAAGCGCCTGGTCGTCGGCGGCCTGGAGCGGGTGTACGAGATCAACCGGAACTTCCGCAACGAAGGCGTCAGCACCCGCCACAATCCCGAGTTCACCATGATGGAGCTGTACGAGGCCTACGCCACGTACAACGAAGTGATGGACCTGACCGAAGGCGTGATCCGTGACGTGGCCAGCAAGGTGCTGGGCACCACCACGGTGGAGTGGGATGGCGCCACCATCGACCTGGCCCCGGCGTTCCGCCGCTGGCGCATGGACGAAGCGGTGCGCCACCACAACCCGGAGATCAGCGCGGCCGACTGCACCGACCGTGACGCGCTGGCTGCCCACTGCGAGCGCCTGAAGATCCGCATCAAGCCGTCCTACGGCTGGGGCAAGCTGCTGCTGGAGATCTTCGAGGCCACCGTCGAGCACACCCTGGTGCAGCCGACCTTCATCACCGACCATCCGGTCGAGGTGTCGCCACTGGCCCGCGCCAACGACGACCAGCCCGGTTACACCGACCGCTTCGAGCTGTTCATCAACGGCAAGGAACTGGCCAACGGCTTCTCCGAGTTGAACGACCCGGAAGACCAGGCGGCCCGTTTCCAGGCGCAGGTGACCGCCAAGGAAGGTGGCGACGATGAAGCCATGCATTACGACGCCGATTACATCCGTGCGCTGGAGTACGGCATGGCGCCGACCGGCGGTCTGGGCATCGGCATCGACCGCCTGGTGATGCTGCTGACCGGCAGCAGTTCGATCCGGGACGTGCTGCTGTTCCCCTATATGCGCCCTGAAAACTGAGAACTGCATTCCGGGGGGGCCGGGTGGCCCGCCCGGACGGGCTTCCGCTGGCGTGGCCGCGCGCGTATGGTTTCGACGTGGGCTATTGCGACGTTGGGGGGTGATAGCCACGGACCATGACTGTCCGGTGCGATGCGTGACATGCGCATCACACTGTGACGACGATCATGAACTGGGCGAACATCACCGGAGGCGGGACTCATGCAAGGTGCCAGTGTGCAGAGCGGCGGGGTATCCTCTTCGCTGCATGTTCCAGTGTGGTCCAGGAAGACGGCGGAAGCAGCCTTGAATATTGTCATCGTAGACGATCAAACGTCCGCGCGAACCATGCTGCGCCATGTCATCGAGGACATCGCGCCCGAACTGAGCGTGCATGACTTCGGCGACCCGTTGACGGCGCTGGCGTGGTGCGAGTCGCATCCGGTTGACCTGCTGCTGCTCGATTACCGCATGCCGGAGATGGACGGGCTTGAGTTTGCCCGTCGTTTCCGCCGGTTGCCCAAGCACCGCGACATCCCGGTGATCCTGATCACCGTGGTCGGCGACGAACCCATCCGCCAGGCGGCGCTGGAAGCGGGTGTCATCGATTTCCTGGTCAAGCCGATCCGGCCGCGCGAACTGCGCGCGCGCTGCTACAACCTGCTGCAGTTGCGGCAGCAGTCGGAGAACGTCAAACAGCGCGCGCTGTCGCTGGAACAGCGGCTGCTGGCCAGCATGCACGAGGTCGAGGAGCGCGAACGCGAGACCCTGTCGCGGCTGGCGCGCGCCATTGAGTTCCGTGATGCGGGCACCAGTGCCTATCTGGAACGCATGGCCCATGTGGCCGGTCTGATTGCCGAACAGCTGGGACTTCCCGAAGAGGAGGTCAAACTGATCGAGATGGCCGCCCCGCTGCACGACATGGGCAAGATCGCCATCCCCGACGCGGTGCTGCTCAAGCAGGGCAAGCTCAACGAGGAGGAGCTGGTCATCATGCGCCGGCACCCGCGCATCGGTTACGAACTGCTCAGCGGCAGCCAGAACCGCTTCATCCAGGTGGGTGCGCTGATCG
The DNA here is from genome assembly GCF_049545475.1 of Stenotrophomonas sp. NPDC077461. Lineage (NCBI taxonomy): Bacteria > Pseudomonadati > Pseudomonadota > Gammaproteobacteria > Lysobacterales > Lysobacteraceae > Stenotrophomonas > Stenotrophomonas sp. NPDC077461. The sequence goes on from NZ_JBMWDO010000001.1 coordinate 770,818, forward strand.
CCCTGCGCCACCATGAACGCTACGACGGCAGTGGCTATCCGGATGGGCTGGTGGGCGATGCGATCCCGTTGGAGGCACGTATCGTTGCAGTGGCCGACGTGTTCGACGCGCTGATCTCGCCACGCCCCTACAAGGAGGCATGGAGCATGGAGGCGACCCTGGCCTACCTCTATGCCCAGCGCGGGCGGTTGTTCGACCCGCGCTGCGTGGATGCGCTGCTGCGCGGGCGCGAGCAGCTCGATGCGATCTGTGCCCAGCACTCCACGGCGTCCACGCGCCCGGGGACGTGACATGCAGCGTCTGTACCAGCGGCTGAAACACAGGCTGGCGCAACGCCCGGATACCGAGCACGGGCAGGCCATCGTCCGCATCGTGCTGATCACGCTGATCCTGACCTACGTGGCCATGCCGGGGGTGCGCAACGACCTGCCGCCCACGCAGTACAACGGCGTGCTGGCCATCGTCCTGACTGGTCTGGGCCTGTCATTGGCGCTGTTCGGCTGGCTGCTGGCACGGCCGGGGCGCTCGGACCCGCGCCGCGTGGCCGGCATGCTGGCCGATTACGGCCTGATCGCGGCCGGCATGGTGCAGATGGGCGAACCGCTGGCCTGGGTCTACATCGTGGTGATGTGGGTGACCGTTGGCAACGGCATGCGCTATGGCAACAACTATCTGTATGTCGCCGTTGCGATGGCGCTGGTGAGCTTCGGCAGCACCGCGGCGACGACCCCGTACTGGCAGCAGAACGCGCGCCTGGCGTTCGGCCTGTGGCTCGGTCTGGCGGCGGTGCCGCTGTACTTCTCGACCCTGCTGCGCCAGTTGACCCACGCGATGGACGAGGCGCGTCGGGCCAGCGAGGCCAAGAGCCGGTTCCTGGCGAACATGAGCCATGAGTTCCGCACCCCGCTCAACGGGTTGTCGGGCATGACCGAGGTGCTGGCCACCACGCGCCTGGACGATGAGCAGCGCGAGTGCGTGAACACCATCCAGGCCTCGTCGCGCAGCCTGCTGGCGCTGGTGGAGGAGGTGCTGGACATCTCCGCCATCGAGGCCGGGAAGCTGCGCGTGACCGCCGAGGATTTCGCACTCGGCGACGTGATCCAGGCGATCGGGCTGATCCTGCTGCCGCAGGCCAAGGCCAAGCGCCTGGATTACCGCGTCCGGATCGCCGAGAACGTGCCGCCGCTGCTGCGCGGCGACGTCGGCCACCTGCGCCAGATCCTGCTCAATCTGGCCGGCAACGCGGTCAAGTTCACCGACCACGGCAAGGTGGAGATCCGCGTGGCCGTGCTCAGCGCCGACGCCCACGGCGGCGTCCGCCTGCGCTTCGACATCCTGGATACCGGCATCGGCGTGGCGCCGGCGATGCGGCCGCGCCTGTTCGAAGCCTTCGAGCAGGCCGACGTCAGCATGGCGCGTCGCCACGAGGGCACCGGGCTTGGCACCACCATCGCCAAGGGTCTGGCCGAAGCGATGGGCGGGGATATCGGGTACGACGACAATCCGCCGCAGGGCAGCCGCTTCTGGGTCGAGCTGCCGTTCGCGCCGCCGCGGGTGCCGCTGGGGACCGTCACCCCGGCACTGGTGGGGGACGGCGAGCAGGACGGCAACGGCAATGTGATCGCCTTCGCCGACCCGTTCCTGCGCCACCGCGCCCGCGTGCGCAGCATGCAGATTCTGGTGGCCGACGACCACGAAGCCAACCGCATGGTCCTGCAGCGTCTGCTGCAGAAGGCCGGGCACAAAGTGCTGTGCGTCAATGGCGGTGAAGCGGTGCTGGATGCGATGGCCGAGAGCGACTTCGACGCGGCCATCGTGGACCTGCACATGCCCGGCATGAGCGGGCTGGACATGCTGAAGGAACTGCGCGTGATGCAGGCCGGGGGCGGGCCGCGGACGCCGGTGCTGGTGCTCAGTGCCGATGTCACCCCCGAGGCGATCCAGCGCTGCACGCAGGCCGGCGCGCACACGTTCCTGGCCAAGCCGGTGGTGGCCGTTCGCCTGCTGGACACGTTGGCCGACATTGCCTCCAACGGGCAGCTCAAGGCCAGCGCGCCGATCGTGCGCACCGCCACCCAGCTCGATGGCGTGCTCGACCCGGGCGTGCTCGACGAGCTGGCGTCGCTGGGCATGGGCGACGGCTTCGAACGGGAGTTCATCCGCCAGTGCCTGACCGATGCCGATCAGTGCGTGGCGGTGGCGACCGCCGACGGCGAGCGTGCCGACTGGGTCCATTTCCGCGAGCAGGCGCATGCCATCAAAGGCGTGGCCAGCAACCTGGGCCTGGTGCGCGTGGCCAACCGCGCCGGCGACCTGATGCGGATGGCCGACTGGCAGCTCAAGAGCGAATGGCGCCAGCGCCTGTCGGTGCTGCAGGGCGGCATCAAGGAAGGCCGCCAGGCGCTGGAGGCGCGTGCGCGCCAGCGCGCGCGGCCAGGCGACAACGACAGCGACGTGCGCTGAGCCGTCAATCCGTCGGCCGTGCGCCGCTCGATTCAATGGCGCTCATGTCCAGACCTGCCGCCTGGAACCGCGCCACCACGGTCCGCAGACCGTCCGTGTCGTCGCGGGTCGGACCTGCACGGCGGATGGCCTCGGCGCAGGTGCGATGATCCGTCCGGCACTGCCCGGGCTGTTCAAGCCGCAAGGCGGTCATCGCAATCACCACCGCCATGTGGGGAATCGCACGGGCGGTCGTACGTTCGCCGCGGTAGAACGCCGCGAACTGGTGCCGCACCGTCGCCGCGGCGGCCGTGGCACCCGGGGCGGAGGCGTCGGCAGGCGCGAGGAGCACTGTCTGTCCCCCCTGTTCGAGCGTGCGCGCTTCATCGGCCAGCACGGTCTCGAGAATGAACGCCTCGACCGCGCTGGGCACGTAGCCGGCCGCGAGCGCGTCGGCAGCCGGGGCGATGACCAGCAGGGATGTGCACAGGAGCTTGCGCAGGCTGTGCCTCGCCGGATCATGTCGCTGCGGAGACATCAACGTCGGTCCTTGAGGATGATGGGGGAGGGCACCATACAGGCGTGCGTCCGATCGGGCCAGCCCAGGCGCGGCGGCAGGGCCGGGAGAACAGCCATAAAAAAGCCCGGCGGCGGCCGGGCTTGAACAACAGCAGGGGAGGGTGGAACTCAGGCGACATCAAGGGTGGCGCGGCGGGTCTGTGCTTTGATCAGGCGGTCCATCGTGCGCAGCGACTTGTCGCCGAGCGCCAGGGCAGAATCGACCCACACCTTGGTGATTTCCAGCAGTTCGTCGTAACGCACGGCTTGGGCGAGGTTGCGTGCCGCGTTCATGGCCAGATAGGAGTGCGGGATGCGCTGGTGCTGGCGGATCAGATCCTCGACCGCTTTCACGCCCTGGCCTTTGTGCACCAGCACGTCCACCACGCCCATCGCGTGCATTTCCTCGGCGCTGTACACCCGGCCATCCAGAATGATCTTCTCGGCGAGCTGCGGTGCCACCCGCTTGCACAGGAACGAGTAGGCCCCCATGCCCGGGAACAGGCCGAACAGCACCTCCGGCAGTCCCATGCCACTGCCTTCTTCGGCCACGATGGTGTGGCAGGCCAACGCCATCTCCAGCCCGCCCCCCAGCGCGTCGCCCTGGATCAGTGCGATGGAGCGCACGTCGCCGCCGAAGCCGGTGTGCAGGTGGTGCACGCCTTCCACACAGCGCTGGGCGTAGGTGAGCAGACGGTCGCGGTTGCCTTCGCGGATCAGGCGCGTGAACAGGTCCAGGTCGCCGCCCAGGTTGTAGGCCGTAGCGTCGGAGGCCAGCACGAAATGACGCAGCTTGCCGCTGTTGCGCTCGGCGGGCGTGCGTGTGATGGCGCTCATGTAGTTCCACATTTCATCCAGCATGTCCTTGCGGCAGCAGGGACGGACACCACTGGTGGCGTCAGCATGCATGAACAGCCAATGTGCGGCATCGTCGCCGGTGGTTTCAGTGCGGATGGTGGCGTAGCGGTGGCTGACGGGCAGCTTTTCGATGGTGCTCATGGCGATTTCCTCAACGATGCGGGCCCGCAGGGAGGATGTTGTGGTCGGCGGGCCGGACGGGTCCACACGCGGCGATGCTACACCCCCCGGGCCGGTCGCCATGAAAAAGGCCTGCCCCGTCGCCGGTGCAGGCCCTGTCCGTTCACGATGGGCGCAAACCCTTACGGGGCGGGCGTATCGCGCAGTTCGCGGCGCAGAATCTTGCCGACATTGGTCTTCGGCAGCTCCTTTCGGAATTCGACGATTCTGGGGTGCTTGTAGCCGGTCAGGTTGGCCCGGGCGTGTTCCTTGACCTGTTCGGCGGTCAGGTTCGGGTCCTTCTTGACGATGACCACCTTGACCACTTCGCCGGACTTCTCATCCGGCACGCCGACCGCGGCCACTTCGAGCACGCCGGGCATCATCGCGATCACGTCCTCGACTTCGTTCGGGTACACGTTGAAGCCGGACACCAGGATCATGTCCTTCTTGCGGTCCACGATGTAGAAGAAACCCTGTTCGTCCATGCGCGCCATGTCGCCGGTGTGCAGCCAGCCCTCGGCATCGACCGCCTTGGCGGTTTCCTCCGGACGCTGCCAGTAGCCCTTCATCACCTGCGGGCCCTTGATGCACAGCTCGCCGACGTCGCCGGCGGGCAGGGTGTTGCCGTTGTCGTCCTTCACGCAGGCGTCGGTGGACGGGATCGGCAGGCCGATGGCGCCGTTGTACTCGGCCAGATCCAGCGGATTGATGCACGCCGCCGGCGAGGTTTCGGTCAGGCCGTAGGCCTCGACCAGGGTCACGCCGGTGACTTTCTTCCAGCGCTCGGCCACGGCGCGCTGCACCGCCATGCCGCCGCCCAGGGTGACCTTCAGCGAGGAGAAGTCGATCTCGTCGAAGCCGGGGGTGTTGAGCAGGCCGTTGAACAGCGTATTGACACCGGTGATGGCGGTGAAGCGGGTCGACTTCAGCTCCTTGACGAAGCCCTTCATGTCGCGCGGGTTGGTGATCAGGTGGTTGCAGCCACCGAACTTCATGAAGACCAGGCCGTTCGCCGTCAACGCGAAGATGTGGTACAGCGGCAGGGCGGTGATGATCCACTCCTTGCCCATCTCGATGCCCGACGCGGAGATCCACGCCGAGGCCTGCTGCATGTTGGCCACCAGATTGCGGTTGGTCAGCATGGCGCCCTTGGCCACGCCGGTGGTGCCGCCGGTGTACTGCAGGAACGCCACGTCGTCGTGGTCGATCTCGACCTTGGGCAGGCTGTGACCGCTGCCGATCTTCAGCGCCTGGTTGAAGCGGATCGCGCCGCGCAGGCTGTAGTTGGGGACCATCTTCTTGATGTACTTCAGGACGAAGTTCACCACCACGCCCTTGGCGCCGAGCATGTCGCCCAGGCCGGTGGTGATCACCTGCCGGATGGGCGTGTCGGCAATCACCTGCTGCACGGTGTCGCCGAAGTTGTCCACCACCACCAGGACCGCCGCGCCGGAGTCCACCAGCTGGTGCTTGAGCTCGCGCGCGGTGTACAGCGGGTTGACGTTGACCACGGTCAGGCCTGCACGCAGCACGCCGAAGGTGGCGACCGGGTACTGCAGGCAGTTGGGCATCATCAGGGCGACGCGATCGCCCTTCTTGAGCTGCAGTTCGCCCAGCAGATAGGCGGCGAACTGCTCGACCAGGGCGTCGGTTTCACCATAGGTGAGCACCTTGCCGAAACTGGAGTAGGCGGGGCGGTCACGGAACTTGGCCACCGAGGTGTCGAACACCGCCGACACCGAATGGAACTCGTTGACGTCGATCTCGGCGGGTACGCCTTTGGGATAACTCTGCAGCCAGGGACGTTCCAGACTCATATTCCCCCTCCAGGAAACGTGGATGAAATGGTGCGGTGACGGAGAGTATCCGTCAGTTCATGCCCCGGCAGCATACCGGGCCGAATGGAAAACGCGAAGGGCTGGTGAAAAGCCCGTGCACGCCGCGTGGAAACGCGGGCCTCGGGGTCCCGTTTGCACGTATTCCTACAGACGCTGCCGCTGGACGCTGTGCAGACTCGAACGCCGGACCGAAGGAGACCCTCAACATGACGCAGTTCCATGCAAAGCGCCGGTGTCGTGCCTGGACGGTTGCGCTGATGCTGGCCGTTGCCCCCGCCGCGCAGGCGCAGGCGGCGCCGGAGCCGTTGCAGCAGTTGGACTTTCCGGTCCTGGCACGCGGTGAATCGGGGCAGTTCCGGGTCCAGGTACCGGCGCACGCCGGGGGCGAGGGCGTCTCGGCCTACTCGGTGCATGCGACGATCCCCGGCGCCGATCACGATACCGGGTACCGGTTCTTCGCGGTGGACTGCCCGGCGGGCTTCAAACAGAACGTGCATACCGGCGACCGCGGCGTGGTCTGCTACCTGAGCGGCGGTGTGCCGCATCCGCCCTTCACCATGACCGTGAGCGTGCGCAACATCGCAGCGGCCGATGGCGAGACCCGCCAGGAAGACGGGCTGCGCAGTGTCACCCTGTACGGGGAGGTCACCCGTGCGCCCTGGTTCCTGTACGGCGTGATGCCTTGACCGACCGGATGCCGGCGCGGCAGCGCCGGCATCGGTTGCCGTCCCCCTGATCGGGGACGGCAGGCGCCGGCAGGGCAGGGCCGGCCTTATCGGGCGGCCAACTGGCGCAGCACGTACTGCAGCAGCCCGCCGTGCTTGAAGTACTCCACTTCCTTGGGCGTCAGCAGCATCACGTGCGCCTGGAAGCGCGTGGAGGTGCCGTCGGCCCGGGTCGCGGTGACAGTGGCGGTCTTGCTGGCGCCGTCCTGCAGGTCGGTGATGTCGATCGTCTCCGAGCCGTCCAGGCCCAGGCTCTGTGCGTTCTCGCCGGCCTTGAACTGCAGCGGCAGCACGCCCATGCCGACCAGGTTGGAGCGGTGGATGCGCTCGAAGCTCTCGGCAATCACCGCCTTGACGCCAAGCAGGTTGGTGCCCTTGGCGGCCCAGTCGCGCGAGGAGCCGGTGCCGTATTCCTTGCCGGCGAACACCACCAGCGGCACGCCCTCGGCCTTGTACTTCATCGCCGCGTCGTAGATCGCCAGCTTCTGCGGCTCGCCGCCATCGGCCGGGAAGTACAGGGTGTTGCCACCTTCCTCGCCACCGAACATCAGGTTCTTGATCCGGATGTTGGCGAAGGTGCCGCGCACCATGACGTCATCGTTGCCGCGGCGGCTGCCGTAGCTGTTGAAGTCGGCCGGCTGCACGCCGCGCTCCTGCAGGAAGCGTCCTGCCGGCGAGTCCTTCTTGATGTTGCCGGCCGGGGAGATGTGGTCGGTGGTGATCGAATCGCCGAACAGGCCCATCACCCGCGCGCCGTGCACGTCCTCGATGTGGCCGACCTGCATGGTCATGCCCTCGAAGTACGGCGGGTTCTTGATGTAGGTCGAGCTGCCGTCCCAGTCGTACAGGTCGCCGTCGGGCGACTTGATGGTGTTCCAGCGGGTATCGCCCTTGAACACATCGGCGTAGTTCTGCTTGAACATCTCCGGCCCGATGGTCGCGGCGATCACGTCACCGATTTCCTTGTTGCTCGGCCAGATGTCGCGCAGGAACACCGGCTGGCCATCGCTGCCGGTACCCAGCGGTTCGGTGGCCAGGTCGATGTCGGTGGTGCCGGCGATCGCGTAGGCCACCACCAGCGGCGGACTGGCCAGGTAGTTCATTTTCACTTCGGGGTGCACGCGGCCCTCGAAGTTGCGGTTGCCCGACAGCACCGAGGTCACCACCAGGTCACCGGCGGCGATGCCGGCGCTGACTTCGGTCGGCAGCGGACCGGAGTTGCCGATGCAGGTGGTGCAGCCATAGCCGACCACGTAGAAGCCGATCTTCTCCAGCTCGGTCAGCACGCCGGCCTTTTCCAGGTAGTCGGTGACCACGCGCGAGCCCGGCCCGAGCGAGGTCTTGACCCAAGGCTTGCGGTCCAGGCCCTTGGCCGCCGCATTGCGGGCCAGCAGGCCGGCGCCGATCATCACCGCCGGGTTGGAGGTATTGGTGCAGGAAGTGATGGCGGCGATGACCACCGCGCCGTCCTTCAGGCGGAAGCGGCTGCCGTCCATCTCGACATCGGCGTAGCCCTTGGCCAGCTGTTCGTTGCCGACTGCCGCGCCACCGCCCTCGTTGACGAACGTGGACACGTCCTCATTGCGCTTGTCGCGGCTGGTGGTCAGCCCACCGAGGTTGTCGCGGTAGTTCTGCTTGACGTCTTCCAGCAGCACGCGGTCCTGCGGGCGCTTGGGACCGGCCAGCGACGGCTTGACCGTGCCCATGTCGAGCTCCAGCGTGGCGCTGTAGCTGGCGTGTGCGGTCTGCGCGTCGTGCCACAGCCCCTGTGCCTTCGCATACGCTTCGACCAGCGCGATCTGCTCCTCGCTGCGGCCGGACAGGCGCAGGTAGTTCAGCGATTCGTGATCGATCGGGAAGATGCCGCAGGTGGCACCGTATTCGGGGGCCATGTTGCCGATCGTCGCGCGGTCGGCCAGCGGCAGGTGCTGCAGGCCCTCGCCGAAGAACTCGACGAACTTGCCGACCACCCCGTGCTTGCGCAGCATCTGGGTCACGGTCAGCACCAGGTCGGTGGCGGTGGCGCCTTCGGGCAGTTTGCCGGTCAGCTTGAAGCCGACCACCTGCGGGATCAGCATCGAGGACGGCTGGCCGAGCATGGCCGCCTCCGCTTCGATGCCACCCACGCCCCAGCCCAGCACGCCGATGCCGTTGATCATGGTGGTGTGGCTGTCGGTGCCGAACACGGTGTCCGGGTAGGCGATGGCCGTGCCGTCCTTGTCAGCGGTCATGACCACGCGGGCCAGGTTCTCCAGGTTCACCTGGTGGACGATGCCGGTGTTGGGCGGCACTACCTTGAAGTTGTGGAAAGCCTTCTGGCCCCAGCGCAGGAAGCCGTAGCGCTCCTGGTTGCGCTGGAACTCGATCTTGCCGTTGAGGTCCAGTGCGTCCGGGGTGCCGAATACATCCACCTGCACCGAGTGGTCGATCACCAGCTCGGAGGGGATCTGCGGGTTGATCTGTTCCGGGCGGCCACCGAGTTTGACCACGGCGTCGCGCATCGCGGCCAGGTCGACCACGCAGGGCACGCCGGTGAAGTCCTGCAGGACCACGCGCGCGGGCATGAAGGCGATCTCGATGTCCGGCTCTGCCTTCGGATTCCAGCGGGCGACCGCTTCAATGTGGTCGCGGCCGACGGTCGCACCCCCGTCCTCGTGCCGGAGCAGGTTCTCCAGCAGGATCTTCATCGAGTAGGGCAGGTGGGAGATGTCGAACTGCTGTCCGAGCTTGGGCAGGCTGAAGTAGTCGTAGGTCTTGCCGGCGACATCCAGCTGACTGCGGGTGGAGAACGAATCGCTCATGCGGGGTGACTCCTCTTGCGGATGGCTTGCAGTGGCCCGCCCGAGGCAGGCCTGCTTGCGTTCGCCGATGGCCGTGGGCCCGGTGACCGTCCGAGTATGAACGATTCAGCCGGCCCGTGGCCTGCGGCATCGGGTCTCAGGCTACATGGAGATATGTATCGCTGATGTCATGGGTCGCTGCGTATCCTTATGCCCTGCAAGGCCCGGGGGCGGGACGAAGCGGGGTGAGGGTGGAAGTATGCCCCCTGGAGTATGTATAATTTGTGCATACTTTGGAGGGCGTACCGATGGAAGCCACCGTTGCAGAACGCGGACAGATCACCTTGCCCAAGGCGGTCCGCGATGCGCTGGGTCTGACCAAGGGCACTCAGCTGAAGGTCGAACTGGAGGGCAGCCGCATCATCCTGCGCAAGAGCGTGGACGATGCCATCTCGCGTGCCCGCGGCAAGTTCGCGCTGGATGGCTTCGACTCGGCGCAGGCCGCCGTGGATGCGGTCCGCGACGAGGAATGAGCCGCGCATGATTGCCGTCGATTCCCCGATCCTGATCGAACTGCTCAGCAACGGCCCGCAGGCCGATGCCGTGGAAGCCTGCCTGCGCCAGAGCCTGGTGGGTGGCCGCGTGGTGATCTGCGGGGTGGTGCTGGCCGAGATCTGCGCCGCGCTGCGCGGCGGCGCCGAAGTGCAGGAAGCGCTGGAGGAGATGGGTATCCATTTCAGCCCGCTGGAAGCCAAGTCCGCCCTGCGCGCCGGCGAAATGCACCGCCGCCACCGCCAGCGCGGCACCGGCAAGCGCGGCATCGATGACTTCATGGTCGGCGCGCACGCACTGCTGCAGTGCGACGGGTTGATCACCTGGAACGACACGTTTTACCGCGACTACTTCAAGGGCCTGAAGCTGATCGTGCCGCAAGCCTGAGCCCGCCCTTTTCACCGCTGTATTCAACCGCATTCTGCAAAGAATCACCCGGGAGTTGTCATGTTGGAAGCCTACCGCCACCACGTAGCCGAGCGCGCCGCGCTTGGCATCCCGCCGCTGCCGCTGAGCGCCCAGCAGACGGCCGACGTCATTGAACTGCTGAAGAACCCGCCCGCGGGCGAGGCCGAGTTCCTGCTCGACCTGCTGACCCACCGCGTGCCGGCCGGCGTCGACGATGCCGCCAAGGTCAAGGCCTCGTACCTGGCCGCGATCGCCCTCGGCAGCGAAACCAATGCGCTGATCAGCCGCGAGCGCGCCACCGAACTGCTGGGCACCATGCTCGGCGGTTACAACGTCGCCCCGCTGGTCCAGCTGCTCGACGACGCCGTGGTCGGCGCGATCGCCGCCGATGCGCTGAAGAACACCCTGCTGGTGTTCGATGCCTTCCACGATGTGCAGGAAAAGGCCAAGGCCGGCAATGCCAACGCCCAGGGCGTGCTGCAGAGCTGGGCCGATGCCGAATGGTTCACCAGCCGGCCGGAAGTGCCGCAGAGCCTGACCATCACCGTGCTCAAGGTCACCGGCGAAACCAACACCGACGACCTGTCGCCGGCACCGGACGCCACCACCCGCCCGGACATCCCGCTGCATGCCCTGGCGATGCTGAAGAACAAGCGCGATGGCATCGAGCCGGAAGAAGACGGCAAGCGCGGCCCGGTCAAGTTCATCGAATCGCTGAAGGACAAGGGCCACCTGGTCGCCTATGTGGGCGACGTGGTCGGTACCGGTTCGAGCCGCAAGTCGGCCACCAACTCGGTGCTGTGGTTCACCGGCGAAGACATTCCGTTCATTCCGAACAAGCGCTTCGGTGGCGTGTGCCTGGGCTCGAAGATCGCGCCGATCTTCTACAACACGATGGAAGACGCCGGCGCGCTGCCGATCGAACTCGACGTGTCGCAGATGAACATGGGCGATGTGATCGAACTGCGTCCGTACGACGGCAAGGCACTGAAAGACGGTGCGGTCATCGCCGAGTTCAAGGTCAAGTCCGACGTGCTGTTCGACGAAGTGCGCGCCGGTGGCCGCATTCCGCTGATCATCGGCCGCGGCCTGACCGCCAAGGCGCGTGAAGCGCTGGGCCTGGCCCCGACCGACCTGTTCCGTCTGCCGATGGACCCGCCGGATACCGGCAAGGGCTTCTCGCTGGCGCAGAAGATGGTGGGCCGCGCCTGTGGCCTGCCGGAAGGCAAGGGCATGCGCCCGGGCACCTACTGCGAACCGAAGATGACCTCGGTGGGCTCGCAGGACACCACCGGCCCGATGACCCGCGACGAGCTGAAGGACCTGGCCTGCCTGGGCTTCTCGGCCGACCTGGTGATGCAGTCGTTCTGCCACACCGCCGCCTACCCGAAGCCGGTGGACGTCAAGACCCACCACACCCTGCCGGAGTTCATCTCCACCCGTGGCGGCATCTCGCTGCGTCCGGGCGACGGTGTGATCCACAGCTGGCTCAACCGCATGCTGCTGCCTGACACCGTCGGCACCGGCGGCGACTCGCACACCCGTTTCCCGGTGGGCATTTCGTTCCCGGCCGGCTCGGGTCTGGTCGCCTTCGCCGCTGCCACCGGCGTCATGCCGCTGGACATGCCCGAATCGGTGCTGGTGCGTTTCAAGGGCACGATGCAGCCCGGCGTGACCCTGCGCGACCTGGTCAACGCGATTCCGCTGTACGCGATCAAGTCGGGCCTGCTGACGGTCGCCAAGGCCGGCAAGAAGAACATCTTCTCCGGCCGCATCCTGGAAATCGAAGGCCTGCCGGACCTGAAGGTCGAGCAGGCGTTCGAACTGTCCGATGCGTCGGCCGAACGTTCGGCCGCCGGCTGCTCGGTGCGCCTGAACAAGGAGCCGATCATCGAGTACCTCACCAGCAACATCACGCTGCTGAAGTGGATGATCGCCGAGGGTTACCAGGACGCCCGTTCGCTGGCGCGCCGCATCGAGAAGATGGAGGCCTGGCTGGCCAACCCGGCGCTGCTGGAGCCGGATGCCGACGCCGAGTACGCCGCCGTCATCGAGATCGACCTGGCCGATATCCACGAGCCGATCGTGGCCTGCCCGAACGATCCGGACGACGTCAAGACGCTGTCGGACGTGGCCGGTGCGGCCATCGATGAAGTGTTCATCGGGTCGTGCATGACCAACATCGGCCACTTCCGTGCGGCCGCCAAGCTGCTGGAAGGCAAGCGCGACATTCCGACCAAACTGTGGGTGGCTCCGCCGACCAAGATGGACGCCTCGGAGCTGACCAAGGAAGGCCACTACGGCACCTTCGGCACCGCCGGCGCGCGCATGGAAATGCCGGGCTGCTCGCTGTGCATGGGCAACCAGGCGCAGGTGCGTGAGGGCGCGACGGTGTTCTCGACCTCGACCCGCAACTTCCCGAACCGCCTGGGCCGCAACTCCAACGTGTACCTGGGGTCGGCAGAGCTGGCCGCCATCTGCTCGCGTCTGGGTCGCATCCCGACCAGGGAAGAGTACATGGCCGATATCGGCGTGCTGGATGCCAGCAGCAAGGACATCTACCGCTACATGAACTTCGACCAGATCGAGGATTACCAGGACGTGGCCAAGACGGTTGCTGCCTGAGCCTGATCGGCTGATGTGTTGAACGAAAACCCCCGGTGAGAACCGGGGGTTTTTTGGTGTTGGCGATGCCGGCGGGCGCGGCGGCCGCGTCACCTCACTCGGGCGCGACCGCCGCAGGCGGCGCCAGGATGGGCGCGGTGACGGCCGGGAACAGCGACGGCAACTGCGTTGCAAACCGTGCCGCGCAGCGCTCGGCGAACGCGTGCGAGGCCGACCTGACCTTGGCGTAGTCATCCGCCTGCCAGTCCTCCAACGGGGCCAGGCGGCGCTCATTGCAGGTGACAGCGGTCTGCCTGGCGCCCTCGTCGGAGAGCCGGAATCCGACCGTGGCCGTGTGCCTGAGCTCGTATTGACTGGTGTCGCCGGAGTCTTCCACGTAAGCAAGCACCCAGTCGCCCGCCAGGCTCTGGACGGTCCGGGGCTCGACGGGGATGGCGTCGGGATGGGTGAGGAAGAAGTGCGCAAGATGGGTGCGCAGCAGCCCCGGCATGTCCGAGAGCGCCGGGCTTGGCAGGGTGTCGATACGGCTGCCGCGCGGCGTGGTCTTGGCGAACCGCTGCAGCTTTCCGTTTCCAAAGTACGCAAGCGCCAGTGCGCCCACCTGTGCGCCGGCGATCCTGCCTCGCGTCACCAGGCGCAGCGGGAGGGCGCCTTCGTCGCCGCCTTCCTGGCTGGGGTCCAGGCCCGCCACCACCTCCACGGTCCGCGTCCAGTCCCGCAGCGGGCCGCCGGCCGGCGCAGGGGACACCGTTTCGGCAGGGATCTCGTCCACGGCGGCGGGCGCCGCCACGACGGCCTGGGCGGGTGCGGGTGCTTCACAGCGTTCCGGCGGCAATGTGAAGGCTTCCGGCTGCACGCTGCCGTCGGCAGCCACGCGCCTCACTCCGAACCGGCAGATCCGGTCGGCGGTGGTCATCTGGATCTCGTAATCGTTGCCCGGCTCGGGTGTGAACTGCAGCGTCAGCGGGCCTGAACAGCGGTAGTCGTTGGTGTTGGCGACCCGCGCGTCGAAGATCAGCGGCTGGCCACTGGCAACGCTGTACTCCTCGTAGCTGGGCCGGGAGAACATGACGCTCTTCATGTTGCGCACGGCATCGGTCTGCGGCATGCCGAGCGACACGTTTGCCGGCGCACCGCTCATCATCGTGTTGAGGACCAGATGGGTCGACCGGGCGATATCCACCCGGTTGTCGTAGACCTCCCGGCAGGCCGCGTTGGTGTACATCGTGATGGCCTGGCCATTCTGGCCGAAGATGCGCACGCGCGCGTCGGCAGCGGGGGCCTTTCCCTGTGCGCCGGCAGGGCCTGTCATCAACAGGCCGCCCAGTAGCAGCCCACCCAGGATATGGCAGGGTCCATGCATGGTCTTGCTCCTTCAGTTTCCGCAGTCTACACCGGCCGATGGGGATCAGCCGCGCGCCAACGCCATCAGCCGTTCGGCGATGCGCTCCAGCGGCACCATTTCCTCGGCGGCGCCGAGCTTGTAGGCCGCGCCGGGCATGCCCCAGACCACGCTGGTGGCTTCGTCCTGGACCAGGGTTGGGGCGCCGGCATTGCGCAGCTCCAGCAGGCCGCGTGCACCGTCGTCGCCCATGCCGGTGAGGATGGCGCCGATGGCATTGGCACCGGCACTCTCGGCCACCGAACGGAACAGCACGTCCACCGCCGGTTTGTGGCGGTTGATGGGCGGGCCGTCGTCGATCCGGCAACGCCAGCGCGCACCGTCGCGGATCACGCGCAGGTGCCTGCCGCCCGGGGGCAGGTAGGCATGGCCGGGGAGCACGGCTTCACCGTCGCTGGCCTCGCGTACCGACATCGCCGAATGCCGGTCCAGACGCTCGGCGAACGCGCTGCTGAAGGTCGCGGGCAGATGCTGCGTCATCACCACGGCCGGTGCGTCGGCAGGCAGGCCTTCGAGCACCACGCGCAGCGCTTCGGTACCGCCAGCGGAGGCACCGATGGCGATCAGCCGATCGGTGGTGCGGAACTGGATCGAGCGCGGGGCAGGGGTGGCCGTGGTTTCCAGGGTGATGCGCGGCACGGTGGTGCGGGCAAGGCTGCGTACCCGCGAGCGGGCGGCCATCTTGACCTTGGCGATGATCTCATCGGCGTAGCCCTGCAGACCGCGCGCCACGTCCAGCTTCGGCTTGGACACGAAGTCCACCGCACCCAGCGCCAGTGCCTGCAGGGTGGTATCGGCGCCGCGCTCGGTCAGCGAGGAGATCATCACCACCGGCACCGGGTGCAGGCGCATGAGATTCTCCAGGAACGCCAGCCCGTCCATGCGCGGCATTTCCACGTCCAGCGTGATCACGTCCGGATGCAGGCGTTTGATTTTTTCGCGCGCCAGCAACGGGTCGGCCGCGGTGCCGACCACCTCGATGCCGGGATCGCTGGCCAGGATTTCGCTGAGCATCTGCCGGACGACGGCCGAGTCGTCGACAATCAGGACTTTGCAGGGCGGGCCAACGGTCATTCGAACAGCTCCACGCCGCCGGTGACGGGCGCACGCGACAGGCGTGCGCGTACGGCCGATTCGGTGGCGGCCACCTCCGCTTCGTGCGCGTGCGGCAGGCGCTGCACCACCACACGGCCGCTATCGGCGAAGAACCACACCTTGCGCGGATGGATGCCGCACAGGTCCTCGGCGATGATCGGGATGTGCTCGGCCTGCATGTACTGGCGCACGAACTCCGCGTTGCGGGTGCCGACCGGGTTGCTGGTGAAGCCCTTGAGCACGTTCGCACCGCCGAACACCTTGGCTTCCAGACGCTTGCGGTGCGCGCCACGCTTGAGCAGGTCGTTGATCAGCAGTTCCATCGCGTAGCTGCCGTAGCGCGCAGGCGCGCCATCGCCGACGTTGCCCTCGGGCAGCAGGAAGTGGTTCATGCCGCCGATCTTGAGCACCGGGTCGCGCAGGCAGGCGGCCACGCACGAGCCAAGCGTGGTGGTCAGGGCGGTGGTGTCGTCCACGGCCAGATACTGGGTCGGCAGCAGCTTGGCCGCCGTGACCTGGAAGCGGCTGTCGAAGTAGCGCATCACTTCGTCGCTGCGTGCGGCCTGGTTCATACCGGGGCTCCGGGTGCGCGCTTGTACAGGGTGCGCCCGCAGGGCTGGATCAGGTCGGCGGCGTGGAGGTAGTTCTCCGAGTGGCCGGTGTAGAGCAGGCCGTCGTCGCCCATGTGCTGGATCAGGCGCGAGAGGATGCCGCGCTGGGTGGGCTTGTCGAAATAGATCATCACGTTGCGGCAGAACAGGGCGTCGAAGGGGCCGCCGACGTCGTAGCGGGGGGCGAGCAGGTTGAGCGGGCGGAAGTCGATCAGCTCGCGCAGCGCCGGCAGCACGCGGCAGTGGCCTTCATTGGGGCCGGTACCGCGCTGGAAATAGCGTTTGCGCACGGCCGGGTCCAGTCCGGAAACGCGGTCGATGGCATAGACGCCACGGCTGGCGGTGGCCAGCACCTGGGTGTCCACGTCCGTGGCCAGGATGCGCACCGGCGGCTTGAGCGTGCCGAAGGTCTCGCAGGCGGTGATCGCCATCGAGTATGGCTCCTCGCCGGTGGAGGCCGCGCACGACCACAACTGCAGCGTGCCGTGGCCGCTGCGCGCACGCAGCTCGTCGGTGAGCTTCTCGAAGTGGTGCGGCTCGCGGAAGAAGGCGGTCAGGTTGGTGGTCAACGCATTGGTGAACGCCTGCCATTCGTCGCCGCCGTGGGCTTCGAGCTGGTCGAGGTAGTCGTGGAAGCTGCGCATGCCGAGTGCGCGCAGGCGGCGCGACAGGCGGCCATAGACCATGTCGCGCTTGGCCGGCGCCAGCGAGATGCCGACGCGCTGGTAGATCAGGTCGCAGATGCGGCGGAAGTCGCGGTCGGCGAACTCGAACTCGCGACCGGCCTGCGAGGTGGCCACAACGGGGGGAGGCGTGGACACGGCTCAGAACTCCTGCCAATGGCCGTCGTCGCGGGGCAGCGCGGCACGTGGCGCATGCGCTGCGGGCCCGGCGGCGGGGGCCACGGTGCGGGCCGGCGTGCTGCGTACCGGCTGCGGCGCGGCACGGCTGATGCGCGCGGTCACCGCGCTGACCGCCGCGGCCACCTGGTTGTCCAGACGGAAGATCGACACGGCATCGGCCAGCTGCGTGGCCTGCTCCTCCATCGCCCGCGCGGCGGCGGTGGCTTCTTCCACCAGCGCGGCGTTCTGCTGGGTGGTTTCGTCCATCTGCACCACGGTCTGGTTGACCTGCTCGATGCCGGCCGACTGTTCCTGCGAGGCCGCCGAAATCTCCGCCATGATGTCGGTCACGCGCTGCACCGAGGCGACGATCTCGCCCATCGTGGCACCGGCCTTGTGCACCAGTGCCGACCCGTCGTTGACCTTGCCGACCGAGTCATCGATCAGTCCCTTGATCTCCTTCGCCGCGCCGGCCGAGCGCTGGGCCAGGGTGCGCACTTCGCTGGCGACCACGGCGAAACCGCGACCCTGCTCACCGGCACGCGCCGCTTCCACGGCCGCGTTCAGCGCGAGGATGTTGGTCTGGAAGGCGATGCCGTCGATGACCGAGATGATGTCGGCAATCTTCCGGGACGAGGCTTCGATCGCACTCATGGTGGTGACCACTTGGCTCACCACGTCACCGCCCTGCGAAGCCACGGTGTGCGCCCCGATGGCGAGCTGGTTGGCCTGGCGGGCATGTTCGGCATTCTGGCGCACGGTGGAGGTCAGTTCCTCCATCGACGCGGCGGTTTCTTCCAGGTTGGCCGCCTGCTGTTCGGTGCGGCGCGACAGGTCGCTGTTGCCGGTGGCGATTTCGCCGGCAGCCTGGTTGATGCTGCTGGCCGACTCCTGGATCTGGCCGACGATGCGGGTCAATTGCGTGACGGTCGCGTTGGCGTCATCGCGCATGGTGGCGAACACGCCCTCGAACCGGCCCTGCATGCGCGCGGTGAGGTCCCCCTCGGCAATGGCCGACAGCAGCGCGGACAGCTTGCCCAGGTTCTCGTCGCTGACCTGCATCATGGCGTTGAGGTTGGTGATCATCAGGCGGAAATCGTGATCGAACCGCGTGCTGTCGCCGCGCTGGCTGAAGTCGCCGGCCGCCGCGGCTGTTGCCAGCCGCTTGATCTCGGCATTGATGCTGCCCAGATTCTGTTTGACCGTGTCCACGGTGGCGGTGATGGCTGCCTTCTCGCCAGGGTAGCGCGCGATGTCGGCGCGCAGATCGCCGACCGCGTACGCCTTGACCACTTCCAGCACCGCCTCCATCGTCTGCACGTGGGCGCCCACCAGGGTGTTGGTCTCATGCACCATCAGCCGGTACTCGCCGGGGAAGGCGCTCTCGTCGATGCGGTAGCTGACCTCGCCGGCGTCATGGCGGCGGGCCATGTCGCGCTGGGCGGTGATGACCCCGTGCAGCTGGCTCTGCATGCGCGACATGGCCTCGAGCAGGCGGCCGGGCTCATCGTGGGCCTGCTCGCCGATGCGGCTGTCCAGCCTGCCGCGCGCGATGCTCTCGGCAACGGTGGTGGCCTGGCGCAGGGGCAGGGTGATGCGGTTGCCGATCAGCCAGCTCAGGGCCAGGACGATCAGAACCAGCGCGCCGCCGGCGGCGGTCATGATCGCGGTGAACACCAGTGCCTGCTGCTGCACGTCTTCCATGTACACGCCACTGCTGATGACCCACTGCCACGGGGCGTACATCCCGGCATAGGAGGACTTGTCGAACAGCCCTTCTTCACCGGCCTTGGCCCACTTGTAGGAGACCACGCCGCCGCCCAGGCGGGCCATGCCGACCATGTCGTAGAACAGGCGCACGCCGTCCTCGGAACGGAAGTCCTTCATGTCCTTGCCGATCAGGTCCTTGCGGAACGGATGCATCAGCACGCGGTACTGCGTGTCGTAGACGCTGTAGTAGTAGGCGTCGTTGTCGGCGCGCATGCGGTCCAGCGCCAGCAGCGCGGCCTCCTTGGCCGCCGCGTCGGTCAGCTCGCCGGTTTCGGCGAGGTGATGGTAGTGGTCCAGGATGCCGTAGGTCAGTTCGACCTGGATTTTCAGGCTGTCCTTGCGGGTGTCGGTCAGGTCCAGGTACTGCATGCGGGCGGCGATCACCGCCAGGGCGATGACGCCCACGGCGATCAGCGCCGTCAGCAGGTTGAGCTTGCGACGGACGGACAGGTTGGAGAAGTACTGGTTCCAGCGGCTGATCAAGGTCATGGGCATGGCATCGTTGGTCGGCGAACGTGTCGCGGCAATGCAGTTATCGGCCGCGAACGGCTGCGGTTGAGGTGTGCAGGCTGAGCGTATTCAGGTTGCAGGCGGATGGCGCGGACGCCGCAAAGGAAAAAGGCTCCGGTGCCTTCGCACCGGAGCCTTTCGCGGTTCAGTCGTTGACCGGCGCGACGCGCTTAGAACTCCTGCCAGTCGCCGTCGGCCAGTTCGGTGGCGACCGGCCGGTTCGGCGCACGGCGAGCCGGTGCCGGCGCCGGCGTCGAACGGATCGGGCGCGGTGCGGCAGCGACCGGGGCGGCGACCGGTGCCGGTGCCAGGTCGCGCTCGTCCAGCGTGAAGATCGACACGGCATCGCTGAGGTGGCCAGCCTGTTCTTCCATCGCCCGCGCGGCGGCGGTGGCTTCTTCCACCAGCGCGGCGTTCTGCTGGGTGGTTTCGTCCATCTGCACCACGGTCTGGTTGACCTGCTCGATGCCGGCCGACTGTTCCTGCGAGGCGGCGGAGATCTCGGCCATGATGTCGGTCACGCGCTGGACCGAGGCGACGATCTCGCCCATCGTGGCACCGGCCTTGTGCACGAGCGCCGACCCGTCGTTGACCTTGCCGACCGAGTCGTCGATCAGGCCCTTGATTTCCTTCGCCGCGCCGGCCGAGCGCTGGGCCAGGGTGCGCACTTCACTGGCGACCACCGCGAAACCGCGACCCTGCTCACCGGCACGCGCCGCTTCCACGGCCGCGTTCAGCGCGAGGATGTTGGTCTGGAAGGCGATGCCGTCGATGACCGAGATGATCTCGGCGATCTTCCTGGACGAGGTCTGGATCGCACTCATGGTGGTGACCACCTGGCCGACCACCTCACCGCCCTGCGAGGCCACGGTGTGCGCGCCGATGGCGAGCTGGTTGGCCTGGCGGGCGTGCTCGGCGTTCTGGCGCACGGTGGAGGTCAGTTCCTCCATCGAGGCGGCGGTTTCTTCCAGGTTGGCCGCCTGCTGCTCGGTGCGGCGCGACAGGTCGCTGTTGCCGGTGGCGATTTCGCTCGCGGCCGAGCTGATGGCCTGGCTGGACTGTTTGATGCGGGTGACGATCCCGCTGAGCTGCTCGGCAGTGGCGTTGGCGTCGTCGCGCATGCGGGCGAACACGCCGTGGAAGTCGCCGTGCATGCGTGCGCTCAGGTCGCCCTGCGACAGGGCGGCAAGCAGGCCGGAGACCTGGTCGATGCTGCTCGCGTTGGCTTCGAGCAGGCCGTTGATCTGCTGGGCCAGTTGCAGGAAGAAGCCTTCCTTGCCGGCGTCATCAATGCGGCCGGACAGGTCGCCGGCGGCGGCCTGGGCGATGACGCGGGCCACTTCGGCTTCGACGGCGGCTTCCGGGGTGCGGTCGCGCCATTCGACCACGTGGCCGACGGTGTCGCCCTGCTCGTTGGCGATGGAGGAGACCACCTGCGCGAACTGGGCGTCGCCGAACTGCATCGGACGGCGGCTGACGCCATGCTCCTTGAGCTGGCTCAAGGTGCGCTGGTCCATCTCGTTGCCGTGTTCGAGCACGGTCACCGGCTTGCCGATCAGCGAGGTGGCGGCATCGAAGTCCGGCAGGTCCTTGCGGATTTCGTCCTGGTACCGGGTGAGCGTGTGCTGCAGGGCGCGGTTGGTATAGACGATGTTGAGGCTGTCGTCGGTCAGGTACACGCCGGTGGAGCTGTAGTCCAGCGCAGTACGGATACGCAGGTTCTCGCGGGCGATCGCCTGGTCGGTCTCGGTCCGCTCGCGCAGGTCGCGCTGCATGCGCTGCATGGCCTGCAGAAGGTCGCCCACTTCGTCCTTGCGGGTGACATCGATGTGGCCGTCGAGCTTGCCGCCGGCCACGTCGTTGGCCACCGAGACGGCGCCGCGGACACTGCCCACCAGCGAGCGGGCGAACAGCCACACCAGCACCAGGCCCAGCGCCGCGCCGCCGAGCAGGGCGATCACGGTCAGGGTGGCGGAGGCGGCGTAGGTGGATTCGGCTTCTTCACGCGAGGCGCGGGCGAGGCGGTTGTCCTCGGCGATCAGCGCTTCGAGCGCGGCGGAGGCCTTGCGGTGTCTGGTGCGGGTCTCACCGACGAAGGTGTCGACCGCATCGTCCGGCAGGTCCAGTTCGAGCATCTCGGTGACCGAGTCATAGGACGCCAAGGCGGCGTTCCAATCCTTGGCAAAGGTGTCGAACAGCTGCTTCTGCTGCGGGTTGTCGATCAGCGCCGGGTACTTCTTGATCGAGGCGTCGATCTTGCCGCGCAGATCGGTGGCACGCGTCTTGGCCTCGGCCTTGACGTCGTCGCTGGCGCGGATCAGACCCTGATAGGCGGAGTTGCGATACTCACCGACCATGCCACGGATTTCGCCAGCCATGCGGATGCTTTCCATCCGGTGACCCGCCAGCTCGGTGGTGACGTTGTTGAGCGAATACAAGCCACGATAGGCCACGATGCCCTGGAGCAGCATCACCAGCAGGATGACACCGAAGGTGAGCATCAGCTTGGGCATCAGTTTGAGGTTGTTGATCCACGGCATGGGCGGTGCGGTCTCCGGTGGCAAACGCGTCCGGGCATCGTGCCCGGTTGCAGCGACCACGCCGGCCAGCGCCGGCGTGGCATGGCGTACAGCGAATTACTTGATGTTGGCGAGCTTCAGGCCGGCCGGCGAGCTGACTTCGATTTCAGCGCGCGAGGCATCGCGGGCGATCTTGCCGATCACGCACACGGTCTTGCCTTCCAGGGTTTCCAGCGGGAAGCTGAACTTGCTGCGGTTGGCGCCGGCGATGCGGGCCGAGAAGGTGTGGCGCGGGAAGGCGCCGCCCATGTACAGGAAGGTCGGCTGGCCTTCGGAGCCTTCGGCGTAACGTGCCTTTTCCACCTTGCCGCAGACCATGCCGTCCTTGCCGACTGCACGCGGGGCCATTTCCGGCGGGATCATTTCGGCCGTCTGGGCGAAGGCGGACGAGGCGGTGGTGGCGAGCACGGCAGCAGAAAACAGCGCAAACAGGGACTTCATCGGATGGTTCTCCGGAGGATGTGGACAAGTTGGCCCGGCCTTGGGGTGTCCAGCACAGCCGGGTCCTGATTCCAGCTATCGGCCACGCGCGCGGGAACTGAAGGGTCAATGTCGACCTTCGTCGCAGTGCGCGGCGGCCGCGGGTCTGTCATCAGGCGGCGACGTCGTCGAGGGTGGTTGCCTGGCCCATGTCGGCGCTGTCCAGCAGGGTCTCGATGTCGAGCAGGATCAGCATGCGATCGTCCTGGGTGCCGATCCCGGAGATGAAGCGGGTGTCCACGGCGGCGCCGAACTCCGGGGTCGGGCGGATCTGCTCGGCGCTCAGGGGGATGACGTCGGAGACGCTGTCCACGACGATGCCGACGACGCGGTCTTCGACGTTGAGCACGATCATCACGGTGAAGGCGTCATAGCGCGCGTTTTCCAGGCGCAGCTTGAGGCGCAGGTCGATGACCGGGACGATGGTGCCGCGCAGGTTGATCACGCCCTTGATGTAGTCCGGGGCATCCGGCACGCGGGTGACCGAGTCGTAGCCGCGGATTTCCTGCACCTTGAGGATGTCCACGCCGTAGTGCTCGGCGCCGAGGGTGAAGCTGAGGTACTCGCCACCGGAGCTGGCGGCGCTGCTGTTCTTGTCGTTCATGGAGGCAATCCTGGGTCGGGCGTGGCGGTCGAAAAACCGGGCGTCACGCTGGATATCGGCCTGGGACGGAACGACTTTAGGGGGGGGCTGCCGCCGTTCAGCTTTCGCCGTTCCTGCGTGCCTTGCGCTGGCGGTCGATGCGGAAGATGTAGCGCTGGATCGCGCTGTCCGCGCCGCGCGGCAGTGCGTCGAAGCGCAGGCCGACGCGTTTCATCTCCACGCCGTTGGGCAGCTTCTGCGCGCGCATGTTGCAGGCCACCAGCGACACGTTGATGGGGCTGCTGTCGGGCAGCTCCAGGCGGCAGCCGTCGTAGCGCTTCTGCAGGCCGAACACCGGGCAGTCTTCGGCCACGGTGACGGCCAGGCCGCCACCGCTGATGTCCACCACGCGCATCGTCAGCGCTTCGCTGCGGTCGTCATCAACGGGCAGGACCAGCTTGGGCGAGTCGGTGATCGGCGTCTCCAGGCGGTACAGCTCGCGCCGCTGCAGGTGCACCAGTTCGGTCGGGAACGGGGCGCGGAAGCCGACGTGGCCTTCATTGTGGATGCGGACCAGGCCATCCAGGCGGAAGCGGACCATTACCCGTTCAAGCTGGCCGAAGCACAGCAGGTGATCGGCCGCCTCGGCGGCGCGGTTGGAGGTTTCCGAGGGACTGCCGTCGAGCAGCAGTTCGTCCTCGTCCTCGTCCAGTTCCAGTACCGCCGTGGGGAACGACTGGTCGCGGCCGTCGATGTGCGCATTGATCAGCGACCGCTGGTCGATGAGCGCCTGCAGCAGCTGGCGGATCTGCCGGGGGTTGCGGACCAGGTACTTGTCATCCGTACCCGGGTCGGGCGCGGCATGGGTTCCGTCGTGTGCGGGAAGGCTGCCTTCGGACATGGAATCTGCTGGGTTGGGCGGATGCCGGCATCACACGATCCCGGGGCTCAGTCCGTTTATCGGCATCAGATCACATTTATGTAGGGCGAATATCGACAGGGCTGGATCGGAACGACGACACCCCGCCGGGGCGGGGTGTCGGATCAAACGCGATGCGAGGATCGGTGCGGCGTCAGAACTCCTGCCACTCCGTGTCGTTGGCCAGTGCCGGCTCGCGGGCCGGCGCGCGGCGCGGTGGGGCAGCGGCCGGGCGCGGACGCGCGGCGCCGGCCGGGCGTGCCGGTGACGCAGCGACCACCGTCGAGCGTGCCACAGGCGCGGAGGCGGCCTGGCCGTCGAGCTTGAACAGCGCCACCGCATCGGTCAGATGGCCGGCCTGTTCTTCCATCGCCCGCGCGGCGGCGGTGGCTTCTTCCACCAGCGCGGCGTTCTGCTGGGTGGTTTCGTCCATCTGCACCACGGTCTGGTTGACCTGCTCGATGCCGGCGGACTGCTCCTGCGAGGCTGCCGAGATCTCCGCCATGATGTCGGTCACACGCTGCACCGAGGCGACGATTTCGCCCATCGTGGCGCCGGCCTGGTTGACCAGCTGCGAGCCCTCGGCGACCTTGCCGACCGACTCGTCGATCAGACCCTTGATCTCCTTGGCGGCGCTGGCCGAGCGTTGCGCCAGGGTGCGCACTTCGCTGGCGACCACGGCGAAACCGCGACCCTGCTCACCGGCACGCGCCGCTTCCACGGCCGCGTTGAGCGCCAGGATGTTGGTCTGGAAGGCGATGCCGTCGATGACCGTGATGATGTCGGCGATACGGCGCGAGGACGCGTCGATCTCGTGCATGGTACTGACCACCTGGCCGACCACGTCGCCGCCCTGCGAAGCCACGGTGTGCGCGCCGATGGCGAGCTGGTTGGCCTGGCGGGCGTGTTCGGCGTTCTGGCGCACGGTGGAGGTCAGTTCCTCCATCGAGGCGGCGGTTT
The DNA here is from genome assembly GCF_049545475.1 of Stenotrophomonas sp. NPDC077461. Lineage (NCBI taxonomy): Bacteria > Pseudomonadati > Pseudomonadota > Gammaproteobacteria > Lysobacterales > Lysobacteraceae > Stenotrophomonas > Stenotrophomonas sp. NPDC077461. The sequence goes on from NZ_JBMWDO010000001.1 coordinate 795,517, forward strand.
CCTCCAGGTTGGCCGCCTGCTGCTCGGTACGGCGCGACAGGTCGTTGTTGCCCGACGCGATCTCGCCGGCTGCCGTGCTGATGCTGGACGAGGCCTGCTGGATGCGTCCGACGATCTGGGTCAGCTGGGCAACCGTGGCATTGGCATCGTCGCGCATGCTGGCGAAGACGCCGTGGAACTCGCCGTGCATGCGGGCGGTCAGGTCGCCGTTGGCGATGGACTGAAGCAGCTGCGACAACTGCGACAGATTGCCGTCGGCCACTTCCATCATCGTGTTCAGGTTTTCGATCATGACCCGGAAGTCGTGCTCGAAACGCAGGCTGTCGCCGCGCTGGCTGAAATCGCCGGCCGCCGCTGCCTGGGCCAGGGTCTGGATCTGGGTATTGATCGCCAGCAGGCTGGCCTTGGCCGCGTCCATCGATTCGTGCAGGATCGCGCGGCTGCCCGGCAGGCGGCGCGCATTCTGCGACAGGTCACCGGCGGCGTACTGGTTGAGGATGTCGATGGCGTCCTTGATGGCATCCAGGTGGTCGAACACCACGGTGTTGGTGCCGACGGCCAGCTCACCGTAGACGCCGGGGAAATCGACCGGCATGCGATGGGAGATGTCGGGACCGGCGTGCATCGCGGCCATCTGGCGGGTTTCGTCGGAGTAACGGCGCAGCATGGTGGTCATGTCGCTGGTGGCGGCCAGCATCTGGCCGGCTTCATCGGCACCGGTGGCGCGGATGGTGACGCTCAGGTCGCCGCGGGCCACCGATTTGATCGCATGCACCGCCTGCGACAGCGGACGGGTGATCGCCCGCGAGATCACCAGGGCCAGCGCGACGGCCACGAGCGACAGCAGCACCATGCAGGCAATGATGGCGATCACACTGGTGCGATGGACGGCATTGGCATTGGCGATCTTGCTTTCCATCAGGCTGTTGCTGAACGCACCCAGCTCCTTGAGGTCATCGAACAGGGTGCGTCGGGCGGGGCGCGACTTCTCGTCGGAGATCTGCCGCGCAAGCGCGCCGTCACCGGCGGCCACGGCGGCGCGGAGTTCGGCATTGGCGTGGAAGTAGGCGTCCACATCGGCGGACACTTTCCTGAACAGCGCCCGCTCACGGTCGCCGGCCGGCAGCGCGGCGTAGGCGGCGAGTTCATCGCGCACGATCTTGGCGGTGCTGTCCATCCGCGTGTTGTAGTCGGCGACCTTTTCGGGCTGGTCGAACATGCTGACCTGCGCCATTTCATAGGTGCGGAATTCGCCGAGCTGCGAGCGCACTTCACCCAGGTGCTGCACCGACGGGATGTCGTTGCCTGCCATTGCGGCCAACTGCGCATTGGCACCGTTGAGGCGGACCAGGGCGAACACGCCGAGAACGACGGTCATCAGGGTGGTGAGGGTGAATCCCACCGCCAGCTTGCGGGCGATGGGCAGATCGTGGAACCACTTCATGGTCGGAACTCCGGGCAGGGCGGGGTGCACAGCCGTGGGGTGCTGGGCGCAAGGGGCGTGGCGGAACGTGGGGTGGGGCGCGGGCGGTGTGACGACGGTGTCAACGCTCTTCCGGGATAACGGCGCTGTGCCGCCGCAACTTGAGTGTTGGATGTCACATTTTTTCGGCGCGCTGTGGGTATCGCAGTCGGTGCAGGCGCCAGCAACGGCAGGGAATCGGCGGCGCGGCTGGCGACGGCGCGTCTATACGCCAACGTATCCATGCCAATCAACGTCACACTTCCAGGCAAGCAGAGAACGACCTCCCGGAATGCGTTGTGCCGGCCAGCGGTCGCACCCCGCCCCGTCAGGACGCGGGCGGGCAACGTCGAGCGACGGACGCTGCCCGGCGCGTCAGAGAACGTGTGATGCCGGCCAGCGGCCGGCGCTCCGTGGGGCGATCGCGGGGCGCGTGATGCCGTCGCCCCGGGCGCGAAGAACAGAACGCCCCCGCGCGTGGCGGGGGCGTGCATTCACCGGTGATACGCGCGCGTTACGCCGCCTGCGGCATCCGCAGCGAGCGCACCAGGCCGCCGATATCCACGATCAGCGCGACGCGGCCGTCGCCCAGGATGGTGGCGCCGGAAACACCGCTGATCCGGCGGTAGTTGTTCTCGATGTTCTTGACCACCACCTGCTGCTGGCCGACCAGTTCGTCCACTTCCAGCGCGATCTTCTGGCCATCGCCTTCGACCACCACCACCAGCGAATCGTCCTTGGTGCGACCGCTGTAGCCGTAGTACTCGCTGAGCGAAAGGATCGGCAGGTACTCGCCGCGAACGCGCAGCACACGGCCTTCGCCGGCCATCGTGCGGACGTCCTCGGCCTGCGGCTGCAGGGCTTCGAGCACATAGGCCAGCGGCAGGATCAGGGTTTCGCCGGCCACCGACACGGTCATGCCGTCGAGGATGGCCAGGGTCAGCGGCAGGCGGATCAGCACGCGGGTGCCGTTGCCGGCCTGGCTTTCCAGCTGCACTTCGCCCCCCAGTGCCTGGATGTTGCGGCGGACCACGTCCATGCCCACGCCGCGCCCGGAAAGATCCGTGACGGCATCGGCGGTGGAGAAGCCGGGCTGGAAGATGAGGTCCCAGACCTGGGCGTCGGTGGGGTTGTCCGGCACGCTCAGGCCGCGTTCGACGGCCTTGGACAGAATCTTGTCGCGGTTCAGGCCGCGGCCGTCATCGCTGACTTCGATGACGATGTGCCCGCCCTGGTGCGAGGCGGCAAGGGTGATCGTACCGGTCTCGTCCTTGCCGGCGTCCCGGCGGACGTCGGGCATTTCCAGACCGTGATCGATCGAGTTGCGGACCAGGTGCACGAGCGGGTCGGCGATCTTTTCGATCAGGCCCTTGTCCAGTTCGGTGCCTTCGCCGATGGTGCGCAGGCGGACGTGCTTGCCCAGACGCGAGGACAGATCACGGACCAGGCGCGGGAAGCGGCGGAACACCGCGTCCACCGGCAGCATGCGCACCCCGATCACGGCTTCCTGCAGGTCACGGGTGTTGCGCTCGAGCAGGTCCAGACCGGCGAACAGCTGCTCGGCATGGACCGGGTCCAGGGCGTGCGAGACCTGCTTGAGCATGGCCTGGGTGATGACCAGTTCGCCGACCAGGTTGATCAGCGCGTCGACTTTTTCCACGGCGACGCGGATCGAGGTTTCCGCTTCGTGCGCGGCGGCGGCCGGCGCTGCGGCAGCGGCGGCCACAGGTGCGGCTGCCGCTGCGGGGGCGGTGGCCGCTGCCGGTGCCGTCGGGGCGCTGGTGGCCAGACTCGGCGGCGCAGCCGGACGGATGTCCAGTTCGCAGTCGTCCACCACCCATGCGAAGGTGTCTTCGATTTTGCTGCGCGGGACCTTGCCCACCAGCCCGAGGTCCCAGGCCAGGTGAGCTTCGAGCGGATCGAGCTGCGCAAACCCGGGCAGGCGCTCCATGCGCGCGGCGACCTGCAGCGAGCCCAGGTGCTCCAGCTCGCGGATGATGCGCAGCGGATCGTTGCCGCTCATGAACAGCGACGGCGCCGGTACGAAGCCGATCTGCCAGGCTTCCGGCGTATCGTCCACCGGCGCGGCGGCAACCGGGGCGGCAGTCGCCACGGCCTGTCCGGACAGCACGGCTTCCAGGCGCGCCTTGACGTTGGCTACCGCCTGCGGATCGGCGGGCTGGCCATGTTCGGCTTCGCGCAGCAGGGCCCGCAGGACGTCCACCGAGGACAGCATGGCGTCCACGGCGGCCGGTTCAAGTGCGCGCTTGCCGGCGCGCAGTTCATCCAGCAGCGTTTCCAGCACGTGGGTCAACCCGGCAATCGCGTCGAAGCCGAAGGTGCCTGCGCCGCCCTTGATCGAATGCGCGGCGCGGAACACGGAGTTGATGATCTCCGGGTCCTGCTGGCCCGATTCGAGTGCCAGCAGTCCGGCCTCCATCGCATCCAGCCCTTCGCGGCTTTCTTCGAAGAACGTGGCGTGGAAACGTTGCAGATCCATGCTCATGGTGCGTTGGGTCCGGTTGCGGGAAGGGGGAGGGCGGAAGCGAAGCGGGCTGAGGCTCAGCCGAGCACTTTCTGTACGGTGGCGACCAGCTGTTCGGGATTGAACGGCTTGACCAGCCAACCGGTGGCACCGGCGGCCTTGCCTTCGGACTTCTTGTCGGCGGCCGACTCGGTGGTCAGCATCAACATCGGCGTGAACTTGTAGTCGGCCAGCTGGCGCAGTTCGCGGATCAGCGAGATGCCGTCCATGTTGGGCATGTTGACGTCGGTGACCACCGCATTGAAGCGCTGACCCTTGGCCCGGCCGAGTGCGATCGCACCGTCTTCGGCTTCTTCGACGGTGAAGCCGGCCGAGGTGAGGGCGAATGAGACCATCTGGCGCATTGACGCCGAATCGTCCACCACCAAGATACGTGCGCTCATGCAGCGTTCTCCACAGATTTCAGGTTGTCATGGGGTGCATCCAGGCCCAGGGCCTGGGTGACGCCGAGCAGGCGCGCGGCGTCACGGAAGGTTGCAGTGCAACCGTCGAATCCGGTCGCATGGCCCGCCTGGCGGCGGGCGTCGACGAATGCGCACAGGACCTGCATTGCTGCGGTATGGATACGGCTGACTTCGCTGGCATCCAGCGTCAGTGCGCCAGCCTGGTCCACCAAAGGGGCCAGGCGGGATTTGAGCTCGGTGCTGGTCTCGATACCGAGATCACCACCCAGGGCCACAGTGCTCATCGTTGCTCCGGACAAACGGTTCCGAGGTTGATAACGGCCCCGTGAGGGGAACCTTTAGGCCCGGTGCGTCGGGCCTGCCGTCAGTTCAGCAGCTGCGTGGCATCGAGCAGGATCATCGGCTGGGCGGTGACGCGGGCGACGCCACGGAACAGGTCGTTGGAGATCTGGCAGATGCGGGCCGTGTCGGGGGGTTCGATCTGCGAGTCGGTGAGGTTGGCGACGTCTTCCACCGCCGAGACCCGCAGCCCCATCGTTTCGCCGTCTTCCTCGAGCACCACGATGCGGGTATTGGCATCGTTGGCGGCCGGGCCGCTGCCCAGGTGGATGCCCAGGTCCATCACGGGGACCACCTGGCCGCGCAGGTTCATGATGCCCAGCATCGCCGGCGCGGTGCCGCGCAACGGCAGCAGCGGCACGGGCAGCACCACTTCCTGCACCTTCAGCAGTTCCAGTGCATAGGCCTGGGTGCCGCAGCGAAGGCGCAGCCAGCGCGAGGTGCGTTCGCTGGCGCGGCGGTTCTCGCGCGGGCTGGAGGCGGGGTCGCGTGCCTGCGCCTGCAGTTCCTCCCAGCTGTTGGGGCGGCCGCCGCGCGGCGCCGGCGGCGCGGCCGGGCGTGGCAGGGGCGTCGGCGTCGCGCGTGCGACCGGGGCCGGTACCGCAGATGGCGGCGGTGGCGGTGGGGTCGGCGTGGGCGCGGGAGCCGGTTCGGCTGCACGCGAGACCACGGCCGGCGGCGCGCTGTCGTGCAGGACCTCGTCGGGCAGGTCGTCCCAGCCCGGACGCGCGGCTGACTCGGGTGCAGGCGACATCACCGGTCCGAGCGCGGGATCGTTCATCAGCTCGTCGAGCAGCGCCAGGTTGGCCGGTGCGCCGGGTGAGGTGGGGGTGTCATGCGCGGGCGCGGCCTGGACCGGTCCGAGCGCGGGGTCGTTCATCAGCTCGTCGAGCAGTGCGAGGTTGGCCGGTGCCCCGGGCGCGGTGGGGGTGTCCTGCGCGGGTGCGGCCTGGACCGGTCCGAGCGCGGGATCGTTCATCAGCTCGTCGAGCAGCGCCAGGTTGGCCGGTGCGCCGGGCGAGGTGGGGGTGTCATGCGCGGGCGCGGCCTGGACCGGTCCGAGCGCGGGGTCGTTCATCAGCTCGTCGAGCAGTGCGAGGTTGGCCGGTGCCCCGGGCGCGGTGGGGGTCTCGAATGCGGCAGCGGTGGCCAGGACGTCGTGTTCCGCCTCGGGGCGTGCGAACTCGGCGCTGATCGCCTGCGCGACGCCGCCGGCATCGTCCTCCTCCACGGCGGGCGGAGCCGCTGCCGCCACGACGGGCGCGGTGGGGACGGCGTCGCCGAGCAGCTGCTCCAGATAGTCGTCGAGCACGCCGGTGGTACTCATGCCGCGCGCTCCATCTGCTGGGCGTCGTCGGCCAGGATCCATTCCAGCGCGCGGCGATAGGCGGCCAGGCCGCGGCCGGGGTAGTCGTCCGACTGCGACGGCACGGTCAGGCTGGCGGCGTTGCAGATGCGGGTATCCACGGGGATCGCATCTTCCCAGACACGCTGGCCGTGGCGTTCCTGCATCAGCTTGACGGTCTCGTGGCCGGCGCGGGTGCGGCGGTCGAACAGCGTCGGCAGGATCGACATCGGCAGCGTGCGGCGACGCGAGCGCTCGACCATCTCACCGGTCCGCACCATGCCGTCCAGGCCGTGCAGCGCCAGCGGTTCGGCCTGGGTGGGGATGATCAGGCGGTCGGCGGCGGCCAGCGCGTTGATCATCAGCAGGCCCAGCGTCGGGGCGCAGTCGAGCAGGATGTAGTCGTGCTGGCCGTGGTGCCGGGTCAGCGCCTGCTGCAACGCCAGCCCGAGCCCGGGCTGATTGGCGCTGCGGCGCTCCAGGGTGGCCAGCGCCGCCTGGGCGCAGACATGGTCCAGCCCCGGAATGGCGGTGGCATGGGCGAGCGCGGACAGCTCGGCCGGCGGGGTGGCGAACAGTTCCAGCACGCCCTGCGGCGGCGGATCGAGCGCCACACCGAACGCGCGGGTCAGCGAGGCGTGCGGATCCAGGTCGATCAGCAGCACACGGTGGCCGAGCGCGGCCAGGCCGCGACCGAGCGCGAGGGTGGTGGTGGTCTTGCCCACGCCGCCCTTCTGATTGGCAATGGCCCAGATACGCATGCGGTTCACTCCTTCATTGCAGGGGGGGCGGCGGCGCCGACGCGGCTGCCAGCCGGCACCGGTGGCAACTGCACCGGCGCGATGGGGGAAACGGTGGAGCGGGAGGGCGCGGCAGCGGTGGCCGGTGCGGCGCGTTCGGTATCGGCGGTGAGCTGCGGGCCGATCGGGTCCACGCCCTGGGAGGTGTCGGCCAGGATGATCACCATCACCCGGCGATTGCGGTTGCGCCCTTCGGCGCTGGCGTTGTCTTCGCGTGGACGGAACTGGCCATAGCCGACCATCGCCAGCCGCGAGGGCTGCAGGCCCTGGTCGGCAAACAGATGCACCACGCTGGCGGCGCGCGCGGCCGAGAGTTCCCAGTTGGACGGGAACAGCGCGGTGGCGATCGGCACATTGTCGGTGTGGCCTTCCACGCGCACCCCGTTGGGTGCGTCATGCAGCACCTTGGCCAGGCTGGACAGCGTGTCGCGTGCATGCACGTCCAGCGTGGCCGAGCCGGTGGTGAACAGGATGTCGCTGTTGATCTCCACTTCGATCCACAGTTCGGTGCGGCGCACGGTGATCATGCCGCGCTCGATCAGCGGCGCCAGCGTGGCGGTGAGACGGTCGGCGATGCCGTTGAGCTGGCGCTCGGCGCGCTTGAGCTGTTCCTGGTTGTGCACCGAGACCGGCATGCGCATCTGCGAGGCCATCGCCGGCAGCAGCGTGGGGTCGTTGGACGGCGCCGGTGCGGACGGGCCGATCCTGGTCCCCGATTTGATCACCGACGGACTGTCCCAGCCGCCGCCCTGGACCTGCTGGTTGCCCACCTGCACCGGGTTGATGGTGCGCGGCGCGCCCCCGAAGGCGGTGGTCAGGGCATCGGCCATGACCCGGTACTTGCCCTCGTTGATCGAGGAGATGGCGTACATCACCACGAAGAAAGCCAGCAGCAGCGTCATCAGATCGGCATAGGGGATCGCCCAGGCCTCGTGGTTGGCATGCTCTTCGTGGTGCTTGCGACGGGCCATGTCAGTGCAGGAAGCCGGACAGGTTGGTTTCGATGTTGCGCGGGTTTTCGCCCTGCGCGATCGAGATCAGGCCTTCGATGATCATCTCGCGGTCGCGGCTGTTGTGGTGGATCACGCTCTTGAGCTTGGCCGACACCGGCAGGAACAGCAGGTTCGCCGAGGCGATGCCGTAGATGGTGGCGGTGAACGCCGCAGCGATGCCGTGGCCCAGCTTGCTGGGGTCGGCAAGATTCTTCATCACCGCGATCAGGCCCAGTACGGCGCCGATGATGCCCAGGGTGGGCGCGTAGATGCCCATGCCCTCGAACACCTTGGAGGCGGCCAGGTCCTGGCTCTCCTGGCTGCCCAGTTCGATTTCCATCATGTGGCGGATGGTTTCCGGCTCCACGCCGTCCACCAGCAGCTGCAGCCCCTTGCGCAGAAACGGATCGTCCTGGGCTTCAACCTGGGCTTCCAGGCCCAGCAGGCCCTGGCGGCGGGCAATGTTGCTCCACTCGACGATCTGCTGGATGAGCTCGCGGCGGTCGCTGCTCGGCGGGCGCACGACCCAGCGCACGATCTTGAAGGCATGCTTGAACACGGCCGGAGAGGTGTGCAGCAGGATCGCGGCGAGGGTGCCCACGATCACGATCACAAAGGCGGCCGGCGACCACAGCGAGGCCAGCCCCGCGCCTTTGAGGATGCTGCCGCCGACCAGTGAGGCCAGGGCGAGAAAAAGTCCAATGAGGCTGAGTCTATCCATGAGTCCGGTATCGGCTTGTGTGAATGGGACTTGAGACGCCGACGGAACAGGGTGATGCGGCGGTCACACTTTTGGAGGGGGAAAGCCGCCGGGCAGCACCCGGCGCTACCGGTGGTCAGCGCAGGCCGTCCACGTCGAGGATCAGCGACATGCGGCCGTCACCGATCAGGGTGGCCCCGGCGTAGCCGCGCAGACCGCGCAATGCCTTGGGCAGCGGCTTGATCACCACTTCCTCGCGGCCCCGCACCTGGTCCACCACCAGCCCGAAGCGGGCTTCACCGGCCTGCAGCACAACGATGGTGAGCAGGGGCGAGGGAACCGGGTCGACCTCCAGCCAATGGCGCAGGTCCACCAGTGGCAGGGTATGCGACTTGCGGTCCAGCACCGCGCGGCCGTCGAACCAGCCCAGCGAGGTGTTCGGGGCGTGCAGCACTTCCATCACGCGTGCCAGTGGCAGCGCGTAGACGTCCTCGCCGGCCTGCACCAGCAGGGTGGGCAGGATCGCCAGGGTGAGCGGCACGCGGATCATGAAGCGGCTGCCACGCCCAAGCTCGGACTGGATCTGGATCTGGCCGCTCAGCTCGCGGATGCGCGACTGGACCACGTCCATGCCGACGCCGCGGCCGGAGATGTCGGTGACCTGCTGCTTGGTGGAGAAGCCTGGCAGGAACACCAGGTGCAGGCATTCCTCGCTGGTCAGGCGGGCGGCCGCTTCGGGGTCGATCAGCCCCTTTTCACGGGCCTTGGCGCGCAGGCGCTCGGGATCGATACCGGCACCGTCGTCCTGCACTTCGATGCTGACGTAGTCGCCTTCCTGCTGGGCCGACAGCCGGACGTGGCCGCCGCGCGGCTTGCCCTGCGCTTCGCGCAGGTCGGGCATTTCCACGCCGTGGTCGATCGCATTCCGTACCAGATGCACCAGGGGGTCGGCCAGGGCCTCCACCAGGTTGCGGTCCAGTTCGGTCTCGGCACCGACCAGTTCCAGGTCCACTTCCTTCTTGAGCGAGCGGGCAACGTCGCGGGCCACCTTGGGGAAGCGCGAGAACACCTTGCCCACCGGCTGCATGCGGGTGCGCATCACCGCCGACTGCAGGCGCGCGGTGGCGATGTCCAGGGTGGAGACGGCGCGGTCCAGCTCTTCATCGTGCAGGCGGGCGCGCAGGGTCTTGAGACGGTTGCGCGAGAGCACCAGTTCGCCGATCAGGTTGACGATGGCATCCAGGCGCTTGGTGTCCACGCGCACCGTATGCTCGGCTTCGGCGACCGGCTTGTTGGCGGCTGGCTTCGCGGCGGCGGGGGCCGGGGCGGCGGGTGCACGCGGGGCCGGTGCGGCGACGGCGGCCACGGGCTGGGCACCGGGGGCGGCGCCGCCATGCAGCTGGTCGAGCAGTGCTTCGAACTCGTCTTCGCCGATCAGGCCATCGGCGGCCTTGGCCACCGCCGTCGGCGCCGCGCCGCCATGCAGCTGGTCCAGCAGGGCCTCGAACTCGTCCTCGGTGATCAGCTCACCATTGCCCGCCGGGGCCGCTACCGGTGCGGGCGTGGCCGGGCCGTTGACATCGAACTGGGCGATCAGCTCCGGCGGGGCGTACCCCGGCTCGGTGCCGGCCGAGACCGAGTCCAGCATCGACTGCAGGTAGTCCAGCGACTGCTGGCCGGCGTCGAAGTGGTGCGCCTGCAGGGTGGCCTGGCCGGAACGGGCCATGCCGAGGGTCTCCTCGGCGGCGTGGCACAGCTCCACCATCGCCTGGATGCCGAGAAAGCCGGCACCGCCCTTGAGGGTGTGGAAGCCGCGGAACACGGCGTTGAGCTGATCCGTATCCTGGGGCGACTGCTCCAGCGACACCAGCTGTTCGCCGAGGCGATCCAGGATCTCCTGGGCCTCGAGAATGAAATCGGCGGCAATGTCGTCCGGAACAGCACTCATCGTCTTACAACCCCAAATCGGAGAGCAGGTCGTCAGCGTCGACCTGGGAAACCTGGTGGCGGTCCAGGCCCGTGACGGCCGGGCCGGCCAGGCCGGTGTCGCGCCGGCGCGCGTCGTCTTCCTGCGGCGGCAGGCCGAGCGCGCCGAAGCCTTCGTGCACGCGGCGCACGATGCCGACCACGCGGCGGATGATCTGCCCGGTCAGATCCTGGTAGCTCTGGGTCAGGGCGATCTCGGTGAGGTTGTGGCGGATGCGGTCCAGCTGCAGGTCCTGGTCCGGACTGAGCCCGTTGGCGCGCAGTTGTTCGGTCAACGCGCGGCATTCTTCGGCCAGGTCCAGGGTGCGGTGGGTGGCCTGTTCGGTCATCGCCACCACGTGGTCCAGGCGCGCGCAGGCGTCGTCCAGTTCGCCGGCTTCGCTGGGCAGGCTGGGCAGTTCGCCCAGTGCCTGGCCGAGCTCGCGGGCGAGCCGGTTCAGGCCGGCCATCATCGGCTGCGTGCGCAGGGCCGCCAGCGCGTCGATTTCCCGGCGCCAGCCGGCCTCGTCGCCGCCTTCCAGCGCGGCCAGGGCGTCCTGCAGGCGCTGCACCAGCGCCGATTTGTCGCTGAGGGTTTCCATCAGGCGCTCGCTGCCAGGCGTTCGAAGATCTTGCCGAGCTTCTCTTCCAGCGTCTGTGCGGTGAACGGCTTGATGATGTAGCCGTTGACACCGGACTGGGCCGCTTCGATGATCTGCTCGCGCTTGGCTTCAGCCGTCACCATCAGCACCGGCAGGGTTTTCAGCTTGGCGTCGGCACGGATCGCCTTGAGCAGGTCGATGCCGGTCATCACCGGCATGTTCCAGTCGGTGACCACGAAGTCGAACGGCTGGCTCTGCAACAGTGCCAGCGCGGCATGCCCGTCCTCGGCTTCGGCCGTATTGGTGAAGCCCAGATCGCCCAGCAGGTTCTTGACGATACGACGCATGGTCGAAAAATCGTCGACGATCAGGATACGCATGTTCTTGTTCAAAGCACTTTCCTCGATTTCAAGGGTTTTCGAGGCCGGCGTCGGCCGCCTCGAAGATCTTCAGTCGGCCGCGCAGGCGCAATACCGCCTGGCCGTGGATCTGGCACACCCGGGATTCACTCACCCCGAGCACCGCGCCGATTTCTTTCAGGTTCAATTCCTGTTCGTAGTACAGCGACAGCACCAGTTGTTCGCGCTCGGGGAGCAGGCCGATCGCATTGCCCAGCTCACGGCCGAACTCGCCGCGCTCCAGGACCTGCTGCGGGGTCGGGCCGCCCTGGGCGACGGTATCCAGCTCGCCCTGGTCCTCGATCCGCGATTCCAGGCTCAGTACCTGGCCGCGTGCGGCGTCTTCCATCAGTCGCAGGTATTCCGGCAGCGGCATGTCCATCGCGTTGGCCACTTCGGTGGCGCTGGCGGCACGGCCGGTGCTCTGCTCCAGGCGGCGGATGGTGGCGGCCGCATCGCGTGCACGGCGGTGCACCGATCGCGGCACCCAGTCGCCACGACGGATCTCATCGATCATCGACCCGCGGATGCGGATCGAAGCGTAGGTCTCGAACGAGGCGCCCTGGTCGGCGTCGTAGCTGCGCGAGGCCTCGATCAGGCCCATCATGCCGGCCTGGATCAGGTCATCCACTTCCACGCTCGCCGGCAGGCGCGCGGCCAGGTGGTGGGCGATGCGCCGCACCAGGTCCGAATGCTGGGCGATGCACTCGTTGGCGGCGGTACGTTGGACCTCTTTGTACTGTGCGGCGCCTTTCATGCGGCCACCCCGCGTTGTTTGAGGATGCGTTCCAGGAAGAACTCGACGCCGCCGCGCGGCTCGGTCGGGGCCTGCCAGCGGGCGGTCCGGCGGGCGATCTCGGTGATCGCCAGCGCCGACGGACTGGACGGGTAGGCCTTGACCACCGGCTGCTGGCGCTGCACCGACAGGCGCAGCCAGTCGTCCTGCGGAACGCAGCCGAGGTAGTTGAGCGACACGTCGGCGAGGAACTTCTCGCAGACCCGGGTCAGCTTCTCGTAGAGCACGCGGCCTTCGTTGGGGTCGCGCACCATGTTGGCCACCACCTGGATGCGGTCCACGCCGCGCTCGCGGGAGAGCACCTTGATCAGTGCGTAGGCGTCGGTGATCGAGGCCGGCTCGTCACAGACCACCACCACGGTGTCCTGTGCGGCCTGGCAGAAGGTGAGCACGCCATCGGTGATGCCGGCGGCGGTGTCCACCACCATGATGTCCAGCTCGCGCTCCAGCTCGGAGAACACGTTGACCAGGCCCACGTGTTCGGCCGGCTGCAGTTCGGCCATGTGGCGGCGACCGGACGCGGCCGGCACCACCAGCACGCCGCCCGGGCCCTCCATGATCACTTCCTCCAGCGTGCAGCGCCCGGCGACGAGGTCGGCCAGGGTCACCTTCGGCTGCAGGCCGAGGATCACATCGATGTTGGCCAGGCCGAGGTCGGCGTCCAGCAGCAGCGTGCGTTTGCCCATGTCCGCGAGCGCTACGGCCAGGTTGGCCGAAACGTTCGTCTTGCCCACGCCGCCCTTGCCGCCGGTGACGGCGATGGTGCGGACAGGGCCCAGCGGTTGGCTGCGGGTAGCCGACAACGGGAAGGTCTTGGTCAGCTTGGCGTACTCACGCGACGGCATGGTTGAACTCCGGGTTGCAGGGCATATCGGCCGCGCGGCGCAAATCTTCAAGGCGAAGGACGAGATTGGCCGCACTGGCGCGGTGCAGGTCCTCCGGGACGTCCTGGCCGTCGGTCACCCAGGTGATCGGCAGGCAGTGGTCTACCGCCACGGACAGGGCGGTCCCGAAGCGGCCGGTCTCGTCCAGCTTGCTCAGCACCACGCCCTGCGGGTTGGCAGCGCTGAAGCGGCGGACCACTTCGTCCATGTCGCCGAAGCTGGTGTTGGCCGGCAGCACCAGCAGGGTGCGGATGCGGTCGGCGGCCCGCAGCCACTGCAGCTGGGCGGCGAGGGCACGGTCGCGCGGACCAAGGCCGGCGGTGTCGATCAGAACCAGCTTGTAGTCCTGCAGACGCTCCAGCAGCTGGCTCAGATCGGTGCCGCTGTTGGCTTCATGCACGGCGATGCCAAGCTGACGGCCAAACCCGTAGAGCTGCTCGCGGGCGCCGATGCGGCCGGTGTCGGTGGTGACCAGGGCCACGTCGCGTGCGGCGTGCTTCTCGGCGAAGCGCGAGGCCAGCTTTGCAATGGTGGTGGTTTTGCCGGCACCGGTCGGGCCGACCAGGGCGATCACACCACCGGCGTCAAGCGGATCGACCGGGGCGATCGGCAGCTTCTTGGACAGCAGGCCCAGCATCAGCCCGCGGCCGCGATGGGCTTCGGTATCCAGCGGGATCTGCAGGGCCACGTCGCGGCTGATGCCGGCATCGAAGCCGTACTCCTCCATCAGGTCCAACGCGGCCGCTCGGACCGGCGAGCCACGCAGACGCTCGTCGGTGAAGCGATGCATTTCGCGCTCGATCACATGGCGCATGCCGGCCACTTCGTGACGCAGCTGGCGGATTTCCTCGTCGTCCCGGGGCACCACGGTCAGTTCCGGTGCGGGGCGCGCAACCGCATCGGCCGCGATGTCGGCTGCAGCAGCGGCGACCGCGACCGGCAGTGCCGGCGGTTGCGCCACCGGCACGGGGTCCAGGACCGCCGACACCGGCGCGGCCACGGCGGCGACCGGCAGCGGCGGCATCGTCACCGGCGCCTGGGCCGGCGGTGCATACATCTGGATGTGCGGGGCATCGTCCATCGGCGGGTCGATCACGAAGCGCGCGCGGTTGATCGGCGCGGCGGCCGGTGCGGCCGGGGCCGCGATCGGCGCGGGCGCAGCAGCGGCCGCCTGTTCGACATTGAACGGCGCGAAGATCTGCTCCGGCAGCGACGGTTCATTGACGGGGGTGGCCACACTGGCCCGCGACAGCGTGGCGGCAAAGCCGGCGCTGCCCGGCGGGGGCACGTTTTCGTTGGCGGTATCCAGCGTGCGGCCGGTGGCGCCAACGGCCGCGCGCGCCAGGGCGGCCACGGCCGAGGTGGTGGCCGCGACCGGTTCGGGGGCGACGACCGGGGCCTTGCGGCGCGTGACGGCGGCGATCACCGCATCGGCGGCGCTGCGCGGGCGCGGCACCGGCGGCGGCGCGACATCCTTGCGCGAGGCTTCCAGGGCGCGCTGCACGGCGCCTTCGTCATAGTTGGCCGCAGCCACGATCTCCACGCCTTCCTCGATCCGGCGGTTGGACAGGATCACCGCGTCAGGACCGTGTTCCTTGCGCACCAGGTTCATGGCCGAGCGCATATCGGAGGCGACGAAGCGTTTGATTTTCATGCTGTGGTACCGGGACTGGGGCGGCGGGGTGGTGGAAGGGAAGCGCTGGTTGTCGGTGGTCTGCACGGTCCGGGTTTCCCTCTGTGTCCTGCTGCGGTGATGTCAAAAGTGGGGGTGTCTGTTTTCTGGCGCGTTGCCGTCGGAGTACCGGCTCAACTGATCGTGCCGACCAGCTTCAACCGTTTGTCCTCCGGCACCTCGCTGTAGGCCAGTACCGACAGCGAGGGGACGCTGTGGCGTACCAGCCGTGCCAGCGCGGCACGTACCGGGCCGGGTACCAGCACAACCGCCGGCTCGTTCTTCGCTTCCTGCTTGCCGACACAGTCGGCCAGGCTCTGGTGCAGTCGCTCGGCGAGTCCGGGTTCCAGCGCGGCGCCGTTGCCCTGCGTGGACTCCTGCAAGACGCGTTCCAGTTGCGGGTTGAGGGTGAACACCGGCAGCTCCGCCGACATGCCGGCGATCTCCTGCACGATGAAGCGGCCCAGCGCGTTGCGCACGGCGGCGGTCAGCACCGACGGGTCCTGGCTGTTGGGCGCGTTCTCCACCAGCGCTTCGACGATCTTGCGCAGCTGGCGGATCGGAATGCGCTCGATCAGCAGGTTCTGCAGCACCCGCACCACCGCCGACAGCGGCAGCGACTTGGGCGTGAGGTCCTCCACCAGCTTGGGGGCGCTCTTGCCGAGGTTGGCCAGCAGCTGCTGCACTTCCTCGTGGCCCAGCAGTTCCGGGGCGTGCTCGCGGATCAGGTGCGACAGGTGGGTCGCCACCACGGTGGCGGGGTCGACCACGGTGTAGCCCATCGACTCGGCATGGGCGCGCTGATGCGGCTGGATCCAGGTGGCGTCCAGGCCGAACGCGGGGTCCTTGCCGGCGATGCCGTCCAGCGCGCCGAGCGCGCTGCCCGGGTCCAGGGCGAGCTCGCGGTCCGGGTGGATTTCCGCCGTCGCTACCGGCACGCCGTGGATGAGCAGGCGGTAGCCGGTGGCCGGCAGCTCCAGGTTGTCGCGGATGTGGACCGAAGGGATCAGGAAGCCGATGTCATGGGTGAGTTTGCGGCGCACGCCCTTGATCCGTGCCATCAGCTCGCCGCCCTGGTTCTTGTCCACCAGCGGGATCAGCCGGTAGCCCACTTCCAGGCCCAGCGGATCGACCGGACGCAGTTCGTCCCAGGTCAGCTCGGCGGTGGGCGAGGGCGTGGCGCCGGGCAGGCCCGGTGCATCGGGGCGGCCGGCGCTTGCGGTTTCAGCGGCGCGGGCAGCCGCGGTGCTCTTCTTCCAGAGCTTCCAGGCGATGAAGCCGAGGATGGCGGCCAGCGTCAAGAAGGCGACGTTGGGCATTCCCGGGACCAGCCCGACCACGCCGAGGATGGCCGCGGCGATGGTGAGCGCGCGATGCTGGCCGAACACCTGGCCCATCATCGCCTGGCTCATGTCCTGCGACCGCGAGGCGCGGGTGACCAGCATCGCCACCGCCGAGGACACCAGCAGTGCCGGCAGCTGCGCCACCAGGCCGTCGCCGATGGACAGCAGCGTGTAGGTGGCCGCGGATTCGCCAAATGGCATGCCGTGCTGCAACACGCCTACGGCCAGGCCGCCGAGCATGTTGATGAACAGGATCAGGATGCCGGCGATGGCGTCGCCGCGGATGAACTTGCTGGCGCCGTCCATCGCACCGTAGAAGTCGGCTTCCTCACGGACTTCCTCACGACGGGCCTTGGCCTCCTCACGCGTCAGCAAACCGGCGTTGAGGTCGGCGTCGATGGCCATCTGCTTGCCGGGCATGGCATCGAGGATGAAGCGCGCGGTCACTTCCGAGACGCGTCCGGCGCCCTTGGTGATCACCACGAAATTGATGATGGTCAGGATCGCGAACACCACGATGCCCACCGCGTAGTTGCCGCCGATCACGAACTCGCCGAACGCGGCGATCACCTTGCCGGCCGCCTCGTGGCCGTTCTGGCCATTGAGCAGGATCACGCGGGTGGAGGCCACGTTCAGCGCCAGGCGCAGCATGGTGGTGATCAGCAGCACGATCGGGAAGATGGTGAAGTCGAGCGGCCGCTTCACATAGACCACCGCCAGCAGCACCATCAGCGAGATGGCGATGTTGAAGGTGAACAGGGCATCCAGGACCGGCGGTGCCAGCGGCACCACCACCATTGCCAGCAACGCCAGCACGATCAGCGGGGCACCAAGCCCGTGGCGGATCATATCCAGCGCCTTGCGCACGTTCATTCCTGCAGGCTGGGCGCTCACGGGCGGGCTCCGTTGGTGAATTCTTCAATGTCGATGCGCGGCGAGGCCGGCATCGGGCCGGAACGCCAGCTGCGCAGCTGGTAGACGTAGGACAGGACCTGGGCGACGGCCGAATACAATCTCACGGGGATTTCCTTGCCGAGTTGGCCTTCCCGATACAAGGCGCGTGCCAAAGGCGGCGCGGAGACAATGGCGACCTTGTTGCCGTCGGCCACTTCGCGGATGCGCAAGGCGGTTTCATCCACCCCCAGGGCCACCACGGTGGGGGCGCCCATCCTGCCGCCGTCGTACTTCAGGGCCACGGCGTAGTGGGTCGGGTTGACCACCACCACGTCAGCGGTAGGCACCGCTTCCATCATCCGTCGGTTGGACATCTGCTGCTGCAGCTGGCGGATGCGGCCCTTTACCTCGGGGCTGCCCTCGCTCTCCTTCATTTCCCGGCGCAGCTCTTCCCGGGTCATCTTCAGCTTGCGCATCCAGTTCCAGCGCTGGTATGGCGCATCTATCGCCGCGAGCAGCAGCATCGCGCCGCCGGTGGCCAGCATCAGCTTCAGGGTGAAGCCAAGCCCATGCACCATCGCCGCTTCCAGCGGCTGGTGGAGCAGGGCGCGCAACGGCTGGATACCCCCCCAGACCACCAGTCCGGCCGCCGTGCCGACAAACGCGATGCGCAGCAGCGACTTGGTGAACTCGGCGATCGCCTCGGGGCCGTACAGGCGCTTCATCCCGGCCATCGGGCTGAGCCGCTTCACATCGGGCATCAGGGATTTGTTGGACCAGCGCAGGCCGCCCATCACCACCGGTGACAGGAAGCTGGCCAGCAGGCACACCACCACCAGCGGCCACAGCGCCAGCAGCAGCTGGGCCAGGCTCTCGCCGAAATGGCCGAACAGGGCCATCGGGTTCTGGCGGAGACCGGGTTCGGGGCTCAGCGCCTGCTTCATCCAGGCCTGCGCGTTGCGTGAAATGCTGCCGGAGAAGGCCATGAGCGCCAGTACACCGGCGCCGAACACCGCTGCCGTGGCCAGCTCGCGCGAGCGCGGGATGTTGCCCTGCTCGCGGGCGTCGCGCAGCCGTTTCTCGGTCGGTTGTTCGGTTTTTTCGCCGGCTTGTTCGTTCTCGGACATCGGGGCACGACACGGGGGAGGATTCCTCCAAGTGCGTGCAAGATCCGTTCCGTTTCGTTTCGACGCCGGCCAGGGCGGGGGCAGGCCGCGGGGCAGGGCAGTCGCGACATCCGGCGGGGCAGGCCGCCTGCCCGCCATCGCCCGTGTCACAGGGGAGCATCGGGCGCGCCGGCAGATTCGGTCGATTCCGATGGCGACGCCGGCGCTGCGCGGGGGACAGTCCTGGCCCCAGGGAAGGCATAGGAGAGGGCCATGCGCAGATACTGGATCGTTGTTGGTGACACCACCAGCAGGTGCGGCCGGGTGATCACCGGCTCGCCGTTCACCGATATCGAGGGCGCTGCAGTGGCGCGCGTGGGCGACTACGCCACCTGTCCGCTGCACGGGGGCGCGTTCGCCATCGTCGGTGGAGATCCGACCCTGCGCGTGGATGGCCAGCCTGTCGCGCTGGACGGGGATCTGCTTGCGTGTGGCTGCCATCTGCGCTCGACCGTGCAGCGTTTGGTGTACGTGGAGGCGGCGCCCGCGCCGGCGAAGGAAGACGTCGCGGGACCGGCAGTTGTCTGCGCGCCGGCAGCCGCGTCCAGTGCGCCGCCGGTCTGTCTGGAGTGCCTGATGGACGCCGCACGGTCCGGCACGCCGATGGTGCGCCTGGAATGAGTGCGTTGCAGGACTACGCCCTGGTTGACTGTGCCGCGTCACCCGGGCGCATCGGCGACCTGCGCCACCACGTCGCCAGTGCGGGGGTGGTCGCGCGATGCCTGTTCGCCGGCCGTCCCGAGGCCATCCATGCCGACGCGGCGCCCTGGCTGGTGGCGCTGCCGCGGGGCGCGCTCCAGCAGCCGGTGGAACGCTGGCGGGTGACGCTGGGCGGCACGGCGGCCGGCGTCACCCGGGTCTGGGCGGCGGGCGGGTTCGACGCGCTGTTCAACCACCTGCAGGCGTGCCTCGAACTGCGCCGCCCGGATGGCCAGCGTGCGTTGATGCGCTTCTACTGCCCGCGTGCTTGGCGGCGCTATGGAGACGTGTTGACCCCGGCTCAGCAGCGCGACCTGCTCGGCCCCGTGCGAGTGTGGGAGACGACCCTGCAGGGGCGCCCCGTCACGGTGCGGGCGGACCCGGAAACCGAACCGTCGGGCACCGGCCCGCTGCAGCTCTCTGCAGGACAGTACGCCGCGCTGAGCCTGCCCGATGCAGCGGACTGGGCGCCCGCGATGGCGGCCGAAGTCCGCCACGATTACCCTGACGCCACGTTCGCTGTCGCCGACGATGCATTGCGGGCGACCGTGCACGACAGCTACCGGCACGCGGTGCGTGCACTGCGCATCACCCATTTGCCCACGCTGGTGCGCTGGGTGAAAGCGGACGTGGCCTGGGCACGCACGCTGCGCGACCACGCCGTGACCGGCGTGTGGTTCAACAGCACCGACCAGCCCAACGTGACGGCTGCCGACCTGCTCGCGTTGCTTGCCTCGCCACACCTGTCCCACCGAAAGGAGCGTTGATGGGTGCACTTCCCTTGCCCCTGCCACTTCCGCCGCCGCCCCCGGCTCATCCCGGCGGCTGGGACCCGACCCGCGAGGTGCCCACCGGGCCGAGCATCGGCCAGGTCTGGGCGGACATCCAGCGCGCCGTGGGTATCGGTACCGATACCGTGGTGGAGCCGTCGGTGCAGGCGCGCGATACCGACTGCGCGCAGACCAGCAATCAGAACGCCTGCACGACGTGCAAGCTGGCGCAGGGCTATCTGACGCCGGCCAACTACACCATTCCGTACAGGCAGTTCCGTGATTTCGATTACCAGCGACGTATCGCCAACCTGTACGCGGCGCCGGAGCACTTCGACTACACCTACGGCGGAACGGCACTGGACCGGATGCTGGCCAGAGTGCCCAAGTCCATGACCGAAATTACGATCACCGAATGGCGGCACGGCGCGATCCGGTTTGATGGATTCTGGCGTTCGCGGTGCACGGTGGTTGAGGCGAAGGGGCACTACCAGCAGTTCTTTGAGAGTGACGGAGAACTGCAAGGCTGGGCCAGATTCAGGTCGCCGAATGTAGTTGAAAGCTGGATGCGTCAATTGAGCGCCCAGTCGCTGCATGTCCATCGACAAGGTGCTCCCGCAAAGCTGGAGTGGCATTTTCTGCAGCGCCTTTGCTATGAAGCAGCCTCCAAGGCATTTGGGCCGTTGTCATCCGCTTGCCGGTACTCCCCATGACGATGAGAAGTGTGCTCGTCGAGGCCATTCTCCCCGAACGTTCGATGACGTCCGAGGCTGTGCATGATTGCCTCGTGCGTATGCTCGAAAAGCTGCAGGGCGTGTTTCCGCCCCCGTCAGCGTGGGTCTCCCTGCCTCGAGCGCCGGATCGCGGTCTGATGCCACTTTCCAATCCGCGCGGGTTCATGGAGAGGATGCAGCGCTACGCAGACGCCGATCGCGTTGACTACGGCACATTGCCCAGCACGGTCGAGGGTGTCATCACGACAGCACACACCCCCGCTGCATGGTTGTCCCCCGGCCGTGTGGAGATTGCGCTCAGGCCCTGGTTTGGCGTCTGTACGATCTCCCTGTATCAGCCTGTGGAAGCGTTCGGACGTGATGGCACGCTGCAGATGGTGCGCAGCGTCGTGGCGGCCCTTGCAGAGGTGTTGGGTGTCCTTCACATTGCTACCGACGTGACATGCGCTCTCCCTGATGGAGAGGGTTTCGACACTTACGTCCAGCACCACCGCCTGTTTCCCCATCGCCGCTGGCTAGGCTGGATGGGGTTCGTCCCCGAACTGGTTCCGCACCGGTACATCCCTGAAGCTGCCTCGGTCCACGTGGTGAAAGGCTGCGGCACGATCATCGTGTCCGTAGAGGGCTGTCTGGACCTGCGCAACAAGGCGCACCTGCGCCAGGTGCACGAGGTGGAAGCGCGGATGGCGCAGCTGGGGCTGCTGGATGTCACCGACGCGACACTGCTCGATTGAACCGGCGGGGTGCCGTCAGCCGGCCGGGTGGCCGGGTGGGGAGAGGTCTTCGTCCGCGTTCCACTCCGGCGCCACTACCACCCGTGGCCGCGGATGGTCATGCAGCTGCATGAAGCGCTGCGCGTCCACCGGCCGGCCGAGCAGATAGCCCTGCAGGTAGTCGCAGCCCAGCCGTTCCAGATACGCGCGCTGGCCGGTGGTCTCCACGCCTTCGGCGACAATGTCCATGTCCAGCGCATGGCCCAGGGCGACGATCGCCGAGACGATCACCACATCCTCCGAACTGTTCTCCAGGTCGCGCACGAACGCATGGTCGATCTTGATCTCGCTGGCCGGCAGCCGCTTGAGGTACAGCAGGCTGGAATAGCCGGTACCGAAATCGTCGATGGAGATGCCGACCCCCAGCGTGGCCAGTGACTGCAGCAGGCGCAGGCTGGCTTCCGTGTCGCGCATGACGGTGTTCTCGGTGATCTCCAGGATCAGCCGGCGCGGGTCCATGCGATGGGTCTGCAGCACGCGCCGCACGTCCTGCAGTAGGTCCGGCGAGCTGAACTGGACCGGCGACAGGTTGACCGACACGGTCCAGCTGTCGTGGCCGGCGTCGTGCCACTCG
Organism: Stenotrophomonas sp. NPDC077461; assembly: GCF_049545475.1. Classification (NCBI taxonomy): domain Bacteria; kingdom Pseudomonadati; phylum Pseudomonadota; class Gammaproteobacteria; order Lysobacterales; family Lysobacteraceae; genus Stenotrophomonas; species Stenotrophomonas sp. NPDC077461. The sequence goes on from NZ_JBMWDO010000001.1 coordinate 817,374, forward strand.
CGCAGCTGCCGGCAGGCTTCGTCCAGCGCCCAGCGGCCGATCTCGTTGATCACGCCGCTGCGTTCGGCGAGCCGGATGAAACGTTCGGTGGGCACCAGTCCGTGCTGCGGGTGGCGCCAGCGGATCAGGGCCTCGGCGCCACAGACGGTGTGGGCCGCCACGCGGGTCTTGGGCTGGTAATGCAGGAACAGCTGGTCGGTGCCGATCGCCCGGCGCAGATCGGCGAGCAGCTGGAACTGCTGCTCGGCGCTGTCGTTCATCCAGTCAGAAAACAGCACCTGCGCATTGCGGCCGGCTTCCTTGGCCTGGTACATCGCCGCGTCGGCGAAGGCCATCAGCTGCCGCTCGCTGGCGGCATGATCGGGGCAGATGGCGATGCCGATGCTGGCGGTGACCTGCAGCTCGTGGTCGGGCAGCAGCGGCTCGTGGCCGATGGTCTGGATGATGCGGCTGGCCAGGGCGGCGATGTCCTCGCCGTTGTCGATGCCGACCACCAGCACGAACTCGTCGCCGCCCAACCGTGCGAGCACGTCATCGGGGCGCAGCAGCTGGCGGGTGCGCTCGGCCACGGCGACCAGCAGGGCGTCGCCGGTCTGGTGGCCATACGCATCGTTCACCTGCTTGAATCCGTCCAGATCCATGAACATCACGGCAAACCGGGTGCCGTTGCGCTCGGCCCGGCTCAGCGACTGCTCGATGTGCTGCTGGAGCAGCAGCCGGTTGGGCAGGCGGGTGAGCGGATCGTGCAGGGCGGCCTGGGTCAGTTCGGCCTGGGCGTCGTAAAGGGAGGTGCGCAGGTCCGAGTTGCGCACCCGCAGCAGGTGCGACTGCATGCGCTGGTCCAGCCAGGACACCACCAGCACGATGGTCAGGATCGAGATGGTGAGCACCAGCACGATCGCCGCCAGCCACTGCGTCTGCAGCCCGTCCCGACCGGCCGCGCCGCAGATGCTGCCGGCGGGAAATCGCGCGGCTGCCATGCCGGTGTAATGCATGCCCACGATGGCGGTGCCGAGCAGAACCGCCGGCGCCAGCCGGTCGCGCAGGCGGCGTTGGCTGCCGCGCAGGCGGAAGGCCACGAACAGGGCGGTCCAGGAGGCGGCCACGGCGATCAGCACCGAGGCCACGAACCAGGCCGGGTCGTACACGATCCCCGGCTGCATGCGCATCGCGGCCATGCCCAGGTAGTGCATCGAGGCAATGCCGATGCCCATCAGCAGGGCCCCCAGTGCCAGCCGCGTGTGCGGCAGGGTGGGCAGCGAGACCAGCCACAGGGCGAATACGGAAGAGGCGATCGCGGCCAGCAGCGACGTCCCGGTGATGGCGATGTCATAGCCCAGCGGGATGGGCAGGCGGAAGGCCAGCATGCCGATGAAGTGCATCGACCAGATGCCGAGCCCCATCGCACATCCCCCGCCGGCGAGCCAGAGCGCGGTCTGGCGCCGGCTCGGCGCGGTGGTGACCCGTGCGGCCATGTCCAGCGCGGTGAAGGACGCCATCACGGCGACCAGGAGCGAGATCAGTACGAGGGACGGGGCGTAGCTGCCGACGAGCATGGGTGACTCTCCCTGGCCTGCACGAATGCGATGGCATGGCGTACACCGCCGTGATCACCGAGGATGCGCAATGGCACCCTCACCGGCAGTCTCCCCATGACTCCGATGAAACGAACGCTACCCGTGAAGACTACCGCGATGCCCGGGGGGTCTCGCAAGAGCCGCAGCACGAATCCGTGACGGAACGTGCATCGCGCCCCGGCTCAGTGCGTCACGCCGTCGGCAGCCTGGAACGCGGCGTCGAACAGGCGCTGCACCGGCGGGCCCATTTCACCGGCCAGCACGGTCAGCAGGAACAGGCCGAGCAGCAGGGCCACCGGCAGGCCAAGCTGGATCGGGTTGAGCGCCGGCGCCGCCCGGGCCAGCACACCGAAGGCCAGGTTGACCGCCAGCATCGCCACGGTGAGCGGCAGGGCCAGGGTCAGCGCGCCGCGGAACACCTGCAGCAGAAAGGTCGGGGCGGCACTGAGAAACGCATCGACATTGGGCAGCTCGGCACCGATCGGCACGGCTTTGTAACTGTCCATCAGCAGCGAGATCAGCGCGAGGTGCCCGTTGGAGGTGAAAAACAGCAGGCCGAACAGCAGGTAGAACCATTGTCCGATCACGCCGGAGCTGCCGCCGCGCAGCGGATCGCTCATCTGCGCGAACGCCAGGCCGGTGCCTTGGGCGACCAGTTCGCCGGCCATCGCCCCGGCCTCGAACACCAACCGCAGCAGGAAGCCGATCGACACGCCGATGGCCAGTTCGCGCGCGATGCTCAATACGGTGGCGGCGTCGAACCCGGTCCAGGCTGGCACGGGCGGCAGCATCGGCGACAGGGCGATGGCCAGCGCACCGGCCAGCATCACCCGCACCCGTTGCGGCACCGCGCGGGTACCGATCAATGGCATCGCCATGACCATCGCGCCGATGCGCAGCATGGTCCACAGGATGGTGCCGATCATGCCGAAGGCCTGCAGGCCTTCGGCAGCCATCTGAGTGGCCGAATCCATCGTGCGTGCCTGCCTAGCCGATGAGGTGGGGAATGCGCTGGAACAGCAGCGTGGTGTATTCCACCAGGTGGCCGATCAGCAGGCTGCCGAGCGCGAACAGGACGGCGGTCAGCGCGGCGGCCTTGGCCACGAAGGCGATAGTGGGCTCGTTGAGCTGGGTGGCGGCCTGCACCACGCCGACCACCACGCCGACGATCAGCACGGTGAGCAGCAGCGGGCCGGCAACCCACAGCACGGTGATCAGGCCACCGCGCAGTTCGGTAAGGGCAAGTTCGGGCGTCATGGCGACCTCAGACCGCGTTGAAGCTGGCGGCAAGCGTGCCGACCACCAGGACCCAGCCGTCGACCAGCACGAACAGCAGGATCTTGAACGGGGCCGAGACCAGCATGGGCGACAGCATCATCATGCCCATCGACATCAGCACGCTGGCCACGACCAGATCGATGATCACGAACGGAATGAAAATCAGGAAGCCGATCTCGAAGGCGGTCTTCAGCTCGCTGGTGACGAACGAGGCCACCAGCACCGGGAACGGAATCGCATCCGGGCTGGCGTAGGTGCCGTGGCCGGCCATGCCGGCGAAGGTCATCAGGTCGGTCTCGCGGATCTGCGCCAGCATGAAGGCGCGCAGCGGCTGGGTGGTCAGCGTCCAGGCGGTCTGGAAGTCGATCTCACCGTTGAGGTAGGGCGCCATGCCACTGCCCCAGGCCTTCTGCCACACCGGCAGCATCACCATTGCAGTCAGGAACAGGGCCAGGCCGAGCAGCACCTGGTTGGACGGGGTCTGCCCGGTGCCCAGTGCCTGGCGCAGCAGACCCAGCACGATGATGATGCGGGTGAAAGCGGTCAACACCAGCAGCATCGACGGAATCAGCGTGATCGCCGTCATCAGCAGCAGCGTCTGCAGCGGCAGGCTCACCGGCTGGCCGCCGATCTTGCCGACGTTCACGTCCGGCAGCGCCGGCGTGCCGGGCAGGCCGGGGGCGGCCCAGGCCAGTGCCGGCAGCGCGCACAGCGCCAGCAGCATCAGCAGGGGCAGGTAATGGGTCCAGGGGTTACGAGGGCCACGCATGTCAGGAGTCCTTGCGCAGCCGCTGTTGCAGCATCTGCGCGAAATTCGGCAAGTGTTTGAAGTCCGGCAGCCGCGCCGGGGCAGGCGTCGGCAACGGTTCGGGCAGGCGGTGAAGGGCGTTGATGCCACCGGCGGTGACGCCGAGCAGCAACTGCTCGCCGTTGACCTCCACGACCACCACGCGCTCCTTGGCGCCGACGGTCAGGCTGGCCACCACGCGCAGGCCTTCGGCAGGGCGGAAGCCGCTGCCCGGCATGCGCCTGAGCACCCAGCCCAGGCCGACGATCAGGGCCAGCACCGCCAGCAGCGCCAGCACGGCACCGAACATGCTCGGTGCGGCAGCGGCGTGCTGGCCCACCTTGGCGGTGGTGGTGCCGGCGGCGATCAGCGCCCAGGCGCTCAACGCAGTCTCCGGATCCGCTCGCTCGGGCTGACCACGTCGGTCAGGCGCACGCCGAAGCGATCGTTGATGACCACCACTTCGCCGTGGGCGATCAGGGTGCCGTTGACGAAGACGTCCAGCGACTCGCCGGCACCACGCTCCAGTTCCACCACCGAGCCCTGGTTGAGCTGCAGGAGGTTGCGGATCGGCAGGCGCGCGCGACCCACTTCCAATGACAGCGTGACCGGCACATCGAGGATCACATCCAGGTTGAGGTCGGTGCTGCCGGGGATCTCGTCGGACTGCAGGTTGGTGAACTGGGCCGGTGCCGGCGCGTTGGTGTCGATGTCGTTCATTGCGGGTCTTCCTGGATTACGGGAACGCGCGGGCGGACGCCCGGGGGGTGGGTGGCGGTGATCTTCACTGCGTTGCTGCCGTTGGCGATGCCGAACTCGCCGGTGAACACCGGGATGTTCTCCACGCACACCGGCACCTGCGCCGGCAGCTCGATCGGGAGGATGTCGCCGATCTTCAGGCGGGTCAGTTCGCGCAGGCTCATGCGCTTGCTGGCCAGCACGCTGGACAGGGTGACTTCGGCGATGTTGAGCTGTTCGCGCAGCATCACGCCCCAGCTGGCATCGCGGTCGTTGCGGTCGCTCTGGATGCCGGCGTCGAGCAGCTCGCGGATCGGTTCGAGCATCGAGTAGGGCAGGGTGACGTGGATGTCGCCGCCGCCGCCGTCGAGTTCGACGTGCAGCCGGCAGACCACCACGTACTCGCGCGGCGTCACGATGTTGGCGAAGTGCGGGTTGATCTCGGAGTTGATGTACTCCAGCTCGACGTCCATCACCGGCGCCCATGCTTCCTGCAGGTCGGCGAAGGTCTGCTTGAGCAGCAGGTGGATGACCCGCATTTCCGTGGCAGTGAATTCACGCCCTTCGATACGGGTCGGGTAACGCCCGTCGCCGCCGAAGAAGTTGTCGACGATGGCGAACACCAGGGTCGGCTCGAACACGATCAGCCCGGTACCACGCAGGGGTTTGAAGCGGATCAGGTTCAGATTGGTCGGCACGTAGAGCGAGTGCATGTAATCGTTGAACTTGATCAGCTCGATGCCGCGCACCGACAGCTCGGCGGAACGCCGGATCAGGTTGAACAGGCCGATCCGCCACAGGCGGGCGAAGCGCTCGTTGACCATCTCCAGGGTCGGCATGCGACCGCGGATGATGCGGTCCTGGCTGGCGAAATCGTAGGAGCGCGCCTCGCCGGGGGGCGCTGCGTCGATATCGGTTTCCACCGCACCGGAGTCCACGCCGTGCAGCAGGGCATCGATCTCGTCCTGGGAAAGCAGGTCATTCATGGCATGCCCTTACTGGGTCACGAAACTGGTGAACAGCAGTTCGTCCACGCCCTTGGTCCCGGTCTCGGCCTTGAGCAGCTTCTGCACTTCGGCCAGCGAATCGGCCTGCAGGCGCTCCTTGCCGGCGCGGTCGGCGATCTGCGCCGGCTCGACCTGCGAGAACAGCATCAGCAGCTTGGCGCGGATGGCCGGGGCGTGAACCTTGATCGCTTCCATCGCGGCCGGATCGCGGGTCATCAGCTGCACCTCCACCTGCAGGTAGCGCGGACCGTCGAAGGACCCGTTGAGGTTGACCACGAACGGCGGCTCCAGGCCGAAGTACTGCGCCGGGGCCGGCACGCCCTTGCTGGCGGTGGCCTTGGCCGGCTTTTCGTCGTGCTTGGACTGGGTGAAGTACCACACACCACCGCCGGCGGCACCGGCGGCGAGCACCGCAACCAGGGCGGTGATCAGAAGCGGACTGCGCGGCTTGGCGGCCTTGTCCTTTTCGGCGGATTTCTTGGTTTTGTCGGCGGCTGCGGCCACGGGGGGAAGCTCCATTGGATTGCTTCCTGGCTACATGCAAACGCTGTGCCTGAATGGCCCCGGCTGCGGTCGCCGGAAAATTGACGGGGTGCGCACCGGCCGTTGGCCGGTACGCATACGCCTCACGCGTAGGCGTCGACCAGCCCACGCTGGCGCATCAGCTGCGCCGGGGAAACGGTGGCGTCCGCCAGTGACGGTTCGCCGTCGTCACCAGCGAGGCCGGAGCGACCGTCGCCCGCCTTGCCGTCCTGGGCGGTCTGCTGCTGGCCCACGTCGGCGTTGCCCAGCTGGAAGCCCTGCTCGTTGAGCATCTCGCGCAGGCGCGGCAGGCTGCTTTCCAGCGCGTGGCGGACGTCGGCGTGCGCACTGGTGAAGGACGCATGCACCTTGTCGCCGTCGAGGTGCAGACGTACGTCGATCGGGCCCAGGTCGTCCGGGGTGATCCTGATGTGCGCGTGACCGATCTTCTGGTCGGCCAGCCAGCCGATGCGTGCGCCGACAGCGTCTTCGAAGTCGTCCCCGCCCAGGTGGGGGGTGGCCGTCGGCGCCCCGGTGAAGGGGGCCGCGGGGGCTGAGGTCTTCAGCTCGGCCGCAGCATTGAGCGCGTGCAGGAGGGGCGTCGGCGGCGCATCGGCTCCGTCGCCAGCGGCGGTGATCGCATCGGTAACGGTCTTCAACAGTTCCGCGTCGGGGGTCGGCTCGGCATCAACCGGGAGCAGCAGCGCGGCTGGACCGGTGCCGGCATCGGCAGGCACGGCGAGAGGGCCGGTCGGGGCCCCCGTTGCCGCTGCAGGTGCCACCACGGCGCCGGGCAGGGCGGTGGTGGCCGTCGTGGTCGGCGGCGGGACGCTGGGCTGCGGCTCGACGCCGGCCAGCGCCAGGCCGGCCAGCCCGGGCGGTGGCCACGGTGCGGTGTCAGCCGGGTCGGTGCTGTCCTGCGCATCAGGCGTCGACGGGGTGCTGGCGGTCGCCTCGCTGGCGGTGTCGCCGTCGGTCGGGGGAGTCGTCTCGCGGCTGCCGCGTGTGGGGCGGTCGGCGCCGGTGCCGCGTCCGTCGTCGGCCGTCGGCGTGGCTGGCGCGGGCTTGCCGTCGCTGGCGCCGACGCGCTTGGCGCTGCCCGCGTCGTTCTTGAGCAGGGTGTCAAAGTCCCGGCGCGCGTCACCGTCACCGGTCCCGCTGCGCGGGGTGCCACCGCTCTTGCCGGCGGTGGCGGTGGCGGGGCTTCCGCCGAGCACGGAGGCGGGCGTCACGGCGTGCCTCCGTTGTCGCCGTCGCCGCGCTGCGCCTGGCGGCTGCGGCGCGCGCCGATGTCATCCATCTCGCGCTGGTCGCGGCGGTCGGTCAGCACTTTTTCCTGCGCCCGGTAGCTGGCGGCCAGCTGTTCCAGCACCTGCTTGTCGCGGCTGGCCAGGACCAGGCGTGCGCGCTCGGCCTCGACCTTCTCGCGGTTGGTGTCCACGGTCTGGCGCTGCTGCGCGACGGCGCTGTCCAGGCGGTCCAGGAAGGCGCGGCGGTTCATCAGCTGGGCCGGACTGGTGGCCGCCATCTGGGCGCTGGCGTATTCCTCGGCGTAGCGACGCAGTTCGTCCAGGCGCGACAGATGGGTGTCGAGCATGCGCTGGCGCTCGGCCAGATCACGGGCGACCTCGTCTTCGTGGTCCTGGGCGCGCTTGAGCAGGGGGTCGATTCGCTTGGACTGGATCATGGCTTAAGTCTCTGGTTCCACCAGCCGCTTCAGTGCGGCCTGGCTGTGCGGCAGGTCGGCTGCCTTGCCGACGTCCTGGCCGAGGAATTCAACGATGTCCGACCAGCGTTCCAGTGCTTCGTCGGTAGCGGGGTCGTTGCCGCGCTGATAGGCGCCGATGGCGATCAGGTCGCGGTTGGTCGAGTACGCCGAGATCAGACGCTTGAGCTTGCGGATGCGCAGGCGCCACGGTTCATCGGCGATTTCCGTGACCACGCGGCTGACCGAGGACTCCACGTCGATGGCCGGGTACAGACCGCTGTCGGCGACGCGGCGCGAGAGCAGGATGTGGCCGTCGAGAATGGCACGCGCCGCATCGGCGATCGGGTCCTGCGGATCATCGCCTTCGGTCAGCACGGTGTAGAACGCGGTGATCGAGCCGCGCCCCTTGGCACCATTGCCGGCGCGCTCGACCAGGGCCGGCAGCTTGGCGAACACCGACGGCGGGTAGCCGCGTGTGGTCGGCGGCTCACCGACCGACAGGCCGATCTCACGCTGGGCCTGCGCGAAGCGGGTCAGTGAATCCATCAGCAGCAGGACATTCAGGCCCTGGTCGCGGAACCACTCGGCAATGGCGGTGGCGCGGTAGGCGCCGTGCAGACGGGCGAGCGGAGGCCGGTCGGCCGGGCTGGCCACGACCACGGCGCGGCGCAGCCCCTCTTCGCCAAGCGTGGTTTCGACAAAGTCGCGCACTTCGCGGCCACGCTCGCCGATCAGGCCAACCACGATCACGTCAGCGGCGGTGTAGCGGGTCATCATGCCCAGCAGGGTGGATTTGCCCACGCCGGAGCCGGCGAACAGACCCACGCGCTGGCCACGGCCGATCGGCAGCAGCGCGTTGATGGCGCGGACGCCGACGTCCAGCGGCTGGGTGATCGGCTCGCGCGCCAGCGGGTTGATCGAGACGCCGGCCATGCCCACGGTACCTTCGGCACGGATCGGGCCCTTGCCGTCCAGCGGCACGCCGTCGCTGTCGATGACGCGTCCGAGCAGGCCTTCGCCCACTTCCACGCCACCCCGTCCCAGTGCAGGGATCACGCGGGCATTCGGCAGCAGGCCGTGCAGCTCGGCGCTGGGCATCAGATAGGTGCGTTCGCCGGCGAAGCCGACCACTTCGGCATCCACCCAGCCGCCGTCCATGACTTCGACCTTGCAGCTGGCGCCCAGCGGCGATTCGCAGCCCACCGCTTCCAGGGTCAGGCCCACCGCGCGGCGCAGCACGCCTTCGCGGATGAGGCCGCGCCCGTGCGCGGTATCGGGCTGGATGCCGTCCAGCCGAGCGGCCAGCCGCAGGTTGCGCGCGGCGGCCCAGTCGGCGGCGGGCGCGGGAACGGTGTCGGTACTCATGCGCTGGCTCCAGCCTTGCGGATCACCGCATCGAGCGCGCCGCGCAGGCGGGCTTCCAGGGTGCCGTCGATGCGCACGGCCTCGGCATGGACGCGCAGATCGCCGCGGCTCAGGCTGAGGTCCGGGCTGAGCCGCTGGTGCGGGGCCAGCTGCAGCAGCGGGGTCAAGGCGGCGATATCGTCCGGGTGCAGGCGCACTTCCACCTCGCGCGTGGCCCCGCCGACCGCATCGATGGCTTCGCCGACCAGTTGCGCGAGCAGCGCCGGGTCGGCCTCATAGGCACGCCCGACGAGCGTGCCGGCAATGCGGACCGCAAGTTCGCCGAGCGCGGCCACCACTTCATTCTCCAGCCGCACCAGCGGCCGGCTGAAGTTGTCGAGGATGCCTTCGATCTGCGCCGCCAGGCGGCGCACTTCGGCCTGGCCCTGGGCCTGCCCGTCGGCGTGGCCGCGCTCGAAGCCGTCCTTCTCGGCCTCGTCCTGGATCTGTTGGATCTCCTCCAGCGTCGGCAACTGCAGGACCGGCTCCGGTTCGTGCTCCGGATCGGGCCCGGTGAGTTCGACGGTCTCCTCCACCGGCGGTTCGGGAACCGCCAGCAGGTCCGGGGCGAGCCAGCGCACGGCGTTGTTCACAGCATCGCCTCCGCGTTGCCGCCGATGGTGACGGTGCCTTCATCGGCCATGCGTTTGACGATCGCCAGGATCTCGCGCTGCGCGGTTTCCACATCCGACAGGCGCACCGGGCCACGGGCTTCCATGTCTTCGAGCAGGATCTCGGCGGCACGCTGGGACATGTTGCGGGTGATCTTGTCGCGCACCTTGATGTCGGCGCCGCGCAGGGCCAGGCCCAGGCGCTCGCCGCTGACTTCACGCAGCACCAGCTGCAGTTCGCGGTCTTCCAGGTCCACCAGGTCGTCGAACACGAACATCAGGTCCTGGATGCGCCCGGACAGCGGCGCGTCGATGCGCGCGATCTCGCCGAGAATCGCCTGGTCCTGGCCGCTGTCCATGAAGTTGAGGATGTTGGCGGCGCACTGGACGCCGCCGATGTTGGACGACTTCAGGTTCTGGTTGCCGGCGAACTGGCGCTCCATGATCTCGTTGAGTTCGTTGAGCGCGTTCGGCGGAATGCCGTCCAGGGTGGCGATGCGCAGCAGCACATCCACCCGGGTACGGTCGGGCAGCAGCTTGAGCGCGTCGGCGGCCTGGTCGGTTTCCAGGTGCGCCATCACGATCGCGATGATCTGCGGGTGTTCGTTGCGCACCAGGTCGGCCACGGCACGCGGGTCCATCCACTTCAGCGCGTCCAGGCCGGTGGTGTTGCGGCCGAGCAGGATGCGGTCGATCAGATTGCCGGCCTTCTCGCTGCCCAGTGCCTGCACCAGCATGTTGCGGATGTAGTCGTCCGACCCGACACCGAGCGAGGTCTTGGAGCCCAGCTCGCTGCCGAACTGATCCATCACGCGCTCGACCTGCTCACGGGTGATATCGGTCATCGTCGCCATCGCGATACCGATCTTCTGCACTTCCTTGGGTTCCATGTGGCGCAGCACTTCGGCTGCGTCCAGTTCGCCCAGCGACAGCAGCAGCACGGCGGCGCGCTGCACACCGGTCAGGGGAGGGGCGTCAGTCATTGGCCACCCAGCCTTTGACGACCTGCGCCACACGCTTGGAATCGGTCTTTACAGCTTCACGCGCCATGCGCAGTCGTTCCTCGTAGGAGTCCACCGGCAATGCCAGCGTTTCATGTCCGCCCGCGTGGTTGCGATCGTTGCCCAGCGCGGGCAGCGCATCGCCGTCCTCGACCAGGTGTACGTCGGCGCCATGCGGTTCCAGTTCGTCTTCATCCGGCTTGCTGGCCGTGCCGGTGATCGAGCGCAGCGCCGGGCGCAGCACGCCGAACACCAGCGCCAGCACCACGATCGCGCCGAGCAGCAGACGCAGGCCGTCCTGCACCTGGGGCAGTTCCCACCACTTCGGGCCCTCGACCGGGGTGACCTCACGGACGAAGGGCGCGTTCATCACCGATACGGTGTCGCCACGCTCGGCATCAAAGCCGACCGCCTGCTTGACCAGGGCTTCAACGCGGGTCAGCTCGGCCGCCGACAGCGGCTGCTCGGTGGTTTTGCCGTTGGCGCCGGCGCGCGGCACGTTGTCCAGCAGCACGGCCACCGACACGCGCTTGATCCGGCCGGCCGGCTGGCGGGTGTGCTGCAGGGTGCGGTCCAGCTCGTAGTTGCGGGTCGCGTTCTTGGACGACTCGGTCGGTGCCTGTGCGGTGGCCGGTGCCGCCGCCGGTCCCGGCGGGGTGTTGCTGGTGGCGCCCGGAATGCCCTGCGGCCCCGGCACGTTGCTGCTGTTTTCGCTCAGTTGTTCGCTGCGCAGTTTCTGCGGCTCGCCGTTGTACAGCTCGCGGGCCTCTTCGATGACCGAGAAGTCCATGTCCACGCTGACTTCCGGATTGACCCGGCCCGGGCCGGTCATCGGCTCCAGCAGTTCGCGGATGCGCTGGTTGAACGAGGTTTCCTGGCGGCGCACCTGTTCGAACTGCGCGGCATTCATCGCCGCATCGCTGTTCGGATCGGACACGCTCAGCATCCGGCCGCTCTGGTCCACCACCGTCACCCGTTCCGGCGCCAGGTCGGGGATGCTGGCGGCGACCATGTGCACGATGGCATCGATCTGCCCCCGCTCAAGCTGCTGGCCGCCACGCAGTTCCAGCACCACCGAGGCACTGGCCACATCGCGCTGGCGGGTGAAGGCGCTCGGCTTGGGAATGGCCAGGTGCACGCGCGAATCGCGCACCGGGCGCAGGGTGTTGATGGTGCGCGACAGCTCGGTTTCCAGCGAATGCTGGTAGCGGGCGTTCTCCATGAACTGGCTGACGCCGAAGCCCGGATCGCGTTCCATCAGCTCGAAGCCGAGCCGGCCGCTGTCGGTGAGCCCGGAGCCGGCCAGCTTCAGTCGGGCATCGTGCAGGTTCTTTTCCGGCACGGTGATGCCGCCGGTGGCGGCATCCAGCTCGAACGGAATCTGCGCGGCGCGCAGCAGGTCGGTGGCTTCGGCGGTGGCCTTCTGGTCCAGCCCGGTGTACAGCGGCACCATGCCGGGCTTCTGCGACCAGAAGAACACGAACAGACCTGCCGCCACGGCCACGGCGATCATCGCCATCAGTCCGAGCCGACGGGTGATCTGCAGGCTTTGCAGCCGGTCGAACCACTGGCCCGCCTTCTCGGCGTTCAGGGATTCCTTGGTAAGCGACAGGGCCATGCGTTTCTATCCTTACAGCGGCATGTTCATCACGTCCTGGTAAGCCTGGACGAGACGGTTGCGGACTTCCACGGTGGCGCGGAAGGCGATCTGGGACTGCTGCGAGGCGACCATGACCTTGGCAAGGTCGGCGCTGGGATCGCCCAGCTCGAAGGCCTTGGCCAGGGCGCCGGATTTCTGCTGTGCGTCGTTGACGCCGGCGATGGCGCCACGCAGCGTTTCGGTGAAGCTCGGGCCCTGGACTTCCTGCGGCGATACCAGCCCCTGGATGGCATTGCTCTTCGGCGCTTCCGTCAGCGGACTGACGGCCGACTGACCCATCTGGGTCTGGAAGGAACGGATCTGGGAAAGGACGGAGGTAACGGAGTGCGACATCTGGAACGTTCCGAATCTGGGGATGGGGTTTCGAGTGAATACGTTGCAAGCCCCGTGCCGAAACCGGCCATTGGTTCAGTTTTGTCGTGGTGGCGGGCACTTACGCATTCAGCGCGGCGTTGATCTCCCGTGACGGGTCGTGGCGGTGCGACGGAATGTCGCTCCGGCGCGATGGCGCGGTGACCGGCGTCGGATGCCCGGCGTCGGAAAACCGGCGGGCACCCCCGTGAGGCCTCGCGATGGCGCCGGAACGCAGAAGCCCGGGACGGGCCCGGGCTTCAAGGGTGCGGTGACCGTCGGTGGGTCAGCTGGCCAGTTCGGTGTGGTCGCGCTCGATACCGTACTTGCGCAGCTTCTCCACCAGCGTGGTGCGGCGCAGGCCGAGCAGCTGGGCGGCGTGGGCAACCACGCCCTGGGTGCGCTCCAAGGCTTCGTTGATGAGGTTCAGTTCGATGTTGGCCATGTGGTTGCGCAGGTCCAGTCCGGCGTCGGGCAGGGCCGGCGCACGGGTGACCGGCCCGATGCTGTTCTCCAGCGGCGCGGTATTGCCCGGTGCCGGGGTATGGAAGGAGAAGCTGCGCAGGTCCAGACGTTCGTCCGCTGCCGGCGCCGGCGCGGCGGCGGGAACGGCGGCCGGGCTGAAGTCGCCGCGGTAGCGGGCGGGCAGGTCCTGCACGCGCACGTTGCCGCCCGGATGCAGCACGGCCAGGCGCTCGACCAGGTTGGTCAGCTCGCGCACGTTGCCCGGCCACTCGTAGCTGGCCAGCGCCTGCAGGGCCTCGGCGCTGAAGCGCACTTCACCGCGGCCGGTACGGGCCAGCTGACCGGCGATGGTGGTGACCAGCGCCGGCAGGTCCTCGCTGCGCTCACGGAGTGCCGGCACGTCGATCGGAAACACGTTGAGACGGTAGAACAGATCCTCGCGGAACTTGCCGTCGGCGATGCGTGACTCCAAGTCGCGATGGGTGGCGGCGATCACCCGCACATTGCAGCGGATGGTCTGGTTGCCACCGACGCGCTCGAAACTGCGCTCCTGCAGCACGCGAAGCAGCTTGACCTGCATCGGCAGGCTCATGTCGCCGATCTCGTCGAGCAGCAGGGTGCCGCCCTCGGCCATCTCGAACCGACCCTTGCGCGCGCTCAGCGCACCGGTGAACGCGCCTTTTTCGTGACCGAACAGTTCGCTCTCGAGCAGGTCGGCCGGGATCGCACCGCAGTTGATGGCCACGAACGGACCATCGCGGCGCGGCGAGCGCTGGTGGATCGAACGCGAGACCACTTCCTTGCCGGTACCCGATTCGCCCAGCACCAGCACGGTGGTGTCGAACGCGGCCACCTGGTCGATCATCTGGCGCAACGCACTCACGGCAGCGCCGTCGCCGGTCGGGCCCTGTTCCTGCACGGCACCGGCCTGGTGCTCGGCATCGAGGCGCTTGAGGCTGGCGCGGCGCAGCAGGCCTTCCATCTGCGCATGGCGCAGCGGTGCTTCCAGCGGCCACACAGTGGCTTCGTGCAGGCCGTGCTGCCGGGCGAATGCGGTGGTATCCCCATCGATCAGCATCACCGGCGGCGGCAGCGAGCTGCGCCCCAGCCAGGCGAACAGGGCGTCGCTGCGCTCATTGGCGTCCAGCGCACCGACGATCACCGCCATCCAGTCGTTCTGGCGGTGGCGGGCGGTGTCGATGTCAGCCGCGTCGGCCACCCAGCGCGGGTTGAAGTCCATGAATTCCAGCAGGGCGACGGTGCGTTCGGCGCGGACGGCGTCGTTGTCCAGTACCAGGATGCGCGACTCACTCATGATCCATTCCCCTTCAGGCCTTCCAGGATCGGCATGACTTCCTGGATGTAGGACAGCTTGCTGACGAAGTTGTCGGCGCCGGCGCGCAGCGCGTGTTCACGGTGTTCGGCGTCATCGAAGTGGCTGGCGATGACGATGTACGGTGCGTCGTCCTGCGACTTGATCAGGCGGGTGGCCTGCAGGCCGCCCATTTCGGGCATGGCCAGGTCCATCAGCACCACCTTCGGGCGCAACGACTCGGAGCGCTCGATGGCCTCCAGGCCATTGCCGGCGCTGCCGATCACGTCCAGCCAGTCGACCTTGCGGAAGTGGCGCATGGCGGCGTTGATGAAGCCCTCGTGGTCGTCGACCAGCAGGACGGTGAGCTTGTTCATGTCGTTCATTCCTTCAGCCCACCCGGGCCAGCTGCGGAGCCCTGGCATTGGCCCGGCGACGTTCACGCGCCGGGGCGATGTCCAGTTGTTCGCGGTATTTTGCAACGGTACGGCGGGCGATGTTCACGCCTTGGCGCGACAGCAGGCCGGCGATGGCCTCGTCGGCCAGCGGCCGGCCGGCCGGTTCGGCGTCGATCAGGCGCCGGACCATCGCCTTTACCGCCTGCCCGGAGACGCTGGCGCCTTCCAGCCGTACCGCGAAGAAGTGCTTCAGCTCCAGCGTGCCACGCGGGGTCTGCAGGTACTTGCCGGTGGTGATGCGCGATACCGTGGATTCGTGCATGCCGATCGCATCGGCCACTTCCTTCAGGGTCAGCGGCGCCATCGCCTCTTCGCCGCGGGTCAGGAAGCCGGCCTGGCGCTCGATGATCACCCGTGCGGTGCGCAGCAGGGTGTCGTAGCGCATGGACAGGCCGCGGGTCAGCCAGCGGGCTTCCTGCAGCATGTCGCGCAGCGGCTGGGCGCCGTCGCCGGCCTCGCCCAGTGCCTGTTCGTAGTGCGGGTTGATGCTCAGGCGGCGGCTGGTGGCCGGGTTGAGGGCCACGCGCCACTGCCCGTCGGCATGCCAGGCGACGACGTCGGGGATGACCGCGCCGTTGGTATCCGGCAGCAGGCTTTCGCCCGGGCGCGGCTGCAGCGAGAGGATCAGGCGTACCGCTTCGTGGATGTCGGCGATCTCCGCGTCCAGTTCGCGCGCCAGCGCGGCGTAGTCGTGGGTCGCCAGGGTGACCAGGCCCTCATCGAGCACGCGCAGGGCCAGGTGCCGGGCCGGCACGCGGCCGGGCAGGGCGCGCAGCTGCACGCACAGGCACTCGTGCAGGTCCTGTGCAGCCAGGCCGACCGGGTCGCCGTGCAGGATGTACTGGCGGACCGCTTCGACCCCCTCGGCATCCACGTCGCAGAGTGCGCTGGCCAGCAGTTGCAGCTGTGCGAGAGGTGCGTCCAGGTAGCCGGCATCGTCGCAGTGTTCCAGCCAGAAGGCGGCCACGGCCAGTTCGCGCGGTGCCAGCTCCAGCGACAGCCGCTGCAGGGCGCGCAGCTGGGGGTCGCTGGACTCGCCGGCGGCCACACGCTGCATGCGGTCATCGTCGCCGTCCTGCCAGCTGCTGCCGGCCACGTCCCACATCGAGCTTTCCGGCAGCTCGTCGAACGCGGCCACGTCCTGGGTGGCGGCGGCGACGTCGGTGGTATCGGCACGCTCTTCGGCGGCCTCGTCCAGTTCGAGCAGCGGGTTGGTCTCCAGCGCACGCTGGATCTCCAGCTCAAGCTGCATGCCGTTGAGCTGCAGCAGTCGGATCGACTGCAGCAGTTGCGGTGTGAGGTGAAGCTGCTGACCCATCTGGGTCGAAAGATTGGCTTTCAAGTCCGTTCCCCGTCGGCGCCGACTCCCCGGCGCGATCTGGAACACATCTTGCTTCTGTTCCGGCAGCACCGGAATCAGGGGGTTCCTGAGTGGGGTCGTCAAACTCCCGACAGCGTGTAGGGATTCTCCTGACAAGTGTCGGGTTATTTGACGCTGTCTGTGCCGTTCCGGGGGCTCTGGCCAAGGCGGAAGGGGGGAGGCTGGTTCAATAAATCGACGCGGGAACGCGGGCAGGACGCCTGGCGACGGAGAGCCGTCGCCGGTCTACTCCAGTTCGTGCTGGTGGCGGGCGGCCAGCAGCAGCAGATCGTTGGCGCGGCGGCAGCCCAACGACTCCATCATGCGGGCGCGGTGGGTTTCCACGGTCTTGACGCTGATGCCGAGGTCGGCCGCGATTTCCTTGTTGCTTTCGCCCTTGCCGATCTGACGCAGGATTTCGCGCTGGCGGGGCGACAGCGCCGCAATGCCGACCGGCTTCTCGCGGCCGAGCATCGGCGCGAGCATCTTGGCCGAGATCTGCGGGCTGAGGAACACCTGGCCGGCATGTGCGGCGCGCAGGGCCAGTTCCAGTTCCTGCGGGGCGGCATCCTTGACCACGAACCCGACCGCACCGCGATCAAGCGCATCGCGCACGTGCACGGCATCGTCATGCATGGTCATCATCACCACCCGCGAGCCCGGCGCGCGCAGCAGGATGTCGCTGAGCGCCTCCAGGCCGGTACGGCCGGGCAGGGACAGGTCCATCAGGACCACGTCCGGTGAATGCTGCACGGCCATCTGCAGGGCCTGCTCTGCATTGCTGGCATCGGCGACCACCTCCACGCCGGCAAAGCCCTGCAGCAGGCGGCCGAGGCCGGCGCGGACCAGGGTGTGATCGTCGACGATGAGAACGCGCACAGGCAGGCAGGGAAGCGGGGGATGCGCCACCTTAACGGAGTGGCGTGAAACCGCCAAGGTCCATCGGTAACGGTCGGGACCGTATGGTCAGCGCAGACGGCGTGCTTCGGCGATCTGGCGGCGATGCAGGCGGAACAGATGGCGCTCCAGCGCCATCTCCAGGCCATCGCTCAGCCCTTCGAAACGCAGCCAGAGGTAATGGGCCCCCGAGCCGTTGGCCGCCTCGGCCAGTACCGCTACCGGCAGATCGATGTGGTCGGGCAACCAGTCACACGGCTGCAGGCGGATCACGCCGAGGGCACCGGGGCTGGCGCCGCTGCGCACGCCCAGTTCCAGGCGGATGCCGCGCCGGGACCAGCGCAGCGGGCGCAGGGGCAGGTCCTGGGTCTGCTGGCGGACCAGGCGGCCCAGCAGCACCATCGTCAGGTCGAGCTTGGCTTCCAGCCGCTGCAGCTGCAGGGTGGCGTCGCCACGCTCGTCGTGCCCGTCGTCGCCGCGCGAGTCTTCCACCAGCGCCACGCTGCGCAGCAGCGTCTCGGCGCTGCCGGGACGGATCACCGCCGTGCCCAGGCGGAACTCGGCGGGCAGCGCGACCTCGCAGCTCAGCGTCTCATCGAACAGCTCGCTTTCGGCCGGGTGATGGATGGCTGCCGCGCGCTCGTCGTTCATGCCAGCGACTCTGCGGTGAGGTAGGCATGGGCGGCGCGGTTGGCGCTTGCGCCGTGGCGCACGTGGCGGCCGGCTTCGTCGCGCTGGCTCATCATCATTACCATGATGCGTTGTTGACGGCCCTCCAGGGCGCTCAGGCCAGCCACGTCGTCCAGCGCACCGGGCATGGCCAGGAACCGCGCCTGGTTGAGGTGCAGCCTGTCCAGACAGTCGCCGGCACGCTCGTGGTCGTCGGCCAGCAGCGCGGTTTCCAGCGCGTCGAGCTCGGCGTTGAGGTGCGCCAGCGTGAGCAGGGTGTCAGCCATTACACCGCTGCCTGCGCAGGCACCCGCTGGTCGCGCGGGATCGCGTTCCAGGCGGCGTCGATCTCGCCCAGCAGCTCCAGCGATTCACGCAGGGCGTCCGGGTCGTTGTGCAGATTGGCTTCGGTCAGCCGCTGCATCACGTAGTCATACAGCGCCGACAGGTTGGCGGCGATTTCGCCGCCGGCCTCGTGGTCGAGCGAGCCGTTGAGGTGGCCGACAATCGCGCAGACTTCGCCGATCGCCTTGCCCTTGCGGGCCTGGTCGCCGCCTTCCAGGCAGGCCTGGGCCAGCCGCACGCGCTCCAGCGCGCCGGCCAGCAGCAGCGCCACCAGCTTGTGCGGATCGGCATCGCTGATCGCGCTCTGCACGCCGACCTGGCGGTACTGCTCGGTGAATTGACGGTTCGAACCGTACATCAATCATGTCTCCTTCGTGCGGGGCCGCATGCCTCGCGAGGTCTGCGGCACCGGGTGGAGTGCTGCGGCGGGTGATGCGTTGCTATCCATATCGGCAGCGGGCGCGCGCAACTTGAGTGGGTCTACGCGGGCGACGTGGTCAACCGGTGAGCTGGGACAACTGGCTGCTCAGGCTGCTCATGGTCTGGCTCATCTTGCCCATCAGCGCGTCCAGTGCCAGGAACTGCTTCTTGTACCGTTCTTCGACGCCGGTCATGCGCACATCCAGTGCCTTGCGACGCTTGTCGATGTCGGTGAGCGTGGCGTTGATGCTCTTGGTGCGCGATACGAAGGCACCTTCCTTGCCCACTGCGGTGCTGGTGTAGCCCTCGACCATGCTGAACAGCTTGGCGGCCGCGCCATCATCGCCCGTCAGGGCCTGGCGCACCGCGCCGGCCTGGTTGACCAGGGCCGCTTCGAACTTGGCACCATCCAGCACCAGGCTGCCATCGGCATTGGGGTAGGCGCGGGTCTGCAGCCCCAGTGTTTTCGGGTCCAGGCCGGCGGCGGCCAGGTCCTTGAGCACGCCGCCCATCATCGCGCGCAGCTGGCTGGAGGCGCCGCGCATCTGCGCATCGCCGGTCAGCGACGACGGCTCCTTGTTCTCGATGTCGTACTTGGTGGCCGTGTTGATGGCGCTGATGGCGCCGTTGTAAGCCGTCACGAAGTCCTGCATGACCTTGCGTGCGGCAGCCACGTCGGTGCTGACCGTCACGGTGCTGGCGCCGGTCTTCTTCAGGTTGAGGGTCAGGCCGGGCACCACGTCGGTGACGGTATTCTCGCTGGACACCACCTCCACGCCATCGATGGTGAGCTTGGCGTCTGCCGCCGGGGTGCGCTCGGACAGGCTGGCTGCCAGCGCGGTCAGGTCGGCGTTGCCGGCCCCTGCGCTGAGTTTGATGGCATTGGCGGTACCGGCTTTTTCCTGCGAGATGGACAGGAACTGGTTGTCGCCGGAGGCGATCAGGGTGGACTGCACGCCCAGGCTGCGCCCGGCCTTTTCGATCTTGGTGCGGATCGAGCTGAGGGTGTCATCGGCGTCGACCTGGATCTCCAGCGTCTTCTTCTTGTCACCCACGCCGACATCCAGCGTCAGGGTTCCGGCGCCGAAGGTCTTGGTCTTGGACACCGACGTGTCGGCGATCCACTTGTTGGCGGTGGCCAACTGGGTGACATTGATCTCGTGGTTGCCGGTCGCCGCGGCGTTGGTGCTGGAGACCGTCAGGATGTCGTCGGTGCCGCTCTTGGTGGCGCTGACCAGGCGGGCATCGAAGGCGGTGGAGGCCTTGAGCGTCTTGAGCGAGCTGGTCAGCAGGTCGAACGCGGACTTGACCGTGCCCACCGCCGACAGCTGCATCTTGGCCTTGGACTGCTGCAGGTTGAGGGCGTTGTCCGCCGGCTTGCGGTCGGCCGCGACCAGGCTGGCCACCATGCCGGAAATGTCCAGTCCGGAACCGATGCCACCATAACCAAAGTCAGCCACGTTGTTTCTCCTGTCTGTGTGCCGTCGCGGTCATACCGCGTGGCCGTGCCGTCAACGAATGTAGCGGCCGTAGCCGCCGGGTCTTTAGAACCACGTTGATGCAGGAGTTGTGCCACCGGCTCGGCGCGGAAGAATGGCACGCGCTTTGCAGGGGAATCGGGGCGGGACGCAGTACCGGTCCGGCCGGGGGTCTGTAAAAAACCCTCCTCCAATGTAGAGGAGGGCTCAGGCTACTGAAAAAGCGGGGGGAGACGAAGCCACCCGGGATGTTCAGTCAAACTAACCGCGCTGATAACGGTTCTGCCGCAGGGGCGGGCCATGTCCACGGGGATGTGGCTGCCGGGAGAGAGAATCCGGCGCATGGACATGGCCCGTTCCTGCGTGAGGTTTGAACGGATGTTTCGGGGTTTGCCCGCGCCGCCGGCTGTTGCCGGCGGCGTGGACGCGTGGATCAGCGCAGCAGGCTGAGCACGTTCTGCGGCACCTGGTTGGCCTGGGCCAGCATGGCCGTACCGGCCTGCTGCAGGATCTGGGTGCGGGTCAGCTCTGCGGTTTCCTTGGCGAAGTCGGTATCGCGGATGCGGCTGCGCGATGCGGACAGGTTCTCCGTGGAGGTCTGCAGGTTGGCAACCACCGAGGTGAAGCGGTTCTGGATGGCGCCAAGGTCGGCACGGGTGCTGTTGATCGCACCCAGGGCCTTGTCGACGATTTCCAGGGCCTGCTGGGCGCCCTTCACGGTGGACACGTCGATCGCATCGGCAAACTGCTTGGTGCCCATAGTGACGGTGCCGGCACCGTCCACGTCGGTCGAGAAGACCGTCGCGACGCCGTCTTTGTCCACGCTGTCCTTGACCGAGGTCAAGGTCACCGCGCCGGTGGCATCGGCTTCGGCGTAGACGCCGGTTTCGCCGATCTTGGCGTTGATGTGGGTGGCCAGCGCCTTGCCGGCGGCCGCTTCGTTCTGGGCGGCGGTGCCGACGCTCTTCACGTCCAGGGCGTCGAACTTGACTTCGGTGCCCTTGCTGTCGGTGATGCTGAAGGCATCGATGGCCACGTCGGTGTTGTTGGCGCCGGTCACCTTGGCCACGGTGGCGGTAGCGAACTGCGCGCCGCCCAGTGCGTTGGTCTTGGCGTCCACCACCTTGTCGATGGCGATGGCCTGGCCGGCGTTGGCACCGACCTGGAACAGCTGGCTGGAGAACGAGCCGTCCAGCAGCTTGGTGCCGTTGAAGTCGGACTGCTTG